>NZ_JBHIWJ010000116.1:0-11993 GCF_041987595.1 Sphingobium sp. | reverse complement strand
GATCAACCTTAGCGACATGATGTCCAAGGCTTTCGGCCAGACCCAGAAGAAGCGCCGCAAGATGCGTGTCGTCGACGCCTGGGACAAGCTGGTCGAGGAGGAGCAGGATAAAAGGCTCGATCAGGACGATGTCGCCCGTGTCGCCATTTCCAGCGCCGAGCAGAACGGCATCGTCTTCATCGACGAAATCGACAAGATCGCGGTCAGCGATGTACGCGGCGGGTCGGTCAGCCGCGAAGGGGTGCAGCGCGACCTGCTGCCGCTGATCGAGGGCACGACGGTTTCGACCAAATATGGCCCGCTCAAGACGGACCATATCCTGTTCATCGCGTCCGGCGCTTTCCATGTTGCGAAGCCCAGCGACCTGCTGCCGGAATTGCAGGGCCGCCTGCCGATCCGGGTCGAGTTGAAGGGGCTGACGGAGGATGATTTCGTCGCGATCCTTTCCGACACCAAGGCCAGCCTTGTCGCGCAATATCGCGCGCTGCTGGCGACCGAGGGCGTCACCATCGACCTGACTCAGGACGGCATCCGCGCCGTGGCGAAGATCGCCGCCGAGGTGAACAGCGAGGTCGAGAATATCGGCGCCCGCCGTCTCCAGACGGTGATGGAAAAGCTGCTGGAGGATGTGAGCTTCGAGGCCGAAGACCGTCAGGGCGAAACGCTGGTCGTCGATGCGGCCTATGTCGAGAAACAGTTGAGCGCAGTGGCGCGCAACACCGACCTTAGCAAATATGTGCTATAGGATTGGAGGTCGGCTCCAGTGCTGACCTTCGTTCCTATCGAGCGAAGTCGAGATACGGTCGCGTAACCGATTCTCTACTTCGCTCAACGGATTAAAGGTCAGTAGCTCCGCCCGACCAGCACCCGCTCCACCGCCTTCTCGCCGGTGAAAATGCACGCGCCGTCAGCCGCCTCCGCGTCCGTCGGCACGTTGCGCAGCGTCAGCTTCTCGCCCTTCAGCCATTCGACCACCTTGTCGAGCGCCGGGCCGGTCGGCTTGGCCCACTGCACCAGCGCCCAGCCGGGCTTCTTGCTCTGGCCGAAATAAGCCTTGAGCGCATCGAGCGAGGCGATCGACTTGTCGATATTCCCCAGCAGCCGCGCCTGCGCCTCCGTGAACAGCGCCTGCTGGATTTCCTCCAGCATTCCGCAAACCGCGCCCAGGAAGTCGCCCTTCGCCACAATCTGGCTGTCGAGCTTGCCATCTTCGCGATAGAGCCGGTCGCGGCGAATGACCGACACGTTGCCGCCCGCCACATCGCGCCCGCCGACCTCGATCACGATCGGCGCGCCCTTTTTGACCCAGCCCCAGCGCTTGTTGGCGGCCTTGGCCGGACGGCGATCCAGCAGGGCGCGCACCGGCTCGCGGAACACGTCCAGCCTGTTCAGCTGCGACACCAGATCGCCGCAATAATCGAGGATCGCGGCATCCTCGTCATTGTCGCGCAGCATCGGCACCACGACCACCTGATAGGGCGCAACCCGCGGCGGCACGCGCAGGCCGTCGTCGTCACCATGGACCATGATGAGGCCGCCGATCATGCGCGTCGAAACGCCCCAGCTGGTCGTCTGCGCCAGTTCCTGCTGCCCTTCGGCATTCTGGAACTTGATATTCTGCGCAGACGAGAAGGTCGTGCCCAGAAAGTGCGACGTCCCCGCCTGCAACGCCTTGCCATCCTGCATCATCGCTTCGATCGAATAGGTCGCGACAGCGCCGGGGAAACGCTCATTCTCCGGCTTCTCGCCCGCGATGACCGGAAGGCCGACACATTCCTCGGCAAAGCTGCGATAGACTTCGAGCATCTTCATTGTCTCTTCCATCGCCTCATCGACGGTGGCGTGAGCGGTATGCCCTTCCTGCCAGAGAAACTCGGCGGTGCGCAGGAACATGCGCGTGCGCATTTCCCAGCGGACGACATTGGCCCACTGGTTGATCAGCACAGGCAGATCGCGCCAGCTCTGCACCCAGCGCGAGAAGGCGGCGCCGATCACCGTTTCCGACGTCGGACGAACCACCAGCGGCTCTTCCAGCTTCGCTTCGGGATCGGGCACCAACCGCCCGTCCTTCTGGATCAGCCGGTGATGGGTGACGACCGCCATTTCCTTGGCGAAGCCGTCGACATGCTCGGCTTCCTTCTCGAAATAGGAAAGCGGAATGAACAGCGGGAAATAGCAATTTTCGTGGCCGGTCGCCTTGATGCGCTCGTCCAGCAGCTTCTGCATGCGTTCCCAGATTCCATAGCCCCACGGCCGGATGACCATGCAGCCGCGCACGCCGCTTTCCTCGGCCATGTCGGCTTCGGAAATGACGGCCTGATACCAGGCGGCGAAATCCTGTTCGCGGGTAACGGAAAGGGCGTGCTTCACGGGATCGACCTTACATTCGAGTGGATGGCGCGCCATAGGCCAAGCGCGCCGCCCATGTCGACCCCGAAGACCTAACTCAGCTTGTCGATCTTTGCATTCAGGGCCGCCAGTTGCGCCTTGAGCTGGGCAATCTCGTCATCCTTGCTCTCATCGGCGGCCGGCGCTGGCGGAGGCGTCGTCATACCGGGCATCCCCGGCATACCGGTGCCAAAGGCACTCGCAGCGGCCTCGAACATCTGCATGTTGCGCTTGGCGATCTCGGCCAGCGGTCCCCCTCCGAAAGCACCTTTCATGGCTTCCTGGAACTGCTGCTGGTTCTTGCGGAAGGCATCCATTGAGGCTTCCAGATATTGCGGCACCATGGACTGCATGGAATCGCCATACATGGCGATCAACTGACGCAGGAAGTTGACGGGCAGCATATTCTTGCCCCGCTGCTCTTCCTCCATGATGATTTGCGTCAGGACATTATGCGTGATGTCCTCTCCGGTCTTCGCATCAACGACAACGAACTCGCGCCCCTCACGAGTCATTTGCGACAAAAGATCCAGCGTGATGTAGCTCGACGTTTCTGTGTTATATAGCCGCCTGTTAGCGTACTTCTTGATAACGACCGGTTCGGATTCGTTCGCGGTCTTAGATTTGGCCATGGATACCTCTCCCACACCTGCATTTTCCGCATTAGCACAGCACAATGCCGCGTCGCAACATGGGCCGCGGCCCTTACCCCTTTTTCTCAATATTTTATGGCGCGAAACGGAGGGTGATCCCGAACTGCGCCGACGCGCTTTCCACGGTTTGCGCAGATATCAAGAGGCCCGCCGCCCGCCCAAACCGCCCGCGCCGCTCGCTTTCGCATCTGCGGGCAGCGCGAAGCTGCTCCGATATGGCGCGGAAAATGGCCGCGCGCCGGTGGTGTTCGTGCCGTCGCTGATCAATCCGCCGCAGGTGCTGGACCTGTCGCCCAGCCGCTCCATGCTGCGCCACATGAGCGCAGCAGGACATGACGCCTATCTGGTCGACTGGGGCACCCCCGCATCGGACGATGGCCATCTGGGGCTGGACCGTCATGTGACCGAACGGCTGCTGCCCCTGCTGGCCGCCCTGCCCCGGCCGCCCATTCTTGTCGGCTATTGCCTGGGGGGAAATCTGGTCATCGGCGCCGCAGCATTGCAGACGCCCAAAGCTGTCGCGGCCATCGCCTCGCCCTGGAATTTCAAAGGCTTCGCGTTGGCGGATCGTGAAGAGATTGGCGCCTTGTGGCGCGGCGCAAAGCCCCTTTGCCAGCGACTGGGCTATGTTCCCATGGAAGTGCTGCAATCGGGCTTCTGGGCGATGGACCCGGCCCGGACGATCCGCAAATATGCGGCCTTTGCGGACACGCCCCATGGGTCCGACGAGGAACATGCCTTTCTGGCGGTCGAGGATTGGGCAAATGGTGGCCCACCGCTCACCTATGACGCGGGGCGCGATCTGTTCGAGAATTTTTATGCCGCAAATGCGAGCGGGCTGAGCAAATGGCGGGTCGGCGGCAAGGCTGTAGACCCCAAGCAACTCTCTTGCCCCACATTTTCAATCCGTTCCGCGACCGACCGCATCGTGCCCGCCGGCGCCGCCCCGGAAATGAAGCAAAACGTGACGTTGCGGCTGGGTCATGTCGGCATGATCGTGGGGGGCAGCGCGCGGCAGCAGATGTGGGAGCCGCTGTCCCAATGGCTTTCCAGTCATGGCGGATGATGATATGTGCGGCCGCGAAAGCAATCACCCCCGGAAGTGAGGATCAAGGCTTTGTCTGACATCGTAATTACCGCAGCCAAGCGTACCGCCGTCGGCAGCTTCATGGGCGCGTTCGGTTCGACTCCGGCGCATGAACTGGGGCGCATCGCGATCATCGCCGCGCTTACCCAGGCCGGGGTGGCGCCCGAAGAAGTGGACGAAGTCATCCTCGGTCAGGTGCTGAGCGCCGGTCAGGGCCAGAACCCCGCCCGTCAGGCCGCCGTCAATGCCGGTATTCCGGTCGAACGCACCGCAATCGGCCTCAACCAGCTTTGCGGCTCGGGCCTGCGTTCGGTCGCACTGGCCGCTCAGGCCATCCGCGCGGGGGATGCGCGCATCATGGTTGCGGGCGGGCAGGAAAACATGTCGATGGCTCCCCATGCGCAATATCTGCGCGGCGGTGCGAAGATGGGACCCGTCTCGCTGGTCGACACCATGATCCATGACGGTCTGACCGATGCCTTCAACAATTATCATATGGGCATAACCGCCGAAAATCTGGCCGAGAAGTATCAGATCAGCCGCGAGGCGCAGGATGCCTTCGCGGTCGCCAGCCAGAACAAGGCGGAGGCCGCCCGCGCTTCCGGGCGGTTCGCGGACGAAATCGCGCCGGTCACGATCAAGGGCCGCAAGGGCGACACCATCGTCGATGCCGACGAATATATCCGCGCTGGCGCCACCATTGAAGCGATGCAGGGCCTGCGGCCCGCCTTCAAGAAGGACGGCACGGTGACGGCGGGCAACGCCAGCGGCATCAATGACGGCGCGGCGGCGCTGGTGCTGATGACAGAGGCGGAAGCTGCCCGCCGCGGCGCGGCCATCCTCGGCCGCATCGCTGGCTTTGCCACATGCGGCGTCGACCCGGCGATCATGGGCATTGGTCCCGCCCCGGCCTCACGCAAGGCGCTGGAAAAGGCGGGCTGGTCGATTGCCGATCTGGAGCTGATCGAGGCGAACGAAGCCTTCGCCGCGCAGGCTCTGGCGGTCGGTCAGGAACTGGGCTGGGACGCGGACAAGGTCAACGTGAACGGCGGCGCGATTGCCATCGGTCACCCGATCGGCGCGTCCGGCGCGCGGGTGCTGACGACACTGCTGTATGAAATGGGCAAGCGCGACGCGAAGAAGGGCCTCGCCACGCTCTGCATCGGCGGCGGCATGGGCGTTGCCATGTGCATCGAACGCTAAGTTCTTATCTGAAATATCGCAGGGGGCCGTCAGTCCGAAAGGAATTGGCGGCCCTTTTGCATCAATCCCAGATCCGGTCGAAGCGCGCGCCCAGCCCGGTCAGCAATTCATATTGCGACAGTCCCGAAATCGCGGAGGCGTCGGGCAGGGCGTAATCGACGCTCAGCCAGTCCCCTTCCCCAATATCCGTCGCGCCGGACACGTCGACCGCCGCCAGATCCATCGACACCCGGCCGATGACCGGTAGCCGTTCATTGCCCCGGTGCATCGCGCCCCGGCCGGAAAAGCCGCGCAGATAACCGTCGGCATAGCCCAGATTCACGATCGCGATCTCCATGTCGGCTACCGCAACATGCGTGGCGTTATAGCCGATAGCGTCCCCCGCCAGAACCCGGCGCCTTTGCAGCACCTGCGCCTCCGGGAAGACGACTTGTCGGATGGCTCCCGCTGCCTCCCGCCGGGGAATGCCGCCATAAAGCGCAATGCCGGGCCGCGTCATGTCGAACGCATAATCCGCGCCCAGGCAAATTCCCGCGCTGTTCGCCAGGCTATAACGCTCGGCGGCGACGCCCTGCCTAAGCGCGGTGAAGCGCTCCAACTGACACCTGCTGAGCGGCTTATCCTCATCGGCAGAGGCAAGATGGCTGAGCAGCGTCCTGAGCTGCAAAGCTTCGACCTGCCCCGCCACATCCCCGCGCCAGTCAAGCCCCAGCCGGTTCATGCCCGTATCGACCATCAGATCGCACGGCCCGCCATTGGCCGCCTTCCACCGCGCCACCTGCCGCTCGCTGCACAGCACAGGACGCGCGCGCGACGTCAGCGCCACCGCCATATCCTCTTCGCGAACGCCATGCAGCACGGACAGGGACAGGCCGTCGTGCAGCAACGGCTCCAGCAACATCGCTTCGGCCCAGTTGGACACGAAAAAATCGCGACATCCCGCGCCGGTCAGCCGCCGCATCACCTGGGCGGCGCCCAGCCCATAACCATTGGCCTTGATCGCCGCGCCGCACGCTGCCGCGCCGCCCTGCCCCTTTAGCCAGAGCCAGTTGGAGAGCAGCGCGTCTCCATCCAGACGCAGGCGCAGCGGAGCGGAAAAGTCGGTCATCAGCTTGCGGATAGCGCGCCCCGGAGCCATCGTCGAGGCATCAGGCGTCCATCTTTGCGCCCCGCGTCTCCGGCAACGCGATCAGACAGGTGATAAGAGCCACGGCAACCACTGCGATCGTATACCATAGGCCCGCATAGGGATCGCCCGTGCGGGCCACGATATATTGACTGACCAGCGGCAGAAATCCGCCGAAATAGCCGGTTCCGACATGATAGGGTATCGACAGGGAGCTATAGCGGATGCGCGCCGGAAAATATTCCGACAGCAACGCAGCGACCGGCCCATAGGTCGCGCCCGACAGCGTCCAGAGCAGCAGCAACGCGAGAAACAGCAAAAGGGCACGGGACGAGTCCGGCGTCACCGTGCCTGGATCATAACCCGCGGCCTGCAGCGCCATATCCAGGCCTTCCGAACTGAAATCCGTGACAGGCCTGCCTCCGATGCTGACGGAAGGCGCGGGACCATCGCGCTTCTCATAGGAAATTCCGCGCTTGGAAAAATGATCGAGCAGCTTTCCGCAGGCGGTCGGCTGAACCTTGGCAAAGGGATCGAAACGGCAATCAGGCCCGCTAACCACCACCGGCGCCCGCCGCGCGGCGGCGGTGAGCGAGGGGTTCGCCGTGCTGCCCATGAAATGAAAGAGCGGCATGAGGAGCAACAGGACCAGCGTATAGCCGATGACGATGGGCTTCCTGCGCCCCACCCGATCGGAGAGCCAGCCGAAGAAGATGAAGGCCGCGATCCCGGCAAAGGCGCTGCCGCCCACCAATAGCTGCGCCATGCCCGGTGCGACATGCAGGCCACTCTGCAGGAAGTAGAGCGCCTGGAACATCACCGTATAGGCAATGACGGTGAAGCCCGCCGCGATGCCGATCATCGCCACCAGCATCCGCCGCCTGTTGCCCGGATAGGTGAAGGCTTCTTTCAGCGGATTGCGGGACTGTTCCCCCGCCGCCTTCATTGCGGCGAAGACGGGGCTTTCCCGAAGCATCAGCCGCATCCAGAGGGAAATCGCCAGCAGCGCCAGCGAAAAGATGAAGGGCAGGCGCCAGCCCCAATCGTCCCACACCGCCTTGCCCACGATCCACTGCGTCCCCACCACCACGATCAGTGAAAGGATGAAGCCGCCGATGACCCCGGCCTGGATGAAGCTGGTGTAAAAGCCGCGCCGCCCCACTGGCGCATGTTCCGCGACATAGATGGCCGCGCCGCCATATTCCCCGCCCAGCGCCAGCCCCTGCGCGATCCTCAACAGGATGAGAATGATCGGGGCCGCCATCCCGATGCTGGCGGCCGATGGGGTCAGGCCCACGCCCGCGGTCGCGCCGCCCATCAGGACGATGGTGGCCAGAAACGTATATTTTCGCCCCCAGCGGTCGCCGAGATAGCCAAAAAGCGCGGCGCCCAAAGGCCGGAACCCGAACCCGATGGCAAAGCCTGCGAGCGAGTAAAGCAGCTCTACGGTCGGATTGTCGGTCGGGAAGAAGGTGCGTCCGATGATCGGGGCCAGCACGCCGTAGATATAGAAATCATACCATTCGAAAACCGTGCCGACCGCCGAAGCCGTGATGACCAAACGATCCTGACGGGCGTTCATCACATAGCCTGATCCGGCCACTTCCCCACTCATTCCGGTCCCCTTCCCGTTCTGCCAAACATCTTTAATGGAAAGGAAAATGGCGGCAAGCGCCGACGGAGTGGGTGGTTCGTCGCCATTCGACAATAGCCCTCACCCCAGCGGGAGCTGGGATCTCAGGTCGCGTTGCGCGCCCTCTTCCGAGATACCAGCTTTCGCCGGAATGACGGAAAGCGGCCAAGCCAGAATTCCATCAAAACAGCCGCGCACCATTGGGGACAGGTCTGTCCGGCGCGAACAGCGTGACGGCGCCGGCTTCATCCGCAAAGCCCAGCGTCAGCACTTCAGACAGAAACTTGCCGATCTGACGCGGCGGGAAATTGACGACCGCCGCAATCTGGCGTCCCGGCAAATCCTCCGGCGCATAATTTTCGGTGATCTGCGCACTCGATTTCTTCCGGCCAACGCCCGGTCCGAAATCGATCAGCAGCCTGTAGGCAGGCTTGCGCGCCCCAGCATAGGGTTCGGCGGACAGGATCGTGCCGATCCGGATATCGACCTTCAGAAACTCGTCGAAGCCGATGCTGTCGCCGACAGGGGAAGCGGGATCATGGTCAAGATGCATGTCCCATCCTAACCGCTCGGGAGGAAACCGGGAATGCGCGGATTGTCGCCCACGCACTTCCCGGCCTCTCCCGAAACATTCATTCCATTCCCGAAACATTCATTCCATTTCGAGGATGATCGCATCCACCGCCAGGCTTTCGCCCTGCGCGGCCGAGACGCTCTTCACGACGCCCGCCTTCTGCGCGCGCAGGATATTCTCCATCTTCATGGCCTCGATCACCGCGAGCGGCTGCCCCGCCTCGACCTTGTCGCCTTCCTGCACATGCAGCGCGACCAGCAGGCCGGGCATCGGGCAGATCAGGAAGCGCGACAGATCCGGCGGGATCTTTTCGATCATATGCCGGGCATGGACCGCGGCATGGGCCGGCAGGATGCGCAGCTTGTGGCTGGCGCCATGGGCCGTCAGCACGAAGCCCGAGCGAACCGGCGCGATCTTCACCGCCAGTTGCTCCTCGCCGAACTCCGCCTCGATCAGCCGGTCGCCGGGCGTATATTCCAGCGCCATGTCGATCGCCTCGCCATCGACGGTGACGTCATCGCCTTCGATCACGACGTCATGGATGGCGTCCCCGATCTTCACCTGCCAGCCGGTGGGCGGCGCCAGCCTCTTGCCCAACTGACCGTCGATCCGGCGGGCGCGGTCGGCCTGCGCCATGGCGGCAAAGGCACCGACGGCGGCCAGACGCTTGACCAGCGTTTCAGAGGCCGGAGCGCCGGTGAAGCCTTCGGGATATTCCTCGGCGATGAAGCCGGTGGTGATGTTGCCGGAACGGAACCGCTCATGCTGCATCAGGGCCGAGACGAAATCGATATTGTGGCCGGGGCCTTCGATCTCGAACTGGTCGAGAGCCGCAATCTGCTTGTCGATGGCCTCCAGACGGGTCGGCGCCCAGGTGATCAGCTTGGCGATCATCGGGTCGTAGAACATGCTGACCTCGCCACCTTCGACCACGCCGTCATCGACGCGCACCTTGGTCCCGCTGTCATCGGTGCCAGTCGCCGGCGGATTGTAGCGGATCAGGCGGCCCGTGGAGGGCAGGAAGCCGCGATACGGGTCTTCGGCATAGACGCGGTTTTCGATCGCCCAGCCGTTGATCTTCACATCCTCCTGACGGAAGCTCAGTTCCTCGCCATTGGCAACGCGGATCATCTGCTCGACCAGATCGAGGCCGGTAATTTCTTCCGTGACCGGATGCTCCACCTGCAGACGGGTGTTCATTTCCAGGAAGTAGAAACCGTCCCCGGTCTTGTCCGCGCCCGACACGATCAGCTCGACCGTGCCCGCGCTGAAGTAGCCGACCGCGCGCGCGAGGGCGACGCACTGCTCGCCCATCTTCTTGCGCATTTCGGGGCTGACGAAGGGCGACGGCGCTTCCTCGACCACCTTCTGGTGACGGCGCTGGATCGAACATTCGCGCTCGTTCAGGTAAACGATATTGCCGTGCTGGTCGCCAAGGATCTGGATTTCGATATGGCGCGGGCTTTCGATGAACTTCTCGATGAAAACGCGGTCATCGCCGAAGCTGTTCAACCCCTCGCGCTTGGTCGCCTCAAACCCTTCGCGGACATCCTGCTCGCTATAGGCAAGGCGCATGCCCTTGCCGCCGCCGCCGGCCGACGCCTTCATCATCACCGGATAGCCGATCTCGTTGGAGATGCGGACGGCATGCTCAGTGTCCTCGATCACGCCGACATAACCCGGCACGACGTTGACGCCCGCTTCCTTGGCGAGCTTCTTCGACTCGATCTTGTCGCCCATGGCCGCGATCGCGTTGGCGGGCGGGCCGACGAAGATGATGCCAGCCTCGTCCAGCGCTTTGCGGAAGCTCTCACGCTCGGAAAGGAAGCCGTAGCCGGGATGAACCGCATCAGCGCCGGTCGCCTTGCACGCCTCGATGATCTTGTCGGCCAGCAGATAGGATTGGGCAGCAGGCGGCGGCCCGAGATGCACGGCCTCATCCGCCATCAGGACGTGGGGCGAACGCGCATCCGCGTCCGAATAGACCGCCACGGTCTTGATGCCCATCTTCCGCGCGGTGCGGATGACGCGGCATGCGATTTCGCCACGGTTCGCGATCAGGATCTTGGTGATTGCCATTATTTATCCTTGCCCCAGTCCTATTCCTCTCGGCCCGTCCGGGCTGAGTTGCCGATGCCCGCTTTCCAGAAGAGAGCAGGCTTTCGTCGGCATGCGTGTTGAATTATTCAGCCGCCTCCAGATGCCCGTGCGGCTGCGCCATCATCGGCGACAGCCCGAGCTTGGAAAGCAGCGCGCTATCCTTGTCGTCGCCGGCATTGGCTGCGGTCAGCAGCTTGTCGCCGGTGAAGATGCTGTTCGCGCCCGCCATGAAGCAGAGCGCCTGACAGGCCTCGCTCATGCTCTCACGGCCCGCCGAGAGCCGCACCATCGACTGCGGCATGACGATCCGCGCCACCGCGACGGTACGAACAAACTCCACCTCGTCGATCTTGGCGAGCGGCGTGTCCTTGAGCATATCGCCCAGCACA
The DNA here is from genome assembly GCF_041987595.1 of Sphingobium sp. GTDB lineage: Bacteria > Pseudomonadota > Alphaproteobacteria > Sphingomonadales > Sphingomonadaceae > Sphingobium. Next base: position 840 of record NZ_JBHIWJ010000116.1, on the reverse strand, counting down.
GTCCCGGCCACCGGCACCAACGCGTTGATCGGCACGCTTTCGGGATGCGGCATGGTGCCCAGCGCGTGCAGGAAACCGATGCGATCGGAGCGCGTCTCGCCCATGCCCACGATCCCGCCGCAGCAAACATTGATGCCCGCGTCACGCACATTTTCCAGCGTCTCGATCCGGTCCTCGAAGGTCCGGGTGGTGATGACGTTGGCGTAATTTTCCGGCGAGGTGTCGATATTGTGGTTGTAATAATCGAGGCCCGCGTCGGCCAGCTGCTTCGCCTGATCGGCCGACAGCATGCCCAGCGTCATGCAGGTTTCCATGCCCATCTGGCGCACGCCCTTCACCATTTCGATGAGCTTGGGCATGTCCCGTTCCTTGGGATTGCGCCACGCCGCGCCCATGCAGAAACGACCCGAGCCGTGATCTTTCGCCTGCGCCGCCGCCTGAAGCACGGCCTGCACGTCCATCAGCTTGGTCGCTTTCAGGCCGCTTTCCGCCTCGGTCGACTGGCTGCAATAGCCGCAATCCTCCGGGCAGCCGCCGGTCTTGATCGACAGCAGGGTCGACAGCTGCACTTCATTGCGCGGGAAATTCGCACGATGGATCGACTGCGCCTCGAACATCAGGTCGTTGAAGGGCAGGTCGAACAGCGCGGCGATTTCGTCGCGGGTCCAGTCGGTGCGGGCGGTCGTAGTCATTATGCGGCTTCCTCTAGCCCCGCCGGGGGCATGTTGTGGCCGAGGAGGCGCAGCACATCGGCGGCGCACTCCACGACGTTGGAACCCGGTCCATAAATGCCCTGCACGCCCGCGTCACGGAGATAGTCATAATCCTGCGGCGGAATGA
>NZ_JBHIWJ010000115.1:0-12014 GCF_041987595.1 Sphingobium sp. | reverse complement strand
TTCGCTGGTGATTGCGCGGCCGGGCCTGATTGGCGGTGCGCGGTCGGAGTTCCGGGCCGGGGAGCGGGTGATGCAGGCGCTGTTGTCGGTGCTCGGGCCGCTGTTGCCGCGCGCCTGGCGCATCAACCCGGCGGAATGCATCGATTGCGGGGTATGCGAACCCGAATGTCCGGTGGAGGCAATTCTCCCTGATACGGAGCCTGGGCTTGAGAAATGGCTGGACCTCAACGCCGCCTTCGCACCGAAATGGCCGAATATTACGCTCAAGGGAGTGCCGCCACTTGATGCTGACAACTTCAAGGGTGTCCCCGATAAATTTGAGAAATTCTTTTCAAAAAATCCAGGTTCTGGTAAATAATAACATATACTAAAATATGAAATATGTAGTTAAAGCGTAAATCTCGATTCTATCGCGCATCATGATCATTGTATTTTCTTGATACGGTATTTCGTAACGTCGAAAATTATTTAATCGATCTTGAAGTTTTTCTTCTGATGGCTAGGTTTGATTGACAAACTGATAGCAGGAGTCGATCATGACCGATGAAGCCCGCATGAAGCGCAATCTGTGGACCCGCATGGAGGTCAGTCCGATCCTGATGGTCGGTCTGGTCGAGGCTCCCGAGCATAGTGAGCCGCTCACGGCGCGGTTGGACCCCGATCAGGTCGATACGCTCTGGTTTTTCGTGGGCCGGAACAGCCGCCTGGCCAAGGGTGGGCGAGCGATGGCGCAGTTCGTGTCCAAAGGGCATGATTATTTTGCCTGTCTGGCGGGCATGGCGCAAGTCGTCGAGGACAAGGTAATGCTCGACAAGCTCTGGGCGAAGGACGCGGAAACATGGTTTCCGGGCGGCAAGAGCGATCCCGACCTCGCCCTGCTGCGCGTCGATATCGATTGCGCGGAACTTTGGGAAACGGACACCGCGCTTGAGGGCAAGCTGAAAAAGCTGCTCGGAAAGACGGACAGCGGCACGCGGGGCGGTCATGCCCATGTCGAGACGACCGCCGGCACGGCCGCATAGGGGCGCGGCGATCGCGCGCCGACATCAATGAGGCCGGTATGACTTATCCTTTCGAGCAGATGCTTGCGCTCGCGCAGGCCAATGGCAGGCTGTTCGTGAGACTGACCGAGATTTCGCGGGCCGGTTGGGAGCGAGAGCTTCAGATCGGCCGGGGTTTCATGGTCCCGATTGGCGATCAATCGCGGGATACGCCTTCCGGCCAAGCGCCCGATGCAAGCCGCGAGGCCGTTGCGGGGCTGGTCCAGGATCTCGCGGAGGTGCGAACGGTCGCTCTGGCGGGGATGAAGGATGCCGCGCTCGAGTGGCAGAAGGCCTGCGCGGAGGTTCTCGCATCATGCACCACCCTACTCACCGCGAGTTGCCGCGAGCAGCCTGCCGCAGGCGGGGGCGACGACAGTCCAGCCTGATGTGGTCTTCCTTGGCGACGTGGATGGCGTCGGCAGCGGCCCCTCCTTACGGGCCGGCCGTGGCGATCACGGGGCTGTCGCACTTGGCGCATAGAAGCGGCCGACCCATCCGCTGCATTGGAGTAGTTGTTCATGTCTGGCCCGAAATCCTTGCGCGACAAGGCGCCGCTGCCGTTGCCGCAATCCGTGGCGCTGGTCCTTCAGGGCGGCGGCGCGCTTGGATCTTTTCAGGCCGGTGTCATCGAGGAACTGGCCCTGCTCAGCATCGAGGTCGACTGGGTCGCCGGTATTTCGATCGGCGCGGTGAACGCGGCGATCATCGCCGGCAATCCGCGTGAGCAATGGCTGGAGAAACTCACCGCCTTCTGGCAGCGCGTGACCGGCGGCATGCCCAATCTGTGCCTCACGCACAGCGACAATCTGCGTGAGGTGGAACATCTTGCCGCCGCGGCGACGGTCGCGGCATGGGGTGTTCCCGGCTTCTTCACCCCGCGCGTTCTGCCTGCCTGGTGGGCGCCGGCAGGATCGCCCGGTGCGCTCAGTTTTTACGACACCTCCGGCCTGAGGCAGACGCTTGACGAACTGGTCGATTGGGAACGGGTGAACAACGGCCCCATGCGTTTCTCGGTCGGCGCGGTCGATATCGAGAGCGGCAACTTCATCTATTTCGACAATCGCGACCCCGCCTGGCAGGGCCGGATCGATGCGCGCCATGTCATGGCGTCGGGCGCGCTGCCGCCCGGCCTGCCGCCGGTGGAGATCGACGGACGACATTATTGGGACGGGGGCCTTGTTTCCAACACGCCGCTTTCGCATGTGATGGATCACCAGTCGGACGATCTGCTGATCTTTCAGGTCGATCTTTTCCCCGCCGAAGGGCCGTTGCCGCGCGAACTCACCGATATCTGGGCGCGGCAGAAGGACATTCAATATTCCAGCCGGACGCGTCAGGTGACGGACCAGTATCTGCGCGAACGCCGCCAGCATCAGACCATCCGTGATCTGCTGAACCTCCTGCCGCCCGACCTTATGCAGACGGCGCAGGCGCAGGCCGCCGCCGGCATGATCGACGAAAGCGCGGTGAACATCGTCCACCTCATCTACCGGGCGCGGGCATGGGAAAGCGGCGCGCGCGATTTCGAATTTTCGCGCTGTACGATGCTCGATCACTGGGCGCAGGGACGCGAGGCGGTGTCCGCGGTGGTCGCCAGGGGCAACCAGCTTATCGCCAACAACATCACCCACGGCCGCACCGCTACGTTCGATCTTGGGCGGTCCGGCCAGATCAAGGAGAAACAGGCATGACCCTCGCTGGCAAGACGGCGCTCATCACCGGCTCCACCTCCGGCATCGGCCTGGCCTATGCAAAGGCGCTGGCGGCCGAAGGCGCGAACATCGTCATCAACGGGTTCGGTGACAAGGATGCGATCGAACAGGAACGCCTCGCGCTGGAACAGGCGAGCGGTGCGAAAGCGCTCTATTCCGGTCACGATCTTACGAAAGTGGAAGAAATCGAGGCCATGATGCGCGAGGCAGCCGATGCGTTCGGCGGCGTCGATATCCTCATCAACAATGCCGGGATGCAGCATGTCGCGCCGGTCGAGGATTTTCCGCTCGACAAGTGGAGCCTCATCCTCAAGCTGAACCTCGAAGCCGCCTTCCATACGACGCGGCTTGGCGTGCCTTACATGAAGCAGAAGAAGTGGGGCCGGATCATCCAGACGGCATCCGCCCACAGCCTCGTCGCATCACCGTTCAAAAGCGCCTATGTCACCGCCAAGCATGGGCTGGCCGGTTTTACCAAGACGATCGCGCTGGAACTGGCGACCTTTGGCGTCACGGCCAACTGCATTTCGCCGGGCTACGTCTGGACGCCGTTGGTCGAAAGCCAGATTCCAGACACGATGAAGGCGCGCGGGCTGACGCGCGAACAGGTCATCAACGATGTGCTGCTGGAAAGCCAGCCGACCAAGCAGTTCGTCACTGCCGAGCAGGTTGCCGCGACTGCGCTGTTTCTGTGCTCTGATGCCGCCAGCAACATTACCGGCGCGAACCTGTCCGTCGATGGCGGCTGGACGGCTGCGTAGGGTCAGGACCTTCAAACGCGGGGGATTTGACGCATGTCAATTACAAAGGCGTCGTGTCCGGGCAGGCTTGTTCGAGCCTATTGTGCGACGCGGGAATGAGGGGGATGACGATGTTGCGGCAGGAAATACCGGGCTATTGTACGCTGTGCCGGTCGCGCTGCGGGACGATGAATGTCGTCGAGAACGGGCGGCTGGTCGCGGTGAAGAACAACCCGGATCATCCGACCGGCAAGGCCACCTGCCTCAAGGGCCGCGCGGCGCCGGAAATCGCCCATTCTGCCCGCAGGCTGACGACCCCGCTCAAACGCACTGCGCCCCGCGGCGCGAAAGACCCCGGTTTCGTGCCGATTTCGTGGGAAGAGGCGTTGGATACGGTGGCCGGGCGCCTGTCCGCGATCAAGGCGGAAAGCGGGGCGGAGAGCGTTGCCTTCAGCGTGACCTCGCCGTCATCCTCGACCGTGTCGGACAATTATGACTGGATATGGCGCTTCATCCGCACGTTCGGCAGCCCCAACGCCATCTTCTCCACCGAATTGTGCAACTGGCACAAGGATTATGCCCACGCCTTCACCTTCGGCTGCCCGACGCCGACGGCGGATTATCGCAACGCCGATGTGGTGATCCTGTGGGGCCATAACCCTTCCAACGTCTGGCTGGCGCAGGCCGAGGCGATCAGCGCCGCGCAGGCGCGGGGAGCGCGCATCGTCGTCATCGATCCGCGCCAGACCGCGACGGCCCGCACCGCCGACCTGTGGCTTCAGGTGAAGCCCGGCACCGATGCGGCGCTGGCCATGGGCGTGTCGCGGGAAATGATCGCGCGCGGGTTGTTCAACCACGATTTCGTGCGCGACTATTCAAACGCGGCGCTGCTGGTGCGGGAGGACAACGGCCTGTTCCTGCGCGGGTGCGATGTGGGGAATGCTGAAAAGCCCGGCGCCTATATGGTGTGGAACGCGGACGAGGGACGCGCCGTGCCGCTCGGCACGCATTCTGACGAAACCTTCCTGGAACGGTCCGGGCCGCGTGCGATTGCCGGGGTGGACGGGACGATCGCCTGCCGCACCGCGTTCGACCATTTCGCCGAAGCGGTCGAACCCTATGACCCCGAAACGGTCGAGCGCATCTGCGGGGTCAGGCGCGAGCAGATACCGGCGCTGGCGGAGATGCTGGGCGCGGCGGGCGCGATCGCCTATCACGCCTGGACGGGCGTGGCGCACCATCGCAACGCGACGCAGATCGAACGGTCGATCGCCACGCTCTATGCGCTGACCGACAGCTTCGACAAACCCGGCGGCAATGTCCGCCATCCGGCGCATCCGGTGTCGAAGATGCACGATGTGTCGATGATCCCGGAAGAAACCCGTAAAAAGGCGCTGGGGCTGGACAGGCGCCCGCTCGGCCCGCCGACCGAAGGCTGGATCACCGGCACCGATTTCTGCGACGCGGTGCTGGATGAACAGCCCTATGCGGTGCGCGCGCTGTTCTCATTCGGTTCCAACCTGCTGGTGTCGCAGCCGCATGGCGGGCGCGGGCGGCAGGCGCTGGAAGCGCTCGATTTCCATGTTCACTGCAACATGTTCATGAACCCCACCGCCGAATATGCGGACATCATCCTGCCGGTGAGCGTGCCGTGGGAGAATGAGGGGCTGCGCGTCGGCTTCGAGATTTCGGGCTCTGTTGCAAAAATCGTGAAGCTTGAGCATGCTTGGCGGAGATTGGACGGACGGAACGATGACGGATTTCAAGTGGCGCCATTTCCAGGGTGATGTGATCCTGTGGGCGGTGCGCTGGTATTGTCGCTATCCGATCAGCTATCGCGACCTTGAGGAAATGCTGGCGGAACGCGGCATTTCGGTCGACCATACGACGATCTATCGCTGGGTCCAGTGCTACGCCCCGGAGATGGAGAAGCGGCTGCGCTGGTTCTGGCGGCGTGGCTTTGATCCGAGCTGGCGCCTGGATGAAACCTACGTCAAGGTGCGGGGCAAGTGGACCTACCTGTACCGGGCAGTCGACAAGCGGGGCGACACGATCGATTTCTACCTGTCGCCGACCCGCAGCGCCAAGGCAGCGAAGCGGTTCCTGGGCAAGGCCCTGCGAGGCCTGAAGCACTGGGAAAAGCCTGCCACGCTCAATACCGACAAAGCGCCGAGCTATGGTGCAGCGATCACCGAATTGAAGCGCGAAGGAAAGCTGGACCGGGAGACGGCCCACCGGCAGGTGAAGTATCTCAATAACGTGATCGAGGCCGATCACGGAAAGCTCAAGATACTGATCAAGCCGGTGCGCGGTTTCAAATCGATCCCCACGGCCTATGCCACGATCAAGGGATTCGAAGTCATGCGAGCCCTGCGCAAAGGACAGGCTCGCCCCTGGTGCCTGCAGCCCGGCATCAGGGGCGAGGTGCGCCTTGTGGAGAGAGCTTTTGGCATTGGGCCCTCGGCGCTGACGGAGGCCATGGGCATGCTCAACCACCATTTCGCAGCAGCCGCCTGATCGGCGCAGAGCGACAGCCTACCTCTGACTGCCGCCAATCTTTGCAACAGAGCCATCGCGCAAAGCCGAACAGCGCTGGGACTGGACGCGACGCGTGAGCATTACCGCGCGAAGCTCGACCGCCCGGATATCTATGATCGCGCGCGTATCGAACAGGACATTGAGGCGATCGAGGCTGGAGTCGGCCCCACCTATTTCGAGATTATCCGCGAGATCATTGCGGAGCATCCAAACATCGAACTTTGCGAAGCCTGACGCTCAGATCAGCCGTCCTCGCAGGGACTATCCTGTGCCCCTGGGCCTGCTGTTGTTCAACGTGCGGTGCAGGTGACGGAAAAAACGCCATCAGACGCGCACGGTGAAACCGCTTCCCTATTCCAGCTCTGGTGTGGCTTCCGCCAATGCGTCCGCAATGCGGAAGCGGCAGGAGAGTCGAACCATGCCGGGCGGACAGCGCGCGGGCGGCGCGAAATATCGTCAGAGCCTCCCAGCGCGCAGGAAAATCCGCTTCCTCGCCCTGCAGGAACCGTTCAAGGCAGCCCGGTCTTCATCAGCTTCTGGACCATCGCATCGTCGACCATGGCGACACCGTCCGAAACGAGCGACAGCAGATCGACGACATTGTCGAACCGCTTGCCCTGCCAGTATATCCCGCGGTTGAAAGCCTTGCGCATCAGCCCGCCAAGCTTTGTCGGCGGTGTTGGGTGGACGTCATCATCTCGATGTCCTGACCGCGAGGCAGGAGCTTGTCGTCCCGCCAAAGATCCAGCTCGAACAGGCGAAGGGGTTAGCCCCTACATGCTCAAGGCGATCATCAACGGGCGCGGGGACGAAGCTCTCGAACTGGCGCGGACAAACCTGCGGCGGTGAACGCCATCGTTCGCATCAGCTCGGGCTGGAACCGCTGCCTTCGTGAGGTTGAAGGGATGTTGCTTCACTTAACCCGCAAGGCCGCACGGGCCCGAGATCGAAGCCATTTCGGCGTCCCGGCGGGATTTGACCGATTTCGCCCAGGCCTTCGTCATAAGGCCTTGAAATATATTCATATTCCTACGCCTTTCCTCCTCGGCCTGAACGAAATCGCTTCAAACCTCGAACGCGGAATTAAGGGGTCCTGGCCCTAGCTGCCCCATTTCCGTTTCGCTGAACACCCGGCCGCGGGTCAGGAAACGGACCTCGCGGCCATTGTCGAGGCTGAACATGCCGCCACGGCCCGGCACGACGTCAAGGATAAGCTGGGTGTGCGCCCAGGCTTCGCCCTGCGCGCGCCCGATATAGACGGGCACGCCGCCGACCTGGCCCAGCAGGATGTCGTTGTCGCCGATGCGAAATTCGTCTGCCGGGTAACACATGGGCGAAGATCCATCGCAGCAGCCCCCGGACTGATGGAACAGCAGGGGGCCATATTCTGCTTTCAATTCGTCGATCAGCGCCAATGCCGCTGGCGTGGCGGTCACGCGGGCGACCTTTTCATGTCCATCGGGCATCGGCGCTGCTTTCTCTGTTCAATCGGTCCCTGATCAATCTGTGAGGTCGAGGACGACGCGCCCTTCGATCTGTCCCTTCTTCATCCGGTCGAAGATGGTGTTGACCTCTTCCAGCTTGGCTGTTTCCACCGTTGCCTTCACCTTGCCGTCCGCCGCGAAGGCGATGCTTTCCTGAAGGTCGAGGCGCGTGCCGACGATCGAACCGCGCACCGTGATGCCGTTCAGCACCATGCCGAAGATGTTGAGCGGAAAATCGCCGGGCGGAAGGCCGTTGAGCGCCACCGTGCCGCCGCGCGCCACGACGCCGACCGCCTGTTCGAACGCTTTTTCACTGACGGCCGTGACCAGCACGCCGTTGACGCCGCCCCCGGTTTCGCGCTTGATGACGGTCGCGGGGTCTTCGTTCCGGGCATTGACCGTCAATGTCGCGCCAAGCCGGCGGGCAAGGTCCAGCTTTGCATCGTCGATATCGATCGCCGCGACATTCAGGCCCATGGCCACGGCATATTGCACGGCCATATGGCCAAGGCCGCCAATACCGCTGATCGCGACATAGTCGCCGGCCTTTGTGTCGGTCATCTTGAGGCCCTTATAGACCGTGACGCCCGCGCAGAGGACCGGCGCAATCTCTTCGAAACTCACATTGTCAGGCAGATGGCCGACATAATTCGGGTCGGCGATGACATAGTCGGCAAAGCCGCCATTGATCGAATAGCCGGTGTTGAGCTGATCGACGCACAGCGTTTCCCATCCGCCAAGGCAATGCACGCAATGGCCGCAGGCCGTATAGAGCCACGGCACGCCGACCCGGTCGCCTTCCTTCACATGCTTCACCCCGGCGCCGACCGCCGACACGAAGCCGACGCCTTCATGCCCCGGAATGAAAGGCGGGTTGGGCTTGACCGGCCAATCCCCTTCGGCGGCGTGCAAATCGGTGTGACAGACGCCGGAGGCGTGGATCGCGACCTGGATCTGGCCCGGCCCGACTTCGGGAACGGGCACTTCATCGATGGTCAGCGGCTCTCCGAACGCGCGGACGACAGCGGCTTTCATTGTTTTCGCCATGAGACAATCGCTCCTGATGGGGTGCCGGCGCGCTGGAGGGAGGGGAACAGGGCAGCGCGCCGACGGGGGGAAGGGTTAGAAGAAGCCGAGCTTCTTCGGGCTGTAGCTGACGAGCAGATTCTTGGTCTGCTGATAGTGGCCGAGCATCATCTTGTGGTTTTCCCGGCCGATGCCGGACTGCTTGTATCCGCCAAAGGCCGCATGTGCGGGATAGGCATGATAGCAGTTGGTCCACACGCGACCGGCCTTGATCGCCCGGCCCAGCCGGTAGCAACTGTTCGCCTCGCGGCTCCAGACACCCGCGCCCAGGCCATAAAGCGTGTCGTTGGCGATCTCGAGCGCCTCTGCCTCGTCCTTGAAGGTGGTGACGGAAACGACCGGGCCGAAAATCTCCTCCTGAAATATCCGCATCCTGTTGTGGCCCCGGAATACGGTCGGCTGGACATAATAGCCGCCCGCCAGTTCGCCGCCCAGTTCGGCGGCCGCCCCGCCGGTCAGCACTTCCGCGCCTTCCTGACGGCCGATGTCGAAATAGGAGAGAATCTTCGCGCGTTGCTCGGACGACGCCTGCGCGCCGATCATCGTGGCGGGATCGAGCGGGTTGCCCTGCACGATCGCCTGCACGCGTTTCAGGGCGCGTTCCATGAAACGGTCATATATCTTTTCATGGATCAGGGCCCGGCTGGGGCAGGTGCAGACCTCGCCCTGATTGAGCGCGAACATGACGAAGCCTTCGATCGCCTTGTCGAAATAGTCGTCATCCTCGCGGGCGACATCCTCCAGAAAGATGTTGGGCGATTTGCCGCCCAGTTCCAGCGTGACCGGGATAAGGTTCTCGCTGGCATATTGCATGATGAGCCGGCCGGTCGTCGTCTCGCCGGTGAAGGCGATCTTGGCGATGCGGGGGGATGAGGCGAGCGGCTTGCCGCATTCCAGCCCGAAACCGTTGACGATGTTGAGTACGCCCGGCGGCAGCAGGTCGCCGATCAGTTCGGCCCAGACCATGATCGAGGCCGGTGTCTGTTCGGCCGGCTTGAGCACCACGCAATTGCCCGCGGCCAGTGCCGGGGCCAGTTTCCAGCAGGCCATGAGCAACGGAAAATTCCATGGGATGATCTGGCCGACCACGCCCAGCGGTTCATGGAAATGATAGGCGACCATGTCCTCATCGATTTCGCCCAGTGTTCCCTCCTGCGCGCGGATCGCGCCGGCGAAATAGCGGAAATGGTCGATGGCGAGCGGCAGGTCGGCCGCCATCGTCTCGCGGATCGGCTTGCCGTTATCCCATGTCTCGACAATGGCCAGCTTTTCCAGATTGGCTTCCATCCGGTCGGCGATGCGGTTGAGGATGAGCGCCCGTTCGGTGACGGATGTGCGGCCCCAGCCATCCTTCGCGGCATGGGCGGCGTCCAGCGCAAGATTGACGTCGCTGGCATCCGATCGCGCGATTTCGCAGACCACCTTGCCATTGATCGGGGATATATTGTCGAAATAGCGTCCGGCGCCCGGCGCGGTCCATTTTCCGCCGATGAAGTTGTCATAGCGGGCGGCAAAGGGCGATTGCAAAGCATCGGCCCGGTTCTGGGCATGTATGTTCATTGGTCAGGCATCCTCACTTCCGCGCTTCTGCATGTCGCGCGATTGTGGCGGCAGCTTTCCATGGTCACGGCGCCAATGGAAGGCGTGGGTGTTCGTCAGGACAAGCGACCTGTCGCAGTTTCGAGACAGGTCCCGGTGCCTATTTGTGCAGGCCCGCACGCATGAGGCGCCTGTAGAGTGTTGCGCGGGCGATACCGAGCATCCGCGCCGCCGCACTGACATTGCCGCCGGCGCGGGCGAGCGCTTGGCGGAGCACGGTGCGGTCCGCCTTCCTGAAAGAAGGCTCGGCATTTTGTCCGGTCAACGCATCCAGCGTGACGGATGTGCCGCTTATCTGCGCCTCCGTCAGGCCCAGCCGCTGCCGTGCCGCCCAACTGACCCCGATCACGAGATCATCGGCATCGACCGCGAGAAGTTCGCTGCCGCCTGGCGCATCGCCGAGGAAAAGGATGCGAGCGTTGTGGAAGTGTTCGTGGAAAAGGGCGCGTTCGATCCGCCGGGCGGCCTCACGCACCAGGGCCACGGTCATTTCCGCCATGGCCGTGCCATGATCGTTGCGGCAGCTCGATACGTCGAGGGCCGCGACGAGCCGCCCCTTCGCATCATGGACGGGCGCGTCCATGCAACTGATGGCGATATTGCGGCTGGAGAAATGCTGTTCGCGATGGATGATGACGGGCCTGTCTTCCACGAGACAGGTTCCGATGCCGTTGGTGCCTTCGAGCGCTTCGCTCCAGCGCCCGCCATCGACAAGTCCGGCGCGGGCAAAGTCCGGCATGTCGCCATCGCCGACCCGGCTTTCGAAAATGGCGCCCGTGGCGTCGCTCAGGAAAACGCCGCAGCCTGAACGCCCGACCGCCTGAAACAGTTGATCGAGAACGGGCCGGGTGACGGCCAGCAGGGCGCCATGAGCGTCGCGCCTGTCCGAAAGACTCCGCCCGTCCAGGCGATCGCGCCGCGAGGCACTTGCAGGGTCGAGTTGGTGATGAAGCGCGGATCTGCACCAGGAGGCGGCCAGAGGGGATATCGCCGCGCTTCGGCTGGAAAGCACCGCTTCATGGATCATCTCCGAATGAAGAAGCGCTGATCGGGTCATCTGCTCAATGACCCCCGGGCGGTGGAGGCTGGGTCAAAGAAACCGCACCGGGCCGCCGCAGCATCGATGCGCAGGCCGGAAAGGCGGGGCGATATGCCGTCGCCGCGGCGCGCGGGATGCGGTTTCCCGATGCCGTGTCGATCAGATCGGCGGAGTGCTAAACATCGCATGCCGATTTTCCCCTGACCTTGCGCTGACTGGAAAGTCCCGAAGAAGAGGATGCCGCCGTCAGCGCATGCTGGTTATGGTGGTCGAGGTCGCCGTGACCATGACGATGCGAATGACGCGTCCCGTCCGCATGTTCATGGTCATGCGCATGGAAGACAATCTCGATCCGGCGCACGAAACCGGCGGCGATCCGGCTCAGTGTCGCCAGCGTCGGCATATGATCTCCCTTTTCGAGGCGGGAGATCATGGATTCGGTCATGCCGATCCGTTCGGCGAACTGCTTCTGTGTCTCTCCTGTCGATTGCCGAAGCTCACAAAGACAGCGCGCGCACTGGGCCGCGACGACCGCGCTGTCCTCGGAGACCGAGCGACTCGACAAGGGGCGGGTTGTTCGCGGCATTGGCCGGACTTAGCAAAATTGCTAAGAGGAGGCAATTTTGGTTTCAGCGGTGACGGCGATGGATCCTGTGGAACCGGCGTTCGGCAAATCGCACAATCGGGGCCTCGTGAGGAATTGCAGACATGACCTATGTCGTCACTGAGCAGTGTATCAGATGCAAATATATGGATTGTGTCGAGGTTTGTCC
>NZ_JBHIWJ010000114.1:0-12251 GCF_041987595.1 Sphingobium sp. | reverse complement strand
AGGCGCTCGGCCTCGCCATGGGCGCTGACGACTATATCTCGAAGCCTTTTTCGCAGCGGTTGCTGATCGCGCGGATCCGGGCGATCCTGCGCCGCGCCGAGTTCAGCCGTACCGACAGCCCGCCTGACGAGCCGGTCGCCGACCCCATCGTGCGCGGCCGGCTGGAAATGGACCCCGCCCGCCACCGGGTCAAATGGAACGGCCGCGACGTCACGCTGACCGTCACCGAATTTCTCATTCTGGAAACGCTGGCCACCCGTCCGGGCGTGGTCAAGAACCGCAACCAGTTGATGGATGCCGCCTATCAGGATGACGTCTATGTCGACGATCGCACCATCGACAGCCACATCAAGCGCCTTCGCCGCAAGTTCCGCGAAGTCGACTCCGAATTCAACGCAATCGATACCCTATATGGCGCCGGCTACCGTTTCTCCGAAGAAGTCTGACGGAGGCGTGGGATGGGGCTGGTCCGGCCGGATCAGCCTGACCCCGCGCATCCTGGCGGTCAACGTGTTCGCGCTTGCCTTGCTGGCGGGCGGTTTCTTCTATCTCGACAGCTATCGCACGCGGATCGTCGACGACCGGCTGCAACAGTCCGCGCGCGAATTGAAGCTGCTTGCCATTGGCCTGGAAAACGCCCCCGCCGACCGGCAGAACGCCCTGATCGCGGCCTATTCCCGGCAGACCGGCGACCGGGTTCGTCGCTATGACCGGGAAGGCCGGCTGGTCGCGGACAGCTTCAGCATGAACGCGCCCCGCTACCGCCTGCGCCTGCCGGAAGAGGAGGAATGGCAGCGCCATGTCGCCCGCTTCCTTGACAAGGCGATCGATCGCGTCGTTTCCGCCGATCGCCCGCCCAATTTCGAGGAGCCGGCCGTCGACCGGGCGCAATCCTGGCCCGAACTCGTGATCGCCCGCAAGACCGGGCAGACGCAGGCGCTCAATCGCTACGCGCCCGATCGCACCTTCATGATTTCCGCGGCGTTGAACGTGAAGGACGGCACCAGCCTGCTGGCGACCGAAAATGCCCGCGACATCACGCGCATCGTCCGGGCCGAGCGCTTTCGCCTGGGCATGGTGCTCGCCGCTGCGGTGCTGGCTTCGGTGCTGCTCTCGCTCTTCCTTGCGCGCACCATCGTCCAGCCGCTCCAGCGCCTGGCCCGCGCCGCGGTTCGCGTGCGGCTGGGCCGGGCGCGCGAAGTCACGGTGCCGCGCCTGCCCGACCGGCGCGACGAGATCGGCATGCTGGCCCGCGCCCTGTCCGACATGAGCCATGCTCTGCGCCAGCGGATCGACGCCACAGATGCCTTCGCCGCCGATGTCAGCCATGAGCTGAAAAATCCCATCGCCTCGCTCCGCTCCGCGCTCGACGCGCTTGACCGGGTCGACAAGCCCGAATTGCGGGAACAGTTGATGGCGATCGCGCAGGATGACGTGCGGCGGCTGGACCGGCTGGTCACCGACATTGCCGAAGCGTCCCGGATCGACGCCCAGCTGTCCCGCACCCGTTTCGAGCCGATCGACCTCGGCCTGCTGATCGAAAAGATGGTCGTTGCCCGCGAAGCGCGCGGCGTGCCGCGGGGCGTGCGGCTGGCCTTTGCCCGGCCGCGCAAGAATGTCGCCGTCGTGCTGGGCGAGGAGCAGCGGATCATTCGCGTGCTCGACAATCTGATCGACAATGCCGTCTCCTTCTCTCCCGAGGGAGGGCTGGTCCAGATCGTTGCGACCGTGGCGGACAGGGAAGTGCTGGTCAGCGTGGAGGATGAAGGTCCCGGCGTCCCCCCGGCAGAGCGCGAGCATGTCTTCCGCCGCTTCCATAGCGTCCGCCCGGAAAATGAGGCGTTCGGAAAGCATAGCGGCCTCGGCCTTGCCATCGCCCGTTCGATCGTCGAGGGACATCAGGGCAAGATCAGCATTGCCGACCGCGAAAATGCCCAGCGCGGCGCCTGCTTCATCCTGCGCCTGCCCATGGCGGTGGAGCGCGATCCCGGCATCGCATCGGAATGAGCGGCGGTCCGGAAACGCGCCTATCGGCGCATGGTGGGCGCCGCCGCGAAATGCGTTCTTCCGCCCATTGCCGGACAGATTCCTGGGGCTGCCTCTAATTGGGACGCACCCGCTCAATTCGATTTTCACGAGCGCCAACAAGAGCTAATATGGCGGCAAAGCGATAAGGCGATATGGCGTCGACACCCTCTTCCGAAACCCTGCACGCGACCAGCGTGGCGATCAATGGCCAGGCCGTGCTGCTCTGCGGCCCAAGCGGCATGGGGAAATCCGATCTGGCGCTGCGGCTGATCGATCGCGGTGCCGTTCTGGTGAGCGACGATTATACCCGCGTGCTGGAAATTGAAGGTCGCCTGTTCGCCCGCGCGCCCGACCGGATCGTGGGCATGATGGAGGTGCGCGGCCTGGGCCTGATCGACGTTCCCCACGCCGACAATGCGCCGGTCGCGCTCGCCGTCGACCTGAGCGACGCGATTGAGCGCATGCCGCTGGACCCCGCGATGCGCCCCATTGCCGGGGTCGACGTTCCGGTGGTGCGGCTCGCGCCGTTCGAGGCGTCCGCGCCCATCAAGGTGGAACTGGCGGTCAGGAATATGGGCTTGAGGAGCGTGGGACCGTCGTGAATCCGGACGCGCCGAAGACCATATTGCTCGTTTCCGGCCTGTCGGGCGCTGGCAAGACCACCGCGCTCAAGACACTGGAGGATATGGGCTGGGAGGTGGTCGACAATCTGCCGCTGGTGCTGCTCGACCGCCTGCTGGACACGCCCATTCCCCATGGCCATGACGAGGGGGATGACCGTCCGCTGGCGCTCGGCATCGATGCGCGCACGCGCGGATTCGACGCAGGCGCCATCGTCCAGCGCATCAAGGCGTTGCGGACGAAATATGGCCATGATGTGGAAACCCTGTTCCTCGACTGTTCGGGCGCGGAACTGGAGCGTCGCTTTGCCGAAACGCGCCGCCGCCATCCGCTGGCCGCCGACCGCCCCGCCGCCCATGGCATCGCTCGCGAGCGCGAACTGACCGAACCGCTGCGCCGCTGGGCAAGCCAGGTGATCGACACCAGCAGCCTGAGCAGCAATGCCTTGCAGCAGGAAATCCGCAACCGTTTCGCGCGGGAAGGGCTGTCGGACCCGGTTCTGACGATCCTGTCCTTCGGCTATTCGCGGGGCGTGCCGCTGAATGCCGACCTGATGTTCGACATGCGATTTCTGCGCAATCCCTATTGGGACGAATCCCTGCGCGCCAGGACCGGCCTTGATCCCGACGTCGCCGCCTATGTCATGGGCGACCCCGCTTATGAGGAGGCGCTGCAACGGATCGAGCAATTGCTGACCCTGCTGCTGCCCCGTTATGCGGAGAGCGGAAAAAGCTACATTACCGTCGCTTTCGGCTGTACGGGCGGGCGGCACCGGTCGGTTCATGTCGCCGAACGTGTCGCGAGATACTTGCAAGACGCGGGCTTTTCGCCCACGGTCTCGCACCGCAATATGGAATCAGCGCCCCAGGACGCCCTGGAGAAGCGCAGACCGGGAGGCCCGAAAGCAATATCATGAAAACAGGTGGGCCACGTAAGTAGATGATAGGACTGGTACTTGTCACCCATGGGGCGCTGGCGACGGAATTTGTCGTCGCGATGGAGCATGTGGTCGGTCCGCAGCAGCAGATCGAAACCATCTGCATCGGTCCTGAAGATGATATGGAGATGCGGCGCGCCGACATTGCGGGCGCGGTCGAGCGGGTCAATGATGGATCGGGCGTGATCCTGCTGACCGACCTGTTCGGCGGAACCCCCTCCAACCTCGCCATTTCGCTGCTGAAAGCGGGCGAGATCGAGGTGATCGCGGGCATCAACCTGCCCATGCTGATCCGTCTGGAAAGCGCGCGCAAGGTCATGGACGTGCGTCAGGCCGTTGCCGCCGCGCGGGAAGCGGGTCAGAAATATATCAGCGTCGCATCGGAACTGTTGGGTAGCACTACATGAGCGAAATCAGCCAGGAAGTCAGGATCAGCAACCGGCGGGGCTTGCATGCCCGTGCCAGCGCAAAATTCGTGACCCTGGCCAGTGGCCTGCCCGCGCAGATCACCGTGCGCAAGGATGGAAGCGAAGTCACCGGCACCTCCATCATGGGCCTGATGATGCTGGGCGCCGCAATGGGCGATTCCATCACCATCAGCGCCACCGGCCCGGAAGCGGCCGATTCGCTGGGCAAGCTGGTCACGCTGGTCGAGGACAAGTTCGGCGAGGAATAAGGCAGATTTGCCGCCGCCAAAACTTTGTTAAGCATCCCCGGGCGATGATCGCCGGATAAGAAAGAGAGTCGCGGGACGCAGGAAACTGCGTCACCTGTTGAGGTGTCTTGGCAAATGCTCGATCCCAAGCTGACGGATGAACCGGCGCGCAGGGCCGCGCTTGATCGCTACGAGGTTCTGGACACGCCGAGGGAACCTGCCTTCGACCGCATCACCGATCTGGTGCGCAGCATATTGGGCGTGCCCATTTCGGCGGTGTCGCTCGTCGACGCGGACCGGCAATGGTTCAAGGCGCTGTCGGGCCTTGATGCCGAGGAAACCCCGCGCGACGTCGCCTTTTGCAATCATACCATTCGGGAGCGCGCGCCGATGGTCGTCACCGATGCCACGGAAGATGCGCGCTTCCGCGACAACCCGCTGGTGACGGGCGATCCCAATATCCGCAGCTATGCCGGTATCCCGCTGGAAACGCCCGACGGCTATAATATTGGCTCGCTCTGCGCGATCGACACCGTGCCGCGCCAGTTCGACCCAGGCCAGATCGCCATCCTGCGCAATCTGGCGGCGCTGGTGGTCGAGCAACTGGAACTGCGCCGCATCGCCGAGCGCGATCATCTGACCGGGGCGCTCACCCGCCGCGCTTTCCTCAATGAAATGAACCGCGCTATCGCCCTGTTCGAGCGCCATCAACGGCCCGCCAGCCTGCTCCTGTTCGACATCGATCATTTCAAGCGGATCAACGACGCGCACGGCCACCCCGCCGGCGATCGGGTGATCCGCGGCATCGCCCAGCTTTGCACCAGTCTCCAGCGGCCCAGCGATTCGCTTGGCCGGCTGGGCGGGGAAGAGTTCGGCATATTGCTGCCCGAAGCGGGCGAGCATGACGCGACCAAGGCAGCGCAACGTTTCTGCGACGCCATCGCCGCGACGGAAATCCCCGGCGCGCCCCCGCTGCACGCCACGGCAAGCTTTGGCGTGGCGGAACTGAGCGGCGACTGGCCGACGGGCGAAAGCTGGCTGGCGGTGGCGGACATGGCACTCTACGAGGCCAAGCGATCCGGCCGCAACCGGATCGCCGTCGCCAGGCATGAAAGCTGCAACGCCACCTGACGCGCCGCCCCCTACCCTTTTCCGCGATCCGTCTATAGAGAGGCCGCTTCGGCAGACATTCAAAAGGCTTGAGACAGGATCGTGGCACGCGAGATCACCGGATTTTCCAACCCGCTGGTGAAGCGAGTCCGCTCCTTGCGCGAGAAGAAGTTCCGCAAGGCCGAAGGGCTGTTCCTCGCCGAAGGGCTGCGCATACTGACCGAAGCGCGCGAGGAAGGCGTGCTGCCCGAAATGCTGTTTCACGCCGGATCGACGCATCCGCTCGCGGTCGACCTGATCGCGGCGATGGAGGCGGCGGGCGGCGACGTCATCGAAACCACGCCCGACATTCTGTCCAAGATCAGCGGCAAGGATAATCCGCAGGCCGTGGTCGGCGTCTATCGCGACCGGCTGACCCCCCTTGCGAAGCTGGACCGCGGCAGGGCCGATATCTGGATCGTCGCCCAGTCGCTGCGCGATCCGGGCAATCTCGGCACCATCCTGCGCACCGGCGATGCCGTGGGCGCGGGCGGGCTGATCCTGATCGACGATTGCGTCGATCCCTTCTCGGTCGAATCCGTGCGCGCCAGCATGGGCGCGCTCTTCACCCAAAGCATTACCCAGGCCCGCTGGGGCGAATTCATGCACTGGCTGCGCGAAGGGCCCGGCGAACTGATCGGCACCAGCCTGAAGGCGACCCACGACTATCAGGAACCCCGCTATCAAAGCCCCAGCTTCCTGTTGGTCGGCAATGAGGCGCAGGGCCTGCCCGAAAGCTATGAGGCCGAATGCGACCTGCTGGTGAAGATGCCGATGCGGGGCAAGGCGGACAGCCTGAACGCGGCGGTCGCCTGCGCGGTAATGGCCTATGAATTGCTCAATCAGAAGCGGGCGAAATAGAATGGCGAGGGGCGAACAGGTGGACGCAAGTGGGATTGGTGCCATATTGCGCCACAAGCGGGTGCTGGCGGCCAGCCTGATCGGCACGGCGGTCGAATTTTACGACTTCTATATCTACGCGACCGCTGCCAGCCTTGTGTTTGGCCCGCTATTCTTCCCCGCCTCCTCCCCCTCGGCGCAGTTGCTCGCCGCCTATGGCAGCCTCGCTCTCGCCTTCTTCGCCCGGCCACTGGGCGCAGCGGTGTTCGGCCATTATGGCGATCGCATCGGCCGCAAGGCGACGCTGGTAACATCGCTGATGCTGATGGGCGGCTCGACCTTGGCGATCGGCTTCCTGCCGACCTATCAGACGATCGGCTGGTGGGCGCCGCTGATCCTCTGCCTCCTGCGTTTCGGTCAGGGCTTCGGTCTGGGCGGTGAATGGGGTGGCGCGGCGCTGCTGGCGGTGGAAAATGCGCCTCCGGGCTGGCGGGCGCGCTTCGGCATGTTCCCGCAACTGGGCGCGCCGGTCGGCTTCATCGCCGCCAATGGACTATTCCTGCTGCTCGGCCTCTTCCTTTCCGACAGGGACTTCTTCGCCTGGGGCTGGCGCCTGCCCTTCCTCGGCAGCGCGGTGCTGGTGTTCCTGGGCCTCTGGATACGGCTCAAGCTCACCGAGACGCCCGAATTTGCCGCCGCCAGGGCAGAGTCGCCCCCTCCCGCCGTGCCGCTCGCGACCCTGTTCCGCAGCCATCTGGGCGCCGCCATTGCAGGCACTTTCGCCTGCGCCGCCTGCTTTGCGGTCTATTATATCGCGACGGCTTTCGCGCTTGGATACGGCACGACGACGCTGAAGATCGACCGGGAAACCTTTCTGGCCATCCAGCTCGGCGCTATCCTGTTTATGGCACTCAGCATCGTCATAGCGGGCTGGTGGTCGGACAGGACAAGCCCGACCCGCGTGCTGGCCGCGGGCTGCATCGGCACGGTGCTGATGGGCATGGTCTTCGGCCCCGCCATGGGCACCGGGCAATTGCTGCCGATCTTCCTGATCCTTAGCCTTGCATTGTTCCTGATGGGCTTCGTCTACGGGCCGCTCGGCGCCTATCTGCCGCACCTGTTCCCCGTGCAGTTGCGCTATACCGGCGCCTCCTTCGCCTTCAACCTCGGCGGAATAATCGGCGGCGCGCTGGCGCCGATCGTCGCCACATGGCTGATCGGCATGCAGGGTGTGGCGCTGGTCGGCCTCTATATGTCAGCGGCGGCGGCTATCAGCCTTGGCGGGCTCTGGTTCACCAGCCGGGATCAGCGACGCACGTCAGATTGAAGCGGTCGCCAAGGCGAAAGCCAGCCGCCCCCGCTCCGTCAGAAGCTGAAATTGATGCGGGCGTAATAATAACCGCCATTGATGCCATAGGGCGTGAAGGACAGGGGCGCGTCCAGCACGCGGGCGCCATCGATCGGGTTGTCGCTTGCGTCATTGGGCGTGGTGGGCGCCTTCTTGTCGAACAGATTGTTTGCGCCCAGGCTGAGCTTGACCGACCGGGTCAGATCATAGCCCACCTCCAGATCGGTGATCGCGGCGGCGGGCACCTTAACGGTCGGGTTGGTGGTTCCGAAGATCACGACCTCCGACGCCTGGCCAAAGACCGTCTCGCGCAGGTTGATGCTAAGGCGGCCCAAGGTGAACAGTGCACCGCCGATGATCTTGTATTTGGGCGAGGCATCTTCGAGAACGGAACGTGCGTCCTCCGCGTAGAGCGCTTCGGGAATGCGTAATCTGGTGATCCTGGTCGAGTTGTAATTGGCCGACAGCGACCAGAGAATGGTGCCCGCGCCGATCGCAGAGGAATAGCTGGCAGTCACATCGACGCCGCGCGTTCGGGTATCGGCGCCATTGGTGAACAGATTGATTCCCGCGTCGCCCACCTGCAACACATAGGGGTCGAGCACATTGCCATGGGCGGCGATCGCGTCGAGCACCGCCTGGTTGACGACGACCCCGCCGGCCAGCCCCTGAATCGAACCCGTCCCCACGATCCGGCCTTTCACCTTCACCTGATAGGCGTCGATGGTGACGTTAAGCTTGGGTACGGGGCGGATGACCAGACCAAGGCTGAGATTCTTCGACGTTTCGGGCTTCAGGTCCTCATAACCCAGCAGCTTGGCGGCAGCCGAATTGGGCGGCAGCTGCACATAGGCGGATGTCGGCCCCACATTGGTCGAAGAATAATATTGCTCCAGCAGCGAAGGGGCGCGGAAACCCGTACTGACCGTGCCGCGCACCGCGAACTGATCGGACAGGTCAACGCGGCTCGTCACCTTCCAGGTCCATCTGGTGCCGAAATCGCTATAATCCTCGTAGCGGACGGCGCCGTCGATCTTCCACATTCCCACCAGGTTCATCGCAATGTCGAGATAGGCGGCCTTGTTGTGACGTTTGTGCTTCCCCGCGTCGGTCGACAGGAAGCCCGGATAGGACTGGCCACCCTCGAAATAGGTGGACGCAAAGTCGCCCTTGCCGATCTGGAAGCTGTTTTCCCGATATTCGCCGCCAAAGGCGAGGTTGAACGGGCGGGCCATGCCGACCTCGATCGCCCTGGCGATATCGATGTTGCTCGTCCATTCCGACGCCTTAAGGAAGCCGTCATAGAAGTTGGACGGGGTCGTGCCGGTATCGATGAACAGCGACCGATTGGCCGAATCGAGCGTGTAGAGCTTCGCATAATCCTGGCCATAGGTCGTGCTGACGTCCCACCGGAAACCCGCCGCCTCGCCCTTGATTCCGCCGGTATTTGAGAAATCATCCTCCTTGATCGCCTGGCGTGGGCTGAAGCCGGTCGCGCTGTAAAGAATTTCCTCGCCCTCTACGCCCAGCACCGGGGAGCGCGAAACGCGCCAGGGCTGGCGGTAATTTTGGTAGGAGCTCGCGTCGCGACGGCCATAGCTGCCAAAGGCGTAGATTTCCATGCCATCGAAATCATGGCCTGCATTATAAACCACGGTCGCGAGTTCGGACCGGGCATCGCCAACGATGCGGTTGGTGCCTGGCGCTCCGGGCAGGCCGATCGCCGCCATGGCCTGATGGGCGGCCGACAGATCGGTGCTGATCGATCCGTCGCGATTATAGATGCCGCGATCCACGCCGCCGCGTTGGGAAAAGTCGTGAAAGCGGTGGAACATGGTGAAATTGAGATAGCTGCCGTCCCCGATGTCTGGCGCGAAGGTGATGCTGCCGGAATAGGTCTCGCCGTCGCCCTCATAATATTGCCCGGCGGTCAGATTGCCGGAAATGACGCCCTTGTCCTCCTTGAGGATGATGTTGATGACGCCCGCGATCGCGTCGGACCCATATTGGGCAGCGGCGCCATCCTCCAGCACCTCGATGCGGCCGATCGCGCCAGGTGGGATCAGGTCGAGGTCGGACGATGCTCCGCCCTGATAGGGACCGCTCAGCACATGCAGGTTGGAGGTGCCGTGACGGCGCCTGCCGTTAACCAGCACCAGCGCGTGATTGGGACTGAGTCCGCGCAGGCGTGCCGCGAGCGTCAGATTGGCGGTGTCGTCGCCAAAGGATTCCGCCGTGAAGGACGGAACAAGCTGCATCAGCACCTGATTGAGGTTCGGCTGCCCCACCTTGGTCAGCGTGTCGCTGTCAAGGACCTTGATCGGCGCAGCACTCTCCATCGCGGTCACGCCGACGGCGCGGGTGCCGGTGACGATGATGGCCGCGTCTTCATTGGCCGATGCAGCTTGCGAATCGCTCTGAGCGAAAACTGTCGGACAAGATGACAGCCCGACAACCATGGCGGCACGGGAAACCAAATTCCTGTTAGTCATGAATCCGCCCCCCTGGCCTGTAATGAAGAGAGCCTGTCCTAGACGGAATTTTCCGCTATTATTACCCCTGTTCCACCCAATGACTTCCAGAGATGTTCGCCCCAAGTCAGACCAAAAGGGTGTGACCGTTGGAAATATTGAGTAATCCCTGGAAGCGGAGCGCTGCCATAAAACCGCCATCAGAGAAATTCGCATTTCTGCTGCGGCGCGAAATCAGGACTGGCAGATCAATCCGAGCGCTTGCGGAAATAACCGCCAAGCCTTTAAAACCAAAAGAAAAAGGCGGCGCCCCGATGGGGCACCGCCTGTATCCTTTTACAACTGTCAAGGACAGTTGCGCGGGAATTATCCCTCGCTGCGCACATCGCGGCGCTCGGCGATGCGAGCGCGCTTGCCGGTGCGGCCGCGCAGATAATAGAGCTTCGCACGACGCACCACGCCGCGACGGACGACGGTGATGGAATCGATGTTCGGCGAATAGAGTGGGAAGACGCGCTCCACGCCTTCACCAAAGCTGATCTTGCGCACGGTGAAGTTGCTGCCCATGCCCTTGTTCGAGCGGGCGATGCAGACGCCTTCATAATTCTGGACGCGGCTGCGGTCACCTTCGATGACCTTCACGCCGACGCGCAGCGTGTCACCCGGACGGAATTCCGGAATATCCTTGGCGAGAGCCGCGATGTTTTCGGCCTCGATCTGCTGGATCAAGTTCATGACTTCAAGTCCTGTTTTTCGCGTTGCGCGCCAGAGGGCGACTGGTCCCGAACGCCGATATGGCGTTCCCAAAGGTCCGGCCGCCTTAGCCGAGTATCATCTTCCGCCCTTTGTTTCCGCCAGGCGGCGATCTTCGCATGATCCCCCGATCGCAACACTTCAGGGATCGTGCGCCCTTCCCATATGACGGGCCGGGTGTAGTGCGGATATTCGAGAAGGCCGCTTTCGAAGCTCTCTTCATCCCCACTGGAAGCGGCGCCCATTACCCCAGGAAGCAGGCGGATGCAAGCATCCAGCAGCATCAGCGCACCCATCTCTCCGCCGGAGAGGATGATGTCGCCCATGCTGATCTGCTCGACCGGGCGAGCCTCGAAAATACGTTCGTCAAAGCCCTCGAACCGGCCGCACAGGATGGTGGCGCCGGGACCGGCGGCAAGTTGGCGGATATGCCCTTGCGTGATCGGCGCGCCGCGCGGCGTCATCGCGATGACAGGCAGGTCCGGCGCCTTGTCCAGCGCGTGATCGATAGCGCGGGCAAGGATGTCGGCGCGCAGGACCATGCCCGCGCCACCGCCCGCGGGCGTGTCGTCCACGGTGCGATGCCTGTCCGTCGCAAAGTCGCGGATGTGGACGGGATCGCAGGTCCATTTCCCCTCGGCCAGCGCCCGCCCGGCCAGCGACACGCCCAGCGGCCCCGGAAACATCTCCGGGTAAAGAGTCAGAATCTGCGCGCGAAAGCTCACGCCCTGCGCACCTTGAGCCATGCACCGGCCATGCCGCCCAGCAACGACACCCCGCCGCCGAGCATCAGAGCGATCCCGATTGCGCGCAACAGATCGGCAAAGGGCCGCTCAGGCTGCATCAGGGCGGGCAGCAGAAACAGCATGGGAATGGGCATGACGAGCGCCACCGCTGCACCTGCCTTCAACCCGCGCGACCAGTTCATGGAGAAGAGCCGCCAGCCTGCGGCGACCATCAGCAGCAGATAGAGCGCGGCGAGAATTTTGGGCATGCGCGCGCTCCGCCGTCAGACCGCGAAGGCGGCTTCGATGACAACCCGCTCATCCGCAATCGTCACCGCATGAATCGGCGCCATGAAGCGCTTGCCGGTCGGTCGCTCGACCTCGATGATATCGCCTGCGCCGAAGTTCTCGACCGCGACGATGTTACCCAGCCCTTCGCCGTCGCTGGAGAAGCAGGGCAGGCCGATGAGGTCGGCATGATAATATTCGCCTTCCCCCAAAGGAGGCAGGGCAGAACGCGGCACGGTCAACTCGATCCCGCGCAGGGCTTCGGCGGCGCTGCGGTCGCCAATCTCCGCGAAACGCGCAACGGCACCGTTGGGACCGGGGCGCACCGACTTGAGGGTCAGCACGCGCCCCGCCGCATCGAAGCCCTTGTAGGATTTGAGCGTTTCCACGCCCTCCCCGAAGAGCTTCAGACGGACCTCGCCCGTCACCCCATGCG
>NZ_JBHIWJ010000113.1:0-12261 GCF_041987595.1 Sphingobium sp. | reverse complement strand
CTTCAGTTTCCGCATCATGAAAACGAAATTGCCCAGTCCGAATGCGCGCATGGCGAGATCATGGCGAACTATTGGATGCACAATGGCTTCCTGGATATGGGCGGCGAGAAGATGTCGAAATCGCTCGGCAATGTCGCCGATCCGATGGAGCTGGCCGAACGCTTCGGCGTCGATCAGCTGCGTTACTTCCTGCTGTCCGAGGTCACCTTCGGCAATGACGGCAGCTACAGCGCGGAGGCGATCGTCGCCCGCTCCAACAGCGATCTTGCCAACAGCTTCGGCAATCTTGCCCAGCGCACCCTGAGCTTCATCGCCAAGAATCTGGAAGGACGTCTGCCTGAACCCGCGCCCCAGCCTATCGACGACGAACTTTTCCAGACGGTCGCCGATGCCGCGCAGACTTTCCAGACAGCCATGGCTGATCTGGCGCCATCCGTCGCGATCGAGGCATGGATGCGTGCGGTATTCGCCAGCAACGCATATATCGACGCGCAGGCGCCCTGGGCACTCCGCAAGACCGATCCGGCGCGCATGGAGGCTGTCCTCGCGACTCTCTACGAAGCGATTGCCAATCTTGCCATCATGATACAGCCGATCATCCCTGCGAGCGCCGCCGCTCTGCTCGACCAGATGGGCATTGCCGGGGAGGAGCGCGGCTATGCGGCGATCGGCAAAGGCGGCTATGCGCGGCTTCGCGGCACCGGCTTTACCCTGGGCACGCCCAAACCGCTTTTCCCGCGCCTCGAACTGCCCGCGGAAGAGGCCTGATACCATGTTGGTCGACAGCCATTGTCATCTGAATTACAAAGGTTTGATCGAAGATCAGCACAATGTGCTTGAACGGGCGCGAAACGCTGGCGTTGGCCTGATGCTCAACATCGCAACGCGCGAAAGCGAGTGGGATGACGTGCTGGGCACGGCGTTACGCGAACCCGATGTCTGGGCTACGGTAGGCATCCACCCCCACGAAGCCGACGAACATCCGCATGTTGACACGACCAAGCTTGTCGAACGCGCCGCCCATCCGCGTGTGGTCGGCATCGGCGAAACCGGCCTGGATTATTATTACGACCATAGCGACCGGGAGCGACAGCAGCGCAGCTTCCGTTCTCACATAGCCGCCAGCCGCGAAACCGGCCTTCCGCTGATCGTCCACACCCGCGATGCGGAAGACGAGACGCTCGCCATCATGCGCGACGAGATGGGGAAGGGGGCCTATGGCGGGGTCATCCACTGCTTCACCGCCAGCGGCGCCTTTGCCGATGCGGCGCTGGAACTGGGCTTTTACATCAGCATTTCCGGCATCGTGACGTTCAAAAATGCCAGGGATTTGCAGGAAACCGCTGCCCGGTTGCCACTGGAGCGGCTGCTGATTGAAACCGATTCCCCCTTTCTCGCACCTGTGCCCCATCGCGGCAAGCCTTGCGAACCCGCCTATGTGGCTGATACGGCCCGCTTTCTCGCGACATTGCGGGGGGAGAGCGTGGAAGAACTCGCCGCCGCGACCTCCGCCAATTTCCGCGCGCTGTTCAGCAAGACCGCATGAGCCTCAAGCTCACCATATTGGGGAGCGGAACCTCTTCCGGCGTGCCGCGGATCGGGAATGACTGGGGCGCCTGCGATCCGAACGAACCGAAAAATCGCCGTACGCGGGCGTCCATCCTTGTTGAAAGTCCGACCACCCGGCTGCTGATCGATACATCGCCGGACATGCGCGCCCAGCTGCTGGCGGCCAACATCATCGATATAGACGCGATCCTGTGGACCCATGACCATGCCGATCACAGTCATGGCATCGACGATGTGCGCCAGCTCTATCACCATCGGGGCGAACCGATCCCGGCCTACGCCCGCGCACAGACGCTCAAGCTGCTGCGGCAGCGGTTCAACTATGCTTTTGAAGGGCGCAACGGTTATCACCCGACGATAGCGCCGCAGGTCCTGCCCGATGGCCTGCGCATCGGCGATATCGACCTTGCCTGCACCGACCAGCCTCATGGCGAGATTTTCTCGACTGGATTCCGCTTTACACATGATGGCCACAGCATAGGATATGCCACTGACTTTCATGAGATGACGCCGGATATGATGGCCCTTTACGATGGCCTTGATATTTGGGTGGTCGACGCATTGCGCGAAAAGCCACACCCAACCCATCCCCATCTGGCATTGACTCTCGATGGAATAGAGGCGCTCCGGCCCAAGCGTGCCATCCTGATCCATATGGACCAGAGCATGGATTATGCGATGCTGCGCAGGACGCTGCCGCAAGGCGTGGAACCCGGATATGACGGTCTGGTCGCCGAACTGGGCGCTGCTGCGGGCGAGGAATAGAGGCTATGGATACCGATCAGGCAATGTCCAGTCTATGGTATGTGCTGGCCCTTGTCCTCGTCGGATCGGCGCTGATCGCGCGGCGGACCCAGTTGAGCGGGCTGTTTCGCATGGCGCTGCTATGGATCGTGATTTTCGCGATCCTGTTGGGCATGTTCAAGGCCGGCGAGAAATTCGGCCTTTTCTCGGGCCGCATGGGCGGCGAAGGGGGGATCATCGCCTCGCCGACGGACCAAGCCCTCTTTCCACTGCCGTCCGCCCGCGCCGATGGGCAGGCATTGCGGATTCCGATTGCCCCCGACGGCCATTATTGGGTCGAGGGTATGGTAAACGGCACGCCCGCACGCTTTCTGATCGACAGCGGCGCCAGCGTGACAGCTCTATCGGTCGGCACGGCCCGCGCATCCGGCCTGAACTTCGATCTGAATGCGCCGGGCATCCCCATGATGACCGCCAACGGCAAGATCGACGCCAAGCGGTCCAGCATCTCTACGCTTGCCGTTGGCCCAATCCGGGCAAGTAACCTCGATATCGTCATTTCGCCGGCCTTTGGGGAGGTGAACGTCATCGGCATGAACATGCTTTCGCGCCTGAAAAGCTGGGGGGTCCAGAATGGCGAAATGGTATTGACCCCATGACGTCAGTGTTGCCAATGCCGGTTTCCGCACCCAGTCAGCGGCAGCGGCTCAAGGCCATTATCGGCGGCTCGACCGGCAATCTGGTCGAATGGTATGACTGGTATGCCTATTCCGCTTTCACCCTCTACTTCGCCCAGCATTTCTTCCCCAGCGGGGATCGCACCGCCCAACTCCTGAGCGCGGCCGGCATTTTCGCAGTCGGCTTTCTGATGCGCCCCATCGGCGCGTGGCTGATGGGCGTTTATGCCGACCGCCATGGGCGCAAAAGTGGCCTGACGCTCTCCGTCGCCCTTATGTGCGCAGGATCACTGCTCATCGCAGTCACGCCATCCTATCAGACCATTGGGGTGGGGGCGCCGCTGCTGCTGATCGTAGCGCGGTTGATGCAAGGCTTGTCCATAGGCGGCGAATATGGTGCGAGCGCGACATATTTGTCCGAAATGGCGGGGCGTAACCGCCGCGGTTTCTACTCCAGCTTCCAATATGTGACGCTTATCGCGGGTCAACTGGTCGCAATCTGCGTATTGCTGCTGTTGCAGGCGATTTTGAGCGAAGCCGAACTGGACGACTGGGGTTGGCGCATTCCCTTTCTGATCGGGGGCGGGCTGGCGGTTGTCGTGTTCTGGCTGCGTCGCGGTCTTTCTGAGACCCAAAGCTATGCCATCGCCAAAGCAGAAGGAGGACCCAAATCCGGCTTTGTTGAGTTGATCACGCGGCATCCGCGCGAAACGCTGACGGTGATGCTGCTGACGGCGGGCGGCACGATCGCCTTTTACGCCTACTCCATCTACATGCAGAAATTCCTGGTCAATACGGCAGGGATGGATAGAGAGACGGCTTCACAAATCAATGGGATAACGCTCTTTATTTTCATGTTGTTGCAACCGGCCGCAGGCGCTCTGTCGGATCGGGTCGGCCGCAAGCCATTGATGATCGGCTTCGGCCTGCTCGGAATGATTGGAACTTATCCGATCTTCGCGACGCTCGCAGTTACCAGAGATCCGATGATCGCAGGTCTGCTGGTCATGGCCGGACTGACTATCGTCACGGGATACACATCGATCAATGCCGTCGTGAAGGCGGAGCTTTTTCCGGCTCATATCCGCGCGCTGGGTGTGGCCTTGCCCTATGCTCTTGCCAACACCTTGTTCGGCGGCACCGCGGAGTTCGTCGCGCTCTGGTTCAAGCAGATGGGCATGGAGCAGGCATTTTATATTTATGTCAGCCTGATGATCGGCGTGTCGCTGATCGTTTATGTCCGCATGCGCGATACGAAACAGCATAGCCGCATTCTGGAGGACTGAGACGGATAGCGACGCACGGCCTCGCGATCGCACGTTGTTTAACATAATATATATTATCGAACTTTTCTCAGGGTGGCCAACGGCTCACTCGGCGCCTATTCCCTTTGCACAGTTCAGCAATCAGGTTACCTCATGTCTTCCAACGCCAAAGCCAGTCCCGCCGATATCATGCCGCTCGCCAATGTAATGGCGCGCCTCCGCGACCCGGAAACTGGCTGTCCATGGGATATCGAACAGAATTTTGCCAGCATCGCACCCTATACGATCGAGGAAGCCTATGAGGTCGCCGATGCCATCGAGCGCGACGATATGGCGGCGCTCCGCGACGAACTGGGCGATCTGCTCCTGCAGGTCGCCTTCCATAGCCGCATGGCCGAACAAAGCGGTCATTTCATGCTTCAGGATGTGATAGACGGCATCACCGAAAAGATGATCCGGCGTCATCCGCATGTCTTTGGTGAAGGCGCGCGAAGGGAAGACGGCCATGCTCAATGGGAAGCGATAAAGGCCGCCGAACGGGCGGATAAGGAACCTGATCCAAGCGCTCTCGCTGGGGTCGCCATTGCCCTTCCGGCCCTGCTGCGCGCGGAAAAGCTCCAGAAACGCGCGGCCCGGACCGGTTTCGACTGGCCCGACATCGGCGGCGTCATGGCTAAGATCGAGGAAGAGCTGGATGAGGTGCGCGCCGCTCATTCGCGGGCGGAACAGGAGGAGGAAATCGGCGATCTTCTCTTCGCCATCGTCAACCTTGCCCGCCATATGAAGGTGGATCCGGAGGTTGCCCTGCGCGCCGCCAATCGCAAATTCGATACCCGATTCCGGGCAATGGAGGATATGGCGGGGGTCGGCTTCACCGAACTGTCGCTCGATGAAAAGGAAGGCCTGTGGCAACGCGCCAAGCAGCAGCTGAAAAATCCTAATCCGGTCTGTCGCGGCGGGGGATCATGACGCCGTATCGAGACTTCTGGAAATGCATCGCCTTCTTTAGGACTTAACCGCCCCGCCGAGTGAGAAACCGCGCCAGCGCGGAGTCCGACAGCCGGACGTCGACCAGCATATCGCTACCTTCGGCGCGGCTGCAGGCCACTTCGCCATGCTCGTGCAGCCATGCCATCGCTGCGCCATCGGACAGCGGCACGCGCAAATGGTGCATCTGCGCTCCGGCAGTCAATCGGGAACTGATCATGCGCTGCAGACCGTCCACTCCTTCACCGGTCAAGGCGGACAGGATTACGACATCGTTGCGCCGCGCCGCAGTTTCCCGTGCGAGTTCTGCCGCTTCCTCGTCCAGCAGGTCGAGCTTGTTCCACGCCTCTATGATCGGTGGAGGCTCGGCCCCCGCTCCCGCTTCCGAAGCGCCCTCTCCTGCGACACCCAGTTCATTGAGCACGTCCATGACGTCATCGCGCTGCGCGTCGGTATCGGGATGCGCGATATCGCGAACATGGACGATGAGGTCAGCAGACAGAACCTCTTCCAGAGTCGCCCGGAAAGCTGCAATCAGTTGCGTCGGCAGATCGGACACAAAGCCCACCGTGTCCGACAGAATAGCCTTGTCCAGTCCCGGCAGGGCGATCTGGCGCATGGTCGGATCGAGCGTGGCAAACAGCAGGTCTTCGGCCATCACGTCAGCGCCGGTCAGCCGGTTGAACAGGGTCGACTTGCCGGCATTGGTATAGCCAACCAGAGCGATGACAGGCCATGGCGCTCTCTGCCGCCGGGCGCGATGCAGGCCCCGCGTCTTGGTCACCTGATCCAGTTCGCGGCGGATCTTCGCCATCCGGTCGCGGATCATGCGACGGTCGGCCTCGATCTGCGTTTCGCCGGGTCCGCCCAGAAAGCCGAAGCCGCCGCGTTGCCGCTCAAGGTGGGTCCAACTCCGCACCAATCGGCCCGCCTGATAATCGAGATGCGCAAGTTCGACCTGCAGGCGTCCTTCGTTGGTCGCTGCGCGTTCGCCAAAAATTTCGAGGATCAGGCCCGTCCGGTCGATGACCTTGGTTTCGGTCACCTTTTCCAGATTGCTTTGCTGCACGGGGCTGAGCGCATTGTCTACAATCAGCAGTTCGGCTTCTTCCATCCGGGCCAGCGCCGCGATCTGGTCCACCTGTCCACTGCCGAACAGCGTCGCGGGCTTGCGATCGCGCACGCGGAAGGCCTGAGCCGCCCGAACGTCAATGCCGATGGCAAGGGCAAGCCCCCTCGCCTCCTCCAGCCGCGCATCGCTGTCGCGACGCTCAGGGCCGTGTATGTCTGCCCGCACGATAATGGCCCGCGCACCACGGGAAACTTCGTCAGCGGAGTCTCTGTTGAAAACAGCCATGGGTGCTTAACGCTTCTGCCCCCGGCCCGCTTCATCAGAAACCGGGCCGGGATAAGAAAAGGCGATCAATCCTCACCCTCGCCTTCGCCGGTGAGGTCCAGCGCGTGCAGCGGCTGCACCGTCGATATCGCATGCTTGTAGACGAGCTGGACCATGCCGTCACGCTCCAGCAGCATGCAGAAGAGATCAAAGGCGGCGATTTCGCCCTGCAACATGACCCCGTTGACGAGGAACATCGTGACCGGGCTACCGGACTTGCGCACCGCGGTCAGGAAGATTTCCTGAAGCAATTTCGACTTGCCGTTTCCGTCGCTTGCCTTGCGCAAATCGGTCAAATCCATCGACGCGGCCGGCATGACGGTGGAAATCGCATGCTTGTAGACCAGTTGCGACTGGCCGTCCCGCCGCAGCAGTACGGAAAAATTGTCGAACCAGGTGATGATACCCTGCAACTTCACGCCCTTGACCAGGAACATGGTCACTGGGGTCTTGCTCTTGCGCAGGCTGTTCAGGAAGATGTCTTGAAGGTTATTCACTTTGTCGGCCATGGTCTTCACCGGTCCTTTATTGGCGGGACGTTACCCGCTCTCGCACCCTTAAGCAGGGTGTCTTGCCTGCTCCCGCCTGTCGGAAGCATGGGGAACCTACCGCAATTGCGAAGAGCCGTCCATGCCCTGATTGCGGTAGGGGCATTCAGCCTGCCTCAACCGTCCTTCCCATCCGTGATACCCAACAGCTTCAGCTTCCGGTGGAGAGCGGAGCGTTCCATGCCGATAAAGGTGGCGGTGCGGGAAATATTGCCGGAAAAACGCCGGATCTGGATACGCAGATATTCGCGCTCGAAGCTCTCCCGTGCCTCGCGCAGCGGCGCACCCATGATGGCGGACTGGCCCATCCCCTCCGAACTACCGTTGCTGGTGAGTTCGGCGGGCAGCATGTCCAGCTCGATCCGACCGATCCGCTCACCCGGCGCCAGAATCATCGTACGTTCAATGACATTGCGGAGCTGACGGACATTGCCCGGCCACTCATTGGCCTGAAGCGCCGCCATCGCGTCGCTCGCAATTTCGGGCGGCGGGACCCGCCGCTCGGCGGCGAAACGCGCCAGATAATGTTCGACCAGCGGCGGAATGTCGTCGCGCCGTTCCGCAAGCGGCGGAATGACCAGCGGTACGACGTTCAGCCGATAGAAGAGATCCTCGCGGAAACGGCGTTCCTCGATTTCAGTCGCAAGGTTCAGTGCGGTCGAAGAAATGACGCGCACATCCACCTTGACCTGCCGCTGTCCCCCGACGCGCGTGAAGCTCTGGTCAGTCAGCACGCGCAGGATCTTGGCCTGGGTAGTGAGCGGCATGTCGGCAATTTCGTCGAGATAGAGCGTGCCGCCATGCGCCTGCTCCAGATAACCGGGGCGCACCAGCCCGCTCGGGTCCTCGACGCCGAACAGTTCCTCCTCGACGCGGTCCGGGTCCATGCGGGCAGCCGCGACGATGATGAAAGGCGCATCCGCCCGTCCGCTCCAGCTATGCAGCATGCGCGCGGCGACTTCCTTGCCCACGCCCGCGGGGCCTGAAATCAGCACGCGGCTACCAGTGCCCGCGACCTTCTTGATGGTTGCACGCACGGCGTTGATCGCGGCCGACGTACCGGTCAGCTCATCATCCTGGCCGAAACGG
The DNA here is from genome assembly GCF_041987595.1 of Sphingobium sp. Taxonomy (GTDB): domain Bacteria; phylum Pseudomonadota; class Alphaproteobacteria; order Sphingomonadales; family Sphingomonadaceae; genus Sphingobium. The sequence continues at coordinate 3,986 of NZ_JBHIWJ010000113.1, read as the reverse complement.
GCGCGGAGCACCTGATTTTCGCGCCGCAGCCTTTCTGTCTCGGTCGCCCGCGATACCAGATGCAGCAGCCGGTCGGCCTCGAACGGCTTTTCGATGAAATCGGCCGCTCCCTTGCGGATGGCGGCAACGGCGGTGTCGATATTGCCATGGCCGGAAATCATCAGCACCGGAATGGTCGGGTCTCGCCGTTTGATTTCGTCCAGAAGTTCCAGACCGTCCAGTTTGGATCCCTGCAACCAGACGTCGAGCAACACCAGCGATGGCCGCCGCGCGTCCAGCGCCTCGATTGCGCTGTCGCTGTTGGCGGCCGTTCGGGTGCTGAACCCCTCGTCCTCGAGCACGCCCGCGACCAGGTCGCGGATGTCCTCTTCATCGTCGACTATCAGAATATCAAGCGCCATTGGCCGTCACTTTTCCAGTCGTTTTGCCATGGGGCAAGGCGATCACCTGCCCCTCTTCCAGTTTTTCAAGCGCCGCGATCGGGAAGCGCAGCGTCACGCGAGCGCCTCCCCCCGGAGCATCGTCGAAGCGGATTTCGCCCATATGTTCCTCGACAATCTTCTTGACGATTGCGAGGCCCAAACCCGTCCCTTTGGTCCGGGTGGTCATATAGGGTTCCAGTATGCGCTCGCGCTCGGGCGGCAGGCCGATGCCGTCGTCCTGCACCTCGATCAGCAGATGGAGGTCGTCCCGCTGAACAGTCATGCGCACATGACCGCGCACATCATCAGCCGCTGCTTTCGGCTCGATCGCCTCGACCGCGTTCTTGACGATGTTGGTAAGAGCCTGCCCCAACTGCCGCCGGTCGCAAACCAGTTCGATATCGCCATCGGCGGAACGATATTCGAAACGGATATCGGGATGCGCGACTTCATGCAGGAACAGCGCGTGGCGGGCGATATCATCCACCCTTTCGCGCCGGAACACCGGCTTCGGCATGCGCGCGAAGGACGAGAATTCATCCACGATCCGCCGCAAGTCGCCGACCTGCCGCACGATGGTTCCGGTCAGGCGGGTGAAGGTCGCCCTGTCGCTGGTGACCTCTTCGGAATAGCGCCGTTGCAGCCGTTCCGCGGCCAACTGGATGGGCGTCAGCGGGTTCTTGATTTCGTGCGCGATCCGGCGGGCCACGTCGGACCAGGCCGCGCGCCGCTGGTCCGACAGTTGCTGCGTAATATCGTCGAACGTCAGGATGTGGCGGGACGCATCTTCCGACACCTTGACCGCCAGCGTGCGCACATCGCCATTGGTCCGGATCTGGACGATCCCGCCCCCCTCCTCCGACTGCAGCAACTCGGCCAGTTCGGGCGACACGTCCGTCAGCGGACGCCCGACCGGATCGTCGCCCTCGCGCACCAGAATGGCCGCGGCGGAACTGTTCAGCAGCAAAATGATGCCGTCCCGATCGACGGACAGCACGCCCGCCGAGACGCCTGAAAGAATGGCCTCACTGAACGCGCGGCGCTCATCCAACTGGCTGTTCGCGGCGACAAGCGCGCCGGTCTGGGCCTCAAGCCGCTGGGTCATCCGGTTGAAGGCCGACGCCAGCGTGCCGATCTCGTCACGCGCCTGGGGGCTGGTCACGCGGGCGGACAGGTCGCCCGCCGTGATCCTGCGCGCCGCCATCACCAGTTCATTGACCGGCCGGACCATCCAGTCGGCCACCTTGAGCGCGATATAGACCGCCACGCCCACCAGCAGCAGCGACCCTACGAACAGCATAATGTTGAAGCGCAGTTGCAAGGCGCGGGACTGGGCCGCAAAAATGTCGTAATCCGACAACACCTTTTGGGCGCGCTCGACATTGCTGAAAGCCGTCGAACCGGAGTCGCGTGTGGCGTAGAGATAGATTTTCGCGTCGGGATACAGGAGCGTGACCGCTTCGATCTGATTGGGCTTTGCCGCCACCACGACATTCTCGCCCGCCTCCAGCCGCTTCATCACGTCCGGCGTGAGCATTTCAGATGCAGGCCGGCTGTCCGGATCGACCGTCGCCGCGGTGCGCGCTACCCCGTCCTTGCCGACCTCAATGATGGCGGAGCGGTTCAGCTTCCGCGTCACGACCTGATAGATATAGCCCTCGGCAAAGCGCGGGCTGGAAACTTTGGACTGGGTCAGATAATCGCGCAGATCGCTTGCCATGGTAGTGGTTTCATCCCCGACCTCGCGCAGATTCTGCTCATAATAGCCCCGCGCCAGATCGCTTGCATTTTGCAGCATCCCGCGTGCGCTGTCGGAAAACCAGAACTGCACCCCATATTGGAACAGCAGCGAGGCGAAGATCACCACCAGCAGCATCGGCACGCTGGCAACGATCGAGAAAATCGCGACCAGCCGGACATGCAACTGGCCGTCGCTGCCGATGGCCGATTGGGCCGCCCGCCGTTTCGCCACCCGCCGCCCGAGCAGCACCAGCAACGCGATGGCGGGGACCAGATTGGCCACCAGAAGCAGAGCGACGATGGGTGGCGTCAGCAGCGTGTAGCTTTGCCCCTGTCCGCTGAGCAGAAAATAGGTAATCCCCGCCATCCCCAGAAACAGGATCAGCGTGACCGCCTCTACCAACACTGCCAGACGACGGCGCAGGAAGGGCGGGAAATGTCTTTTCCAGGCCCGGCCACGCACCGGGAGAGTCACTGCGCCTTCCATAGTGACCTAGTTACAACATTAATGTGCCCGATCAAACACAGTAATTGAGCGGCATGCGCCTTCGATCGGAAAGCGCTTTCGCTTCGTCCCGCCGCTTCAGTCGCCAATGCGCAGCTGCATGGGATCAAGGCCATAATCGGTCAGTTTCTTGCGCAACGTGTTTCGATTGATGCCCAGCAAGCCAGCAGCCCGGATCTGATTCCCATCCACGCTGGCCAGAGTTTCCTGAAACAGGATGGGTTCCACGACCGCCAGCAGATCATCATGCAAGCTGCGGTTGGGTTGGCTGAGACCAATCCCCAATTGCCGCTTCGCCCATTCCCGCACCGCCTGACCCAGCATGTCCGCAGGTGCTGTATAATCGGCGGGCACGGCCTCCAGCGGCAGGCTGTTGCGCAGCATATCCGCGGTGATCACATTTTCGCGGCTGAGGACGGCCAATCGCTGCATGAGATTCTGCAACTCGCGCACATTGCCCGGCCAATGGTAGACCATCAGCAACTGGGCCGCCTCTTCGGACAGGGATTTCCTCGGCAACCCCTCCTGCGCCGCCCGGTCCAGAAAATGGCGGGCCAGCAGGATGACGTCTTCCCGCCGTTCGCGCAGCGCGATCGGCACCACATTCAGCCGATAATAGAGATCCTGCCGGAAACGATTTTCCTCGATCAGCCGGGGCAGATCCTTGTTGGTCGCTGCGATGATGCGAACATTGACCTTGACCGACTTGGACCCACCAACGGTGGTCACTTCACCCGATTGCAACACGCGCAGCAACCGGGTCTGCGCCTCCATCGGCATATCGCCGATTTCGTCGAGGAACAGCGTGCCGCCCTGCGCCTGCTCGAACTTGCCCGCCGTGCGCGCGTGGGCGCCGGTGAACGCGCCCTTTTCATAACCGAACAGTTCCGCCTCGATCAGCTCTCGCGGGATGGCCGCCATGTTGATCGGAACGAAAGGCTTGGTCCGCCGCTGCCCCAGGCTGTGGATAGCCTCGGCCACCAGTTCCTTGCCCGTGCCGGATTCGCCCAGAACCAATATGCTGAGGTCATTGGACAGCACGCGGGCGATAGTCCTGTAAACCTCCTGCATCGCGGGCGAACGTCCCACCAGCGGCAGGCCATCATGAGGCAAGCCCGCATCTGCCGCGCCCTCATCGGCATCCTTTCCTGAGCCGAGCGCATCGGACACGGCCCGCGTCAGTTCATTGAGGTCGAAGGGCTTGGGCAGATATTCAAAGGCGCCCTTTTCCGTGGCGCGGATCGCGGTGTTGAGCGTATTCTGCGCGGACAGGATGATGACGCTGAGCGCGGACCGCCGCTCCAATATGTCGGCGATGC
>NZ_JBHIWJ010000112.1:0-12465 GCF_041987595.1 Sphingobium sp. | reverse complement strand
CATCGTGCTGCTCGTCACGGCGCTGATTTTCCTCGCGCGCGAGCACCGGATTTCGCTTGAGCGCGGGCTCGAAGCGACGCGCAGCCGCGAACGGCTGGAGGCCATGCAGGCCGCCGGTCATGCCGATGCGATCGCCCTATTGGGCGAAGGCGATGATGACGCAGCGCTGAAGGCGGTTTCGCAAGGCGGCTATGATGTCGTGCTCGACATCATCTACGGTCCGCCCGCCGAAGCGGCGATGCGCGCCACCCGGCCCGGCGCGCGCATGATGAGCATCGGCGTGCAGGCCGGGCCAACGGTCACGCTGTCCCTGCGCGATCTCGTCTTCCGCAGCCATATCGGCGTCGGCACCGGGCAACGGCCGGCCAGCGAGCGCCGCGCCGCCTATGACCGGCTGATCCACATGGCGATGACCCAGGGCCTGACCGTCGACACATGCCGCTATGCCTTTGCGGATGCGGCCGACGCGTGGGCGGCGCAGGCCGGCAGTCCCCATGGCAAGATCGTCATCACCCGCTGATCGCATGGGAAGCCCCGCCTATATCGACCCCACCGTCCGCATCTTCGGCGATGTGCGGCTGGGCGACGATTGCAGCCTCTGGCCCTATGCCGTCGTCCGTTCCGAACGAGCGCATGTATCGATCGGGCGCTGCGCCAGCGTGCAGGACCATGCGATGGTCCATATCGGATGGGATGATCCCACGATCATCGGCGACTATTGCACTATCGGTCATGGCGCGGTGGTCCATGGCTGCATCATCGAACCCGCCTGCCTGATCGGCATAGGCGCGACCATCATGGAACGGTGCGTCATAGGGCGCGGCTCGATCATTGCCGGACACAGCTTCCTGCCGCCCGACAGCGTGATCCCGCCGCATTCGCTCGTCATGGGCACGCCCGGCCGCGTGGTGCGCCGCATCGACAAGCTGCGCACGAACGTCGTCGACGCGCTGCTCTATCGGGACAATGGGCGCGCCTATGCCACAGGCGGCCATCGCATCTGGGAAAATGCCGACATGGCGAAGCTGGGCGAAGAGGCCGATGCAATCCTTGCACGCGAAGCCGCGGGCTGGAATGACCGGGGCATCGCCCAATCCCACGGAAAATAAGAAAGCGATCATGCCCGACACGCCCGTCTTGACCGAAGATGCCATGCTGGACCTGCTGTTCCGCGACGCCCGCACCCATAATCAATGGAGCGACCGGCCCGTCACCGCTGAGACTGTCCGAACCCTTTACGACCTTGCCAAATGGGGACCGACGACCGCGAACAGCAACCCCGGCCGCTTCGTCTTCCTGCGCTCCGCCGCCGCCAAGGCTCGCCTGAAACCCCATCTGAGCGCGGGCAATGTCGACAAGGTGATGCAGGCGCCCTGCACCGTGATTATCGCGGGCGACACCCGATTTTACGAATTTTACGGCAAGCTTTTCCCGTCGCGTGACATGCGCAGCACGTTCGAGGGCAAGGACGCGCTGATCGCGGACACGGTGGCGCGTTCCTCGACGCTTCAGGGCGCTTATCTCATCATGGCGGCACGGGCGCTCGGGCTCGATTGCGGCCCGATGTCGGGCTTCGATCAGGCGGGCACCGACGCGGAATTTTTCCCGGACGGCCGGTGGAAAAGCAATTTCCTGTGCAATATCGGCTATGGCGATCCGGCAGGACTCTATTCCCGCAACCCCCGGCTTGATTTCGAAGAGGCCTGCCTCGACCTATGATGCGGGGTGAGGCGTCCGCCACAAGGCGAACGCCCTCCCATTTTTCAGCTTGCGGGCGTCCACACCAGCGGCAGTGCGACCGGCTGGATCATCCCCAGATGACATTCCACCTGATGGCCGGGTGCGATGCGGAAGTCGGGAATGCGCGAGAGAAATTCCTCCATCGCGATCCGCAGCTCGCGCCGCGCCAGATGCATGCCCACACAGGTATGGATGCCGAAACCGAAACCGACATGACGCGGCCGCCGGTCGAGCCGGACCTCGGCAGGCGCGTCGAACTCGGCCGGATCGCGGCCGGCGAGCGTGGTGGACATCGCCACCTTGTCGCCGGGCATGAAGCGGATGCCCGCCACTTCCGTCTCCTTCTTGCAGGTTCTAAAAGTGGTCACCGCGCCATAGGCCCGCATCAGCTCGTCTATGGCGTGCGGAATTTCCGACGGATTGGCGCGCAGATAGGCCTGATCCTCCGCATGGCTACCCAGATGCCGGAAGTGCAGGCCCATATTGGTCGAAACCGTATCCAGCCCGCCAATGAACAGATTGAACATGAAGCCCAGCAGTTCATCGTCGGTCAGCGCCCGGCCATCGATCCGCCCCTGCACACCGAAGCTGATGAGGTCATTGCGTGGGTTGGCTCGCCTGTCCTCGATCTCCCCACCCAGATAGGCAAGCACGCTGCGCGTCGCCTCGGCAATCTTGGACAGGTCGTGATTGTGGAGCAGGTTCATTTCCCACTCCATGAACTCGCTCACCCGGTCGTGCGGCAGGCCCATCAGTTCCATGAACACCTTGATCGGAAATTCAAAGGCGAATTCGCTCATGAATTCGCACTGGCCGCGTAGGGCGAAGGCGTCGATATATTCCACCGCATAGTGCCGGATCTTGTCTTCCAGCGCCGCCATCGCCTTGGGCGTGAAGGCAGGATTGACCATCTGGCGAAAGGGGCCATGGGCGGGCGGATCGAGCTCCGCTGGGGAATTGATCCAGTTGCCCCCCACCAGCTTGGAGAAAGGCGAAAAGTCGGTCGAGGAAAAATGATCGGTGTCGAGATAAATTTCGCGCAGATGCGCCATGCGCCGCGGCACCCAGGCGCCGGTTCCGCCGGGATAGGCGTGGGCGGCATAGATGATGTCAGGCCCCTCATGCACCTGCATCGCCAGATCGTCGAACGGGTCCTTTGCCGTCGTCATGCCGAAGATGAAGGGAAAATCCTTGCTCACCAGCTCGGGCGGCACATGATCGGGAATCGGCTGCTCCGGAAACATCATCGCACTTACTCTCCTTATATTTTTTGCCGGGAATTTCGGGTGGACATTGGGACACCGTCCACCCGCCAGGCACCTGTCTTTCAGAAGGATCGCGGCAGGCCGAGGCTCTCCGCAATGCCATTGCGCACCATTTCGTTGGTGATGGGGCCAATGCGCCACAGGCGGCTGTCGCGCCAGTAGCGCTGCATGTCGGTTTCCGCCGAATAGCCCATGCCGCCCAATATCTGGATGCCCATATCGGCTGCGGCATTGGCGTTTTCGGACGCCATGAGCTTGAGCATATTGGCCTCGACGCCGACATTCTCGCCCCGGCTCTGCTTGTCGGCGCAGTAATGCAGCATCAGTTCGGTCGTCTTCTGCATGGTCGCGATGTCGGCGATATAATGTTGCAAGCTCTGGAACCGGCCGATGATCCCGCCAAAGGCCTTGCGCTGCTTCATATAGTCGAGCGCGTCTTCCAGCACGCCGTCGATGACGCCCAGGCAGAAGGCGCCTACCATGATGCGCTCATTATTGAGAGTCGGCAGCAGCATGTACCAGGCCTTGTCCGGCTCGCCCAGAACATGCTCGGCCGCGACGAACGCATCCTCGAAATGAACGGAGCAGCTGCCCATCGATCGCATGCCAAGCTTGGCCAGCGGCGTGATCTTCACGCCTTGCGTCTTCGTCGGCACCCAGAAGAGAGTCAGGCCCAGATGCTTCTTCTCGACGGTCCTGTCGCTGCGCGCGATCACCAACAGATAGTCGGCGACATGCGCGGAGGAAGACCAGATCTTCTCGCCATTGAGCTTCCACCCGCCATCGACCCGGTCGGCGGTGGTGGCCATCGCACCCAGCAGGTCCGTGCCGCCGCCCGGCTCGGTAAAGGCGATCGCGGCCTTCAACTGGCCCGTCGCGATCAGCGGCAGATATTTCGCTTTCTGTTCGGCCGACCCGTAAAGCCCGATGGATTTGGACCCGGCAAAGCTGGTGATGCCCCATATCCACGCCAGACCACCCAGCGATCGGGCCAGTTCCCGCGCCAGCAGCATCTGCATGACGATGTCGCCGCCCTGCCCGTCATAGTCTTCCGATATGCCGACGCCGTGGAACCCCGCTTCGGTAAACTTGTCCCACAGTGCAAAAGGATAGTGGTGCTCGTCCTTTTCCAGCGCGCGCGCCCATTCCTTGGGCACTTCCTTGTCCACCCACCGGCGCACCATGTCCCGGAAGGAACGATATTCTTCGGGCAGTTCGAAATCCATTGTCAGTCCTTTTGGTGTTGATCTTGATCGCCGCCCGGCACGGCTTCGCTATCGCACAGGGCGATCAGACGCGCCGCCATCCGGTCGAGGCAGGCCAGCACGCCGTCCCGATCGCCCGCCATGAACGCCTGCAATATTGCCTCATGCTGGCGCAGACCGCTTTCGCGGAGAGTTGCAATGCCGTGCAGGAAAATGAAGCGGGCGATCAACCCGCGCCGGTCCAGCGTCGAGCGCAACAGTTCGCGGCTCTCCGAGGCCTTGATGAAAATGGTATGGAAATCGAGGCCGGCCATGACCGCGGCCATATATTCGCCGCTCTCCACTGCCGCCCGATAGCGCGCGATCGCCCGCTCCAGTGCTACGATCTCCGCCGCGCCGATACGGGGCATGCCCCAGCCATAACCCAGCCGCCACAGTTCGGCCTGCACGCGGATCAGGTCCCGGGTCACGTCAGGGTCGATCGGTGTCGCCCGCTTCAGCCGGTGCGTTTCGACCTCGACCAGCCCCTCCGAGGCCAGCGTGCCCAGCGCCTCCCGAATGGGTGTCGCGCTCACATTCAGGTCCTGCGCCAGTGCCATTTCCCGCAGCAGAGCGCCGGGCGGAATGACGCCGGACACGATCCTCGATCGCAGCACCGCCGCCACGGCCTGACGCCGCGTCGCCGGGGACTGTAAAGTCTCGGCCGAATCGTGCCGATCCGGGGTCAAACCCCAATAGGGTTCGGAATATATGTCCTGCGATTCCATATTCTATAGAATGGAGCAGCGCAGAGCGGTCCGTTCCTCTCCAAGGATAGGGTGTCGTTGGGCCGGGCGCCTGTAGAGCGGCATGATGAAATGCCCCAGATGCAAAACGCCGCAGGAAGGTTATGGAGGGTGGTGCCGCGCATGCGGCCATGCCGGCGGTAACATTCGTCGCGCGATGCTGTGGACGCTGCTGCCCACAGCAATGATCGCGGTCATATTGCTCGTCCGGATCGGCTATGCCGAAATGACGCGGCAGGGCAGCAGCCGCAACATCTACAGCAACGCCATCGAAACCCAGAGTGCGACCGGCCGGAGCGCGGCCTTCGCCAAGCTGATGCATGATGCGGGACAGACATGCACGCGCACGTCCAAGGCTCTGTTCAGGGGCGATATCGGTCCCAATGCCGCCTGGGCGCTGCGGTGCGAGGATAGCGGCGACTGGCTGATCCTGATCGCTTCCAACGGCGCGACGCGCGTGGCCAGTTGCGGTCCGCTGGACAAGGCCGGGACGCCTTGCTGGACCCGGCTCTAGGGCCAATCGACATTCAGATGATGACGTGCCGAAAATGGTGGTTTTTCGTGACCCTTGGAACGAGTCACGTGCCTCGTTCCAACGCAGCGTACTAAAAGTACGTGAGCACCGGAAGCACGGAAATTGAAGCGAGTCACGTGCCTCGCTTCAACCATTTGCAGGCCGTCAGGGCTGAATGTCGATTGGCCCTAGGGCATCGGCCACTCCTGGAGCCAATTCCTCTCCGATTGCATTCGGGGTCCGTCGGTCAGCCCAGCCCCTCCCCACTCCGCCACCAGCCAAGGCGAGGCGCGGCCTGTATCATCACATCCCATGCCCGCACGCTTGCCGCTTCGATGGCGGCGGGGTCTGCACGAAGCCCGGCGAAGGTGCGTTCAATCATCTCGTCAATATAGGCGCGTGGCTCGACCGACCGGAGCATCAGGCGCCGCCGCGCCTCGATCGTCATGCCGACGATCAGGTCCACCGCCACGTCGAGCGACCGGAACGTCATCTGCCCGCCATTCCGCGCGGCATCCAGCGCGTCGCGCACCAGCAGGTCGAACATGCTCGCCCGCGCGAAATAATCGACATAGTCGACGCGGCAGGTAAAACCGCCCCAGCGCGGATCATGCCAGGCCCGCGCCATCGCCATGGCCGCGCCGCCGACCGCCCGGACCAGCGGGTCCGTCACATCGTCGAACAGCCTGCGGAAATCGGCGATCAGGTCCGCCGTCATCCGCTCGCCCAGTTCATTCACCGCAGCGTCAAGGGAGTCGAAATATTTGTAGAAACTGCCGCGCGACACGTCCGCGGCGCGGATCACGTCGTCGATCACCAGACTGCCGCTGCCCTGCCCCGGCTGATACAGGTCGAGCACGGCGTCCAGCAACCGCTCACGCATCCGTGCACGCCTGATTGCCGCCGCCGCCGTGCGCGGATCGACAGCGGGGGAAACAGGCACGGCGTCGGTCATCGCCTCCCTATTGCATCGGGTGGAAATAGCGCGCAAGCAGGCTGCCATCCTCGCCGAATATATAATGTTCGATGCTGTGCACGCTGACAGGATGCCCGTTATAGTCGCCTTCATTGCGGACATAGATGACCGCTTCGTTGCCGCTCACCTTCACATCCTCGACGATCAGCTTCCATCCGACATATTGCCCGCACAGCGCCTCCAGCTTGTCCCAGCCTTCCTGCACCGGGCCGGTGGCCGGGTCCTGCACCTTGAAGCCGCCCGGCGCGATCGCGCGGAACGCCGCAATGAAATCGTCAATACGGCCCTCGCTGAACAGGTCGGCCTGGGTCTTCAGGAATGTTGCGATTTCCTGCGCGGTCGGTTGTGCCATGATATTATGTCCTTCTCCTGTCATTTCGGTTCCGCCCAGACCGGGGCCGGCGTGATGTCGGGCAGCAGGGCGATATTGGACGGAAGGCCCGTGATCGCCCGGCCATAAAGCTCCAGCGAAAGCTGCCCGTTCAGCGCATTGTGGCGGGTGCCGACGCTCAGGTCGCGCCACATCCGCTGCAAGGGGCTGGAAAGGGCAAAGGCGCCCGGCCCGGCGACATCCATCAGCCGGTTGCCCGCCGCGCGCAGCAATTCCATCGCATAGCCGCAATCGGCCTGGAGCTGCGCCTTGTCAAAGCCCGTGAGCACGCGGCGTTGCGCGGTTTCGTCCAGCATCCCGGCGGCCCGGCGCACATGCAGCCAGGCCGAATCGATCTCCATCGCCGCGCGGCCGGTCATGCCGACCAACGCCTCCGAACCGCTCTGCCCGGCATAGGTCCAGCCCACCACCTGCCGCTTGGGCATCGCCTGCACCACACCTTCGAGCAGCGCCGTCGCCGCGCCCAGCATCGGCGCGAGCACGCCGAGGGGAAATAGCGGCTCCATTGGCCAGCGGTCGCGCGGCTCCAGCCCCTCCATCGCCAGGATCGCCTCCGCGGGCGGCCTGCGCGACGACCAGAGGATCAGTTCCTCCGGCACGAACAAATCCTGCGCGACAATCATGTTGCTGCCGGAGCCGGCCATGCCCGCGACATGCCAGTTGTCCTCGATCGAACAGGCCGCATCGCGCAGGTCCAGAAACGCCAGAGCCTGTTCGGCGCCCCGATCCGTATCGATCATGACGCCGTTCAGCGCCCAGTCGGCGTGAAGGCATCCCGATCCATAGCCCCAACGCCCCGAGACGCGATAGCCGCCCGGCACCGCGACCGCTTTGCCCGAAGGCGCGGAGGCGCTGCAAAACAGTTCCTCGCCGGTTCGGAACAGCCGCCCCGTCATGGTCGGCGGCAGTGCGAGCGCGGTCCCGGTGATCCCCGACAAAAGACCATAGGCCCAGGCGGTGCCGACGCAGCCTTTGGCCAGTTCGGCCACGGTCTCGATATGGGTGGTCAGCCTGTGTCCGGGGCCGCCCGCGCGCTGGGGCGCCGTGATATGGAACAGGCCGGACGCGCGCAACGCCGCCATCACCGGCGGAACGATCCGCCGCTCGCGTTCGCAGGCGGCGGCATGGTCCTCCAGCAAGGACCGCAGCGATGCGGCGATGCCCACGGGATCAGCGACGAAGGCCACAGGGCGCTTGTCCGCCATGCGCTTTTCCACTGCTTCAGATCGCATCCGAATCACCTCCTCTCATTAGCATTTTCATTTAATGACGTTTTTGTCATTATACGACAAGCACCCCTCCGACATTCTTTTGCCATGTGCCTCCCCATGGGCCGTTTCATTCCGATTTGATGCGGCCCTGCCTCCCGATAGGCTGTCGCGGGGCGCTCCTCTTCTAGGGTCCGCGCAATCGCCGACAGCGCCGATAAGGCCGGCACCAAGAGAGGACTTGCACGCGATGCGTAAAATCGACCTTCCGCCCTTCGACCGCGCCGCTTTCGCCGAAAAATACGGTCCCTGGGCCGTCATCGCCGGCGCTTCCGAAGGGACCGGCGCCTGCTATGCGGAACAGCTCGCCGCCATGGGCATCCATCTGGTACTCGTCTCACGCCGGCAGGAGGCGCTCGATGCGCTGGGCCAACGGCTGGCGGCCGAACATGGCATCGAATATCGGGCCATCACCGCCGACCTCACCGAACAGGGCATGGGCAGCCGACTGGTCGAGGCGACCGCCGATCTCGACATCGGCCTCTATATTTCCAATGCCGGCGCCGACGGCGCGGGCAACAGCTTCCTGGGCGCACCGGTCGATCGCTCGTTGCGGCTGCTGACGATGAACGCCGCCAATGTGCTGGAGGCGGTCCATGGTTTTGGCAATCGCTTCCTGAAGCGCGGCAAGGGCGGCCTCGTCGTCATGTCATCCGGCGCGGGCCTTGGCGGGCAGCCCTGGCTTGTCATGTATTCCGCAACCAAGGCTTTCGAACTCAATTTCGTCGAATCGCTCTGGGCGGAACTGGACGGGCAGAATGTCGACATCGTCGGCATGGCCGCGCCGATCATGGACACGCCGACCCTGCGCCGCGCCACCGAGGGGCTGGGGATGGATTATTCCATTGCCTATGATCCCGCCGAGGTCTGCGCTCTTGCCCTCGCCAGCCTCGGCAAGGAACCGCTGGTGATCGTGCCCGATGGTCCGGATGAGGGGAAAATCCCGCAGATCCAGGCCGATCGCAAGACCCGCCTCGTTGCGCTGGCCGAATGGGGCAAGGCCTATACCGCCGCCGCGAAGGGCTGACCGGGCACGAAGAAGGGGAACAGGAAATGACGGATCAGGTCGACGTCGTCGTCATCGGCGCAGGGCATAATGGCATGGCCGCCGCCGGATATCTGGCGAAGGCAGGCAAGAAGGTCGTCGTGGTCGAGCGCCTGGCCAAGGTCGGCGGCATGACCAGTTCGGGCTATATGATTCCCGAAGCTCCGGAGCATATGGTGACGCCCTGCGCCGTCGAACTGCTGTTCGCGCGCAAATCCGGCATCATTGAGGACTTCGACCTGCACAAATACGGCCTGCGCACTGTCGATCCCGATCCGACCTACGCCTATCTCCATCCCGACGGCAGCTCCATCGCGCTTTTCTACGACTATCATCGCACGGCCGAGGATATTGCGCGCATCAACCGCAATGACGGCAAGGCCTATCTGGAGTTCATGAAGACACTGAACGTCATGATGGACATTGGCTTTCCGCTCATGATGGCCGAGCCGGGGCGGCCGGACGTCAGAAATCTCTCCAAGATGATCGGCAGCGCGGTCCGCAATGTCCGGTTGAAGGACGAGCTGATCGCCATGTCGAAGGCGACGGCCGACCAGATCGCGTGCGAGCGGTTCGAGCATCCGGCAACGATCGCCCTGCTGCTCGGCATCGCGGCAGGGGCTGGCCCCGTCGACGATGACGGCAATGCCGCCGCCTATATGATCTTCGCCGTCACCCATAAATATGGCACCGGCAAGCCGATCGGGAGCCTGCAATCCTTCTCCGACGCGCTCGCGCGCAGCATCGAGGCTTCGGGCGCGACGATCGAACTCAATGCGCCCGTCGCCGAGATCATCGTCGATGACGGCGCGGCAAAGGGCGTGCGGCTGGAGGACGGTCGGGTCATCCGCGCCAAAATGGTGATCGCGACCTGCGATCCCCGCACGGCCATGCGCCTCACGACGCCCGGCGGCGTGCCGCGTGCGCTGACACAGCGGATCGAACATGCCCCGGCGAACCGGTCGAACGCCGCGCCCTTCCTCGCCAACATCGCCATGTCGGGTCCGCTCAGCCTCAAGAAGCATCAGGACCTGCGCCATGATGACGCCGATCTCAACAAGGCGGTCGGCCTGATCGGCACACCGGAGGAAGTGCGCCAATCCTTCGCCATGGCGCGGCGCGGCGACATTCCCGACCGGCATGCCATGTCGCTCAGCCCGCTGTCCAATTCCGATCCGACGCAGGCGCCTCCCGGCGGCTCGCTCGCCTATGTCTACCTGCCGGGCGTGGCCGTGGATGCGCGGGAAGGCTGGTCGCCCACGCTCAAGGACAGGACCATGGCCTCTGTCATCAGCCATCTGGGTGAATTTTACGACGGTCTGGACACGGAGGTCGGCCGCTTCGTCGAGACCGCGCGGGAACGCGAAACGCGCCTCAACGTCACCAATGGCTGCGTGACCCATATCGACTTCGGCGCGCTGCGCTCGGGCGTCCATCGCCCTGCCACCGGCTTTGGCGGCCCCAAGCCGCCTTTCCCCGGCTTCCTGATCGGTGGCGCGGGCGCGCATCCGGGCGGCGGCGTATCGGGCATTGCCGGGCGGATCGCAGCCAACCGGGCGCTGCGCGAACTCAAGAAAATCAGATAAGGAACTTCCCGCATGTCGAGCATGCCCAATCCGGTCGGCATTCCCGCCCATCTGGACGATGTGACAGCGCAATGGCTGACGCAGATCATGCAGCCGCGCTATCCCGGCATTGTGGTCGAGGGGATGGAGGAGGTGTTCCTCCGCAACAGCCACACCACCAAATATCAGGTGAGACTGACCCTCAACGATGTCGGCAAGGCGGCGGGCATTCCCGAAAATGTCTGCCTCAAGGCCAATTGGGCGCAGTTCGACAGTCAGGGCATCTGCCGCCTCGAAGCCCGTTTCTATGAGGATTTTCGCCGCCACGTCGCCTTCCCCGCCCCGCGATCCTATTTCGAGGCATGGGACCCGTGCCCCGACAGCGGTCAGGGACTGGTCGTGATGGAGGATCTGTCCATTGAGGGCGGCCATTTCGGCATCAGCACCGACCATATGGGCGTGGAGGAAGCGGCGCGCGCGGTCGCCAGCCTCGCCCGCATTCATGGCGCCTTCTGGGACAGCCCCGTCCTTCACGCGGCTGACTGGCTGCCCGTCTCCATGGCGACGCCGGTGGACACGCAGCAACTGACCATGATGTACGGCTTTGCCGAGCAGAACCATGCCAAGCCTGACTATCAGGCCTTCCTGCCGGGCTGGATCAAGGGCGATCTCTCCCGCCTGCATCACGTCTACAACGCCCTGATCGATTTCGCGCGGACCAAGGAACAGGGGCCATGGTGCCTCGTTCATGGCGACAGCCATCAGGGCAACAGCTATGTCCGCCCCGATGGCGAGCGCGTTTGGCTCGACTGGCAGCTCGTCCGCAAGGGACGGCCGATCCGCGACTTCACCTATTTCGTGCTGGGCGCCCTCACGATCGAGGAACGGCGCGCCCATGACCGGGAATTGCTGCGCCACTATCGCCGCTGCCTGGTCGAAACGGGGGCGCTCGGCGTGCCGGACGACGACACGCTGTGGGAATATTATCGCCGCTGGCCGCCCTATGCGATGCAGGCGTGGATCGCGAACATGGACGAATGGGGCCAGAAGGGCACGCATATCGTCGAGCGCATCTTCGTGGCGGGCGAGGATCTGGGCACCGTCGCGGCGCTCGGCATCCAGTTTTGACGAGGGGGGTGATCGGATGACCGCCGCCATCACCGCCTTCCGCGCCAATGTTCCACAGGAGGCTCTGGACGATCTGCGCCAAAGATTACGCCGCACCCGCTGGCCCGAGACGCAGACGGTCAGCGACTGGAGCCAGGGGGTGCCACTCGCGGCGCTGCGCGATCTGTGCGCCTATTGGGCGGAGGGCTATGACTGGCGGCGGTGCGAAAGGACGCTCAATGCCCTGCCCCAGTTCACCACCCCGATAGACGGTCTTTCGATCCATTTCATCCATGTGCGCAGCCCCCGGCCGGATGCGCTGCCGCTGATCCTGACCCATGGCTGGCCGGGATCGGTGCTGGAGTTTCTGAAGGTGATCGGACCACTGACCGATCCCGCCGCCCATGGCGCGCCGGATGCCCCGGCCTTCCATGTCGTCATACCCTCCCTGCCCGGCTACGGCTTTTCGGACAAGCCAATGGCCACCGGCTGGGGCGTCGAGACAATCGCGGATGGCTGGATTCAGCTCATGCGCCGGCTGGGCTATGACCGCTTCGTCGCGCAGGGCGGCGACTGGGGCGCGGCGGTCACGACCGCCATCGCC
>NZ_JBHIWJ010000111.1:0-12626 GCF_041987595.1 Sphingobium sp. | reverse complement strand
ATTTCGGGCGAAGGCCTGTCGCTCAGCCCGGTCGAAATGGCCGATTATCTGGCCGCCCTTTGCGCCGACTATCCGATCAAATCGATCGAGGATGGCATGAGCGAAGACGATTTCGAGGGCTGGAAGGCGCTTACCGACAAGATCGGCGGCAAGGTTCAGCTCGTCGGCGACGATCTGTTCGTGACAAACCCCAAGCGTCTGGAAATGGGGATCGGCAAGGGTCTCGCAAACTCGCTGCTGGTCAAGGTGAACCAGATCGGTTCTCTGACGGAGACTCTGGCCGCCGTCGACATGGCCCACCGCGCGCGTTACACCGCCGTCATGTCGCACCGCTCGGGTGAAACGGAAGATGCGACCATTGCGGACCTCGCCGTCGCTACCAATTGTGGTCAGATCAAGACCGGCTCGCTCGCCCGTTCGGACCGGCTTGCCAAGTATAACCAATTGATCCGCATCGAAGAAGAGCTGGGCGATATCGCAGTTTACGCGGGTCGTTCCATCTTCCGCTAAGTTAAATTTCGGCGGTCGGCCGCAAGCCTGCTAATTTTCGCTTGCGGTCCGCCCGTCCCTATGATTCAACTGGTTCATGGCGCATATCGCGAAACTCCGCATGTTGCTTTTCTCGGCTTTTGGTCCGGCAATTGCGGTGCTTCTTCTCCTTTTCTTTGCCGGCTATGTGGTGCTCGGGTCCAACGGCATTCTGGCCTGGGGCGACTATAAGCGTCAGCTGCACAATGCGCAGGGCGAACTGAAGCAGGTTCAGGCCCATCGGCAGGAACTTAAGAACCGTGTGGATTTGCTGAATCCCCGGCGCGTCGATCCTGATCTGAGCGATGAATTGATCCGGCGGGAGCTGGGCGTCATCCATCATGACGAAGTCATCGTCCCGCTAAACTGATAATCCAGCGCTGGAACGCCCGTTTGGGCGTATTTGCTGCGTTTCGGGCGCCATGTGTGCGTTGCAATTTGAGGCGTTCTGCAGCTATACGGGCCTTCCTTCCATCCTCACCCACGCAAAAGGATAAGAGCCTTGGCGAAACCAACGACGCCGCGTCCTTCTCGCGCAAAGGCAGCAAGCCCTGCCGGCGCGGACCATAACCGGCCTCGCCCCGATACCCCCAAAGACTATAAGGCCACCAAGGAAGAGCTGCTGGAATTCTACCGGCAGATGGTCCTTATCCGCCGTTTCGAGGAAAAGGCGGGCCAGCTTTACGGCCTCGGCCTGATCGGCGGCTTCTGTCACCTCTATATCGGTCAGGAAGCGGTCGCGGTCGGCATCCAGTCGGCGCTCAAGCCGGGCAAAGACAGCGTTATCACCGGTTACCGCGACCATGGCCACATGCTGGCCTATGGCATCGATCCCAATGTCATCATGGCGGAACTGACCGGCCGTGAAGCGGGCATTTCGCGCGGCAAGGGCGGTTCGATGCACATGTTCAGCGTCGAGCATAAATTCTACGGCGGCCACGGCATCGTCGGCGCGCAGGTGTCGCTCGGCGCGGGGCTGGGCTTTGCGCACAAGTACAACAATGACGGCGGCGTGTGCGTCGCCTATTTCGGCGACGGCGCGGCCAATCAGGGCCAGGTCTATGAATCGTTCAACATGGCCGAGCTGTGGAAGCTGCCGATCATCTTCGTGATCGAGAACAACCAGTATGCCATGGGCACCAGCGTCAACCGTTCGTCCGCGGAAGACCAGCTCTATCGCCGTGGCGAGAGCTTCCGCATTCCGGGCATTCAGGTGAACGGCATGGACGTCCTCGCCGTGCGCGGTGCGACCGAGGAAGCGCTGAAGTGGGTTCAGGGCGGCAACGGCCCGATCCTGCTCGAAATGAAGACCTATCGCTATCGCGGCCACTCCATGTCCGACCCGGCCAAATACCGGTCGCGCGAGGAAGTGCAGTCGATGCGCGACAAGTCCGACCCGATCGAGGGCGTCAAGAAATACCTCGCCGAAGCCGGTGTTGGCGAAGACGAACTCAAGAAGATCGATCAGGACATCCGCAAGATCGTCAGCGATTCCGCGGACTTCGCTGAAACCTCTCCCGAACCGGAAATGCACGAACTTTATACCGACGTGCTGGTGGAGCAATATTAATGGGTATCGAAATCAAGATGCCGGCGCTTTCGCCGACCATGGAGGAAGGCACGCTGGCGAAATGGCTGGTGAAGGAAGGCGATGAGGTCCGTTCGGGCGACATTCTCGCCGAGATCGAGACCGACAAGGCGACGATGGAATTCGAAGCCGTCGACGAAGGCAAGATCGGTCAGATCATGGTGGCTGAAGGCACGGAAGGCGTGAAGGTCGGAACCGTGATCGCCACGATGGCAGGCGAAGGCGGAGAGGCGGCTCCGGCGCCCAAGGCAGAAGCGCCCAAGACCGAGGCCGCTCCCGCGCCCGTCGCGGCCAAGCCTGCTGCCGAACCGAAGGCCACCGTCAAGGACCCGGCGCTTCCCGATGGCACCGAATATGTCAAGACGACCGTGCGCGAAGCGCTGCGCGACGCCATGGCCGAGGAAATGCGCCGTGACGAGCGCGTCTTCGTCATGGGTGAGGAAGTCGCCGAATATCAGGGCGCCTACAAGGTGACCCAGGGCTTGCTGGACGAATTTGGCGACAAGCGCGTCATCGACACGCCGATCACCGAATATGGCTTTGCCGGCATCGGCGCGGGCGCGGCCATGGGGGGTCTGAAGCCGGTCATCGAGTTCATGACGTTCAACTTCGCCATGCAGGCGATCGACCACATCATCAACTCGGCGGCCAAGACCAACTATATGTCCGGCGGCCAGATGCGCTGCCCGATCGTGTTCCGCGGTCCCAACGGCGCGGCCAGCCGCGTCGCCGCCCAGCATAGCCAGAATTACGGTCCTTGGTATGCGGCAGTTCCGGGCCTGATCGTGATCGCGCCCTATGACTCGGCCGACGCCAAGGGTTTGCTTAAGGCTGCGATCCGTTCGGAAGATCCGGTCGTGTTCCTTGAGAATGAGCTTGTCTATGGCCGCAGCTTTGACGTGCCCAAGGTCGACGATTATGTCCTTCCGATCGGCAAGGCGCGCGTCGTCCGCGAGGGCAAGGATGTAACGCTGGTCAGCTATTCGATCGGCGTGGGCGTCGCTCTGGAAGCCGCCGAAGCGCTTGCTGCTGAGGGTATCTATGCCGAAGTCATCGACCTGCGCACGCTGCGCCCGCTCGACACGACGACGGTGCTGGAGAGCCTCAAAAAGACCAACCGCCTCGTCGTGGTGGAAGAGGGCTGGCCGGTCTGTTCGATCGCTTCGGAAATCGCCGCGGTCGTTATGGAACAGGGCTTCGACGACCTCGACGCCCCGGTGCTGCGCGTGACCAACGAGGATGTGCCGCTGCCCTATGCGGCAAATCTCGAAAAGGCAGCCCTGATCGACGCGCCCCGCGTCGTCGCGGCGGCGAAGAAAGTCTGCTATAAATGAGAAAATGAGGGGGTGGCATTCTACCGCCCCCTCGATCATCTTCTCTGCGACGGAGTCATGCAGTATAATAATTGCATGTGGACTTGGCAGTCGCAGCCAGATTTTGGCCGTTTTGAAGGGTTTGAATAGTGCGGTCGCGCACCGAGAACGCCGACATATAGTGTATGGAAATTGGGCCAAAGAACATGTTCGACATGATCGGCTTGTAATCGTAAAATATTTCTACAACTATCACTGGATTGCCGGGCGTTGCCGAAATCTGTCTCCCCGCCGGTCCTATGCCCGTGGTCAAGACTTGGCCCTCTGTGCCGATCGTCTGTGCAGCCGCGACGCTCTTCACCCCTTTGCAGCGCTGCCATGTGATAACCTGATCGGTGGTAGGCGTCGTGGTCGCTGCATTATCTTCGACTGTTGATATGATTATCCGGCCGCGCCCCGTGATATCCAAAGATTCAGCGGCATATTTTGCGCCGATGATGGCATCGTTGATGTCATTTTCATCGACCCGGTCCCGGACACGTGCGACCCCATCGGCCGTCATGCTCGTAATGGCGCTGACGCGTGCATGCGTTATCGCGATGTTTGCAAGTTCGGTGCCCCCGAACGTCAGCAATATCAGGAAGGGTAGCGCATAGGCGAACTCGATTAGCGCGAGTCCGCTCTGGCTGGCCCAAAGGCCGCAGCGAGACGAGCGCGATATATATTTGCGCAGCACCATGGGCATGGTCATACTCCGCATTTGACGGGGGGGTCGACGACACCGGCATACGGTTCGTTGCGCATGAAGGTGGTACGTGAAATAGTCACCGAGCTACCCATACCCATCGCCTCAGCAATCGGCGAAAGACGGTTGTATGTGGCGCTGATCTGATAGCGGACCACATCTTCTGCCGTGCCGATGCCCGAAGCGCCTTGGCTCGCAGTATCGTAATTGTTGTTGCGATTGTCGTCTATGAAGCAATCAGGACCACTTTTATCGTAAATGCCGTTCGAATTGACATCGGTCGTCAGCTTTTCAGGTTTGCCAATCTTGTTGTATGTAAGGAAGTTGGATGGCGTAATCTGTAGATTACTGCCGCTAGCAATGCTGCTGAGCCTTCCACGGATAAATGTCTCGATGTCCGCTGCAGTGGCGCTTTCCAGTGTTGCCTTTCTGGCTGCAGCGTTTGCCGTTCCCTGCACCATGGCTGTAGCATATGCCTGATAGGCAAGATCAAAGGCGCCGAGGATCAAGAAAATTAGTGGCCCGGCGACGACGGCGAACTCCAGCACCGTCGCCCCGTCGTGATTGCGGGCTAGCCGCTTGAGAAAGAACCTGATCATTGGCCGAGCCTCAGATTGCCGACCTTATCGGATATCCGCTTGAAAGCGTTATTAAGACTGGCAGTATCGCTAACGGAAATGGCTTGGCTGCTGTTGGACGCACAGGAAGAGATATCCGAATCCATTGTCTGTCCCGAAAGGACTGCGATGACCCAGATATCGACGTAATAGGGATCAGATTTCGCCTTTGCACACATCAGCTTGAATCGCTGCTTGTGAATCGGTTCGAGATTTGCGTCCGAAGTCCCGGTTGAGGCGGTCCGACCTGCATACCGGGCCACGCCATATGCACTGTACGCGTCCCTGAACGGAGACATTTCGCCGTCGGTCATGAAGACGATGGTGCGACGGACTTTCACATTATTGAATTTGTCTGGATTTCGGGCACCGAATATGCCGTTGTTGGCGATCATCCGAAGACCCCAGATAATGCCAAGGTCGTGATATGTTGCGCCATCGCCCGTGACGATCGTATCGACTTGGGAGTCGAATTCAGACTGGCTCGCCCACGCCTTCATATGAACGGCGGGCTTGGGACAGGCCGTCATATAATAGGCTGAGCCGTAATCCTGCTCGCCTGATGAGGAAAAATCGTAAGGTGCCCACCGGGTCGTGTCGCTGTCGGGAATTTTGGCGATGTCGAGGTCCCACGCATCAGACGGTATGGTCGTGCTGGTTGCAGTCAGAGCGGTGGTCGTGCCTCGTTCTTCGATGCAGCCTGCCCAAGTGTTGTTGAACCAGTTCGTTGACCATGATGTCGCCGTCTTCAGCGCGCCACTGCTATTCCGGTATTGATAGGATGAACGGACATAAGCGGTATTCTCTGCACGGATCAATTTGCCGACATTCACGGTGCTGGAAAACTGTAAAAAGCCTATTCTCATTCGGAGATTCTTGGCCTCAAGGGCTGTCTGGGCGGGGCGTAGGTTGGAATAGAGGGTCTTCAGTGCCTCCCGCATTTCCCTCATCTTAGATTTTTTCGTGCCGCTCGTGGCTTTTTCGGTATCCTGCGAGCAGGATAGGGCATCGCTCATATAGCAGTTCATAGACCCGGTAGTGTCCAGAACTAGCATGAGGTCGGTGTTGACATAATATTCCTCCGCCAAGCATTTCGCACCTACGCGGATTTCATTCATGCCTACGACCTTCAGCAGCGTGGTTGGCACAGTGGTTGTCGCTTCCATTCGCAACTGACCATTATCGATTGCCGTGGTAACGCGATTGGCGGCATTGGCGTCCGTGGTGGACATGACCGCCGATCCCATTAACTGATTTGGAAAGTTGAAGTTGAAATAGTCGAGTGCCACCTGCTGGTCCGCAGCCGTTAACACGGACCCGCTCATCGAGCGCCGTCCCGCTAGTGCGCCTGCGTCGCAAGCCTGTTGCATTCGGGCCTTCACAAGATAAGCGCGGCTGAAATCTACCGCTGCGCCGGACATCCCCACCAGCGGGATCATTGCCGCCGCCACCATCGCCAGCGTATTGCCCGCCTGATTGTGATACAGGCGCATCAATATGAACAGCGCGCGTTTGATCCTGTCGCCCATGGTCCGCTCTTGCCTTGTCTTGCCCCGCACCCCCAATTCAGGCAGGGCAACCAACCGCCCATATTGCGGCGGAACTTAGGATCTTTATGCTGAGCCTAGTTAATAAGCCGATAATTGCAGGTTCTGCGCGACTAGCGACATATGGCGCATGACCGAATCAGATGAGGATCTGGTCGCTCTGCCTTCCCTGCTGAGCGCTTATGCGGGGCGGGAGGCCTCTAGGCACAGGCTGATCTGGCGGCTTGACCAGCGCTTCGCCCGGCTGGTTGCGACAACGACCGAACCCATGATCGGTCAGATGCGTCTGGCGTGGTGGAACGACGCTTTGACGGATGAGAGCGGCGTCAAGGGGCGGGGCGAACCCGTCATCGATGCATTGCGTGAACTGAATGTTGCGCCGCCTGCCGGATTGTCCCAATGGCTTGATGGTTGGGAAGCCCTGATCGGGGAGACGGATCTTTCGGCCTATGCGATGGGGCGGGGCGCGGGTCTGTTTCGTGCATTGGCAGGGCGGGACGACATTCCCGGCTGGCTTGAACAGGCCGCGATGGTCTGGGCGCTTTGGGATCTGTCAGGCCATGTCGAAGAGGTCGCGGTCGTGGACAGGGCGATCGCCATGGCGCGTTCACATCTGTTGTCCGGATCGGTCAAATGGACAAAGTCCTGGCGTCCTTTGCGCCTCGCCTATCAGCTCGCCCATCATGACATAAAAAGGGGGCGACGCGCACCGCCGGGATTGACCCCGACGCTCTATATGCGGTTGATACGGCTCGCATGTTTGGGGCGTTAGGGGGACAAGGTGGGGCGGATTTTCGCGGGGGCCGTGGCGGCGCTGTTTCTGGCGGCGGGCGGGCTGTTCTGGTGGCAGGGCCGCGCCAGCAACGAAACCGTGCCGCAGCCTTTGATTGGCGCGCCGCCGCCCCCGGCGATCGAGAATTTGCCGGAAGGCGATCCGGATGCGGTGGGCGAAGCGCCCCCCATGCCCGGCGAGGCGTCCTCGCAAAGCCGCGAGCAGAAGCGCTTTGGCCGCTATGACCGCAATCGCGACGGCGTCATCACGCGGATCGAGATGATGGGGAGCAGGGTCAAGGCGTTCAAGGCGCTCGACCGCAACAACGACAATCTCCTCTCCTTCGAGGAGTGGGCAGTGACCACATCGGACCGCTTTGCCACGGCGGATGCCAATGGCGACGGCAAGCTGACCCCAGCCGAATTCGCCACAACTGCGCCCAAACGCGCAGCAGCCCCCAGATGCAAATGCTGAAGCGTCAGGCGGGCTGAAGCTCGCCCAGCCACTGTCCCAATGCCGAGCGGGCGCGCGAGGTCATCGCCTCCTTGCGCTGTTTCTTTTTGACGTCATTGAGCGGCGGGAAGAGGCCGAAATTGACGTTCATCGGCTGATAGTCGGCCGTTTCGACGTTGCCGGTGACATGGCCGAGCAGGGCGCCCAGCGCCGTTTCGGCTGGCAGGGGCGCGAGTGTTTGGCCCAAAATCTCTGCCGCGGCGAAGCGCCCGGCGAGAAGGCCGATGGCCGCGCTTTCGACATAGCCCTCGCAACCCGTTACCTGCCCGGCGAAGCGGATATGCGGCGCGCTTTTCAGGCGCAGCGTGGCGTCGAGCAGCTTGGGACTCTGGATGAAGGTATTGCGATGCAGCCCGCCCAGCCGGGCAAATTCCGCTTTTTCAAGACCGGGGATGGTGCGGAACAGCTCGACCTGCGCGCCATGTTTCAGCTTGGTCTGGAATCCGACCATGTTCCACAGCGTGCCCGACGCATTGTCCTGGCGCAATTGCACCACAGCATAGGGCCAGCGGCCCGTGCGCGGATCATCGAGACCCATGGGCTTCATCGGCCCATGGCGCAGCGTTTCCGGGCCGCGAGAGGCCATGACCTCGATCGGCATGCAGCCCTCGAAATAGGGCGTGTCCTTTTCCCAATCCTTGAAATCGGCCTTTTCGCCGTCGAGCAGGCCCTGCACGAAGGCCTCATACTGCTCCCGATTCATGGGGCAGTTGATATAATCCTTGCCCTCGCCGCCGCCGGGGCCGATCTTGTCCCAGCGATTGGCCATCCAGCATTTGTCCATGTCGATGCTGTCGAAATGAACCACCGGCGCGATGGCGTCGAAAAAGGCGAGATGGTCGATCCCCGCCGTCTGGCCGATGCTGGCGGCAAGCGCCGGAGCGGTAAGCGGGCCGGTGGCGACGATGGTCATGCCCTCTGTGGGCAGCGCGTCGATGCGTTCGCGCACAATCTCCACATTGGGATGATCGGCCAGCGCGCGAGTGACGCCATCGGAAAAAATATGGCGGTCCACCGCCAGCGCCGATCCTGCCGGCACCTTGGCGGGTTCTGCCTGCGCCATGATCAGCGAACCCAGCCGCCGCATTTCCTGATGCAGCAGGCCGACCGCATTCTTGTCCGCATCGTCCGAGCGGAAGCTGTTGGAACAGACCAGTTCGGCCAGCCCCTCCGTCTGGTGCGCGGGACTCATGTCGCCGCTGCCGCGCATTTCCGACAGGCGGACCTTGATCCCGGCCTCAGCCAGTTGCCATGCCGCTTCCGACCCGGCGAGGCCGCCGCCAATGATGTGAACCTGATGCATGGGGCGACCCATGGTCCCCTCCGCGCCGCAGGTCAACCATTGTTCAGATCGGGCGTGGTTCAGGCCGGCGCCAGTTCCGCTTCGCCGTAAAAGGCCGCTTCGTCCAATATCCCTTCGCGCTTTGCGACGACGGTGGCGACCAGCACCTGACCCGCGACATTGACGGCGGTGCGGCCCATGTCGAGGATCGGGTCGATGGCCAGCAGCAGCCCGGCGCCCTCCAGCGGCAGGCCAAGGGTGGAGAGGGTAAGCGTCAGCATCACGATCGCGCCGGTCAGCCCTGCCGTCGCCGCTGATCCGACGACGGACACGAAGATGATCAGGCCATAATCCGCGGCATGCAGCGTGATGCCGTAGAAATTGGCGATGAAGATCGCAGCCAGCGCCGGATAGATGGAGGCGCATCCATCCATCTTGGTCGTCGAGGCAAGCGGGATGGCGAAGGCGGCATAGCTTTTTTCGACGCCCAGCCGTTCCGTCACCGTTTCGGTAACCGGCATGGTGCCGACCGAGGATCGCGACACGAAGCCCAGCTGGATTGCGGGCCAGGCCTTGGCGAAGAAGGGGAGGGGCTTCAGGCCATTGGCCAACAGCAGCAGCGGATAGACCAGCAGCAGCACCAGTCCGAGGCCGAGATAGACCGCTCCGGCAAAAGTGCCGAGCTGGGCGAGCGCGCTCCAGCCATAGCTCGCGATCGCGCTGCCGATCAGCGCGGCAGAGCCGATCGGCGTCAGGCGGATGATCCAGCCCAATATGGCGCGCACTATGGCGAGGAGGGAGCGGACGAAGGCGAGAAAGGGCTCGGCCTTGTCCCCGACTTTCAGCGTTGCGAGGCCTATGGCGATGGAAATGACCAGAAGCTGGAGGATATTGAAGGAAAGGGTCGTGGCGGCGCCCGTTTCCGCGATCTTGGTGCTGGCGGACAGGGCGAAGCTGTTTCCGGGGACCAGGCCTTTCAGGAAATCGAGCCAGCCGCCGAAACTGTCCGGCTTCGTAACCGCCAGCGCCTGCCCATGCAGTCCCACGCCCGGCTGAACGATCAGGCCGATGGCAAGGCCGATGACCACCGCGATCAGCGCGGTGAATGCGAACCAGAGAAGTGTCTGTCCCGCCAGTCGCGCCGCATTGTCCAGCGCGCGCAGATTGGCGATGGACGCGACGATCGCGGTGAACACCAAAGGCGGCACGACGGCCTTGAGCAACGATACGAAAATCGATCCCGTCGTCTTGAGCGCGGTCGCCAGCCAGTTGAGATCGCCGCCCGGCCCCGACCCGATCGATCGCGCCAGCAGACCCAGCAGCAGGCCGACCGCCATGCCGGCCAGCACCTGAAATCCGAAGCTGCGATAATGAAGGGCCATGGGTTCCATTCCTTTGGGCGACCGGCGCGCGATATGGGGAGTGGATCCGCCAGATGCGCACAAGCAATTCTTTATCGGGGTGAACGCGGATAAGGACGCCCTCTTTCCGCAGTTTAGCGACCAAACGGATTGGCCGCTGCCATCCGCTATGCCACATGATGTCACGAAATCCAGCATGGAGATGCGATTTGAACAAGTGGTGGACGGTGCTGGCAGCCCTGTTCCTGTCCCAGCCTGCGCAGGCGGCGGGCGACCCGGCCTTGGCCAAGGCCGTGCTGATGAAGTCCATTGCGTTTCGGACGGAGGAAGGTGCCGGACAGGTTCCGGGACTTGCGGCCTATTATGCCGCGATCTTGCGGCAGGCAGGTTTTGCGGCGGGGGACATCGAGATCACGCCAATGGGCGAAACCGCCACGCTGGCCGCCACGATCCGGGGCAGCGATCCGACGCTCAAGCCGCTGCTGATGATCGGCCATATGGATGTGGTGACGGCGAACCCGGCCGACTGGCAGGGCGATCCGTTCACGCCGATCGAGGAGAATGGCTATATTTTCGGCCGGGGGGCGGAGGACAATAAATATGATGTCGCCATGATGGTGGCGACGATGGCCGGGTTGAAGCGCGCCGACTGGCGGCCAGGGCGGAGCGTCATCCTGCTGCTGTCGGGGGACGAGGAAACCCACATGGCCACGACGCGGGCACTGGCGGCGAAATATAAGGATGCCGAGCTGTTGCTGAACGGCGACGGCGGGGGTGGTCTGCTGGATGAGGGCGGGAAGGCGGTGTTGTACCAGTTACAGGCGGGCGAGAAGACCTATGCCGATTTCGCAATCGGCTTCACCGATCCCGGCGGCCATAGCAGCGCGCCCACGTCGGGCAATCCGATCTACCGCATGGCGCGAGTGATCGACCGGATTGCGGCCTACCGCTTTGCGCCGATGCGCAACGAACTGACCAGGGCGTCCTTTCTTCTTTCCGCCGACCGGATCGGCGGAGAAGTCGGTGCCGCCATGCGCAGCTATGCGAAAAGTGGCGACAGGAAAGCGGCGGACCTTCTGTCCGAATATCCCGAATTTATCGGGCAGGTGCGGACTACCTGCGTTGCCACCATGGCGCAAGCGGGGCATGCGCTGAACGCGTTGCCGCAAAGCGCGACGCTCAGCGTGAATTGCCGCATCTTCCCCGGCGTCGCGATCGAGACGGTCAAGGCCGAGTTGGAGCGGGCGATCGCTGATCCCAGCGCGTCGATCACGCTGCGCGACAGCCCGATTGGCAGCGACGCTTCGCCCTTGCGGCTGGATGTGCTGAAAGCGGTTACGGCGGCGGTCGCGGCGCGCTATCCCGCCATTCCGATCATACCCACCATGTCGGCGGGGGCGACGGACAGCCTGTATTTCCGCGCTCTGGGCGTGCCCTGCTATGGCGTTTCGAGCCTGTTCCAGCGCGGCGAGGACGGCTTCGCCCATGGACTGGACGAGCGGGTGCCGGTCAGCGGCATCGCGGCGGCGCTGGATCAGTGGGAAAGGGTGGTGAAGGCGCTGGCCGGGTAAAACAACCTTCGTTCCTATCGAGCGAAGTCGAGCACGCCGGCAGGGCGCTCAGGCTTCTCGACTTCGCTCGAAGCGAACGGAAAGTTTTCTTAGGTCCCGATCAGCGCAGCGCTGCGACGCTGTTCGCGGCCGACAGCACCGCCTGAACCGAAGCGGTTGCGACGTCGGTATCGGTGCCGATGCCGAAGATCGTCCGGCCATCGGGCGTGCGGCATTCGACATAGGCGGCGGCGGCAACGTCCGTGCCCGCACCGATTGCATGTTCGCTATAGTCGGCGATTTCCAGATCGACGCCCAGTTCGTCGCGCAGCGCGGCCAGAATGGAGGAGATCAGGCCGTTGCCGCGCCCGGAAATGGAGCGCTCGCCGCCCTTGTGCGCGATCTTGCCGGTGAAGATGCGGTCGCCTGCATGGCCGCTCTCATTATAATCGATCAGCCTGTAGGGCTGCTCGCCCGTCAGGCGGTAATGGTTTTCGAAGGCGTCCCAGATGTCGGCGGCGTTGAGTTCGCGGCTGCTCTGGTCGGCCAGCGCCTGCACGACCTTGGAGAAATCGGCCTGCATCCGCTTGGGCAGCTTCAGCCCCTTGTCCTGTTGCAGGACCCATGCGACGCCGCCCTTGCCGGACTGGCTGTTCACGCGGATCACCGCCTCATAGCTACAACCGATATCGTTCGGATCAACGGGAAGATAGGGCATCTCCCAGCGCGGTGAGGCTGACTGTTCCCGGGCGTGAAACCCTTTTTTGATGGCATCCTGATGAGAGCCAGAGAAGGCGGTAAACGCCAGCT
>NZ_JBHIWJ010000110.1:0-12648 GCF_041987595.1 Sphingobium sp. | reverse complement strand
CGCTCAGCCAGCATGAAGACGAGCGCCGCGTCGATATTGTCGATGCTCTCGCGATAGCGCTTCAAGGTCTCGTCCACTCTGTCCTCCGGCAAATTCCTCGCGCTTTTTGCCGCTTCCGGAGCCTGAAGCAAGCTATTCCCGCTTGCCTTTCACATTTTGCCCCGCCACATGGCGCTTGTCATGACTGCACCCGCCACCGGCAACGTCCATCCCATCGGCCGCACCAGCAGCGCGCCTTCGCTCGCCCCCATGATGGCGCTGGTCGCCGAGGGCATGAACCAGGTGAATGCGGTCATTCTGGACCGGATGCAGTCGCGAATCCCTCTGATTCCCGAACTGGCAGGCCATCTGATCGCGGGCGGCGGCAAGCGGATGCGGCCGATGCTGACCCTCGCCTGCGCCGATCTGGTCGGCTATGCGGGATCGCGCCATTACAAGCTGGCCGCCGCGGTCGAATTCATCCACACCGCCACCCTGCTGCATGACGACGTCGTCGACGGATCAGGGCTGCGCCGGGGCCGCAAGACCGCCAACATCATCTGGGGCAACAGCGCCAGCGTATTGGTCGGCGACTTCCTCTTCTCCCGCTCCTTCGAGCTGATGGTCGAGGCGGAATCGCTCAAGGTGCTGAAAATCCTCTCCAACGCCTCGGCCGTGATCGCGGAGGGCGAGGTCAACCAGCTGACTGCCCAGCGCAAGATCGACACCAGCGAAGAACAATATCTCGACATCATCGGCGCCAAGACCGCTGCCCTGTTCGCTGCCGCCTGCCGCATTTCCGCCGTGGTCGCGGACCGCAACGACGCGGAGGAGCAGGCGCTCGACGTCTATGGCCGCAATCTGGGCATCGCCTTCCAGCTGATCGACGACGCCATCGACTATGAGTCGGACGGCGCCACCATGGGCAAGGACGCAGGCGACGATTTCCGCGACGGCAAGGTCACGCTGCCCGTGATCCTGGCCTATGCGCGCGGCTCCGACGAGGAACGCGCCTTCTGGAAAGCTGCCATCGCAGGCAACCGGATCAGCGACCAGGACCTTGCCTATGCCACCGGGCTGCTGC
This sequence comes from Sphingobium sp., assembly GCF_041987595.1. Taxonomy (GTDB): domain Bacteria; phylum Pseudomonadota; class Alphaproteobacteria; order Sphingomonadales; family Sphingomonadaceae; genus Sphingobium. The sequence continues at coordinate 11,585 of NZ_JBHIWJ010000110.1, read as the reverse complement.
GCAAGACCGGCGCGATTGCCGACACGCTGGCCCGCGCCCGCCATTATGGCCAGCGCGCCATCGACGCACTCGGCATGTTCGACAACGGCAAGGCCAAGGCAGCACTGACCGAAGCGGTCGAGTTCGCCATTGCGCGGGCCTATTGAGGCTTTTGCCCCCTCGCACGTTTGAACAGGCACCTATTCGCCTGCTCAGCATCTCATGATACCCTCCCCTGAAACCATCGCCTTTCTGATGGCCGCTGCGCTGATGGCCGGGTGCGTCGACGCGATGGCGGGCGGTGGCGGGCTGATTGCCCTGCCCGCCCTGCTCGCCGCTGGAATCCCGCCCGTCCCTGCCGTTGCGACGAACAAGCTGCAAAGCGCGCTCGGAACGTTCGGCGCCTGCATCGCCTATGCGCGGGCCGGGCATATGGACCTCAGCGCCTTTCGCTGGCCGCTGATCGCCGCTTTCGCCGGATCGGCGGGCGGCGCCTGGCTTTTGCAGCGGGTCGATCCGTCGATCCTCGCCGGGCTGATGCCCGCGTTGCTGATCGCGCTGGCCGCCTATTTTACTTTTTCGCCCAGGGTCAGCGAAATGGACCGGCACCAGCGGGTCGGCATGGCCGCGCTCAGCCTGCTGGTCGGCGTGATCGGCTTTTATGACGGCTTTTTCGGGCCGGGCGCGGGCGCTTTCTACACCACCATCTTCATCGCGCTGGGCGGGCTGGGGCTGGTGCGGGCGACCGCCCAGACCAAGGCAGCGAATTTCGCCAGCAACCTCGCCGGGCTGATGATGATGATCGCGGGCGGGCATGTGATCTGGATTGTCGGGCTGGCCATGGCAGTGGGCAGCATCACCGGCGGGCAGATCGGATCGCGCCTCGCCATGCGCTTCGGCAGCCGGTTGATCCGGCCGCTGCTGATCATCATGTCGCTGGCGCTGACCGCCCGGATGTTGCTTGACCCGAAGAACCCTATCCACGCGCTGTTGTTCAGCTGAACCCCACAGTTGAATCATTGCGTTGAGGCGCAAATGGCGCGAGAGGGAGCGGCCATGCCAGCGCCCCCGCCCCTCCTGCCCATCCATGCCGTGCTGCCGGATCTGCTCGCCGCCTTGCGCGAGGGGAGCAGTGCCGTGCTGGTGGCGCCGCCGGGCGCAGGCAAGACGACGGCCGTGGCCCCCGCACTGCTGAACGAACCATGGTGCACGGGTCAGGTCCTGCTGCTCTCCCCCCGGCGTCTGGCGGCTCGGGCAGCGGCGGAGCGGATCGCCGAACTGATGGGCGAGGATGTCGGCGGCACGGTCGGCTATGCGACGCGCATGGACAGGCGGGTTTCTGCGCAGACCCGGCTGCTGGTGCTGACGGAGGGCATTTTCGTCCGGCGGATTCAGGACGACCCCGAGCTGTCGGGCGTGTCCGCCGTCCTTTTCGACGAAGTGCATGAGCGCAGCCTCGACAGCGATTTCGGGCTGGCGCTGGCGCTCGACGCGCAGGGGGCGCTGCGGCCGGACCTGCGGATCGTGCCCATGTCAGCGACGCTTGATGGTGCGCGCTTTGCCGCGCTGCTCGGCGGCGCCCCGGTGGTGGAGAGCGAGGGCCGCATCCAGCCGCTGGAGCTGCGCCATGTCGGGCGCGCGGCGGAAAAGCGGATCGAGGATGCCATGGCCGCGACCATCCGCCAGGCGCTCAGCGACGAGGTGGAGGGCGACCTTCTCGCCTTCCTCCCCGGTGTGGCGGAGATCGAGCGGACAGCCGAACGGCTGCACGACGCAGACGTGGAGGTCCACAAGCTGCACGGCTCGCTCGATCCGGGAGCACAGCGGACGGCGATCCGGCCTTCGCGGGAAAGGCGGCGGAAAGTGATCCTCGCCACCTCGATCGCGGAGACCAGCCTCACCATCGACGGCGTAAGGATCGTGGTCGACAGCGGACTGGCGCGGCGACCCCGCTATGACCGCGCGGCGGGGGTGACGCGGCTGGTGACGGAGCGCGCCAGTCAGGCGGCCGCGACCCAGCGCGCAGGGCGTGCGGCACGGCAGCGGCCAGGCGTCGCCTATCGGCTGTGGGAAGCGGCGGCGACGGCAGGGATGCCCCCCTTCGATCCGCCGGAAATTTTGGAAAGCGATCTTTCCAGCCTGATCCTCGACTGCGCCCTCTGGGGGGTGAGCGATCCGGCCGAACTGCGCTGGCTGGACGCGCCGCCCGCCGCTGCCGTGAGCGAGGCGCGCAAGCGGCTGACCGTGATGGAAGCGCTGGACGCGGACGGCCGGATCACCCCGCATGGCAAGGCGCTGGCGAAGCTGCCGCTGGAGCCGCGCATCGGCCATATGCTGGTGCGGGCGGGCGAGATGGGGCTGGCGGAGATTGCGGCGGAGGTTGCCGTACTGCTGGGTGAGCGCGGCATTGGCGGGCAGGATACGGACCTCTCGCAACGGCGGACGCGCTGGCGGCGGGATAGCGGCAAGCGCGCGGATGCGGCGCGCGCGATGGCGAAGCGATGGGCAAAGCTGGTTTCGCAGGGCAAGGCGGGCGACGCTGCGGGACATGAAACCGGGCTTTGCCTCGCCCTCGCCTTCCCCGACCGCGTCGCCAAGCGCCGCTCCGCCGATGGCGCCGACTGGGCGAGCGTCGGCGGGCGCGGCTTCCGGCTTGATCCGCTCAGCCCGCTCGCGCGCGAGGAGTGGCTGGCCGTCGGCGAAGTGCAGGGCAGCGCCGCCGGTGCCCGCATCCTCTCCGCCGCACCGATCAGCGAGGCCGAGGTGATCGCGCTGTTCGGCGCTCGCATCGCGGAGCATCGCACAGTGCGTTTCCGCGCTTCAAATGGCGGGATCGAGGCGCTGCGGGAGCGCCGGTTGGGCGCGGTCCGGCTGTCCTCCGGCTCGGACGACCGCCCCGATCCGGACGCTGTCGCCGCTGCGCTGACCGACGGGGTCCGCCAGGGCGGGCTGGACCTTCTACCCTGGTCCGATGCGGCCCGGTCGCTCAGGATGCGAGCGGACTTTGCCGGGGTCGAGCCATTGTCCGACGCGGCGCTGATGGAAACTCTGGACGAATGGCTCCCCCCGCTCCTGCAAGGCAAGCGGCGTCTTTCCGACATCGACCGGTCGCAGCTTTCGGGCGTTCTGGAAGGTCTGACCGGCTGGGAAGGCAAGCAGCAGATCGACAGGCTCGCTCCGCCGGAATTTCGCTCGCCTGCGGGCAGCGCCCATGAAATCGATTATGCCGCCGAGGGTGGTCCCAAGGTGGAGCTGCGGGTGCAGGCCTTGTTTGGCCTCAGCGAGCATCCTGTGGTCGGCAGCCAGCGAATCCCTCTTGTGCTTTCGCTGACCTCCCCCGCAGGTCGCCCGATCCAGACCACCCGCGACCTGCCAGGCTTCTGGGCGGGAAGCTGGAGCGCGGTCGCCAAGGAAATGCGCGGGCGCTATCCCAGGCATCCCTGGCCCGACGATCCGGCTGCCGCCAGCGCGACATTGCGCACGAAACGGGCCGACGCCCGCGGCAAGCCCTGACTTGGCCTTGACTTCCTCTCGCCCGCTGGTGCAACGCAGCACCACATTCCCAAGGAGTCCCATCGCGATGAGCGCGCGCATCTATCAGATCCAGAAGAACGCCCTGCAATCTGGCAAGGCACTGACCCATAAATGGGTGCTGGAATATGTGCCCGCCGAAGCGAAGCAGCCCGATCCTCTCACTGGCTGGGCCGGGTCTGGCGATACGAAGCAGCAGATCAAGCTCCATTTCCCGACGGAGGAAGCCGCCCGCGCCTATGCCGACCGCGAGGGCATTGCGTACAGCGTGATCCCCACGGCGCCCAAGACGCTCAAGATTCAGGCCTACGCCGACAATTTCCGTTGAAGCATCCTGCGCAAAAGTGGGGGCCGGTTTTGCGCCTGAAGCGATATGACGACAGAAAGCGATTTCCAAGCGAACGTAATCGATCGCTGAGCGAGAAATCGCGTTAAGATCGGAAACCGGAGCGCGCGACTTGCGTCCAATTCAACGAAGCGCGCTCTGATGCCAGCCCAAGATAAGGTCGACGACCAGCACGATGAAGCTGGCGACCACGCCCGTCAGGAACAGACGGTAAGCATAGCCCAGATAGCGATATTTGCGGCGCTGTAGAACCTGACCATTCTGATACATGTCGCGCAGCATGGCGCGGCAGAGCGCGTCGTCATCGGCCACAAGCCGCATCATCCGTTCGCTGAACTCCGCTTCGTCCAGGCTGGTGAAGATGCCGAAGAACAGCAGATTTTCGGACTCCTCGACTGTCCCGAGCGGTCGGCTCACGCTCGGCAGCACGGCCAGTATGGCGCAGGTCGCGGCCAGAAAGACGCCCACGGCAAGCACGGCCACTGGCCACACCAGCGCGCCCGACCGCAATTGCGCCACCGACAGGGTGAAGATCACCATTGATGCGCCGATCAGCATATTGGCCTTCTGATCGGCCATTTGGCTGAGCTGCATGTTGGTCTGCACCGCCGTCCTCAACAGATGGATGGCGTTGGGCACGGGTCCATTTCCCGTCTCGGTCATTTCCCCTCCCCTTTTTCGCGACACTCATGCCCGATTGCCGCCTTATTCGCTTGCCAAAGAGCGGGGCTTGAAGGCAAAAGCCGCCCTTTCACGGAAAGCACCACGGATAATGACGGATCGCCAGCAGATTTTCGACAGCGTTGTGAGCCAGATCGCGCCTTTCAACAAAAAGGGCGTCGAACTGAGCGAGGCCACCACCTTCGCAGGCGATCTGGAATGGGACAGCCTGACCGTGATGGATTTCGTCGCGGCGATCGAAGATGAATTCGACATCATCATCACAATGAACATGCAGGCCGAAATCGAAACCGTCGGCCAGCTCGTCGACGCAGTGGCGAAGCTGAAGGGCTGAGCCTGCCATACCGATCCGTGGCGCTGGCAACGGCGCCCGCATATTCGCCCAAGGTCCGGCCTTGCCCCGGACCGACGGCTATTGGGACCATGATATGACGACCGAAACCCGCGATCTTTTCTCCAAATTCGATCCGCTGATCGCCGAGCGTGAGGCGCTGCTGGCGACCGGCGTGCGCGATCCCTTCGCGATCGTGATGGATGAGGTGAAGTCACCGACGCAGGCCGTCATCAAGGGCAAGGACACGATCCTGCTGGGCACCTATAATTATATGGGGATGACCTTCGACCCGGACGTGGTCGCGGCAGGCAAGAAGGCGCTGGACGAATTTGGCGCGGGCACGACCGGCAGCCGCGTGCTGAACGGCACCTATCAGGGCCACAGGGAAGTCGAGGACGCGCTCAAGGAGTTCTATGGAACTTCCGGCGCGATGGTCTTTTCGACCGGCTATCAGGCCAATCTCGGCATGATCTCCACCCTTGCGGGCAAGGGCGACTATGTCGTTCTGGACGCCGACAGCCATGCGTCCATTTACGACGGCTGCGGCCTTGGCAATGCCGAGATCGTGCGCTTTCGCCACAACAGCGTCGAGGATCTGGACAAGCGTCTGGGCCGCCTGCCCGCCGATGCGCTGAAGCTGGTGGTGCTGGAAGGCGTCTATTCGATGCTGGGGGACATCGCGCCGCTGCCCGATATGGTGGCCGCCGTGCGCAGGCATCCCAATTGCATGATTCTGGTGGACGAGGCCCATGGCATGGGCTTTTTCGGTCCCAATGGCCGTGGCGTCTATGAAGAGCAGGGCGTCGAAAAGGATGTCGATTTCGTCGTAGGCACCTTCTCCAAATCGGTCGGCACGGTGGGCGGCTTCTGCGTCTCCAACCACCCCAAGTTCGAGGTGCTGCGCCTTGTCTGCCGTCCCTATGTCTTCACGGCCTCGCTGCCGCCCAGCGTCGTCGCCACCGCCGCGACGTCGATCCGCAAGCTGATGCATGCGGGCGAAAAGCGCGCCCATCTCTGGAAGAACAGCCAGCGGCTGCACAAGGGGCTGACGGACCTCGGCTTCAAGCTGGGGACGGAAACGCCGCAGTCCGCGATCATCGCCGTCATCCTGACCGATCAGGCGCAGGCGGTTGCGATGTGGCAGTCGCTGCTCGAACTCGGCCTCTACGTGAACATGGCTCGCCCCCCGGCCACCCCGGCGGGCACCTTCCTGCTGCGCTGCTCGCTTTGTGCCGAGCATAGCGACGAGCAGGTCGAACAGATCATCGGCATGTTCGAAACAGCAGGCAAGGCGACGGGCGCGATCGGTTAACCGCGCCCTAACCCCGTCCGCACGACCGGGCGAGCCATTAACGCGACGGGCACCCACGCAAAATTGGAACTTTCCACCTGCGTCATTTCTCGCTTAATGTTGTTCGTCTAGTGTAACTGCCGATGGCGGACGGGTTTTTCATGGACGAACACGCGACAGGATGGCGCGCGGCGATACGCCGTTTCCTGCCATTGATGCTTGTCGTGCTGCTGGTAGGGTCGCTTGGCACCCTGCTGTACAGCGCCAGCCATGCCTCGCGCGATCATGAGCGGGCGCTCAAGGAACAACGCCGCAGTTTCGAGATCATCGCCCTGGCCCGGGCCTTCGAGGCAAAGACGGCGCGAGCGGAAGTGACGCTGGCGCGTTATGTGATCAGCCTTGATCCGGACACCGGCCGTCTGTTTCAGGATCAGTGGCGCACCGCCGCCAGCCAGTTGAAGACGCTGACCTACATCACCCGGCAGTCCGGCTGGCAGCGCGGCAATGTGATGGCATTGCAGGCAGCGTTCGACCAGCGGGGCAAGACGCTGAGCGAAATCGGCCTGCGTACCACCTATGACCAGAAAATGGGCGCGCTCGCACAATTTCACAGGGCCGGCAAGTCACGTGACCTGATGCGCATCACGGCCCTGCTGGACCGTGTCATCCAGGCCGAAAATGCCCGGTTGCAGGAACGCAGCGAGGCGGTGTCGCTGGCCGGGGACCGCAACGAATGGTTCGGCAAGACCTCGCAACTCTTTGGACTGGTGCTGCTGGTCTGCGTGCTGTTCGCGCTCTGGTTCGCCAATGCGGCCTATAGCGAGCGCCGCAATGCGCGGCGGCAGGCGGAGAATGAAGCCGAGCGCGCCGACCGTCTGGAGGAGGCGGTCGCAAGCCGAACGGTCGAACTGTCCGAAGCCTATGACCAGCTCAAGAAGGAAACGGCCGAGCGCGCCGCAGCCGAGGAAAATCTGCGCCAGATGCAGAAGATGGACGCCGTCGGCCAACTGACCGGCGGCATTGCGCACGACTTCAACAATATGCTGGCAGTCGTGGTCGGCGGCCTGGAGCTGGCCAAGCGCAAGCTGCGGCTGAAACCGCAGGAGGCCGGGCGGCACATCGACAATGCGATGGAAGGGGCCAATCGCGCCGCCGCGCTGACCCGCCGCCTGCTTGCCTTTGCGCGATCCGAACCGCTGCTGCCCAACGCCGTCGATCCGGAGGCGCTGGTGTCGGGCATCGGGGAGCTGATCGACCGGTCCATCGGCGACCAGATCACCGTGACCTTTGAAAATGAAGCCCAGGGCTGGCGCATCTTCGTCGACCAGCATCAGATGGAAAATGCGATCCTGAACCTGTGCGTCAATGCGCGGGACGCGATGGACGGACGCGGCAAGCTGGTCCTGCGCACCAGCCAGACCCATTTGGCGGCGCATGAAATCGGCGAATGCGCCGAGGGCGAATATGTGATGCTGACCGTCAGCGACGATGGCTGCGGCATGACGCCGGAGGTTCTGTCGCGGGTGTTCGAGCCTTTCTTCACGACCAAGCCAGTCGGCAAAGGCACCGGCCTTGGCCTCAGCCAGATTTTCGGCTTCGTGCATCAAAGCGACGGCGAAATCCGCATCGAGTCCGAAGTGGGCAAGGGCACCAGCGTCCACATCTATCTGCCGCGCCATGTCAGCGAGGAAGGCGAAGCGGCAGCCGACGCTCATGCGCCCGAGCGCGAGCCGGTCCTGCATCCCCCCACACGCATCCTAGTGGTGGAGGACGACCCGCGCGTGCTCAACCAGACCATGGCGGCGCTGGCGGAACTGGGACATCTGCCCGTCGCCTGCGATCACCCGTCAAAGGCGGCGAAGCTGTTGATGAGCCACCGCGACATCGGCATGATCATGAGCGACGTGCTGATGCCCGGCATGACGGGTCCGGAAATGATCCGCACCCTGCCCGCCGCTTACGCCCATGTGCCGGTGCTGTTCGTCACCGGCTATGCAGGGGACATCGCCGAAAGCGCCGATTTTGCGGGACATGAGGTGCTGCGCAAGCCTTATACGCTGATGGGCCTGTCGCACGCCCTGTCGCACGCCCTCAGCGGATCGCACCACCCCGGAACAGCCGCGGCAGCAGAGTGAGCGCGCCAATCAGCGGCCAGCGGCGCTGCCAGGGCTTGATGGCAATGCTCGTCCCTGCATGGCGGTTGATCTTCCATGCGAGATAGTCGATCCCGCCGGCATAGGTAAAGCTGGCCTTGGCGAGCCGGATGACGGACAGAAATTTGCCGCGCCGCTGCAGGCGGCGCCAGCGCGCGGACGCATCCGTCGGCGAGGGCGGCAGGCCCTGTGCCAATGCGGCCTCGCCGAAGCGGCGATAGCGATCCGGATCGGCATCGACGATGGAGAGCGACCGCCCCCTCTTCTCTGCCCGCAACTCCGCACTGTAGGTCAGGGTGAAGCCCATCTTCCAGAGCGAGAGCGCATCGCCCTTCCCGTCCGCCATGGGCCGGGCCAGCGAAAGCAGCGTGGGCGTGGCGCTGGCGACGGCGCTGATGGCGCGCTGGCGGGCGAAATCGTCCGCCGCCCAGAGCAGCCGCGCCGGTTGGGCAAAGCGCGCCCAGACCGAAACATTGTCGGCTGACGGGCTGTTGAGGCGCGCGAAATCAGCCTCCGACAGCACGGCATATTTGGCGATCAGGCCATTATGTTCGAAAGGGAAGACATTGGGGGGGATCAGCCGGTTGGCCGTTGCGAGCCAGCGCTTTCCATAAGCCGTGCGATAATCCGACACGATCAGATAGAAATCCAGCATCAGCCCGTCGAGATTCTTCTCCCGCAGGCAGGACCCGTAGAAAAGAACGGCGCGGGAGGCATCAGGATATCTGGCCGCCAGCGCGCCGGCCATGGCGGCCGCGCGCGGATCGGCGGGCGCGGTGAGTTCGGCGGTAACGAGGGAGAGGAGGTTGCTGGGCATCGGTCCCGGTTTGAGCTTGCGCGCCTGCTTTCGCAGGAGCGCGATACTCTTTCAATCCTTTCGTCGAAACAACAGGGACAGATTGTTCGCGGGCATTTCCACAAGGCGGTCGAAGCCAAGTTCCTGGGCTTCGGCGGCGGCGATCACCTCCTCGACCCGGCGCAGGCCCCATTGCGGGTCGCGGGCCTTGAGCGAGGCATCAAAGGCGAGATTGCCGGGCGCGGTCGCCACATCATCGCGCAGATAGGGTCCGTAGAGATAAAGCAGGCCACCGGGCGGCAAGCACGCCCCAGCCCCGCGCAACAGACCGAGGGTCGCGCTCCATGGCGAGATATGGACCATGTTGATGCAGAGAATCGCGTCGGCTTGCTCCATCGGCCAGGGCGCAGTCGCGTCGAGCCGGATCGGCGGGCGAAGATTGGCGAAGCCGGCCTCCTCCCGCCAAGCAGCGATGGAGGCGAGTGCCGCCGGATCGGAATCGCTGGGTTGCCAGTCGAGATCGGGAAAGGCGGCGGCGAAATGGATCGCATGTTCGCCGCTGCCGCTCGCCACCTCCAGCACCACGCCAGAGGTCGGCAATTCCTCGCGCAAGATCGCGAGGATCGCGTCGCGATTGCGTTCAGTGGCAGGGGCGTAGCGCCTGGGATCAATGCTGCCCGCGGCAAAGGGGCCGGAACCGGGTTCCCACGGCTCCGGCCCTTCCGTCATTCGGCAGCGTCCGCCAGCGTCGGTTCGGTCCAGGTGAGGACCGGCTTGCGCGCAGCCAGCGTTTCGTCAAGGCGACGGCGCGGCGCGTGATAGGGCGCGCCCTTCAGCGCCTCGTCGCCTGCCTTGGCCCGTTCGGCAAGGCTGCGCAGCGCCATGATGAACTGGTCCAGCGCCGCCTTGCTTTCCGTCTCGGTCGGTTCGACCAGCATCGCGCCGTGGACGACCAGCGGGAAATACATGGTCATCGGATGGAAGCCCTCGTCGATCAGGCCCTTGGCGATGTCGAGCGTGGTGAAGCCCTCGGCCAGCCCCTTGTCGCTGAACAGGGCCTCATGCATGCAGGGGCCGCTGCCGCCGAAGGGCGCGTCCAGCACATCGTCCAGACTGCGCAGGATATAGTTGGCGTTCAGCACCGCGTCGCTCGCGACCTGTCGCAGGCCGTCCGCGCCGTGGCTGAGAATATAGGTCAGCGCGCGGGTGAACATGCCCATCTGGCCGTGGAAGGCGACCATGCGGCCGAAAGTGGCGCCATGATGCTCCTGCGCGGTTTCCTCCTCGATCAGGACGAAGCCGTTGCCCTGCTTTTCCACGAAGGGCAGCGGGGCGAAGGGCGTAAGCGCTTCGGACAGCACCACCGGACCGGAGCCGGGACCGCCGCCGCCATGGGGCGTCGAGAAGGTCTTGTGCAGGTTGATGTGCATCGCGTCGACGCCAAGGTCGCCGGGACGGACGCGGCCGACGATGGCGTTGAAGTTCGCGCCGTCGCAATAGACGAAGGCCCCGGCGGCGTGAACCGCGTCGGAGATCGTCTTCATGTCGCGCTCGAACAGGCCGCAGGTGTTGGGATTGGTGATCATCACCGCCGCGACATCCGGCCCCAGCCGCGCCTTGAGCGCTTCAAGGTCGACGCGGCCATCCGGGGTCGCCGGAATGTCCTCGACCTTGTAGCCGCAGAAGGCTGCGGTTGCGGGATTGGTGCCGTGCGCGCTTTCGGGCACGAGGATGACGCTGCGCGCATCGCCCCGGGCTTCGAGCGCAGCGCGGATCGCCAGCAGACCGCACAGTTCGCCATGCGCGCCCGCCTTGGGGCTCATCGCGACCGAGGTCATGCCGGTCAGCGTGACCAGCCAGTGCGCCAGCTGATGAATGACCTCCAGCGCGCCCTGCACCGTGTCGACGGGCTGGAGCGGGTGGACGTCGCTGAAACCGGGCAGACGCGCCATCTTCTCGTTCAGGCGCGGATTGTGCTTCATCGTGCACGAACCCAGCGGGAAGAGCCCAAGATCGATCGCGTAGTTCTGACGCGACAGGCGGGTGTAATGGCGCACCGTCTCCGGCTCCGACAGGCCCGGCAGGCCGATCGGGTCCTTACGCGACAGGTCGCCCAGACGCGAACCCGCGACATCACCCTCGGCGAAATCGACGCCGGTCGTCTCAGCATCGCCGATCTCGAAGATCAGCGCCTCTTCCAGCATCAGCGCGCGGTTGCCGGTAAAGGTCGCAGGCGCGCCGCCGTCCTTGGCTTCGGGGCTCGTGGGCTTCCAGCCGCTCTGGTTGATCGTCATGCCAGCACCTCCTCGAGCGCCTTAGCAAGCGTCTCGATATCCTCCGGCGTCACCGTTTCGGTGACCGCCACAACCAGTCCGTTCGCGAGTGCGTCTTCGCCCGGATAGAGCCGGCCGAGCGACACGCCGGCCAGCACGCCGCGATCGGCGAGCGTCCGCACGATCGGACGCGCCTCGCGA
>NZ_JBHIWJ010000109.1:0-12702 GCF_041987595.1 Sphingobium sp. | reverse complement strand
ACGACAGTCATGGAAATTATTTTGTGGGAGTTATTGACGGTCTGTCAAGATCATATACGATCTAATTCCTGCCGTCGACCCATTCCGGTTGGGGACAACAATATGAAAATGAGGGGATTCAAGGATGACCGACCCGGTGATGCTTCTTGATCGGCGCCGCCTGCTCCTCGCCTCTTCGTTGGGCGGCGCGGCTGCGCTGCTGCCGGGAGAGGCCCCGGGGGCAACGCGACAAGCCGCGCGCCCCAGCGAGGCAGCCAGTTGCTCAACCCCGCGGAGTGCGGTCGCCAAGACCCGCTACGGCCCCGTGCGCGGCTATGTCACGGGCGGCATATTGGCGTTCAAGGGCATCCCCTATGGTGACGACACGGGCGGCGCCAATCGCTGGCTGCCCGCAAAGCCGCCCAGTCCCTGGACGGACGAATATCCCGCATTGGTCTACGGCGCCAACAGTCCCCAGACACTGCACAGCTTCCGCGCGATCGAACACAGCTTTCTCCAGCAATGGGACGACGGGTTCCAGGGCGAGGATATGCTGAAGCTCAACATCTGGACGCCGTCCTTGAGCGGCAACCGGGCGGTCATGGTCTACTTCCATGGCGGCGGCTTCAGTTTCGGTTCCTCCTACGAACTTGCGTCCCACGATGGCGCACAGATGGCGCGGCGTCATGATGTCGTGCAGGTGTCTGTCAACCATCGCCTCAATGTGCTGGGCTTTCTCGATCTCGTCGAGGTCGGCGGCGCCGCTTATGAGGAATCGGTGAATGTCAGCATGACCGACTGCATTGCCGCGCTGCGCTGGGTTCAGGAAAATATCGCGGCGTTCGGAGGCAATCCCGACCGGATCATGATCTACGGCCAGTCGGGCGGCGGGTCCAAGGTCACGACCCTGATGGGGATGCCGTCGGGCAAGGGGCTTATCCACCGGGCAGCAGCGCAATCGGGCGGAGGCGGAAATATCCCGACGGCAGAGCAGTCGCGCGAATTTTCCCGGCGGGTGGTGAAGGAACTGGGCATCGGCGCGCGCGACATCGGCGCGCTTCAGAAGATGGACTGGGCGACGCTGTTCGCCGCCGGAAACAGGGCGGCCGAAGCGATCAACGGTCCACGCGCTCCCGGCGGCCCGTCAACAACCCCGCGCGTCGGCTGGAACCCGACCCTCGACGGCCGCGTGATAACCGTCCGTTCCTTCTTCGACACGGCGCCCGATGTCTCGCGGGACGTGCCGATGCTGATCGGCAATACCAGCGAGGAAGGCATGCGGTTCAGCCAGAATCCGACCGAGGCGGAATGGCGATCGACGCTGGCGGAGCAATATGGCGCGCAGAAGGCCGCCGCCCTCGTCGCGGCGATGAAGCGCGCTCACCCGGAAAAGGCCATCCGCACCCTCTCCTATGGCGTGGATTCGCTCGGCTACCGCAACCGCGTACAGAATATGGTAGCCTTGCGTCATGCACAGAACGGCAGCGCGCCAGTCTATCAATATCTCTTTCAGTGGCAGTCGCCCCAACTTGATGGTGTGGCCGGCGCCTGGCACACGGCCGACCTCGCCTTCTGCTTCGATAACAGCGCGCGCTGTGAGCAGGGCACCGGCAACACGCCCGAAGCGCAGAAGCTGGCGCGCACCATGGCGACGGCATGGGCGAATTTCGCGCGCACCGGCAATCCCAGTCAGCCCGGTCTCAGCTGGACCGCGACCGATCCGCAACGCTGCCAGACGATGATCTTCGACAATGACTGTCGCATGATCGATGATCCCGAGGGTGAGGCACGCCGGATCCTGCTGGACTGAGCCTTGGCACCGCCAAGGCCGAACGCGTCGTAATGGCGAAGGACCTCCCTCGTCAGTCCTCCGGCGCGATGGTCACGCGCAGACCGTCCAGGTCCGCCGTCAACGGAAGTTGGCAAGACAGGCGTGACCGTTCATCGCGCTGGTCGCTGCTGTCGAGCAAATCGCTTTCATCCTCGCTCAGCGGCGGCAAGGCCGTATGCCCCTCCTCCACATAGACATGGCAGGTCGCGCAGGAACAGCATCCGCCGCAGAGCGCGAGCAACTCATCAAAGCCATTGTCGCGGATCACTTCCATCAGCGACAGACCGGCGTCCCCCTTCACCGCACGTTGGGTGCCGTCGCGGCCGGTCACGAAAATCTGAACCATCAATCAATCCTTGCCGAGACGGGCCGCATGCCAGCGCAGATGGTCGGCCATGAAGGTGGAAATGAAATAATAGCTGTGGTCATAGCCCTCGCGCAGGTTCAGCATCAGATTAATGCCCGCAGCCTTGCATGCGTGCTCCAGCAGTTCCGGGCGCAGCTCCTGAGTCAGAAACGGGTCCGCAGTGCCCTGATCGACCAGCAGCTCTGCGACGCGGGCGCCATCCTCGATCAGCGCGACCGCATCGTGCCGGCGCCACAGCGCGCGATCTTCGCCCAGATAGCCGGTCAGCGCCTTTTCACCCCAGGGCACCTGGCTGGGTGCGACGATCGGCGCGAAGGCCGACACCGACGCATATCTGTCCGGACTGCGCAGCGCGATGGTAAGAGCCCCATGGCCGCCCATGGAATGACCCATGATGGACTGGCGCGCGCTGTCCACCGGGAAATTTTCCGCAATCAGGGCAGGCAGTTCCTCGGTCACATAGGACCACATCCGATAGTGGCGGTCGAAGGGAGCCTGCGTCGCATCGACGTAGAAGCCCGCGCCCAGCCCGAAATCATAGGCGCCGGCGGGATCGTCCGGCACGCCCTCCCCGCGCGGCGAGGTGTCGGGCGCGACGAAGATCAGGCCAAGTTCCGCGCAGATGCGGCGAAACTCGCCTTTTTCCGTGACATTGGCATGGGTGCAGGTCAGCCCCGACAGATACCAGACGACCGGGAGCTTAGCCCCCGGTTCATGCGGAGGTACGAAGACCGAAAAGGTCATCTCTGTCCCGGTGGCGGCGGAAGCATGTTTATACACGCCCTGCTCACCGCCGAAGCAACGGTTCGTGCTGACCCGCTCCATCGGTCAGTTGCCGTCCGTGAAGGCGTAGGCGCAGATTTTATTGCCTGCCGGATCGCGCAGATAGGCGGCATAGGCCCCGGGCAGATGGCCGCGGGGGCCGGCCGCACCTTCGCAGGTGCCCCCGGCAGCAAGACCGGCCGCATGGAAGGCGTCGACCTGATCCGAACTGGCTGCGGCGAAACCGATGGTCACGCCATTGCTGGACGGGGCTTCGCCATTGGCGGGACGGAGGATCAGCAGAGCCGGCTTGTCCTTGCCATAGAGAACGGCGTTTTCGCCGAATGTGCCGAGATTCTGCACACCCAGCGGCGCCAGCGCCGCGTCGTAGAATGCCGCGCTGCCCGCAAGATCGCTCGCACCAACACAGGCATGCGAAAACACGCCCTCACCGGAAATGACCGTCATGACCTTCCCCTTCCGCTTGAACTGACTGTTTAGAATAGGACGACCGATCGGATGCTTTCGCCTGCGTGCATCAGGTCGAAACCCTTGTTGATCTCTTCCAGCGTCAGGACGTGGGTGATCATGGGATCGATCTGGATCTTGCCGTTCATGTACCAATCGATGATCTTGGGCACGTCGGTCCTGCCCTTGGCACCGCCGAAGGCTGTCCCCTTCCAGACGCGGCCGGTGACCAGCTGGAACGGCCGGGTGCTGATTTCCTTGCCCGCTTCTGCGACGCCGATGATGATGCTCTCGCCCCAGCCGCGATGGCAGCATTCCAGCGCGGTGCGCATCACTTCGATATTGCCGGTCGCGTCGAAGCTGTAGTCCGCGCCGCCATCGGTCACTTCCAGTATCTTCGCCACGGTCTCATCGCGCGACAGACCCTGGCTGTTGATGAAGTGGGTCATGCCGAACTTGCGGCCCCACTCCTCCCGGTCGGGATTGATATCGATGCCGATGATCTTGTCGGCGCCAACCATCTTCGCGCCCTGGATGACGTTGAGGCCGATGCCGCCCAGGCCGAAGACGACGACATTCTCGCCCGCCTGCACCTTCGCTGTGTTCACCACAGCGCCAACACCCGTGGTGACGCCGCAACCGACATAACAGCTCGTCTTGAACGGCGCGTCCTCACGAATCTTCGCCACCGCGATTTCCGGCAGAACGGTGAAGTTGGAGAAGGTCGAGCAGCCCATATAATGGAAGATGGGCTGTCCCTTGTAGGAAAAGCGCGTCGTTCCGTCGGGCATCAGCCCCTTGCCCTGCGTGGCGCGGATCGCGGTGCACAGATTCGTCTTGCCGGACAGGCAGCTTTTGCACTGGCGACATTCCGGCGTGTAGAGCGGGATCACATGGTCGCCCGGCTTGACCGAGGTCACGCCCGGCCCGACTTCACGCACGATGCCCGCGCCTTCATGACCAAGGATCGAGGGAAAAATGCCCTCGCTGTCGAAGCCGTCCAGCGTATAGGCGTCGGTATGGCAGATGCCCGTCGCCATGATCTCCACCAGAACCTCGCCCGCGCGGGGCCCTTCCAGATCCACCTCGACGATTTCGAGGGGCGTTTTCGCTTCAAAGGCGACCGCAGCGCGCGTTTTCATTTCTGATCCCTTGCCATGAAGATGAGAGGATAAGGCGTCGTGAGCTGTCGAGCTTCGGTCGCAACCTCGTGTCGAACGCTGCCCGACTCATTACCGCTTTTTTTCTGCAAAACATCCTAGGCGCCTTTTCAAGCGGTGATAATATGGTGTTTTGGAAAAGCATTATTTCTGCACTGGTATAATCATGTCCAACTGGGATGGCATCGACGAGTTCATCAGCGTCGCGACGACGGGTTCGTTCACGCGCGGAGCCAGGGCGCTAGGCGTCTCGACGACCCATGTCAGCCGGTCGATCATGGCCTTGGAACAGCGCGTACAGGCGCAACTATTCCATCGAACCACGCGAACCGTCAGGCTGACCGACACGGGCCGCGTCTTCTTCGAACGTTGCGAGCGCATCGCCCAGGAACGGGACGAAGCGATTGCCTTGATCGGGGAACAGGCGGAACCGCAAGGACAATTGCATGTCACCTGTTCGACGGCCATGGGTGAAAGGTTCGTGGCGCCGATCCTGCGGCGGTTCGCGATGCAACATCCAAAGCTGTCCATGTCGATCGATCTGTCGAACCGGGTAATGGACCTGATCGGCGAAGGCTTTGACCTGGCTGTGCGAACCGGCGAGATTTCTGACCCCCGGCTTATCTCGACACGGGTCGCCTCCCGCACCCTGTATACCTGTGCTGCGCCGAGCTATCTGGCATCGGCTGGACGGCCGACGCGGATTGAAGCGCTCGACGCGCATGAATGCATCGTGGGCAGCACGGCCACATGGCACTTCAAGCTGCGGGGTCAGGAGATTGTCCATCGGCCGATGGGACGTTTCCGGTGCAACAGCGGCCATGCGGTGATCGAGGCGTGCGTTTCCGGTCTGGGCATATGCCAGTTGCCCGATTTTTACATATTGCCCTTTCTCAAGCATGGCATGGTCGAACTGCTGCTGGAGGATGTGCAGCCTGATGACGAGCCGATCTGGGCCGTTTATCCTCAGCGTCGGCACCTGCTGCCCAAGGTGCAGCAGGCGGTGGATTGCCTGCGTCGGGAACTGGGGCCGGCGATGAACCGTCCCCGGTCGGAGAATATCGCGCCGCCCCACACCATGACGATCCCGCCCGGTCCGTCGTGAACTCTTGCATGGGGTCGATCCGGATGATCCTGCGACATGCCGCTCGGGCAGCAGATCGTCGGCGCGATGCGCAATCGGCCCTTCATGCTCCGGGCGGCCGAGCGGATCCCACTAGGCGCGGCAGGCATCCACAACGGATCTGGGCGATGCGCACCATCGGCACGGTCATCACCCAACCGCTCTGGCGGCCGTCTTCATGGTGCCGTTGGGCATTTTTCCGCCTTCGTCCCCCGACCTGGGCGCGATGACGCGTGTCGCTGCGCTCAGTTTCTCCTGCACGGGACTCGGATCGACGACGCGGGGGATGACATCGCCTAGGCGGAGGTCGGCCAGCCAGATACGCTTTGCCACCGCCACCGCAACGGCCAGCGCGGACGGTCGCACGGCATTGATCCGGATTTCATCGGTGAAAAGAGAGACGATCAAGCGGTCGCGCAGTTCCTCCGAATGGAAATCGAACTCGACGCCGATGCGCCTGCCAGAGCGCCGCACAAATCCGCGCAGCAGGCCGACATCCGGCAGAATAATCTCTACACGGTCGCCAAGCGGCACACCGCTGGCCTCTGCAATTTCAAGGCCGAGGCCGGAAATGGAGATGTCCCCCCTGTCCGACCGGATCATCTGCCCCTGCGCCCCAAGCAGCGTCACGCTTTGACGGATAGCGAACCGCTCTTCCCCGCGGACACGCGGCTTTTCCAGACACATCATGGCGACCAGCATCAGCATGAACATGTTGAATATCGTCCAGAAGGTGACCATGGGCAGAAGGCCGACCTGCGAAACGACGCGATAATCCGCGCTGACATTGATCATGAGGCCGGCAAAGCTCAACGCGATCAGTGCGAGAGCCGCTGACAATATCGTGCTTTCCCAAGGATTCCCGCCCGCATCGCTGCCCTTGGGCGTGACCTTGAAGACCAGCCCCCGGGGACGAAACAGGGTCTGCAGAGCGACCGGAAGGATGCGGAAGGTCTGGAACAGCGACAATATCTGGGCGGCAAGCGGATAATAGCGCCCCGGCGCCAGCAGGGTGATGCCGCTCAGCATCGCGACGATCAGCGGCAGGACATAATGAACGACCGACTCCAGATCGATGCCGGTCATCGGCGCGAGGTTGAACAACAGGAAGAAAATCGGCGTCAGGACGGTGAACACGGACTGCAAGCCCTGGGTGATCCAGGCGCTGGGCAGGAACAGCAGGCGGTGGCGCAGCTTCAGGCCCGGTCCCAGCGGGCCTTGCTTCAGATACAGGATCTGGATGGCGCCCTGGGCCCAACGCTGGCGCTGGACGAAGAACGCGGCCGTGCTTTCGGGCGCCAGGCCATAGGCGAGCGGCTCGTTCAGATAGCGGGTGACATAGCCCTGTCGCAGACTGGCCAGCGTCAGCAGCATGTCTTCCGTGATCGAGCCTTCCGGCAGCCCGCCGCCGATCGATTCAAACAGCGTCCGGCGCGTGACGGAGTTCGACCCGCAGCAAAAGGCCGCGTCCCAACCGTCGCGGCCCGGCATGATCGCTTCGAAGAAAAAGCGCTGGTCGTCGGGCATGGCCTGTTGCAGGCCCAGATTGGTCTGCATGGGATCATGATTGTAGAAGCTGTGCGGAACCTGGACGATGCCGATCCGCCGGGAATCGAAAAAGCCCATGGTGCGCAGCAGGAAGTCGCGCCGGGGCACGAAATCGGCATCGAACACCGCGACAAAAGGGGCGCTGGTGACGGTCAGGCCGTGATTGATGTTGCCGGCCTTCGCACCCTTATTGTCCGGGCGGTTGATGTAGCCTGCGCCCTTGGCGACACATAAATCGCGCACCCATGGCCGCCGCCCGTCATCCAGCA
Organism: Sphingobium sp.; assembly: GCF_041987595.1. Taxonomy (GTDB): domain Bacteria; phylum Pseudomonadota; class Alphaproteobacteria; order Sphingomonadales; family Sphingomonadaceae; genus Sphingobium. Next base: position 5,195 of record NZ_JBHIWJ010000109.1, on the reverse strand, counting down.
CCCAGACGCGCGCGTCCGGCCAGTCAAGCGCCAGACAGCCGAGAATCGTCTTCTCCAGCACTTCGCGCGGTTCATTATAGGTGGCGATGAACACGTCGACTGCGGGCAGGCTGGCGGAATCTTCCGCCCATGCCGCGCGCAACCGCGCCTCGCCGGCATCGGCCTCCGCCGACCGGTTTCGGGGCCGGGCTAGGATTGCCAGCAATATCGCGCCGTCGAACAGAGCGGCCGTTTCAACGAACAGGCAGGTAAGCGGCCACCACAGCCTGCCCGGACCCTCGCCCCAGGGGATCGTCTGCGTGATCCGCCACTGCAGATAATAGAAAATGGTGCATCCGATGGTCGCCACCAGACCCGCACGCGACGGCCATATCTTGCCGAATAGCAGCAGCAGACCGGCCAGCAACGCCAGCGGCGCGAAGGGCGCTGTGGTGGCGATGCCGGACATTCGCCGTCAGAGCCTGCGGCTGAACCGCACCTCGGCCAGCCGCCCGACATCGCATTTCCGGGCCGCGTCCATCTTCCGGGGATCCGGTGCCGGAAGCGCGACATCGACGATGATCTGGCGATCCTCCGGCAGGGAATAGGTCGATGCGGCGAGCAGCTCCTCCTTGCGGCGGCCGGCTGCCCCTGTGATGTTCACGACCTGCCCTTTCATCCACTGGCCGGAACCGATCATGCGGACGTCGGCGGGCGTGCCCGGCCCGACGACTTCGACCTTGCGCTCGGGAAGCGCAACCTGGACGAAGCGGCGGCGGCAATCGAGCAGATCAAGCACGGGTTCGCCTGCACGGATGGCGGCGCCCGGACTGGCCGTTGCCGCCCATACCAGCGTGCCTGCCGGCGCGCGATAGGCTGCGCGGGCGAGCGCATCCTTCAGTCTGATGCTGGCCTGCCTGTACCGGGCGGTCGCATCGCTCAGCGTCTTTTCAACAGACTGCTTCTGCAGGAGCAGGCGGTCGCCCTGCTGCACCGCATAAGGCGCGTCATTATAGCTGTCGCCGATGAACACATCCGACTGGGCGGCCGCGCGCGTGACCTGAACGGCCCGCAGCTTTGCCGCTGCGCTGCTGCAATTGCTGTTCTGCAGGGAGGCTGCGGCCTCCGCCTTCTGCACTCCGGCGGGCGAGATGAAGCCCTGCGCCGCCAATCTGCGCGTTCGGGCAAGGGCAGCCGCCTGCTCGACGCGTGCGGCCTGGCAGCCCAGAAGGTCGGCCTGCGCGGAGTCGCGGTCGGCGGAAAGTCGCGCCGCCATGGCGGTGGAAAAGAGCGCGGCGCGCTGCGTCAGCCGCTGGCTTTGCCCCTCCAGTTCAGCCAGCTGCCGCTGGCTGAGCGTCATTGCGGCCCACGCCATTTCCGCTTCCGCCTTGAGATCCGCAACCTCGCCGGTGTCCTGGGACAGGTCCAGCAAATGCACCTCTGTAGCCCGGTCGAAAAGGCGGCCGTTGGCGGGAAGATCAGCGACAGTTCCATCAGCAGCCGCCGTCAGCCTGATCAGGGGAGCATTGATGGCCGCTTCGGTAGAAACGTCATTCAACACATAGGGCGCAAACCCCATCGCTCCGCCGCCGATCAGCAGAGTAGCCAATATGATACGTGCATTTCGTGCACGCAGGACATTCTGGACGTCGATCATTTTTCCCGCCAAGCTGCAATTCGGCCCTTCCGGCGGCTTACCCAGTTTAGGTTATCATCATGTTAATGATATCTGCCCGTCAAGCAGGGCATGCGCGTTGATTGGGGCTTCTCTTTCCTGCTCCGCCTTCCTGCGCCGCGATGCCAGTTCTCGGAAGTTTCATTGATGGTGATCCGTTGGTGCGGACCTTCCTGATCGAAAGGCCGCACCTGATGGGATCAATTGGAATAGATCCTGATATCCTTCACGATCATATCGCCCGAACCATCGGCATAGTCGCCGGTCGTTTTCACCGCGACATCCATGATTGGATACCAGCGGAAGCCTGCAAAGGGGTTGACCGCCTGGTAGGTCTCCCTACCGTCGATGAACCATGTGATGTAATCAGGCTGGATATCGACGGCAAAGCTGTGGAAGCCTTTGGTGAACCCGCCAATGCCGTAAACCTCGTCCGTGTTCATGAATATGCCCTGCTGAAAGGTTCGCGTAATATTTGCGCCGCCATGCAGAGTATTGGCGGTGTAGCGGTCGAAGTCCCACCAGCTTTCAAACCCGAAACCTTCATAAATGTCGATCTCAGGCGGCCAGCCAGCCGTCGAAATAAGCCAGAAGGCTGGCCAGGCGCCCCGCCGGTCGGGCATTTTGGCGGTAAATTCATACTGGCCGTAGCCGATCTGGAGGGGCTTGCTGTTATGGCCGCTCAGGACAACCGAGCCGTAGTCATAGGCTACGCCATCCCATTCCAGCGGCTGTTTAAGCTTCTGCGTATGCATGACCAGCCCTTGGTCCGTGTAGCGCAAGGGCGCCTCTATCCCCGCATCGCGATATACCCAGCCGTCGAGATAAATGCCGGTTTCCTGATTCCCCGGCTGCGAGCGGCCGTTTGGCAGTTTGGTGGACCAGGCCTTGTCATGGCCGGCATCCGACCATTTCAGCGTTTCCCGGCTCATTCTCCACTGAAGCGTAGCGCCGGGCGTGAACGTGCGGGGTTCCCGGCCTTCCGTCTGCGCGGGCGTGGGTTCTTTCTGAAAGTCGCACTGCACATAAGCGCGATCAGTGCCCATCTTCCCGCCCCAGGGTGCCTCGACAAATCTGACGATGAAGTCGGCCTGCGGAATCCCGAGGATGATCGGCACCTCAACGGTTTTGGTGAGCGGATCACCCGGACGAAAAATGACCGCTTTATATATCGGCTGATAGTTGACGCCGGCAACCCCCCTCACAAGCCCGGTGCCGTCTTCGGTCATCACCCTGGCGATAACAGTATTCGGGGTTGGCCGATCAAGCGAGATCGGTACATAAGCCGCCGTCGCGCCCGGCAGGTAGGTGGCAGGTCCGACCGACGCCGTGGCCTGCTCCGGATATCGGGTGCCGTTTGCAAAATCGAAACTGGTAAAGTCTCCCGCATCCGCCGGGAGCGATAATGTAGTGGCGATCGTATCGGATTTCGCCGACCGCTGCGCGGACGCATTTTCTATCGCAGTGCGCATGAACTGCGATACGTCGAACCTGCTGACCGGAGCCTTGCCCGATGCCGCCCCCGGCACCCCCTCCGCGCTATCGGATCGTGCGAAGAAATTCGCGTTGGACGTCAGGCCCCAGGCGCTGACACAAAGGAGGAACAGGCATGCAAAAAGAACGCTCGAAACCGAGCGTGTCAATAATGGCTGTTTCATGATGCGACCCCTGTTGCTTGTCTGAATGAGATTGATGGCTGTGCTGGTTCTCCTTGCTTGTGGAGATTGCGCCGGGGATCCTTTCCGGATCGCCAACGGACATCACTATCTATCTGTATATCCACCTTTTTTCTCATCAGGCGAAGGGCGTTTGGCATTCATTTGATCGGCTTTGCTGCACGATCCGCCTTCGTCCTGTGAGATGGATCGGTCCAAAGCCGGGCACCACCGGCGGCGGTGCAGATTGCTTGCCCGAGAGAGCATGGTGCATACAGGGGCAAGCGCGGCCCTTACCCATTCTCCACAGGCGGCGGAGCTTTCCGTTGTGGCGACCGTTACGAACCTTTCCAAAGAAGGAGCACGCCATGAGCACGGAGAGAACGATCAGTACCCTGAACAGCCTCATCAAAACGACGCTCGACAGCATGAAGGGATTCAAGGACGCAGCAGAGGACGCGGAAAGCACGCAATTTGCGAGCTTTTTCGCTGAGTTCGCCCGCGAACGGAGCGAAGTTGCCGCCGCACTTCAGGCCGAAGTGAGGCGCCTGGGCGGCAATCCGGAAGAGGACAGCAGTTTCCTCGCCGCCGCGCATCGCAGCTTCATGGATCTGAAGCAGGCCTTCACCGGCAAGGACGACAAAGCGATTATTCAGGAAGTCGAAAGGGGCGAAGACTATATCAAGGGCAAATATGAAGCCGCCCTTCGCGACGCGGACCTTGATACGGCGGCGCGGCCGGTGATCGAACGGGCATATCAGTCGGTCAGGGCGGGACATGATCGCGCCAGCGCCTTGAAGCATAGCCTTGCATAAGGCGTCGGGCCGCCCATCGCGGGCGGCCCCCGTTTCAGGGTTTACGGAGTGGCGAGCTTTTGCCGCATTGGCTCCGCTCCCAATCCGGACCCGGAAGCTTCCGAGATGCGCGGTTCCTCATGCATCACGAAGAGGTGATGGCGCAAGACTGCGTGCGTATGAGGTGGATGGTCTTGCAAAGGGGACAGAGGCCGGGCAATGAACGGCGTCACCGCGCAATGGACGCCACGCTGGTTTACGTCGCGATTGATCCCAGAACGCGACAGGAACAGCATGAAAAGCAACAACGCTTCGTCAAAGCGGCCTTCTGACATGCAGGCCAGCATGGCAGGTGAGCGGCGGGCCAAGGCTGCAAACGCGTGTCGTCCGGCCATAGAAACTGTGGACGTCGCCGATATTCCCGGCGGCGGCCAACTGCACCTGCTCAAATGCGGCAAGGAATTTTCCATCCAGTTCGGCCGCGACGAGTTGATGGGCAGTCAGGACCATATTTCGGAAATGGCGCTGGCCACCCTGACGAGCAAACGTCTGGGCAGGAAAGATGGCCATGTTCTTGTAGGCGGACTCGGCATGGGCTTCACTCTGGACGCCGTGCTTGCTGCCTGGACCGCCGATGCTTTGGTGACCGTCGCGGAACTGGTTCCCCAGATCCTTGTCTGGGCCAGGGGGCCCTTGTCGCATCTGTTCAAGGATAATCTCGCTGACCCTCGCGTCAGCGTCCGTCTGGGCGACGTCTATGACGTCATCGCGGAGGCATCCGGCCGCTTCGATGCCATTCTGCTGGACGTCGATAACGGGCCGGACGGTTTCATCACGCCCGGAAACGACCGGCTTTATTCTCATGCCGGTCTTGGGGCGGCGTATGCGGCGTTGCGGCCTGGTGGCCTTTTGTCGGTCTGGTCGTCCTATGCCGACGACGGCTTTGCGGGAAGGCTTGAGGAGTCGGGTTTTGAAGTCGATGAGATCATCCTGCCCGCCTATGTCGGCAGCACGGAGCGTTGGCACAATATCTGGTTTGCGGCCAAGCCGTGCGGGCCTGCCCGTCTATCGCAGATGGAGTGACGCTTCCGC
>NZ_JBHIWJ010000108.1:0-12704 GCF_041987595.1 Sphingobium sp. | reverse complement strand
CTCATGGGAACGGCGATAGCTGGTCGCTGCCTGAACCGGACGGTCTGCACCTGGGGACTAATTTTTGGTCCCTGAGCGTCTCACAAGGGTCGATTAACCCTCGACCTTTTCATCAGGACCGGCGATATCGCCTTATGGCATCCGATCGTAGAACCGTTGAATTCCTTGTTGAGCAGTTGGCAGGCAGCGGCACCGTTTCAGCCAAGGCGATGTTTGGGGAGTTTGGCATTTATTGCGATGGGAAAATGGTTGCATTGGTCTGCGACGACCACCTATTCGTAAAGCCCACGGTTGGAGGGCGGGCATTCGCTGCCGGTGCGGAAGAAGCCCCTCCATATCCCGGTGCAAAGCCCTGTCTCCTGATCGACGCGGAAAAGTGGGATGACCGTGAGTGGCTTGCCGAGATCGTTCGTATCACATCTCAGGAAATGCCTGCTCCCAAGGTCAGGACCAAGCGCAAATCCGGCTGATGCAACGCCTGGCAGAAGCCCGTGTTCGTTAACCTAATGTCCGCCTTTGGAATGTGGAGGTGGGATTGTTGAATGCCCGGGAAGGGGTCGATGGCTTCCGATTCGCGCTGTACATTTGGAAGCGAACGTACGGCGACGGTAAAAATGCTCTTGTAGTGGGGCCGAAGTCTATATTGGGCTAGCCGGAGTGCGCGCGTGCTGTGAAACCTACAGCCCCAGTTCTTCCAATCCGGGATGATCCTCCGGTCGTTGCCCGAGCGGCCAGTGGAACAGGCGCTCCCCCTCGGAGATCGGCAGGTCGTTGATGCTCGCGATCCGCCGCGCCATCAGGCCGCTCGTCGCGAACTCCCAATTCTCATTGCCATAAGAGCGATACCAGGCGCCTGCATCATCACGCCATTCATAGGCGAAGCGCACCGCGATCCGGTTGCCGTCATGGGTCCACAGACCCTTGATCAGCCGATAGTCCTGCTCGCGGCTCCACTTCGCGGTCAGGAAGGCAATGATAGCATCCCGCCCCTGAAGGAACTCGGACCGGTTCCGCCACTGGCTGTCCTCGGTGTAGGCAAGCGCCACGCGCGCGGGATCACGGCCATTCCAGCCATCCTCGGCAGCGCGAACCTTCTGCAATGCGGTCTCATGGGTAAAGGGCGGGAGGGGCGGTCGCGACATCGGGAGAAATCCTTTCAGGCAAAGGGCGTGGCGAACTCAAGGCGAATGCCACCGGGAATGAAGATGAGGAAGTGGCGCGTCGAAGACCCTGGACGGATGGGACCGGGCGCTGCATCGACGACTACCTCCGGATGCGCCGTCACCGCCTCCCACGCCGCCTGCAGCGCGGCATCGTCGGCGACCGCCAGCGAGAGATGATGGAGACCGATATTCGCGCGCCGATCAAAGGCCCGGGCCGTCAGCGGGTCCGCAGCGCGCCACAAGGTTAGCAGGATCGCGCCATCCGACACGAAGATGGAGGGATAGTCGGGCACGCCGCCCACCTCAGCAAAGCCCAATGTGCCACAGAAGAAGGCGCGCGCCTGATCGAGGTCGGGCACGGTGAGTCCGACATGATGGATGCCTTGAGTGAGTTTGCCGGTCATGATGCTGTTCCTTCCAGTTGGGCGATGCGGGTACGCAGCGCCGCGATCTCATCAATGAGGGGTTGGGAAGCGCGCCGTACCTCAGCTTCGGTGAAGCGCGGCGTGATGTGTTGCGGGCAGTTCCAGTCGAATCCGACGACGTCGATCAGGAAGGCGCGTTCCGGTTCGGCGGCATAGCCCTGCGGCATGAGCGCGGCGATGTCCGCCGGACCCTCGCTGGAATGGGCATGGCCGATGATCTTGAGGCGTCGGCGGTTCGGATAATCCATCAGGAACAGCGAGACACGGTCGTCAGCCACAAGATGTGCGGCGGAAAGATATTGCCGGTTCCCCCGATAATCCGCAAACCCGATGCGATTGCCCTCGATATGGCGGAGGAAACCTGTCGGTCCACCACGATGTTGGACATAGGGCCAGCCATCCTCAGACACGCTCGCCATGTAGAAGCTGTCGCGGGCAGCGATAAAATCCAGTTCCCGCTTTGTCAGCACATCGACTGGTCCCGCGTCCGCTTCCATACGGGCATAGGAGGTGCGCGATCCCGCCGCCGCCTGCATGGCGCGGGCTCCGGGACCAAAGAGGGTATGGAGAAATGTCTGTGCCATGCGAGGAGATATAGCGCGTTGCCCTTGGCACGATAATCAGCGATGATCGACGTTCACTATTTCATTCTGAGGAATAATGGATCACTTCGAGAGCCTCTCTGTCTTTGTCGCCGTGGCCGAGCAGCGCGGCTTCGCGGCAGCGGCGCGGTCGCTGGATATGTCGCCGCCTGCGGTCACGCGCGCGGTCGCGGCGCTGGAGCGTCATCTGGGCGTGACGTTGTTCCATCGCTCGACGCGGGCCGTGTCATTGACGGACGAGGGGGCGGTCTTGCTAGACCGGGCCCGGCGGATCCTGGCAGACCTGCGTGAAGCGGAGCAGATTACCATGGGCGGGCGGTCCGTGCCGCGCGGTCAACTCTATGTGACCGCGCCGGTGATGTTCGGACGCCTTCATGTTCTTCCAGTCATCAATGCGCTGCTGGCGAGCCACGCGGGTTTGAATGCGCGCATAATGCTGCTCGACCGCAATGTCCGCATCATCGAGGAGGGTATCGACGTGGCGGTGCGGATCGGGGCACTGGCAGACAGCACGTTGCGCGCCGTGACGATCGGCTCGGTCCGGCAGACCATCGTGGCGAGCCCGGCTTATCTCGCCGAACGTGGCGCGCCCACCGATCCTGCCGAACTTGCCAGCCATCATTGTATCTTGGGCAGCGGAGTGCGCGTCGGCAGCGCATGGCCGTTTGGTGTACGGGGCGACAGTATCGTGGACGTGGTCCCCCGCCTGATCGTCAACAGCATCGATGCTACCATCGCCGCTGCTGAGGCGGGCGTGGGGCTGGCCAATGTGCTGAGCTACCAATCGGCCCCGCGCATCGCGAACGGGCAGTTAGTGGAGGTGCTGGCGGATCATGCCCCGTCCCCCATGCCGGTAAGCCTGCTCTACGATCCCGGTCGGGCGGCTATGCCTGCGGTTCGCGTGTTCATTGAGGCCATGCGGGAACAAGGGCAGCAAGGAGCGTGGTCCTGATCAAGATCGGTGCGAACCGTGAGCACAAAACCATTGTCCCGAAAACGGAGCGGAGCGTCCGGTTGCGGGAATCAAGAGTTCCCCTTTGAAAGACCGAAATGGGTCGATGTCGATTGACCGACGATCGTGATGCCCTGTGGCGGTTCCCGCCGGTCAATGAGAGGACCAAGACCTATTTGCGCATCTCAAACCCAAACAAGTGGTCGAGCGACCAGACGCCGCCGCCGCGCGCTATCAAAGGGAGCAGCAGCCCCGCCCAACTCAAATGCGTCGGCCAGGCATCAGGATAGACGAAGATCTCAATGACGAGTGTCATGCCCAGCAGCGCTGCGGCGCCAGGCCGGGTAAAAAGGCCAAGCACCAACAGGACAGGGAAAAAATGCTCCGAGTATGTCGCCGCGTGCGCCGCAATCTCCGGCGGCACCAACGGCAAGGCATAGTCGGAGCGGAACAGCTCATAGGTGGAAGGCATGATTGTGAGCACGCCTTCCACCTTGGTGCGACCCGACAGGAAGAAGATGGACGCAATGCCAAGCCGCGCGACCAGCAGCAGCAGGCTTTCCGATATATGGCCAGCCAGCCATGCCGATGCTTCACGATAATGATGTGCAAGAGTTGTCATCGCTCTTCTCCGGGGGTTCGTGAAGATCAGGCCTTCGGCATCAGCGAGCCGAACCCTTTGGGCGTCTTTATCTTCGTGCAGGTGCCAGCCTTGACCAGTTTCCAGGCATCGCCCTGATAAGCGATCCGCGACGTGCCGGCGCAGCTCGTGCCGGCACCGGCCTTGCAATCGTTCTTGCCAGCTTGGGCGACGCCATAGCATTTCTCCATCGGCTTGGCGGCACCCGCGGCGTGCGCGCTTCCGGCGATCATCGTGAGAGCGAGGGCTGCGGCGAGGGCTGCGGGGGTAGATGTCATCGATAGTCTCCGTGAATGCTTGGGCCTCACATGCGGCAGGATCATCAAGGATAATCCCGCCGCACGGCGACCCTGGGAGGCCAAGCGGGCCGGGTCACGCAAGCTTCTTCGCGGCGGCGTTGAAAAGCGTTACAGAGGAGGCGCAGGTTAAGCCGCACCTTTTTTCTGCGGTATCACTGTAACCATCTGGCACGGCACCGCGAATAGCTGTCCGGGAGTGCACATGCGGGCGAGCGAAGAACAGCTCAGGATATGGATGATCGGCGGTCTCGATGGAGACGCCGAAGCCCATACCGCCTTGCTCCGCGCGCTCGTTCCCATGCTGCGATCCTTTTTCGGGCGTCGCCTTCGCGGTGCCGAAGATGATGTCGAGGACCTCGTGCAAGAAACTCTAATGGCCATTCACACGCGACGCGGCACTTATGACCGAACGCGTCCCTTTGCCGCCTGGGCCTATGCGGTCGCGCGCTACAAGATGATCGACCAGTTTCGGCGCACCCGCCGCACGGTACCGATCGAGGGGCTTGAGGACATATTGATCGCCGAAGGGTTCGAGGATGCCTGCGCCGCGCGGATGGACATCGACCGGCTGCTCGGCGGCATATCGGACAAACAGGCCAGAGCGATCCGCGCGACGAAGATCAATGGCTTGAGCATGGCGGAAGCCGCTAAGGCCGGAGGCATGAGCGAGGTGGACGTGAAGGTGTCCGTCCATCGTGGACTTAAGGCCTTGGCCGCGCGGCTCAAGGGAGACGGTTGATGCAGACCGATGATCTCATCCGATCGCTCGCCGGTAACGTGGCGGCAGTTTCACCACATCTCGTGGAGCGCAGGGTAACGGTCGGGATTGCGGTGGGCGCCGTCGTCACGCTGATGGCTATAGCCTCCACATTGGGATTCCGGCCGGATCTTGCCGTGGCGATGCACGGCTTCACATTCTGGATGAAATCGGCCTACACGATTTCGCTGGGGATCGCGGCGATTGCGGCGACCGTCCACCTGTCGCGGCCGGACGCGACGCGGGCGCAGTGGCTCTGGCTGCTTGTCATTCCCTTTGGCCTACTGGCCTGCGTGGCGGCGGGTGAGTTGTTCCGCACGCCCATCGATGGCTGGCTTCCACTCTGGCTGGGCCAGAGCTGGAAAAGATGCTCGATTTTCGTGGCGATGCTGTCGGCTCCGATCTTCATCGGGATGATCTGGGCATTTCGCCAGTTCGCGCCGACCCGATTGCGCCTTACCGGCGCGACCGCTGGTCTTGCGTCGGGAGCTTGCGCCGCAACGCTCTACGGCCTGCATTGTCCTGAAGCATCGGCGATGTTCGTGCTGACCTGGTATAGCCTGGGCATTGGCCTGGCGGCACTGGCAGGCGCGTTGATAGGCCCGCGTTTTTTGCGCTGGTAGATTGCGTGTAACCATCCGGTGCGTGCCTCCGAAGAACCTCATGCCATCCCGGCAAGCCTATTCGGAGACCACATCATGATCACGCTTAAGTCTGGCGTCAGCATCGCCACCACCGCCGCCCTGCTCGCCATGGCCGGTGTCGTAGCCTCCAGCCCGGCAAGCGCCGCTGGCGCAAAGGCCGTCCATTGCTACGGCGTCAACAGCTGCAAGGGCACATCCGACTGCAAGACCGCCAAGAATGACTGCAAGGGCTTGAACAGCTGCAAGGGCACGGGTTTCAAGGAAATGTCCGAGAAGAAGTGCGCCGCCGCTGGTGGCAGCCTGACTGGGCCCGCCGGTCAGTGATCGAAGGCTTCGCGATCGCCTCCCCCCGGTGATCGCGACCCGGAGGTCCGGCTTCCCCCGGTAGGACCTCCTCTTTTCCGGAGCGAACCGATGACAGGCAATTCCGACGCGACAATCCAAGGCTTTGGCCTCGGCCTGCGCACGCCGCACTATCAGGATTTCCTGACCGGCACGGTGCCGGTGGATTTCGTCGAGGTGATCTCAGAGAATTTCATGATTGATGGCGGCAAGCCGCGCCATATCCTCGACCAAATCCGTGAGCGGCATCCGGTCGCGCTGCATGGCGTCTCGATGTCAGTCGGCTCTGCCGATGGTCTTGATCACGGCTATCTGCACAGGCTCAAGGCGCTGGCGGATCATCTCGATCCGCTGTTCGTATCCGATCATCTGTGCTGGACGCGGATCGAGGGGTTCAATTCCCACGACCTGTTGCCGTTGCCCTATACCGACGAAGCGCTGGACATAGTCTGCGCGAACATCGCGCTGGCGCAGGATGTGCTCCAACGCACAATGCTCATCGAGAATCCGTCGACCTATCTGCAATTCACCGCCGACAGCATGACCGAATGGCAGTTTCTGGACGCGATGTGCGACCGCACGGGTTGCGCGCTGCTGCTCGACGTCAACAATATCTATGTCGGCGCGGTCAATCACGGGTTTGACCCAATCGCTTATCTCGATGGCGTACCGGCCGACCGGGTGCGCCAGATCCATCTTGCCGGTCATAGCCAGGGCAAGGACCGGCTGATCGACACCCACGACCAGCCCGTACCGCCGTCGGTCTGGGCGCTCTATGCCGATGCCTGCCGCCGTATCGGCCCAGTTGCGACCATGATCGAGCGCGACGACGACATCCCTCCACTCGCCGAACTGCTGGCCGAACTGGACATCGCGCGCAGCTTAGCGAGCGACGACCGGAAGGCGGCGGCATGAGCCTTTCGGCAATGCAACGCGACTTTCGCGGCTGGCTGATCGACGCGCCGGTGTCGATGGCCGAATGGGTGGATGCCGACGCGCGGGCAGGCCTCGCCGTGTATCATAACGCCTATCGGGTGCAGCTCGTCGACTGCTTGCGGGACACGTTCGAAAAGACATTGCTGTGGCTGGGCAACGATGAGTTCATCGATGCAGCTCGCGCGCATATCGAAAGCACGCCACCTCATGGTTGGACCCTAGGCGTATATGGTGACGGGTTCGCCCACACGCTCGCCGAACTTTACCCTAACGATCCCGAAGTGGCCGAACTGGCCTGGCTCGACTGCGCGCTGAGCCGAGCCTTTGAAGGGCCAGATGCTGCCCCTGTGTCTCCAGAGCGACTGGTGGCGGTGGACTGGGACAATGCCGGATTGCTGTTCACCCCCACGATGCAAATCGCCGTGGCCCGCACAAATGCAGGCGCAATCTGGTCGGCGCTGTCGGCGCAGGACGATCCGCCGATGGCGGCCATTTTGCCGGAGCCCGGTGCAATGCTTGTCTGGCGACAAGATTTTACGCCTTGTTTCCGCACGGTCCAGGCCATCGAGACTTTCGCGCTGGAGCACATCGTCGCCGGCGCGACGTTTGGTGCCCTTTGCCTCGCTCTGATCGAACGGTGCGGTGAGGAGATCGGAGTGGTCGAGGCTGGCGCGCTGCTCGGTCAGTGGATCGGGGACGGGCTGATCACTGCAATCAGCCTGTATGGACAACAACCAACCGCGCAGAGATAAAAGACAGATGCTGTCGGGAGTAGTCGTTCGCGACGAGCGCCAAGAAGACTTGGTCTGGTCGGTAGCCGTCGCAAAAAGCAGACCGTCGGGACCTAGGGATAGGAAATTGATCGCTGAGCGTCCGTGATGGGTCGACCGCAGAGATGTGCCGTTGATATGCATCGCACTCGTCAGTGATCAACCAGCTGCCATAATGTATAGTCGAGACAGGCACGCCCACAACGCGGCACTGTTCAGGCGATACCCGCGCCGCCAGTCACACCATAGACCTCGCCGGTGATATAACTGCCCTCCTGCGACGCCAGCAGCACATAGATGGGCGCGATCTCGACGGGTTGGCCGGGGCGGCCGAACTGGCTCTGCTCGCCGAATTTCGTGACCTTTTCCTGCGGCTGACCGCCAGTGGATTGCAGGACCGTCCAGAAGGGCCCAGGCGCCACCACATTGGCGCGGATGCCTTTCTCGATCAGTTGCTTGGCCAGCGCCTTGGTATAGGCCACGATCCCTGCCTTCGTCGTTGCATAGTCGAGGAGGATGGCTGATGGATCATAGGCTTGGATCGACGCGGTCGTGATGACCGACGCACCGGCGGGCAGATGCGGCACCGCCGCCTGCGCGATCCAGTGCAGCGCATAGAGGTTGGTCTTCATCGTGCGGTCGAAATCATCTGAGCTCAGCACCTGCACATCGTCCCGAAACTGCTGACGGCCCGCATTGATGACCAGAATGTCCAAACCGCCAAGACCGGCGACGGCATCGTCGACCGACTGGCGGCACCAAGCTTCATCCATCACGTCGCCGGGAAGCGCGACGGCTTTGCGCCCCTCCGCTTCGATCAGGGCTATCACGGCCTGCGCATCGCTCTCTTCGCTGGGCAGATAGGCAATGGCGACATCGGCCCCTTCCCGTGCGTAGGCGATGGCCGCCGCCCGACCAATGCCGGAATCGCCGCCCGTAACGAGCGCCTTGCGTCCCTTGAGCTTACCCGACCCCACATAGCTTTCTTCACCATGGTCTGGTGTGGGGTCCATCTGCGCCGCTATGCCGGGGGCTGGCTGGGGCTGCTTGGGGAAAGGCGGCTTGGGATATTGGTTGCGTGGATCTTGCAGGGTGAGGCGATCGGCCATGATGGTTCCTTGCTGATGATTGGCGGGCGGATATTTCGCCGTCGCTCCGAAGGCTGGAGGTCAAATTACGAGCCACCCCGCCCGCGAGTTCCTGCGTTAGGCTTGGCCATGCCCCGGTTCACCGACGGTCGACGTCTTCGGCCGCACCAGACTAAAGATCCGGCAGGATTTGGTCAGCTCTGCCCCAATGGGCCAGATCCTTGGAAGCCGCGCGCTTCAGCATCTCTCCTGCGTCCCCGATGTGCCAATGGTCCGGGCCGTCCAGCGTCCGCAGTTCCTCCCAGCTGAGCGGCACCGCGATAGGTGCGAGCGGGCGCGAACGGGCGCTATAGGGCATGACGGCCGTAGCGCCGCGCTGGTTGCGCAGATAGTCGATGAAGATCTTGCCCGTTCGCTTCGCCTTGGCGAGCGCAGCGGTAAACCGGTCGGAATCGGCCTGTGACAGGGCGGTGGCGAAACGATGCGCGAAATCCTTGACCTGCGGCCATTCCGCGCTGGGGGTCAGCGGCGCGATCACATGCACGCCCTTGCCGCCTGTCACCATCGGGAAGGTGACGAGCCCCATCTGCGCCAGCATATCCTGCAGATGGAAGGCGGCGGAGACCACATCCTTGAAGGCCAGCCCCTCGTCGGGATCAAGATCGAACACCAGTCGGTCGGGCTTCTCGACATCCTCGATCCTGGCTCCCCAACCGTGAAATTCGATCGTCCCCATCTGAACGCAGGTCAGCAGCCCTGCGGGCGTATCGACGAAGAGATAGGGTTCTTCATGGCCATCCTTCTCCAGGATGTTGACTTGCTTGACGTCGTCGCCGAAACTGCCTGCATCATGTTTCTGGAAGAAGCATTTCTTGTCGCGGCCTTGCGGGCAGCGAACGAGGCTGATCGGCCGACTGCCTGCCCAAGGCAGCATGATATCCGCCACCGCTTCATAATAATAAGCCAATTCGCCCTTAGTGAGCTTGCCCTCCGGGAAGATCACCCGGTCGCGATTGCTGATCTTGACCCCGCTGGTCGCAGCGGGCCGCGTCGCCTGTTCGACAGGGGCCTCTACCTCCAGCACGACCGCTTCCGGCTTCTTGTCCTCGCGCAATCCGAGATAGCTGGAATGGCGCAGCACGCCTTCTTCGGTAAATTCTGCAAAGGCGACCTCGGCGACCAGTTTCGGCTTGATCCAGCGCGCCTGCCGCACAGCCGCGCGTGGGGCCTCGACCGTCGGCGTCTTCCGGGCCAGCGGTGCCATCAAGGCCAGCAGCCGCTCCATCTCCTCCGCCGAAAAGCCAGTGCCGACCTTCCCGGCGAACCGCAGCGCGCCACTTTCATGGACGCCCAGCAGCAGCGAGCGGAACCCGCGCTGCTTATCGGAGGGCAACCAGCCCACAACCACGAATTCCTGGCGGCGAATGCATTTGGTCTTGACCCAGCTTCCCGATCGCGCGCCGGAATAGCGCGCATCCACCCGCTTGGAGATGACGCCTTCAAGCCCCGCACCGCAGAAACGCTCGAACAACTGCTCGCCGCGCCCGATGATATGGTCGGAATAGCGAATATGGCCCGCGCCATCGCCGATCAGCGTGGCAAGCATCGCCTTGCGTTCAAGCAACGGTCGCCTGGTCATATCCTCGCCATTCAACGCCAGCAGGTCGAACGCCATATAGTCGATCCGGCCCGGATCATCCTTGAGCGCAGCCTGCAAGCCTTGAAAGCAGGTGCGGCCATCGGGCAGGATCACGACGGCCTCGCCGTCGATCAGGGCGCTTGATGCATCCAGCTTTGTCGCGTCAGCGATCAACCCGGCAAAGCGATCGGACCAGTCGAGGCCTGAACGCGTATAGGCGCGGCCATTGTCGCCGCCGATGGCCAGCAACGTGCGATAGCCATCATATTTCAGCTCGTGGAGCCAGTGATTGCCTGCAGGCACATGGTCGACATGTGTTGCCAATTGCACCGGCTGAAAAGGCGGTGGGGCTTCGCCATTCGCTTTTCCGCGCGCAGTTAGCTTCGCCTTTGCGGCTTTGCGCTGGGAAACGGGTTTGCCAGCGGCAATTTCCTCCATCGTGCGGCCACTGTCGATGCTGGTGAGATGGTGATTGACCAGATTGTCCGACCCACCGGCAAAAGCGTCGCTGACCTTGCGCAATATCCAGTTTTCGCCGCGCTCCTTCCCGCGTGGCTTGAGCCGGAACAATATCCATTCGCCCTGCATCCGGCGGCCGCGCAGGATGAAATGGAGATGCCCTTCCGGCAGCGTCTTGCGCGGGTCTTTACCCGCTATCGGTTCCCATGTGCCATTGTCCCACAGCATGACGGTGCCGCCGCCATACTCGCCCTTGGGGATCAGGCCTTCGAACCGCGCATAATCAAGCGGGTGATCCTCGGTCCGCACCGCCAGGCGCTTGTCGTCGGGATTGGCGCTTGGCCCACGGGTGACGGCCCAGCTAACCAGCACGCCGTCCAGTTCCAACCGGAAGTCATAATGCAACCGCGACGCTGCATGTTTCTGGACGACAAAGCCGTTGCCGCTCGTCGGAAACTCCGCGCCCGCAGGCTCGGCCGTGCGCGCAAAATCGCGCTTGGCCCGATAGAGATCGAGACTGTCTTTCGGGCTTTTGTCCTGCGCCTTCGCCATGTTGGTTCGGTCCGTTGCTTTGCCCCCCAATCCGCAAGCGCGCCAACTCGTTCCGGGAGTTCGCAAGCGGGTTACGCTTCTGCGTCAATGGCGCGCGCGAACCGATAGCTGGTCTGCTCGAACTTCGAAGCCCGGAAGAAATTATGCGCATTTTTAATTTCAATATCGCTCATCGCTTCGATCCGCGTGCATCCCGCTTCGCGCAAGACGGTTGTCGCAGCATCCAGCATGGCGGTCGCGATGCCTCGGCGGCGATGCGCCCCGTCCACCAGCAGGACAGTGATGCGGCCGATCACGCCATGGTGAAGCGTGGGTATCAGCGTCCAGCCGCAACAGCCGACGATCCCCTCCAGAACAGCGACGATCAAGCCGCCACCAGCCTTGCTGATCCGCTCAAGATTATGCGCGACCCCGTGTTCATCGATAGCCGTTTGGGCAAGCTGGCGCAGCAGCGCCGCCATGTCTGCCGCATCCGCCGGCGTGGCGGCGCGGATGCGGAGCGGGGCCGGTTCGGGTGTGGGCCTGGCCGCAATCTTCTTCGAGGGCGTTTGCGTGTGCCCGGTGGAACGCTTAGCGCGCGGCCGAAGGGCGGGCTCGACCTTTTCATGCGTCGCTGTCGTCGCTTTCCTTGCCGGTGTGGCGCGTGCTGGCATGGCGTCAGCCGATGCCTTCCAAGTGCTAATGGCACCCTTGCGCAGGAAGGCTTCGATATCCTCCAGCGAAGCGATGAAGCCGTCGTCACCTACCCCAAGCAAAGGCTTCCCGCCCGAATCGGTCAGGCCATATTTGCCATAATCACCCGCACCAACCTTGCGCCTGCGGGACTTTACCAGCTTGAAACCACGATGGGCGGCCATCTCGCGCAGCGTCTGATCCTTGGTCGCGTCGGTCATGATCCACTACGCGCAAAGCATCGGAAACGAGCTGCTCACGCCCGTTTCTTGGCAGGCGCTTTTGCTGGTGCCTTGTCGGCCGACTTCGCATTGATTTTGACTGCTATCTTGCCTGTCTGCTTCTTTGCCGGGGCCTTTGGCTTGCTGGCCGGGCCG
This sequence comes from Sphingobium sp., assembly GCF_041987595.1. Taxonomy (GTDB): domain Bacteria; phylum Pseudomonadota; class Alphaproteobacteria; order Sphingomonadales; family Sphingomonadaceae; genus Sphingobium. The sequence continues at coordinate 387 of NZ_JBHIWJ010000108.1, read as the reverse complement.
ATGGATTTTTTCAACGCCGCCATCAGGTCAACGACATTGTTACCCCGTGGATCAGCGACATCGTCATCATCGCCGTCGATGTTCAGCGTCTTGCCCTTCTTCTTATGCTCGATCAGCTCTTTTAGGGCATCGACATAGCGATCGTGAAAATCGCTCGCGTCGAATTTACCGGTCTTCTTGTCGATCAGGGTCGTGGCGAGATCGAGTAATTCGTCATCCGGCTCGCCGTTGCCTATCTCGCGGAAATAGCTCGCAGCCTTGTTGACTTCATCGGCATAACGCAACGTCTCCATCACCATGCCGCGCCCGCACGCCTTGATGCTGACGACATATTCCCGACCGCGCATGGCCAATTGGCCAAGGCCAACCTTCCGGCTGCGCCGCAGC
>NZ_JBHIWJ010000107.1:0-12737 GCF_041987595.1 Sphingobium sp. | reverse complement strand
GTATTTCCCTGCCGTCGCCGCTTATGAGCAGCAGGCGGCGGTGGACATAGCCCATGCGGCGGACATAGCCGTCATGGCTGAGATCCAGCCGGCTGCCGCTTTCGCTTTCCTGCCGGTTGAGTTCGACCTCGGTGACGCCCTTGCCCAGCGTGCCATCGGGCAGCAGCGCGGTCGAATTGCTGTCGTCGAGTACCAGCGTGCTGTGGGCGGCGGTGGTGCGCAGGCCCTGCGCCAGATCGCGCGGCATGAAGGCGCCCTCCAGCGCCGCGCCGCCACAATTGACGATCAGCCGCTGCGACCCGTCGCTGATCTCGATCGCCCCCGTCGAGGCGCAGCCTGCATCCGCCAGTTGCGCCACCGGCGGCGGAGCGGCATCGATCTGGACTATGGTGCCGCCTGCTGCAAGCCGCTGATAGCCCCAGTCGCGGGCCTGCCGCAGGGGGCGGGCGCGTACGCGACTGGCGCGGATCACGGCCTCTATGGTGGCGGGGTCGATCGCTCCCGCCCCCTGCCAGCTGCCAAGACCCCCGTCGCCATGGACGAGGCCAAGCAGCGCGGGAACCGCTTTGCCGAGCGCATCCCTGAGGAAGATCGGCGGCTGTTCGCGGCGCACATCATAGACCGCCAGCACCATGGTCAGCAGCATGATGGTTTCGAGCTGGTCGATCGGCGAGCGTGAAACGATGCCGCCATCGCCATGGAGGCCGCTGTCGATGGCGCGCTTCAGGCCCGCTTCCCCGAACAGCTTGCGCGCCGCGCCGCCGGGCAGCAGCATCGAGGCCGCGACGATTCCGCCCCAGGCGACCAGACGGGGCAGGCCGATCGGCGCCTTGTCCGCGCTGCGGTCGAGATGGCGGGCGGTGCGGGCGATGCAGTTCAGCACCAGCGAGCGGTAGACGAGGTCGCTGGACGACAGGATCAGCGGCGCATGGGCCGACCAGAAAAGCAGCCGCCAGCCCGCATTGTCGGCGCGCCAGGCGGGTTCGCTCGGCGTGTCGGCGTGGGCATCCAGCCATTTGCGCATGACGCTTTCGGCGACCGGCGCAGCCTGTTCGCGGGTTGCGACGGTGGCCAGATCGCGCAGCCAGTGGAAGCCGTGCAGATAGTCGGCAAAGGACGGCAGCAGGTCGAGCCGCTCGAAATCCAGCGTCTTGAGGGGCTGTCTAAGACCCCGGAACAGAAAGTAACCGGCGCGGATGGCCTGTCCGGCATGAGCGCTGCCGGGAATCTCATCGTCCGGCACCGCAAGCAGTTTGAGCGGATATTTGCCCTTCAGGCGGCGGCCGTGGATCGGCGTCTTCCAGCTGAGCAGATAGAAGCGATTGGCGATACGCTGGGCCAGCGAAAGCCCCTTGTCATCCGCGACGCGGATGAGCCGCTTCCCCTGTTCGATCCCCTCCTCTTCGGGGCCGGGTCCGGCCTCGGGAGGGACGGAATGGGGGGCGAGGCGCCTGCGGTCGCTCACCCGCCCCGCAGGGTCCGGATATTGTCCGCATAGGCGGATGCGCCGCCGCGGAAGGTTGCGGTGCCCGCCACCAGCACGTCGGCGCCCGCCTCGATCGCCTGCGGCGCAGTGGTGAAGTCGATGCCGCCATCGACCTGCAGGCGGATGTCGCGGCCCGATTTCTCGATCATCTTGCGGCAAGCCTCGATCTTGCGCAGCTGGTTCGCAATGAAGCTCTGGCCGCCGAAGCCGGGATTGACGCTCATCACCAGGATCAGGTCGACATCGTCGATCAGATAATCGAGCATCTTGGCCGGGGTGCCGGGGTTAAGCACCACGCCCGCCTGCACGCCCAGCGACTTGATGTGCTGGATCGAACGATGGATATGGGGGCCGGCCTCGGGATGGACGGTGATGATGTCCGCGCCCGCCTCGGCAAAAGCGTTCAGATACAGGTCCACCGGCGAAATCATCAGATGGACGTCGAAGGGCTTTTTCGTGTGCGGACGCAGCGCCTTCACCACGCCGGGGCCGATCGTGATGTTGGGCACGAAATGGCCGTCCATCACATCGATGTGAATCCAGTCGGCGCCCGCTTCGTCGATGGCGCGGACCTCTTCGCCCAGACGGGCGAAATCGGCGGACAGGATGGAGGGCGAGATAAGGATCGGGCTGGTCATTTGACCTTTGGCCTTAGCCGCGCGTTAACAAGAGGGCAACGTATGATTTCGGGCTATCCACAGGGATTTTGAGGCCGTGGAAAACTGCGTCAGGACAGGACGAACAGGGTCGGGTCCAACCCCTTCGACGGGCCGGCGCCTTTGGGCAGGAACTGCTTGACGCCGTGCAACGCAACAACCTGATTTTGTTCGATGATGGGCGCGGCGATCAGGCGCATGGCGCATTCGCCTCCATCGGCCGGACGAATGTCGACGTCCAGCGTGAAGCCGCGCCGGTGGCGGATCGCGTAGGCGCGCAACCGTTCCATCGCGGCGCAGCTGTCGGGGGCATAGAGCGCCACGGCGAGCGGACGGGGGACCAGCATATCGCGTTCCAGCCCGAATATGTCATAAACGCCGCTGGTCCAGTTGAGGCTGTTGTCGGCGAGATTGCAGTGCCAAAGGCCAAGCCCCCGTTCCGCCAGCGCTTCGTCGTCGCGGGCCAGCCGGTCGTCCAGCATCACCGGCGCCAGATGCTCCCGCAGCGCGTAAAGCGGCCAGCTATGGTGCAGTGGGAGAGGCTCGGTCGGGCGCAAGGCGAGTCTTTCTGTGGCCTGATCGCACCATGATGGATTGAGGGTTAAGCTTTAGTGGATCGCACCAGCCTTGCAACGAAAAAGCCGTCGGTTCCGCCTTTTTCCTTTAGGGAATCCGGCAGGGTGCGGATCCAGCCCTGCGCCGTGGGAATAATCGCTTCGGGCAGTTCAGCCGGGCTGGCCGGCTGAGAAGTGTAATCAGGATGGTTTTGGAGGAATTGCGCGATCTGCGCTTCGCCCTCCACCTGTTCGAGCGAGCAGGTGGCGTAGACCAGTGTGCCGCCCGGTTTCACCCACTGCGCGGCGCGGGCGAGCAGTTCGGCCTGGAGTTCCGCCAGTTCGGCGATCTGGCGCGGGCCGATGCGATGCAGCACGTCGGGGTGGCGGCGGTAGATGCCGGTGGCGGTGCAGGGGGCGTCGAGCAGGATGGCGTCGGCCGGGGCGGAGGGCGTCCATTGGCGCAGTTCGGCCTGCGCGACCTCAGCCGCAAGACCAGTGCGTTCAAGATTTTCGCTGAGGCGCTCAAGGCGCTTTTTCGACTGGTCGACGGCCGTGACGCGCCAGCCTGCGGCGGCCAGCTGCATCGTCTTGCCGCCGGGGGCGGCGCAAAGGTCGAGCACGATACGGCCCTTGCCCTCGCCCAAAAGGCGGGCGGGGATGGAGGCGGCGAGATCCTGCACCCACCAGGCGCCTTCGGCAAAGCCGGGCAGGTCGGGAATGGAGGCGCCTTCGGGCAGGCGGACATGGCCGGGGGCGAGGCTTTGGCCGCCCAGCTTCTCAGTCCAGAGCGCCGTTTCGCCGGGGGCGCGCAGAGTGACGTCGACCGGGGGGCGGGCCGCATAGGCCTGCGCGGCGGCTTGCGGCATGGCGTCGCCCCATTGCTCGGCCCAGCGTTCCGCAACATCTGCGGGCAAGGCAGGAGGCGAGGGGAGCGCCGGATGGGCGCGGGTCACGGTGCCGAAGACGCCGTGGACCAGCTTGCGCGGGCCGCCGTCGACCAGCGGCAGGGCGGTGGCGATGGCGGCATGGGGCGCGGTGCCCAGCGCGAGGACCTGAATCAGCGCGATGCGCAGGACCATGCGCGCCTTGGCGTCGTCGGGCAGCGGCTGGCGCGTGGCGCCGTCGATCAGCGCGTCGAGATCGGGCAGATGGCGCAGCGTTTCCGCTACAATGGCGTGGACAAGGGCGCGGTCGGCCGGGGGCAGGCCCTGCGCGGCGCCGTGCAGGGCCAGTTCCAGCGGATCGCCCCGGCGCAGCACCGCATCGAGCAGGCGCAGGGCGGCGCGGCGGGTGGGGAGGCCGGGGACGTCTTCGGGACGGGGGACGGCAGGGCGAGGTGCGGGGCGGCGGGGCATCATCGGCCCCTACGCGCTTTTGCCGCCATCTTCAAACGAAGCAGGCGACCGTATAGGCAAAGGCAGCCAGCAGGACGATGCTGGTGCCGACGCCCACCCATAGCGCCAGCCAGTCATTGCGCCGCGGGCGGGGCTTCATGCCCTTGGGGACGACGCGGAGCGATGAGGGGATGCGCTTGCGTCCCAGCGTCGCGATCGCGATCATGCGGCGGCCGATGCCGTGAAACAGGCGGGGTGCATGCCGGGAGAAGATCGTGTCGGACGCCACCTCCACGACCATGCCGCCCGCCTGACGCAGCACCGCGCCCGCCACATCGGCGACGATCTCGCCGACCTCGACCACCATGGCTTAGCGGCCGTGCGGATCGAGCGCGCTGCGGCGGCGCGACGGCGCATCCACCGGCGACAGGGCTGACGTTCGCGGGGTGCCCATGACCGGCGGCGGAGGACCCATATCCTGCGCCAGATCCTCCAGCGCGGCGATGCGCTTTTCCGTTGCGGGGTGGGTGGAGAAGAGTTCGCTCACATGCACCGGCACGATATAGAGCTGGGCGGCGGCGGGATTGCGCTCCGCGACGGGGTTGGGGATCATTTCGGCACGGCCGGAAATTTTGGCGAGAGCGGTGGCGAGGGCGCGGGGATTGCCGCTGATTTCCGCGCCTGCCGCGTCGGCGCCATATTCGCGGGTGCGGCTGATCGCCATCTGCACGATCATCGCGGCGAATGGGGCGACGATCACCGCCAGCAGCGAGGCGATGAGGTTGCTGTTGCCATTCTCATTATTGCCGCCGCGGAAGAACAGGCCGAAATTGGCGAGCATCGCGATCGCGCCCGCGATGGTCGCGACCATCGTCATGATCAGCGTGTCGCGGTTGCGCACATGGCCCAGTTCATGGGCCATGACGCCCGCTACCTCATCCCTGCTCAGCATCGAAAGCAGCCCGGTGGTGGCGGCGACGGCGGCATGGTCCGGATCGCGGCCGGTGGCGAAGGCATTGGGATGCGGCTCATCGATCAGGTAGACGCGGGGCATGGGCAGCTTCGCGCGCCGCGCGAGTTCGGCGACGATGCCATAAAATTCCGGGGCCGTGCTGGCGTCCACTTCGCGGGCATGGTGCATCGACAGCACGATTTTGTCGGCGTTCCAGAAGGTGAACAGGTTCATGCCAGCCGCCACCAGCAGGGCGATCACCGCCCCGCCGCTGCCGCCCAGCGTATAGCCCAATGCCATGAACAGCGCCGTCAGCGCCGACAACAGCATCACCGTCTTCATGCCATTCACTTGCAGATCGCTCCTTTGCCGCCCAGAATAGGGGCGAGCAATGAATATGGGGTGAGCCAGTCGCGCCCGCAATCGAAAGGATCGATCCATGGGAACTTTCAACGGCAAGCGCCCTGCGCATGTAAAGCCGCCCGCGCATCTGTCGAAAAGCCCGCCCGTGCCCCGGCCCGATCCGATCAACCAGCCCTCCCGCCATGAGGAGGAGCTGAGTCCGGTCCGCTATGGCGACTGGGAACGCAAGGGAATCGCTATCGATTTTTGATGCGGCGCGGCAAAGGGGCTATCGGCTCATCGTTGTTTTGGCACAGTTAACGATGGCCTGTGCCGCAGGCGCGAGAGGCGCGGTCCACGCCCCCTAGCCTTTGTCGACCCAAAGCGGGCAGGTCTGGCTCGAGCGGAGAAAAAAACGGATCGGGGCGCGAGTTAAGTGAACGTGGTTGCTGAGATCAATGTGAGGTCAGTGTCGGATTACGCGCCAGAGGATGCGGCGCTTCTGTGTGCAGTGGGTCGTCTGGTCTGTGCCTGGACGATGCTGGAACAGAGCCTGGAAGCAAAAATCGCGATAATGCGGGAAGCCATGGGGGATGTGCGGACCGTGGGTGCCCGGACCCGTCCGGGCATGACGAAACTGATGACGGAACTCAGGACCATGGTTTCCATGCGCGACCGCCGCAATGCGAGCGCGCTGATGGAAATATCGGATATCGAGCGCGACATGCAGAGGATCGACCGTTTCCGGTCGCTCATCATCGGCGGCTTTCAGCAGCCCGCGCCCGGCGGCTTTACATGCCGTGATGCGCGGAACAACCAGACGCATGTCTCGCTTGAGCAACTTGAAGCGGAAATTGCCTCCCTCGAAGGGATAGCCCAGCGGCTGCTGGCTGTCTGAAACGGGTTAAGTAATCTTCCACGCTTGATCTTTATGCGCACGGGGGCAAGATCTTTGCCTCTTTGCGCGCCCAGCGAGATAACAGGAGCATCATGTCCTACAAACGCATTCGCAAAGCCGTCTTCCCCGTCGCGGGGCTCGGCACGCGCTTCCTTCCGGCGACCAAGTCGGTCCCCAAGGAACTGCTGCCGGTCGTTGACCGTCCGCTGATCCAATATGCCGTGGACGAGGCGCGGGAAGCCGGGATCGAGCAGATGATCTTCGTCACCGGCCGCGGCAAGGGCGCGATCGAGGACTATTTCGACATGGCCTTCGAAGCCGAGGCGACCCAGCGCGAGCGCGGCAAGGACCTGTCCGCGCTGGACGGCACGCGCCTGTTGCCGGGCAATGCGGTGTTTCTGCGCCAGCAGGAACCGCTGGGGCTGGGCCACGCCATCTGGTGCGCGCGCGACATTGTCGGCGACGAGCCCTTCGCCATCCTGCTGCCCGACGAGTTCATGAAGGGCGCGCCCGGTCGCGGATGTTTGAAGCAGATGGTCGAGGCCTATGACAGGGTTGGCGGCAATCTGGTCTGCGCGCTGGAAGTGCCGATGGCCGACACGCCCAGCTATGGCGTGATCGATCCGGGCAAGCGCGACGGCGCGCTGACCGAGGTGAAGGGGCTGGTGGAAAAGCCCGCGCCGGGGACGGCGCCCTCGAACCTGATCCTGCCGGGCCGTTACATCCTCCAGCCGGAGGTGATGAAGATTCTGGAAACGCAGGAAAAGGGCGCGGGCGGGGAAATCCAGCTCACCGACGCCATGGCGTCGATGATCGGGCAGCAGCCCTTCCACGGCGTGACCTTTGACGGCCGCCGTTTCGACTGCGGGTCGAAGGCAGGCTATATCGAGGCCAATCTGGCGCTGGCGCTGGATCGCGCGGATATGGGCGAGCATATCCGCAAGTTCGCGCTGGCCGAACTGGGCGTGAGCGGGATCGCCGCTGCCGCCTGAGAAGAAGGGGCGGTGCAGCGCACCTGATCTCGCTTGTGGACAAAGAAAAGCGCCCCAGCCGAGACGGTTGGGGCGCTTTTTTGTTTCCAGTCCGGCGAAGAGCGTCAGAAGGGCACTTCGTCGTCGAGGTCATTGTCGAAATTGGGACCGCCCGCGCTGCCCCGACCGCCGCCGGAAGAACGGCCGCCGCCGGAGCCGCCGCCAAAGCCCCCTCCGCCGAAATCATCATAATCGCCGCCGCCAAAGCCGCTCGACCCGCCGCTCCAGTCGCCACCGCCCTGCGAGCGGCCGCCGCCGCCCTGACCACCGCCGCCCGGCGCGCCGTCCAGCATGGTCAGCACCGCGCTCGGTCCCTGCAACACGACTTCGGTGGTGTAGCGGTCGTTGCCGGACTGATCCTGCCATTTGCGGGTCTGGAGCTTGCCCTCGATATAGACCTTGCTGCCCTTGCGCAGATAGCGTTCGGCAACGCCGGCCAGACCTTCGGAGAAGATCGCCACGCTATGCCATTCGGTGCGTTCCTTGCGCTCGCCCGAATTGCGGTCTTTCCAGCTTTCCGACGTGGCGATCCGGATGTTGCACACCTTGCCGCCATTCTGGAAGCTGCGGACTTCCGGGTCCGCGCCCAGATTGCCCACCAGAATGACCTTGTTGACCGAACCCGCCATGTTTCCTCCGATACTTTAGCTGGCCCTTATAATCGGCCTGCTGATCGAAGCTACCCCAAACCGAGCGCGGTGGCGGTCCAGTATGTCGCACCGGCGGCGAGATAGGCCAGCACGAACAGATAGCCGATCATGAACAGCGGCCATTTCCATCCATTTGTCTCGCGCCGGGTGACGGCGATGGTGGAGATGCACTGTGGCGCAAAAACGAACCATGCGAGGAAGGCCAGCGCGGTCGGCAGCGGCCAATTATCCTTCAGCCGGTCGCCGAGGCTCCGCTCCAGCCTTGCTTCATCCTCGCTCGCGTCGAGCGAATAGACGGTCGCAAGCGCCGACACCGCCACTTCTCGCGCGGCCATGGCGGGAATCAGCGCCAGCGAAATGTCGCGGTTGAAGCCGATCGGCTCCAGCACGACGTTAAGGCCGTTGGCAATGCGCCCCGCGACCGAATAATTGACCTGGCTGACGCCGCCATTGTCCGGCGCCTTGGGGAAGCTGAGCAACACCCAGAGGATCACCGTCGAAGTGAAGATGATCGTGCCCGCGCGTTTCAGGAAGATCACGGCGCGCTGCCACAGGCCGAGCGCGATGTCCTGCGGGCGGGGCCACTGATATTTGGGCATTTCCATGAGGAAACCGCCGCTTGCCCCCTTGGTGACGGTGCGGCGCAGCACCAGTGCGGCCAGCATCGCGCCGAGGATGCCGGAAATATACAGGCAGAAGAGCACCAGCCCCTGCAGGCCGATGCCGACCGCCACCGTGCGTGCGGGGATGAAGGCGCCGATGATCACCGCATAGACCGGCAGTCGCGCCGAGCAGGTCATCAGCGGCGCGATCAGGATCGTGGTCAGCCGGTCCTTCGGATCGGCGATGGTGCGGGTCGCCATGATCCCCGGCACCGCGCAGGCGAAGGAGGAAAGCAGGGGGATGAAGGCGCGGCCCGACAGCCCGACCCTGGCCATCACCCCGTCCATCAGGAAGGCGGCGCGGACCATATAGCCGGTCGCCTCCAACATCAGGATGAAGAAGAAGAGGATCAGGATCTGCGGCAGGAACACCACTACCGACCCGACGCCGTTCAGCACGCCGTCGACCAGAAATGAGCGCAGCAGACCATCCGGCAGTTCCGCCGTCACCGCATTGCCGGCGGCTTCGACAAGCCCCTCGATCATCGCGATCGGCGCTTCGGACCAGGCATAGACCGCCTGGAACATCACGAACAGCAGCGCCAGCAGCAGCGCCAGACCCGCCAGGGGGTGAAGCGCCATCCGGTCCACCGCCGCGGTCAGGCGGCGGGACGGGGTTTCGCGCACGATGGCGGCGCGGGCGATTCGGCGGGCTTCCTGACGCAGGCCATCGAAATCGCGTTGCTGGCCGGAGGCGCGAACCTTGCCCCCGCTGCCATCGAGCATGGTTTCCAGTTCAGTGCGCAAATGGTCGAGGCCGCGCTTGCGCACCGCGACGGTGGAGATCACCGGCACGCCCAGTTCGCGGGAGAGAATGTTGGCGTCGAGTTCCAGCCCGTCGCGGGTGGCCAGATCGACCATGTTGAGCGCCACGATGGTCGGCAGGCCCAGCGCGATCAGTTCCAGCGCGAAGCGGAGGTGGTTGTCGAGATTGGAGGCGTCGACCACCACCACCAGCGCATCGGGCAGCCGCTCGCCCTGCTGCTTGCCCAATATGACGTCACGGGTCACCTGCTCGTCAGGGCTGGCGGGATTGAGGCTGTAGGTGCCGGGCAGGTCGACCAGTTCGATCGGGCGGCCGTCGGACAGGGAAAAGCGGCCCGCCTTGCGCTCCACCGTGACGCCGGGATAGTTGCCCAGCTTCTGCCGCGCGCCGGTCAGGGCGTTGAACAGGGCGCTTTTCCCGGCATTGGGATTGCCGACCAGCGCGATCAGCGGCAGGCCCGTCATGCGTCGTCTTCCAGCGACCCGATAGCCAACGGCCCAATTTCGGATGGTCCCGTGCGGACGGTGATGGCGGCGGCATGGTTGCGGCGCATTGCGACGGTCATGCGGCCGACCTTGCAGGCAATGGGACCGCGGCCCAGCAGGCCGCCATGGTGCAGCGCCTCGACACTGGCGCCTTCGCACAGACCGAATTCGCGCAGCCGTTGGCCATCTGAAGCGGACAGGGCCGTCCAGTCGATCAGATCCACATAGGCAGGTTGGCGCAACGGCAGGTCGGTCAGGCGCAAGGAAGGGCACTCGTCAATAACTTCTGCGAGTGACTATCAATACCGATTGCAAAAGGCCAGCAGGAATCGGTGACACATCGCGGCAGATTACACCGCTGGATAGCGCAGACGGCCGATGAAACGGGCGAGGCTCAGCCGCTCGCCGCCGCCTGCGCCCTTCCATCGCGCCTTGGCGCGTTCGAAGCGCATCACGCCCTCGATCCGGCGGGCCAGGAAGGCGCGGCTTTCGGCCCAGTCCTCGCTCTCATCGTCGACGAAAACCAGAAGGGTCGCGGCATAGACGCCCGCCAGCGTCATGCGCTTGCTATAATGGGCAAGGTCGGTCGACTCGTCGCCTGCCGCCCGCCACATGCCGTCAGCCGCGCGCCAGCCGAGCCTGGCAGCGCGGGTTGCGTTGCGCGGCATGGCCAGGATCGCCTGAGCGCGGCGCAGAGCTTCGCGGTCGCGCGCCAGCAGGGCGAGGCGGGCCTCGACCAGCGCCGTGATGCGCTGGCGAATCGATAGCGCCGCCAGCTTCTCCGGCGGCAGGGCAGCCAGCATCCGCTGGTCGATGCCGGCGAACCAGGCGTCGATCATGTCCATGGCGCCGCCCGGAAAGGCGAGACGGGCAATGTCCGCATCGATGCCGCATTGCTGCGCCGCCATGGTCACGGCCTCTGCGCGCCATCCGTCGAAGGCGGCATGGCGGGGCAGGATCGGGGCGAGCGCGGCGCGCACTTCGTCCAGCGTCATGTCTTCGTGCGTCGGGGTCATGGCGGGGGTTCTACGCCCGGCCCGGCTGACGCACAAGCGCCAGAGAGCAGCCACGGACGGTAGCCGGACTGGGGGACGGGAAAGCAAATCTTGGGTCATGGCCCCGCGCGGGCCGGGTTGAACTGGACGGGGCGGCTCCCTAACTGGCGTCGGCAAGTCAGTCCAGTTGCATTTTGCAACGTTGAAGAGGGAAATTCTATGTCGAGCCTGTTCGATCCCGTGCAGCTTGGCGCGGTCCGCGCGCCCAATCGCGTGCTGATGGCGCCGCTGACCCGCGCACGGGCGACCCGCGCCCATGTGCCGACCCCGATCATGGCGGATTATTACCGTCAGCGGGCTTCGGCGGGCCTCATCATCAGCGAAGGCGTCGGCGTGTCGCAGCAGGGCATGGGCTGGCCCCATGCGGCGGGTCTGTGGTCTGCCGAGCAGATCGAGGGCTGGAAGCCGGTGACCGCGGCCGTGCATGAGGCCGGCGGGCGCATCTTCGCCCAGCTCTGGCATATGGGGCGGCTGGTCCATTCGAGCGTGACGGGCGAGCAGCCCGTGTCCCCCAGTCCGATCACCGCGCCCGGCCATGCCCACACCTATGAGGGCAACAAGCCCTATGAGCAGCCTCGCGCCCTGACGGTGGAAGAGATCCCGGCGCTGGTTGAAACATTCGCGACCGCGGCGCGCAACGCGATCGCGGCCGGATTTGACGGCGTACAGATCCATGGCGCCAATGGCTATCTGATCGACGAATTCCTGCGCGACGGCGTCAACAGGCGCGAGGATGACTATGGCGGCTCACCGGAAAAGCGCGTGCGCCTGTTGCGTGAAATCACGCAGGCGGTCGCCGATGCCATCGGCGCGGATCGGACGGCGGTGCGCCTGTCGCTGAACGGCGACACGCAGGGCACTGACGACAGCGACCCGGCCAGCCTGTCGCTCGCCGTTGCGCAGGCGCTGGAGCCGATCGGCCTGGCCTTCCTTGAGCTGCGCGAATTGCGGCCGGATGGCACGCGTGGCGCCAGCGACGTGCCGCGCCAGTCTCCGCTCATCCGCCAGCATTATTCGGGACCGCTGGTGCTCAACAGCGATTATGACGCGGCGCGGGCGCAGGCCGATCTGGACAGCGGACTGGCGCAGGCGATCAGTTTCGGCAGGCCCTTCATTTCCAATCCCGATCTGCCGGAACGGCTATCCGCCGGGGCGCCGCTCAACGAACTGCAACAGGCCACTCTCTATACCCAGGGCGCGGAGGGTTATGTCGACTATCCGGCTCTGGAGGCGGCCTGAACGAAAAAAAAAGGGCCGCTCCATCGGGCGGCCCTTTCGCCCTGACGTGCAGGCGATCAGGCGCCGAATTTCTCGCGCAGGGTCAGCATGGCCATCGCGGCTTTCGCCGCTTCGCCGCCCTTGTCCTTCTCGTCTTTTCTGGCGCGGGTCAGCGCCTGCGCTTCGTTCTCGACTGTCAGGATGCCGTTGCCGATGGCGATACCGTCCATGCTGAGCGCCATCAGGCCGCGCGCGCTTTCGTTCGACACCACTTCGAAATGATAGGTTTCGCCGCGGATCACCACGCCGATGGCGACGAACCCGTCATAGCGGCCGCTTTCCGCAGCCAGAGCCACCGCACCGGGGATTTCCAGCGCGCCCGGAACCGTCACCACCTCATATTTATGACCTTCTTCGTCCAGCGCGGCAGTGGCGCCTTCGATCAGCAGGTCGTTGAGATGGTCGTAGAAGCGCGCTTCGACGATCAGGAATTTTGCCACCTTGGTTCCCCTTAAAGCTCGACGGACCGCTGCCCAACCGAACAAACATCGTCGTGACATCGCAGAAGGACTACGACGCGCCGGGGGCGATCGTCGTCGATTCGCTCAAACTCGCGCTGACGATGGCCGCGGACATTGCCGGCGA
>NZ_JBHIWJ010000106.1:0-12910 GCF_041987595.1 Sphingobium sp. | reverse complement strand
GAAGGCGTGATGCTCAAGCGCCGCGACAGCCCCTATGTCGCGGGGCGCAAGGCGGCGCTCTGGTACAAATGGAAACGTGATCCGCTGACCGCCGACTGCGTGATGATGTACGCCCAGCGCGGCCACGGCAAACGCTCGTCCTTCTATTCGGACTACACCTTCGGCTGCTGGACGGAGGATGGCGAGCTATTGCCCGTCGGCAAGGCCTATAGCGGCTTCACCGACGAGGAACTGAAATGGCTCGACCGCTTCGTGCGCGGTAATACGGTGAACCGCTTCGGCCCCGTGCGCGAAGTGGAAAAGTCGCTGGTTCTGGAAGTGGCGTTCGACAGCATCCATGAGAGCAAGCGGCATAAATCGGGGCTGGCGATGCGCTTTCCTCGGATCGCGCGGATACGCAGGGACAAGCCTGCGCATGAGGCGGATACGGTGGCGGGGTTGAGGCGGTTGGTGAGTTAGCCCACATCCTCACACTCAGCCAACGTTTTGCTGCGGCCTAGGTTTAAGTAATTCGTTTAGCTTTCCAGCCTGATGGATTTGGGCGGCGTCCAAAATTTCAGGTGTAATGTGTTTCCGAGCCATTTTCTTTGCCCAATCGGGCACATGTGGAAACATTTCCATGGTATCGCATATGCTTGCCAACATCGCTTCCGGTGTTGTGTTACCAAATTTTTTCGCAAGTGGCTGGATAAATCGCTCGACAATCGGTTTTACTCTTAATTCGCAATGGGTGAACAAATCTCGAAGCAATAAAGTTGGTGCTAAGAAAATCTTATCGCCTTTCCGATTTTTCACCTCCGTTGGAGCTACCGCCCAAACGATACCATTTGCTTCAGTTCCACCAGCGGTGGGATCTATTCCTCTGTGAACAACACCATTTCTAAGTTCTCGTAAATATCCAACAATAGCCTCTCCAGAAAATTCAGGAATACTTAAGTTTTCCAAAAGGGCCTTGTCAAAAGGCTCGCCGCACCATTCTCTGGCCATATCTATCACCGACATCAGGTTGGTCAAATAAAGGGAGTAGTGCATCCGCATTTGAAAAGGATCAGCGGGAGGACGAAAATTTTCAATCGCCTCTGCTGACAGGTCCATACATTCGAGATGCCAAACTAATCCGTGAAAAGATTCGATGCCGTTCATATGACTTCACATAGGGATTGATGCTTTCCTTTCTAGTCGACATCCGTAATGTGACAAAATCAAAAGGAGAGCCCCATGCCCTACACCGGAAGCTGCCATTGCGGGGCCGTCACCTTCACCGTAGCCGCCGATGCGCCAACCCAAGCCATGACCTGCAACTGCTCCCATTGCCGCCGCAAGGGCTTCCTGCTGACCTTCGTGCCCGCAGAGCAGTTCACCCTCGACAGCGGCGCGGACCGGCTGACCGACTATCAATTCTACAAACACAGGATCACGCACCAGTTTTGCAGCATCTGCGGGACAGAAGCTTTTGCGGAAGGCAAAGGCCCGGACGGCTCGGCCATGCAGGCCATCAACCTGCGTTGCGTGCCCTCCGTCGATCTCGATGCGCTCGCCATCCAAAAAGTCGACGGTGCCAGCTTCTGACAGACTGACTTTGCGCTGTCACGCACAGTCCCTATATGGGCGCTTTCCCGCGTCAGGCGCGGCACAGCTATGGAGCAGTCGAATTGAGCAAGGTTCTGGTCATTGGCGCGGGCGGCGTGGGTTCTGTCGCGGTTCACAAAATGGCGATGAACAGTGACATTTTCAGCCATATCACGCTCGCCAGCCGCCGCATCGTCAGCTGCGAGAAGGTGGCCGAATCGGTGAAGGCGCGCACCGGCGTCACCATCGACGTGGCGCAGGTCGACGCCGACAATGTCGAGGAGACGATCGCCCTGATCGAAAAGGTCCAGCCGAAACTGGTCGTGAACCTGGCCCTGCCCTATCAGGACCTGGCGATCATGGACGCCTGCCTCGCGACCAAAGTCGATTATCTCGACACCGCCAATTACGAACCACGCGACACGGCGAAGTTCGAATATAGCTGGCAATGGGCCTATCAGGATCGGTTCAAGGAAGCGGGCATCATGGCCCTGCTGGGTTCGGGCTTCGACCCCGGCGTGACCAGCGTCTTCGCCAGCTACATCAGGAAGCATCTGCTCGACCGCATCGACACGCTCGACATTCTGGATTGCAACGGCGGCGACCATGGCCAGCATTTCGCCACCAACTTCAACCCGGAAATCAACATCCGCGAAGTCACCGCCCCATCGCGTCACTGGGAAGGCGGCAAGTGGGTTGAAGGCCCCGCGCTCAAGCACAAGCAGGTTTTCGATTTCGATCAGGTGGGCGAAAAGAACATGTACCTCATGTATCATGAGGAACTGGAATCGCTTGCCAAATTCTACCCGGAAATCAAGCGCATCCGTTTCTGGATGACCTTTGGCGACGCTTATCTGAAGCATCTCGAAGTGCTCCAGAATGTCGGCATGACCCGGATCGATCCGGTCATTTACAACGGTCAGGAGATCATCCCGCTCCAGTTCCTCAAGGCCGTTCTGCCCGAACCGTCGAGCCTTGGCTCAACGACCAGGGGCAAAACCAACATCGGCGACATCGCGACCGGCGAGAAGGACGGGCAGAAGAAGACCGTCTATGTCTACAATGTCTGCGACCATGAGGACGCCTATGCCGAAACCGGCAATCAGGCGGTCAGCTACACCACCGGCGTCCCGGCGATGATCGGCGCCGCCATGATGCTGACGGGCGCCTGGAAGGGCGAAGGCGTGTTCAATATCGAACAGTTCGATCCCGATCCCTTCATGGACATGCTGAACAGGCACGGCCTGCCCTGGCAGGTGAAGGAACTGGCCGCTCCGCTGGATTTCTAAAAAGCTTCGTTCCTGACGCCGTCGGGCTGAGCCTGTCAAAGCCCCTTACTTTTCTTCAAAGTAAGCCGCACCTCAACAGGCTCGGGGCGGCGTGGATGAACCCATGGAAACCAAAGCCGGCGATCCCGCCGCCTTCGCGCATTTCGACCTGAACCGCGTCCCCTCGCCCGCCTTCGTGGTGGACGAGGCCGCCGTGCGCCGCAACCTGTCGGTCCTGCGGAACATTCGCGACCGGGCGGGCATCCGGGTGCTGGGCGCGCTCAAGGCCTTCTCCATGTGGTCGCTTGGCCCTGTCGTCGCGGAATATCTGGACGGCGTCTGCGCCTCCGGCATCTACGAAGCCCGCCTCGGCCGCGAGGAATATGGCGGTGAAGTCGCGACCTATTGCGCCGCCTACAAGCCCGAAGATCTGGCGGAAATCCTGAAGATTTCCGATCATGTCATCTTCAACAGCCCCGGCCAGATCGCGCGCATGAAGCCCGTCATCGAAGAGGCGCGCAGGAACGGTGTGAACTTTGACATCGGCCTGCGCATAAACCCGCTCCATGCGGAGGGCGAGGTGCCCAAATACGACCCCTCGCAGCCGCACAGCCGGCTGGGTTTCCCGATTGACCAGTTGCGCCCAGAACATCTCGATGGCGTCGACGGCCTCCACGTCCACAATCTCTGCGAACAGGATTTTCTGCCGCTCGCACGGACTTGGGCCGCGATTGAATCGCGCGTCATGCCCCATGTCGGCGGCCTCAAATGGCTCAATTTCGGCGGCGGCCATCATGTCACCCGCGCCGACTATCAGATCGACGACCTCATCGCCTTCCTTCAACGCATCAAGGCGGAAACAGGCCTCGAACTTTACATCGAGCCCGGCGAAGCCATGGCGCTCGACGCAGGCATCCTTATCGGCGAAATCCTCGACGTCATCGACAATGGCATGCCGGTCGCGATTACCGACATTTCGGCAACCTGCCACATGCCCGACGTCATCGAGGCGCCCTACCGCCCCGCCATGCTGCATGAGGAAAGCGAAGGCCAGCCCACCCGACTCGGTGGTCCCTCCTGCCTCGCGGGAGACATTATCGGAGACTACCGGGTCCCCGGCGGCGCGACTCCGGGACGGCGGATCGCCTTCCTCGATCAGGCCCATTATTCGATGGTAAAGACCAACACATTCAACGGCGTGCCCCTGCCCGCCATCTGGCTGTGGAACTCGGAAACCGACGAACTCAAGCAAATCCGCCAGTTTTCCTACGAGGATTTCAAGTCCCGTCTCTCCTGACGCACATTTCGTAGCTGACCGCGCAACAAAATTTACACATGCGCTTTACAGGGGGGACCCCTCAGCATATATCGCCCTTCCGCTGCCCCATGGGACTTCCACCGCAAGGCAGCTTGATTGCCAACGACTACACTGGAGGTCCCTTGAGTTGCACAAGCATCATAGCGCGCTGGGGGTAGCGACCGCCCTCAAACCGGCAGCACCGGTAACGCTTGTTCGTCCGCAGGCTGCGGCCCGCGCCGCCCGATTCTTCTCTGAGAAGTTTCCGGGACGTTCGCTGTACGCGGTCAAGGCGAATCCGTCTCCCGATCTGATCCGTACGCTGTTCGCGTCGGGCATCACGCATTTCGACGTGGCGTCCATCGCGGAAGTGCGTCTGGTCGCGGACACGCTCGAAGGTCAGGCGAAGCTTTGCTTCATGCACCCGGTCAAGGCCGAGGAAGCAATCGCAGAGGCTTATCATGTGCATGGCGTGCGCACCTTCTCGCTCGACACGATGGACGAGCTGGAAAAGATCCTGCGCGCTTGCGACAATGCGACTGATCTTGAGCTGTGCGTGCGGCTGCGCGTGTCGTCCGAACATTCGGAACTCAGCCTCGCTTCGAAGTTCGGCGCCGAACTGGGCGAAACCCGCGAACTGCTGATGGCGACCCGTCAGGCCGCCGATGCGCTGGGGATCTGCTTCCATGTCGGCAGCCAGGCGATGAGTCCGCAAGCCTATAGCGATGCCATCGAGCGCGTCCGCGCCGCGATCGTCGACGCGTCGGTCACGGTCGACATCATCGATGTCGGCGGTGGCTTCCCGTCGGTCTATCCCGGTATGGAACCGCCTGCGCTCGAGGCCTATTTCGATGCTATTCATCGCGGTTTCGAAAGCCTGCCGATCAGCTATTCGGCGGAACTGTGGTGCGAGCCCGGCCGCGCCTTGTCGGCTGAATACAGCTCGGTCGTCGTGCGCGTCGAGCGCCGTCGCGGCACTGAACTCTACATCAATGACGGCGCCTATGGCGCGCTGTTCGATGCGGCACATATTGGCTGGCGCTTCCCTGTGGCCCTGCTGCGCGAAGAAGAGAGCGAGGCGGAACTGACCGGCTTCTCCTTCTACGGCCCGACGTGCGACGACATGGACCATATGGTTGGCCCCTTCATGCTTCCGGAAGACGTGCAGGCGGGCGATTATATCGAGATCGGCATGCTGGGTGCCTATGGCGCGGCGATGCGCACCGGTTTCAACGGTTTCACGTCGGAAGCGGTGGTCGAGGTGGAGGACGAGCCGATGGCCAGCCTCTACGCCGAGCCGGTTCCGGCCCGCCGTCGTGCAACTGTCATCAAACTGGGGTAGACGCCTAGGCACCCCCTAGGGAAAAGATGCATGGTCCCTCGCCGCGCTCCCCCGCGGCGGGGGGCTGGAGCGCGCTGGAGTAAATCAGACGCAGGTCGCGCGCTGCAAGGTTTATTGTGACATGCGTTTAAGTGGAAAGCCGGTCCCCACTTTTCCGCACGATGCTCTAATTCTGTCCGCGCCGGAATATTCCCACCAGCTCCACATGGGTCGACCAACGGAATTGACCCACTGGCCGCACGCTGTCCAGCCGATAGCCGTCGCCAGTCAGATGCGCGGCATCACGGGCGAAACTGGCCGGATTGCAGGAAATATAGGCGATGACCGGAACGGTCGAGGCTGCCAGTTGCATGACCTGTTCCCTCGCTCCCGCCCGAGGCGGATCGATGACGACGGCGCCAAAGCGATTAAGTTCTTCTGGAGTCAGCGGTCGCCGGAACAGATCCCGATGTTCCACCACCATCCGCCGCTGCGCGCGATTGGCCGCCGACTTCAACGACAGCACAAGATGACGCGCCGCTTCCGCTGCATAGACCGGCCGCCGCTCCCCCAGAGCCAGCGCGAAAGTCCCAAGCCCGCAGAACAGATCGGCAACGGCTCCCTCCGGCGGCAGGGCGCTCAAGGCGGCGCCCACCAGTGCCGCTTCGCCATCTGGCGTCGCCTGAAGAAACGAAAAGGGCGGGAAGGCAACAGGCGCACCGCCGAAGCTGACGGTAACCGATTCCGGCTCCCATCTCGTCTGCGCCCCCTCGCCTTCATCGATTGTCAACCGCGCCAGCTTATGATCCTGTGAAAAGGCCAGCAATGCCTCGTCAGCGGCAAGCCCGTCCACCCGGACCCCTTCGAGCAGCAGGTCGACTCCCTGATCCGTAAGGGACATTCGGACATGGGCCGCCCGCCGGTCCGGCAGGATGATTGCGCAAAGCGCGCGCAACGGCGCCAGCAACGCGAAGAGGCGCGGGTCCAGCACCTCGCACATGGCGAGATCGATCAGCGCATGGCTCCCCGCTTCGGCGAAGCCGATGACAACTTTCCGTCCCTGCCGACTGGCCCTGAGCGACGCCCTGCGCCGACTGTGCGGCGGGGAGATATGCGGCGGCAGGACATGATCGGGCACGACACCCTGTCCCGCCAAAGCGCCAGTCACCCGCGCCGTGACAAAATCGGCATAGCTGGCGTCATCGATATGCTGCAATTCGCATCCGCCGCAGCTTGGAAAATGGCGGCAGGGCGCATCCACATGGTGCGGTCCGCGCAGAATCACTCCATCGGCTGCGATCCGGTCACCCGGCGCAGTCAGCGGAAAGTGGCGGCCCTTGCCGGTCACGCCATCGCCCTTGGCGGCGATGCGGACGATAATGTCGGTATCGGTGTCAGTCACAGGCGCGAGGCGATAGCCGCTGGCAGGCGCGCAAGCAAATCATCCGCAACAAATGCCGCTCCGGCCCGCCGCGCCGCCTCCCCATGCAGCCAGAGCGCCTCGCAGGCAGCTCGGAACCCATCGCCAGTCGCGGCCAGCCTTCCGGCAACCAGGCCGGCCAGAATATCGCCGGTTCCCGCTGTCGAAAGCCAGCTCGAACTGCCTGAAGAAACGGCAACCCGCCCATCCGGCGCGGCGATCACACTGTCGTTGCCCTTGTAGACCAGGATCGCCTTGGTCTGCCGTGCCGCGGCCAGCGCCTGATCGATCTTACTGCCGGGCAGGTCACCGAACAGACGGACGAATTCGCCTTCATGCGGCGTGATGATGGCGGCCGGCGGAATGGCGGCCGGTCCCCTATCGGCCAGCAGAATCAGCGCATCCGCATCGAGCACCAGCGGGTGCGGGTGCGCGATGGCCGCCTCCAGCCTGTCAAGCGCGTGATGGTTCCGGCCCAACCCCGGCCCCGCCAGAACCGCTCCGATCCGAGGATCACTCAGCGCCTTTGCGACATCCGTGCCGGTGGTGGCCTGCTGCGTGACGATGGCGTCCATCCCACCGATCGCAACGTCCTGCGCCAGTCTGCGCACCATGCCCGCGCCTGACCGGGCCGCCGCATGGCTGGCCAACATGCTCGCGCCAGCCATTTCGCCGCCCACCACAGCGACGAGGCCCCGCCTATACTTGTGAGCGGATGGTCCCGGTTCCGCCAGATGCGGCGGTTCCAGCCGGTGAACCGTCGACATTGCGCCGTCGATGCCGATATCGGCACAGATGAGCCGCTGCCACTGAGCCGCAGCGGGTTGCAGCACATGGGCAGGCTTCAGCGAACCCAGTGCGATACAGACGCCAAAAGAGGGTATCGATGAAAGTAACGCCCCGCTGTCGGTGGCGACACCGCTGGGCAAGTCCAACGCATAGCTGAAGCCCGCACTCCCGGTCAGGGAACAAAGCCGTTCCGCCAGTTTCCCATCCAGACCTCGCGACAGTCCCGTGCCAAACAGGGCGTCTACGATCTGGGAGGCAGGGGCGGCGTTCATCACATCCTCGATCCCGCCTGCCCATGCGGCGCGGGCTTTGAGGCTGGAAGGCGTCCGGCTTTCGCCCGAAGCCGCGACGCGAACCGGAACACCCCGCGCTCGCAACATGCGCGCAATAACAAAGCCATCGCCGCCATTGTTACCGGGACCGCACAGGATGAGCAGGTCGCGTTTGCCGCCCGCTCGCCATATGATTTCAGCCGCCGCCGCGCCCGCCCGTTCCATCAGCTCATATTCGGACACGCCGGAGGCAAAGACGGCCTGTTCAGCCGCGCGCATTTCGGCTCCGGTCAGGATCACGCTGCTCTTATTCATCTTGGTCCCTGACTGAATATGGCCGGCAGGCGATAATGATCGTTTCCTACGGTCAGTTCTATCCGGTCCTTGCCGATAATCCGGATGACGGCATCCTCGGCCCCGTCAGCGGGCAGAACGCCGCGCCCATCGCTTACCATCCGAAAGCGCCGGAAACCACCATCAGCATGGCGCAGGGTCAAAAGGGCGCCCTGCCGCTCCATGAGGCAAGTTGCGGCCCATACCGCATCCGGGCCAACGGCGCATTCTATCCTCGCCTCGGCAATGTCCGCAGCCTGATCGCAGCCCATAAGCATAAGGCAGGAAAGGACGCCGATCAGGGACGCAATTCGGGTCATCAGGCAAGCCTGTCGCGGCATTCCACAACGATAGGACCCAGTATGTCCGCGAAGCGCTTCTGCCCCGCAGCGTCTCCGACCAGATCCTGCCGCATCTCAACGCCAAGATAGGGGATGCCATTGCCTTCCGCATGCCGGTTCATCGTGGCGTTCAACATTTTGCCCGAATAGGGGAGCTGGTCGCCAACTTTCAGACCGGCCTCTTCCAACAGCGGAATGGCGATGCGTGCGGCGCGGTCATCCTCATTATACAGAATACCGATATCCCAGGGACGGAGCTGCTCGGGGTCGCTCGCGAGCCGGGGGGTAAAACTATGGACCGAGAGGATGAAAGGCGATCCCATGCCGTCCAGCAGCCTCCCCACATGATGATGATAGGGATGATGGAAACGGATCATCCGTCCGGCGAGGTCCGCATGGCGATTGCCGGGAATGGCGTGGCCGTCGCTCATCACCGGCAACAGTCCGGGCGCGTCATCTTCCCGGTTTAGATCAATCACAAGGCGGGAAACGCCGCCCAGGATCGCCTTGCAACCCAATTGATGCGCGAGCAGGCGGCTTACTTGGGCGACGCCGATATCGACGGCGATATGATTGTCGAGCAGCGCCGGGTCTATGCCCAGATCAACATCATCCGGAACATGAGCGGAGGCATGATCGGCAATGATCAGCACGTCCAGATCACCGCCGTCGACTTCGGAAAATGCCTCGTTCATGCGGCCCTGATCCTCGTTTCCGCAACCCACCAACCCGGATGAGCGCCCCGAACCGCCACCGCTGCGCTGGCCCGATGGCTTTCCGTATCAAACAGCGCGAAGCATGTTGCGCCCGACCCTGACATGCGCGTCATGCGAACCCCGGCGCAGGATTTCAGCACCGCCAGCACTTCGGCGACGACCGGCGCCTCAATGATGGCTGCGGCCTCCAGATCATTGCGTCCATCGATGATCAGCTGTTCCATGTTCCTTGCGTCCAGCGGTCCCCTGTCCACCTGATCCCAGCCGGCAAAGACGCGGGCGGTCGATACGCCCAATCCGGGATTGACGAGCAGCATCGGCGCGCCATCCAGTCCCTCGACGGTGCGTCGTTCCAGCAATTCTCCCCGTCCCTGCACCATCTGCGTCACGCTGGAAAGGCAGGCCGGCACATCCGACCCAACCGAGAGGGCGATCCGGCCCAGCGCCGCCTGCCCGATCGCCACATTCCATAACCGCGTCAGCAACCGCAAGACTGCAGCGGCATCTGCGGACCCGCCGCCAATGCCGGACGCCACCGGCAGATATTTCGTCAGCACAAGCGAGGCGCCCCGCTCCTCTCCGATAAATGCCTGCAAGGCACGCGCCGCTTTCAGGACCAGATTGTCCCCCCCGCTATCCAGCGCCGGACCGAACGGCCCCTGCAGTTGCAGGTCGAGCACCCCGTCCTGCCGACTATGTCCGGAAACCAGATCGCCATGCTCGGCAAAAACGAACAGGCTCTCCAACGCGTGATAACCGTCGGCCCGCCGATGACGGACATGCAGGGCCAGGTTGACCTTGGCATAGGCGGTTTCCACCAATCCTCCGGCTCCCATCGCAATCGGAGCAGCCATTTCCGCGTCAACGTGCGGCATATTCGGGTTTCATCCCCTCTTTCGTCTTGGCGGCAAGGCGTTCGGCCGCCGCGCCGTCGGCCACGGCAGCGGCTGCCCGCCAGGCGTAGCGCGCTTCATATCGCCGTCCCACGGCCCAGAGCGCATCGCCAAGATGCTCATTGATGGTCGCGTCAGCGGGCGCTCCAGCCGCTGCGCGTTCCAGCATCGGCACGGCTGCATCGAGGTCGCCGGTCACATATTGCGCCCAGCCCAGCGAATCGGTGATGGATGCGTCCTGCGGCTTCAGCGCGCTGGCACGCTTCAGCAACTGCAGCGCGGCGTCCATATTCTGCCGCCGCTCGATCTGCGCATAGCCCAGATAGTTGAGGACCGTCGCCTCGTCCGGCGCGAGCTTTGCTGCCCGCTCCAGAACGGCCCGCGCCTCGGTCCAGCGCGCACCCTGCTCCAATGCGCTGCCTTCGAACAGCAGCAGCGCCCATGGGACGGCATCGCCGGGAAAGCGGGCCTGCGCGGCGCGAAAGGCGTCCGCAGCGGCAGCATAATCCTTCTCCTCGGCCAATAGCCGTCCAAGCCGTACGAATCGCTCCGGCTCTGCATCAGGCGCGGAAGCCAGTGCGCGCGCTCGGGCAATCGCTTCGGGCCGCCTGCCCGAGGACGCCAGCGCTTCCACCAGTTCGCCCTGCGCCAGCGCACCATATCCGCCGGCGGCGGGTACGCGGCTCGCTTCCTCCACGCCGTAGGCGGCATAGCCCGATCGGGTAAGGAGATCCGCCGCAACGATATGGCTGGCTGGACCATCCGGATCAGTGAAGCCGGCGATGCGTACCAGTCGGATGCCCAACGATCCGGTGCTGCTGTCGGTGGAAATGTCTGCCGCAAGGCGCGTCAAAAGACGCGCAAAGCCCTGAGCCGCCGTGAACGGCCTGCCTTCAATGGAGAGCGATTTGTTGCGCAATATGCCGATCCGGGCCTGCGCGAAATTGGCCTCATTCTTCGGCAGGAGCGTCAACGCATCGGCTTTCGCCCCCTGAGCCGCCAACTGCCCGGCAAATAGCAGCCTCAAATTCGCCATATCGGTAGTCTGCAGGGCGAGCGCCCGCTGAATGGCGGGTTGAGCGCTGGTCAGATCGCCAAGGGCCAGGGCCTGAAATGCCTGATGTTCATCCAGATAGCGCCGGGCTAGCGATGCGAAGCGGTCATCCGGATTGATCTCAGGCGGCGCGTAACGTCCTTCGCCCAAGGAAATCCAGCTCCGTATGATCGGAGCGAGAAAGGCGAAATTGCCCTCGGCAACCATGCGGTCAACCGAGAGTCTGGCACCCGCCCAATCCTTCCGGTTCAACGCATCGCAGATATAAAGCAAGGTGCCGTCGCGCGGCAGCCGTTCGCCTTTTTCGAGAACGACTGCCGACCGCAGCGCCAGAGCCATATCGCCGCTGATCAGCGCCTGAAAATAGGAACGCCGGGCAACTTCCAGACTCGCCGGATCCTGTTCCATGGCATGGCGATAACTGCTGAGCGCCAGACTGGGCGTCCCGTCGCCATCGGCGAGACGCCCTCGCATGTAAGCATGCAACGCGCCAGTCGCGTCTACCGATGCGCCTGCCGCGGCAGGCAGCATCAGCAGCGTTGCAATGAACAGACGCTTACATGTTGGGATAGTTCGGCCCTCCACCGCCTTCGGGCACGACCCAATTGATATTCTGGGTCGGGTCCTTGATGTCGCAGGTCTTGCAGTGGACGCAGTTCTGCGCGTTGATCTGGAAGCGGGGATTGCCCTCGTCCAGCCCGACCACTTCATAGACGCCTGCGGGACAATAACGCTGCGCCGGTTCGTCATAAAGGGGAAGGTTGTAGCTGATCGGAACCGATGGATCCTTAAGCTGCAAATGGACCGGCTGATCCTCCTCATGATTGGTGTTGCTGAGGAATACCGAAGAGAGGCGATCAAAGCTGATCACGCCGTCAGGCTTGGGATAGTCGATCTTCTTGCTGACGTCCTTGCGCCAGAGCTTTTCGCAATCGGGCTTGTGCTTCATCGTGAAGGGCAGCCCGATCTTCAGCGTGCGCATCCACATATCGATGCCCGCCAGAAGCGTGCCGATCGTGTTGCCGAACTTCGCCAGCAACGGCTCGGCATTCTTCACCAGTTGCAGTTCGGTCGCGATCCAGCTCGACCGCAGGCTGGTCTCATAATCGTCCAGTACATCGCTTGCGCGCTCCTGTCGGATCGCCTCGAACGCGGCGTCGGCCGCCAGCATGCCGGATTTCATCGCGGTGTGCGTGCCCTTGATGCGGGGCACGTTCACGAAGCCCGCCGAACAGCCGATCAGCGCACCGCCAGGGAAGGCCAGCTTCGGGATCGATTGCCAGCCACCCTCGTTGATAGCGCGCGCGCCATAGGAGACGCGGCGGCCGCCCTCCAGATATCTGCGGATTTCCGGATGCTGCTTCCAGCGCTGGAACTCCTCAAACGGGTAGAGATAGGGATTGCTGTAGCCAAGACCCACTACGAAGCCCAACGCTACCTGTCCATTGGCCTGATGATAGAGGAAGCCCCCGCCATAGGCGTCGCTGAGCGGCCAGCCCTGGGTATGGATGACCAGCCCCGGCTTGTGCTTGGCGGGATCGATGTCCCACAATTCCTTCATGCCGATGCCATAGACCTGCGGCTCGCAATCTGCATCGAGCGCGAACTGGCGCTTCAGAATCTTGGTCAGATGACCA
>NZ_JBHIWJ010000105.1:0-13253 GCF_041987595.1 Sphingobium sp. | reverse complement strand
CGTCGAAGCCAGGTGCTTGACGGCCCGCATTTGGCGTGTGCGCGGCCGCAAAAAGGGGTGAATTTATGCGTTTTGAGCGGATTTCCAGGCTCCTGATCGGCGTATCGCTGCCTGCCGTGGCCCTTTCGGGCTGCGCGACGGGGGGCGGCAGCGCCCAGTTGCCACCCGCTTCCTTCGTTTCGCAACAGGAGGGGCCGGGCGAGGAATATGTCATCGGACCGCTCGACGATCTCACCATCTTCGTGTGGCGCAACCCTGATTTGGGGGCAAAGGTGCAGGTGCGGCCTGACGGGCGCATCACCACGCCGCTGATTTCTGACATGCCGGCTGTCGGCAAGACGCCCAGGCAACTGGCCGATGATCTCAAGGTCGCGCTCGGCAAATATATCGAAAATCCTCTGGTGTCGGTGATCGTCAACAATTTCTCCGGCACGTTCAGTCAGCAGGTGCGGATCGTCGGCGCGACCGAGAAGCCCGCATCGATCCCCTATCGCGCGAACATGACGCTGCTTGATGCGATGATCTCGGTGGGCGGCCTTTCCGAATATGCGGCGGGCAACAAGGCGCGACTGGTCCGCTTCAACCGCGAAACCGGCAAGCAGCAGGAATATCAGGTCCGCATCGGCGATCTCCTTAAGCGCGGCGACAGCAAGGCGAACGTCATGCTGGCGCCGGGTGACGTCATCATCATCCCTGAAAGCATGTTCTGACGATGGCGGCGCTTCTCGACGAACTGCTGGTCATCCTGCACGGCATATGGACGCGGCGCTGGCTGGCGCTGGCGGTCGCGTGGGGCGTGTGCATGGCGGGCTGGCTGGGCATTGCGCTCATCCCCAACAGCTACGAGTCCAAGGCGCGGGTCTATGTAAAGACCCAGTCGCTGCTGGATGATAAGGTCGGCATCACCCAGGTCCAGTCGCAGCAGGACCTTGACCGGGTGCGACAGACGCTGGCCAGTACGGAAAATCTGGAGCGGGTGGTCAAGGAAACCGACCTTCGGCAGACAGTCAACGGTCCGCGTGACATTGCCGCGAAGATCACGGCGCTGCGCGAGGGCATCACCGTGATGGCGCAGCTTGATCCCAGCATGATCGACATCAGCGCCAAGTCCGCCGATTCGAGCCTGTCGGATGGCGCCAACGCGCGCATTTCGCAGCAGATCGTGCAGAAGCTGGTCGACATTTTTCAGGAAGCGAACCTTTCGTCCGACAAGGCCGAGACGAGGCAGAGTCTTGCTTTCCTTGATCAGCAGCTTGCTCAGCGCGGTCAGCAACTGGCCGCGGCCGAACAGCGCCGCGTGGAATTTGAACAACGCTATGCCGGGATGCTGCCGGGCGCAGGGTCGATCGGCCAGCGGATGGACGCTGCCCGGTCGGAGATCAACAGCATCGATTCGCAGCTGGTGCAGGCGCAGAGCGCTCTCGCTGCGATGAACGGGCAGCTGGCGGGCACGCCGCAGACCTTGCCGGGCGTGGGGTCTTCGGGCGGTCCTTCCGCTCTCGCGCAGGCGCAGGCCGATCTCGCCTCGATGCGGGCGCGGGGTTTCACCAGCAGTCATCCTGATGTGATTGCGGCCCAGCGGCAGGTCAGTCTGCTGCGCGGACAGGCGGGCGGCGGTGCTGGTAGCACGCCCAATCCCGCCTATCTGTCGATCAAGTCGATGCAGGCCGAACGCGCAGCGACGGTGCAGGGGCTTTCCGCCCGCAAGGCGCAGTTGCAGGCTGATCTCAACAGCATGTCCGCTCGCCAGACCGATGAGCCGGGCCTCGCCGCCGAGCAGGAAAAGCTCGATCGCGATTATGAGGTGCTCAAGACCCAATATGACAAGATGCTCGCCGACCGCGAGGAAATCCGCCTGCGCGGCGACGTGAAGTCGGAAACCGGTTCAGTCCAGTTCCGCGTCATCAACCCGGCAAGCCTGCCGACTGCGCCGACTGCGCCGAACCGGCCGTTGTTGCTGCTCGGCGTGCTGATCCTTGGGCTCGGCGCAGGCATCGGTTCGGCCTTTGCCATGGCGCAGCTCAAGGGCGGCTTTGCCAATGCGGCCCGGCTGGAGCGGGCCTTGGGCGTGCCGGTGATCGGATCGATCAGCCAGACGGTAAGCGCGGGGCAGGCCGCGATCGAAAAGCAGCGCCTGAAATGGTTCGCGGGGGCAAGCGGTGGCCTCGCCGCGCTTTGCCTGCTGCTGATCGTCATTGAATTTGTCCAGCGCGGGCTGGCCTGAAGGGGACGCACGATGAACAAGCCCAAGTCCCTTTCCGGTGGCTCGCTGATCGAGCGGGCGACGCAGATTTACGACTTCAGCGCAGCGCTGAGCGGTCGTGCAGCTCCGGTGGTTGAAGTGCCGCAGGATGAGCCGGTGGTGCCGATGGTGCAAACACCGACGCCGGTTGCCGCCGCGTTTGAGGCGGTGGAGGCGGCCTGGCGCGCGCCGGACTGGACCGGCCCGGTACAGGTCATCGACCGCATCGCGCTGGTCGAGGGGGGCTATCTGCTGCCCGATGGTCCGGTGACCGCGATGAGCGAGGAGTTCCGGCTGCTAAAGCGCGACCTGCTTTCCGAACTGGCGGCCAGCCAGCGCGGCAACCGTGTCCTCATCTGTTCGGCGCAGAGCGGCGAAGGCAAGAGCTTCTGCGCGATCAATCTCGCGCTCAGCCTCGCGGCCGAGAAGGAGCGGGAAATATTGCTGGTCGACGCCGATTTCGGCAAGCCGGGCATCCCCGACGCGCTGGGGCTGACCGCCGGGCCGGGCCTGATGGACGCGCTGGCCGATCCGGCCATCGCGATCGAAGATTGCGTGTTGCGCACAGACATTCCGGCGCTCTCCGTCCTTCCTGCGGGGCAGCGGAGCAATAATGACACGGAATTTCTCGCATCCGCGCGAACAGAAGTGCTGTTTAACCGGCTCACGGAAGGGCGGCCCGACCGTATCGTCCTGTTCGATTCGCCGCCCTTGCTGGCGGCGTCACCGGCTGCGGTGCTGGCGAGCCATGTGGCGGTCGCGCTGCTGGTGGTGCGCGCCGACCGGACCACGGAAAGCGCGCTGCGCGATGCCGCAAGCCTGTTGAAAGGCGCGGGTCAGGTGAAGCTGCTGCTCAACGGCGTGCGCTTCTCCACCGGCGGACGGCGCTTTGGCAGCTATTATGCCAAGGAGCATGCGGGGTGAGAATGTCTCGCATCGCCCTTCTTCTCGCGGGGATCGCACTGACCTTCCCCGCCTTTGCGCAGGAGGAACAGCGCAAGGTCGACGTCACGCCTTATCTGGGCATTGATCAGGTCGTGGTCGCGCCCATCAAGGGCGGCGGCGACGTCCTGACCTATACCAATGTCACCGCGGGCGTGACGGCCAGCATCCAGACGCGCCGGATGGTGGCTTCGGCCGACCTGCAATATGCGCACAGCTTCGGCTGGGGCGATCAGCTGAGCGATCAGGATATCATCAGCGGTATCGTCAGCGGCCAATATGGTCTGGCGCGAGGGCTGACGCTGAATGCCGGCGGCCTTGCGACGCGGGTGCGGACGGACGGCCTGTCGGGCGCTTCGGTGCGCAATGACGGCTTTAGCAGCCAGGTCTATGCGGGCTATGTCGGCCCGTCTTACACCACCCGGCTTGGCGATCTCGACATCCAGGCTTCCTATCGGCTGGGCTATGCGCGGGTTGAGGATGACGTCAACGTCGATTTCCCCGGTGCGCCGCGGGGCAGCTCCTTTGCGGATTCGACGACCCATGACCTGATGGGATCGGTGGGCGTCGGGCCGGGCGTATGGATGCCGCTGGGTCTCGTCGCCAGCGCCGGTTACAGCCGGGAGGACGCGAGCCAGCTCGATCAGCGGTTCGAGGACAAATGGGGTCGGATCGATGCGACGCTGCCCGTCTCGCCCACGCTCGCCCTCATCGGCGGTGTCGGCTATGAGGATATGGAGATCAGCCAGCGTTCGCCGCTGCTCGATTCCAACGGCCTGCCGGTGATTTCGTCGAGCGGCCGTTATGTCACGGACAAAAGTTCGCCGCGCCAGCTCCTCTATGATTTCGACGATATCATCTGGGATGTCGGCGTCCTCTGGCGGCCCAGCCACCGCACCTCGCTGACCGCGCGGGTGGGCGAGCGCTATGGCGGCATGACCTATTCGGGCAGCTTCATCTGGCAGGGACGCAGCAAATCCTTCGCTCTGGTCGTGTTCGACGGGATCGACAGTTTCGGGCGGATCATCACCTCCGATGTGGCGGCGCTTTCGGGCAGCAACCTCAACATCGTGCGCAATCCCTTCACCGGCGATTTTACCGGCTGCGCTTTCTCGACCAGCGGCGGCGGACAATGTTTCAACGATGCGCTGGCCGGGGTCACCGGCGCCAACTTCCGCTATCGCGGCGTCGCGGCGCAATTCGCGGCGGAACGCGGGCCGTGGGGGATGGGGATCGGTCTTGGCTATTCCCAGCGCAAGTTCGTGACTCCTTCGGGCGAGACGATATTCGTGCGCGGCACCCGGGACCAGAACTGGTATGGCAATGCTTCGCTGACCTATCGGATCGACGGCCAGTCGAGCATCGATACGGCGGTCTACGCCAATTATTTCGACGCCAGCGGCAATCGGCTGGATGTTCTGAATCTGGGCGCCTTCACCAGCTATTACCGGCTCGTCACGCGCAACCTGCAAGCCTCGGCTTCGGTCGGCGTGGACAGCACGAAGGCCGATGATTTCGACGCGCTCATCAACGCCATGGGCCAGGTCGGCCTGCGTTATACATTTTAAGCTAAAGCCCGGTCGGGTGGAGAGATGGATATGTACGATCAGTTCTACGGATTGCAGGGACGCCCGTTCCAGCTGACGCCGGACCCGCATTTCTATTTCGAGAGCGCGACCCATCGCAAGGCCCTGTCCTATCTGGGCTATGGACTGGCGCAGGGCGAGGGTTTCATCGTCATCACCGGCGATATCGGCGCGGGCAAGACCACGCTGGTAGGGCATCTGATGAACACCATCGATCCCTCCCGGCTGACGGCGGTGAAGATCGTCTCGACCCAGGTCGAGGGCGACGACATGCTGCGCCTGGCCGCACAGAGCTTTGGGCTGGCCGTGGACGGCATGCCCAAGGCGCAGATTTTGAAGCAGATCGAGGGCTATCTGCATGCGCAGGCCCGCACCGGCCGCCGCTCGCTTCTGATCGTGGACGAGGCCCAGAATCTGCCGATTTCGGCGATCGAGGAACTGCGGATGCTGTCCAACTTCCAGTTGGGCGGCCAGTCGCTGTTGCAGATCTTCCTGCTCGGCCAGCCGGAGTTTCGCGATCTCATCAAGTCGCCCGAACTGGAGCAGCTGCGCCAGCGCGTGATCGCAACCCATCATCTTGACCCGATGATGCGTCGGGAGGTCGAGCCTTATATCCTGCACCGCCTCTCGCTGGTCGGCTGGAACGGCGATCCCCAGTTCACGCCCGAGGCCTTCAACGCCATCTATGCCGCGACCGGCGGCGTACCTCGGCGGATCAACGTTCTGGTGAGCCGGGTGCTGCTGCTGGGCGCGCTGGACCAGCTGTCGGTCATCGATGCGGAGGTGGTCTATGCGGTCGTGACCGATATGGGCGCGGATGCCGACGTCACGCCCGAGCCGATGACGCATAGCGTGCTGGACGACGCCGAGGAACTGGTCGGGATGCCCCAGCCCGCGCCGGCGTCGGTCGTCGATCCCGTCATGTCGGATGATCTCGCTACGCTGCGCGCCGAAGTCGAGCATCTGCGCAGCGCGCGGCCGGAACCGGCGGCCGATCAGATGGCAGAGGTCGCTGCGCTTCGGGCGGAGATTGATACGCTGAGGGCGGAAAATGACTTTGCCCGCGCCGCGCCGAGCGTCGATCCTGAGGCGCTCAAGGACTGTTTCACGCTGATCGAAGAACGGCTTTCCACGCTGGAGTTCCGCGTGACCGAACAGGATACGGCGCTGCGCCGGGTGCTGACGATGCTGGTCGAATGGGTGGAGCGCGAGGAGCGGATCGGCAACCCGCAGCATAGCGCCGCCGCCTGAGCGGACCCATGCTTAACGCCCTGTCCGTTGACGTCGAGGACTGGTTTCAGGTCGGCGCGTTCGAGCGCACGATCCGGCGCGAGGATTGGGCGGGACTGAGCCATCGTGTGGAGCGCAACACCGACGAAGTGTTGGCGATGTTCGAGGAGGCCGGCGTGACGGCGACCTTCTTCACGCTTGGCTGGGTTGCGGAGCGTTACCCGGCGTTGATGCAGAGGATCGTCGCTGGAGGGCATGAGGTGGCCAGCCATGGTTATGATCATGCGCGGGTTTTTACCTTTGACGGGGCGCAGTTCCGCGCCGATCTGCGCCGGTCGCGGGCGATATTGGAGGATGCGGGGGGGCAGGCGGTGACCGGATATCGCGCGCCGAGCTTCTCCATCGACCGACGGACGCCCTGGGCACATGAGGTGCTGGCCGAGGAGGGCTATGCCTATTCAAGCAGCGTCGCGCCGGTCCGGCACGATCATTATGGCTGGCCCGAAAGCCCGCGCTTTGCCTGGAAGCCGGTCAAGGGATCGCCGCTGGTAGAGTTGCCCGTGACGACGGCGAAGCTGGCCGGGCGCACGCTGGCGGCGGGAGGAGGCGGCTTCTTCCGCTTGTTGCCCTATGGTTTTTCGCGCTGGGCGATCCGGCAGGTCAATGCGCAGGATAAGCGACCCGCGATCATCTATTTCCATCCCTGGGAGATCGATCCCGGCCAGCCGCGCGTCGACGGCGCGTCGCTGCGGTCGCGCTTTCGGCATTATGCCAATCTGTCCGTCATGGCCGCCAAGCTGCGGCGGCTGACGCGGGATTTTCAATGGACGCGGGTGGATGCGGTCGCTGCGCAGGAAGCGGAGCGGGCGGCATGAGGACGGGCGAAATTTTCGTCACGGCGCTCGACCTTGCTGATCCGGCGCAGCGGGCGGCGGCGGACGCTTTCGTGATGGCGCATCCCGAGGGCACGCCTTTTCATCGGCCCGCATGGCTGCAGGGAGTAGCGCGAGGCACGGGCCATCGGGCGCATATGCTTTCGGCGGTCGCGCATTCGGGGCAGATCGTAGGACTGCTGCCGCTGCACCATGTGAAGAGCGCCCTGTTCGGGGATGCGCTGGTGTCTTCGGGCTTTGCCGTGGATGGCGGAATATTGGCAAGCGATCCGGCAGCGGTATCCGCGCTTGCCGCGGCCTGCGAGGGTATGGCGCGGGACGGAAGCATCGCTTCGATTGAATTGCGCGGCGGGCCGGTGCCGGGAGAGGGCTGGGCGCTCCATGAGGGCAGCCATGTTGGCTTTGCGCGACCGATCGCGACGGATGATGAGGCAGAACTGCTCGCGGTGCCGCGCAAGCATCGCGCAGAACTGCGCAAGGCGCTGGCGAATGATGCGCTGCGGGTCGAAACGGGCCGGGATGCGCGGCATCTGAAGGCGCATTATCGCGTCTACTCGGAAAGCGTGCGCAATCTGGGCACGCCGGTCTTTCCGGCGCGGCTGTTTCGCGAGGTGCTGGTGGCCTTTGGCGAGGATGCGGACATCCTCATCGTTCATGAAGGCGCCCGGCCGGTGTCGGCGGTGCTGACGCTTTATCATCAGGGGCGGGTCATGCCCTTCTGGGGCGGTGGGATCGCGGATGCGCGGCGGCTGCGGTCCAACGAACTCATGTATTACCGGCTGATGGCGCATGGCCGGGGCCGGGGCATGAGCGTCTTCGATTTCGGCCGGTCCAAGGCCGGCAGCGGACAGGCGGCATGGAAGAAGAGCTTCGGTTTCGATCCTGTGCCGCTCTCTTATCATAGCTGGTCTGCGAGTGGTGGGCGGCGGGACATCAACCCCAACAGCCCGCAATATCAGCGCCGGATCGATCTCTGGAAGAAATTGCCGCTGCCGATCGCCAACCTGATCGGCCCCTTCATTGCGCGGGGTCTGGGGTGAAGGGCGAGCTACTCTTTCTCTGTCACCGCATTCCCTTTCCGCCGGATCGGGGGGACAAGATTCGTTCCTATCATCTTTTGAAGCGGATGGCTGAGCTCGCTCCGGTGCATGTTGGCTGCTTTGCGGATGATGCCCGCGACATGGGTTTTGCGCCCGACATGGCGAAAATGACCGCCAGCCAGTGCGTGCTGATGCGGGATCGCTCGCGCATGACGGCGGGCCTCAAGGGGCTGGCGACGGGGCAGTCGCTGCTGGTGTCGCTGTTCGATCATCCGGCCCTGCATCGCTGGGTCGCGCAGACGCTGGCGGAGCGACCCATCGCGGCGGTCGTCACCTATTCGGCGCAGATGGGGCATTTCGTGCCGCTGCTGCCGCAGGGCACCCGCTTCGTCATGGATTTCGTGGATTTCGACTCTGCCAAATATGCCGCTTATGGCGCGCAGGGTTCCGGGCCGATGGCGTGGATCAACCGGCGCGAGGGACGGGTGCTGTTCGACTTCGAGCGGGCGGTCGCAAAGCGGGCCGATCTCTGCGCCTTTGTGAGCGAAGCGGAGGCGGCGCTGTTCCGCCAGGCGAGCGGCCTTGGCCCCGATCGCATCGTCGCCATCGATAATGGCGTGGCGCTCGATTATTTCGATCCCAGAACAGAATTCCCGGCCATCGGGCATGGCGACGGGCCGCTGATCGTCTTTACCGGCCAGATGGACTACCGGCCCAATATCGAGGCGGCCGACACCTTCGCGAAACAGGCCTTTCCCGCCATCCGCGCCGTCCATCCCGATGCGCGCTTCGCTATCGTGGGGCGCAATCCCGTCAAGCCGGTTCAGGCGCTGGCGGCGCTGCCCGGCGTGATCGTGACCGGCGCGGTGCCGGATGTGCGCGGCTGGCTGGCGGCGGCGGATGTGGTGGTGGCGCCGCTGCGCATTGCGCGGGGAATCCAGAACAAGGTGCTGGAGGCGATGGCCATGGCGCGTCCCGTCGTCGCTTCGCCCCAGGCCGCCGAAGGCATCGATGCGCGGGATGGGGAGCATCTGCTGATCGCCGCCGATCCGGCCGATGAGGCCGCAAAGGTCATCGCCCTGCTTTCTGACGGAGAGCGGGCGCAACATATGGGCAAGGCGGCGCGGGCGCGGATGGAGGAGCGCTATCGCTGGTCCTCGACGCTGGCCGCCTTGCAGGACATGCTGTTCGGCCCCGCGGTGAATATGAGAGCCGCGTGATGGAGCGCGTTCTTGCGGCAGGGCCGTGGCAGGGAAGCGGCCTGACCGGCTGGCGCGGGCATCTGACGGCTCTCGCCATCGTGGCGGCGACGATCCTGCTGCTGTTCCATCGCGACTGGCTGGCCATGGCGTCGATCTGGTGGCATGCCTCCACCTATGGCCATTGCCTGTTCATTCCCTTTCTGGTCGGCTGGCTGATACAGCAGCGCCTGCCGGGGCTGAGACGGCTTGAGCCGGCGGCCTGGGCGCCGGGGCTGGTCTGGCTGGCGCTGGGCGCTCTCGCGTGGGTGATGGGCGCTGCGGCGGGAGTTGCGGTCGTGCGCCATGGCGCGCTGGTGGTCATGGGGCAGGGTGCGGTCGTCGCGCTGCTGGGCCCGGCGGTGGGTCGGGCGCTGCTCTTTCCGCTGTTCTACGCCTTTTTCATGGTGCCCTTCGGCGAGGAAATCGTCGCGCCGTTGCAGCTGGTGACGGCGCATATCAGCATGGTTCTGCTGGGGATCGTCGGCGTGCCCGCGCATATGCAGGGCATCTTCATCACCACCCCCAACGGCTATTTCGAGGTGGCGGAGGCCTGTTCCGGCGCGAAGTTCGTGATCGCGATGACGGCCTATGGCCTGCTGGTGTGCAATCTCTGCTTCACCGCCTGGTCGCGGCGCATGTCCTTCATGATCGGGGCGTTGGCCCTGTCGATCCTTGCCAATGGCGTGCGCGCCTTCGCGACGATCTGGGTCGCGGAACTTACCAGCATCGACGCGGCGGCGGGCTTCGATCATGTCGTCTATGGCTGGGTGTTTTTCGCGATCATCATGATGCTGGTCATGGCGATCGCATGGCCCCTTTTCGACCGCAAGCCCGGCGATCCCTGGTTCGATCCGCAAAGCTTGCAGCCGAAGGCGCCGCGGGCATCGAAAACCGGCATGGTGGCCGCGATTGCGCTGATGCTGATCGTCGCGGCGCCGCTCTGGATGGCGGCAAGCGCGGCTGCGGGCGAGCCGCTGCCCGGTGCGCCCGTCATGCCGCAGCCCAAGGGCTGGATGCGGAGCGATGAACCCGCGTCTGCGCCCTGGCGCCCGCGTTTCGATGGGGCGGACCATCTGGTCATGGCGCGTTATCGCAACGCTGCGGGGCAATTGGTCGATCTGGCCATTGCCACCTATGACCGGCAGGACGAAGGCCGCGAACTGGTCGGCTTTGGGCAGGGTGCCGCCGGCGCGGATAGCGGCTGGACATGGTCACAACCCGCGCCTTCTCCGGCTGATGGGCGCGGTGAGCAGATCATGGGTCCCCGCCGCGCCGTACGTCATGTCGTCAGCTTTTATAGGGTGGGGAGCGGTGCTCCGACCGGGAGTGCCCATCTGGTTAAACTGGAGACGATGAAGGCGCGGTTGCTGGGAGGAGATCAACGCGCAGCCGCGATATTGGTGTCCGTGGAGGAAAAGCCGGGCCAGTCCGCCGATGCCGTGATCAGCACTTTCCTGCAGGATCTTGGCAATGTGAAGGATTTGGCTGACCGCAGCCTCGGAAGCCAGGCGCATCTGGCTCGATCCCATTGATCGAACCTGTAGCGGCTTACCTTTTGTTTGCTGCATTTTGCGGGCTGTCGACTGTTCCAGCTGACTTCAAAATGCTCTAGGACCCTTCGCATGTGCGGAATAGCGGGCATTTTCCATCTTGAAACGGCCAAGCCGGTCGACCCGGCGCGGGTCGGACTGATGCTGGAGGCCATGCCGTGGCGCGGGCCGGACGACAGCGGCATATGGACGGCGCCGGGTGTGGGGCTGGGCCATCTGCGCCTGTCGATCATCGACCTGGGCAGCGGCGCGCAGCCCATGCTGACAGAAGATGACAGTCTGGCAGTCGTCTTCAACGGCGAGATTTACAATTTCATGGAGGTGCGCGCCGAACTGGAGGCGAAGGGCCACGTCTTCCGCACGCACAGCGACACGGAGGTCATTCTCCATGGCTATCGTCAGTGGGGCGAGGCCTGCGTCGAAAAGTTCAACGGCATGTTCGCCTTTGCATTGTTCGATGCGAGGGCGCAATCGCTCTGGCTGGTGCGTGACCGGCTGGGGGTGAAGCCGCTCCACTATGCCCTGCTGTCCGACGGCAGCCTGATCTTCGGGTCGGAACTGAAAAGCCTTCTCGCCCATCCCCTGTTGCGCCGCGCGCCGGACCTTTCGGCGGTCGAGGATTATCTCGCCTACGGCTATGTGCCTGACGATGCCTGCATGGTGGCGGGCGTGCGCAAGCTGGGCGCGGGCGAGGCGTTGCGCCTCGTGCGCGGGCGCGCCCTGCCTCAGCCGCAGCGCTATTGGGACGTCAGCTTTGCCGACCGCAGCAAGGCATCGCCCCAGGCGCTGGAGGAGGAGCTTGTCGCGCTGATGCGGCAGGCGGTGCGCTCCCGCATGATGGCGGACGTGCCGCTCGGCGCCTTCCTGTCGGGCGGCGTGGACAGCAGCAGTGTGGTCGCCCTGATGGCCGAAGCGTCGAAGCAGGCGGTCAAGACCTGCACCATCGGCTTTGACGTCGCGGAACTCGATGAAACCGACTATGCCGATCGCATAGCCCGGCGCTTCGCCACCGACCACCGAGCGCGAACCGTTTCGCCTGACGATTATGGTCTGATCGACACGTTGGCGCTGCATTTTGACGAGCCTTTCGCCGATGCCTCGGCGCTGCCGACCTATCGGGTGTGC
Organism: Sphingobium sp.; assembly: GCF_041987595.1. GTDB lineage: Bacteria > Pseudomonadota > Alphaproteobacteria > Sphingomonadales > Sphingomonadaceae > Sphingobium. The sequence goes on along the minus strand of NZ_JBHIWJ010000105.1, from coordinate 1,404 downwards.
GAGCTGGCGCGGGAGCAGGTGACGGTGGCGCTGTCGGGCGACGGCGCGGACGAAGCCTTTGCCGGTTATCGCCGCCACCGCTTCCAGATGCAGGGGGAAAGGCTGCGCGGGCTGATCCCGGCGTCGTTGCGGCAGCCCTTGTTCGGGACGCTGGGGCGCTATTATCCCAAGGCCGACTGGGCGCCGCGCCCATTGCGCGCCAAATCGACCTTCCTCGAACTGGCGGGGGAGGGCGGGGAAGCCTACGCCGCCTCGGTCGGGGTGACGCCCCATGCCTTGCGGCAGCGGCTGTTCAGCCAGGACATGAAGGCGCGGCTTGGCGCCTATCGGGCGGAGGATCGCTACATCAGGGCGATGGCGGACGCGCCTGCGCGCGATCCGCTGGACCGGGCGCAATATGCCGATATCCGCATCTGGTTGCCCGGCGATATCCTGACCAAGACCGACCGGATGAGCATGGCCGTCAGTCTGGAGGCCCGCGAGCCATTGCTTGACCACCGGCTGGTCGAATTCGCGGCGCGTCTGCCCGTCGCCCAGAGAATTCGCGGCAATAGCGGCAAATATCTCATGAAGAAGGCTATGGAGCCGTTTTTGCCGCAGGACATTCTCTATCGCCCGAAAATGGGTTTCGTGACGCCGATCAGTGCGTGGTTTCGCGGACCGCTCGCTGGTGAAGCGACCGCAATTGCGGGGGGATCGGCGCTGGCCAAGACCGGCTGGTTCGATACGAAAATGCTGGGCAAGGTCGCGGCCGACCATAAATCGGGATTGGCCGATCATGGCCGGTTGCTTTGGCAATTGCTGATGCTGGACAAGGCGCTGACGCGGCTCTTTGCCCTTTGAACCGGCGCAGGCCCTTGCCAGCGGCAGCCAGCAGTGCCAACGGGGCGTCACGGAAGTTCAATCAAGGCCCCAAAGTGACAGTGTCCAAGGAAATCTTGCGGTTGCGGCTTTACCTGCTGTGTCTGCTGGGGGACATGGCGGGGTTGTTCCTGTCATTTCTGGCCGCGAACCGGCTGGTGCTGGGCGCATGGGCGGGTGAACCGGGCAAGCCGCACGGCCTTGTCATGTTCGCCATGGTCGCGCCGCTCTACATACTGCTGGCGGTGCAGGGCGGGGCCTATGGCATCCACATGCTGGAGAATATCCGGCGCGGGATTTTCCGGGGGCTGCTGGCGCTGGCGCAGGCGGCGATGCTGATGCTGCTGATCGTCTACCTGGGCAAGATCGCCGAACAGCTTTCGCGTCTGACATTCGTGGTTGGCCTTGGCATTTCCGCTGTCAGCGTGACGCTGGTGCGGCTGGCGATCGCTCGGTTGGGCGCGCGGCTGCTGGGTGAAGTGCCGCACCTCACCGCCGTTATCATGGATGGCGTCACCATCGAAACCGGGCCGCATATGGAAG
>NZ_JBHIWJ010000104.1:0-13345 GCF_041987595.1 Sphingobium sp. | reverse complement strand
AGTTCAAGGCCAAGTACATCGACACCGGCAAGGTGCACTACACCTTCAAGGAGTTCCTGACCCCGCCGGCCGAGGTGGCCGCCGCCGGCTTCCTGCTGGCCCGCTGCGCCGGCGAGGACAAGTATTTCGATGTGGTGGACGCCATCGACCGCCAAAATCTGATCAGATGCCAAGGCGTGCAGCTTGTCCAGATCCTTGAACAGGCAGAAAGTCAGGATATTGAAGCGCCCCAGCATGATCATCACGGTGTTGACCATCGGCAATTCAGCGATCCTGCGCGCAATGTCGCGGACATTGTCGACGTCGGCCTGAATGTTGATGAAGGCGACCTTGGTGGCGCTTTCCATCTTGGGGCTGGTGAGAGCGGTAAAGGCAATCATCCCATCCTGCTGCAACCGCTTGATCCGTCCGCGGATCGTGCCTTCATTGACGCCAAGGTCAGCGGCAATCCTGCGATTGGATACGCGCGCATCCTCGGCCAATATGGCGATCAGCTGGAGGTCCAGATCATCGACGTCGGGCTTCGCGACGCGCGGGCGGCCATATTCCAGCGCGGCATGGCCATATTGATATTCCAGCGCAATGGCGGGCGTCATCGATCTCACGCCCCGCACCTGCGAGAATTTGCCGATGATGAGCGGTCCCAGTTCGTCCATGTCGCGCAGCACGACGATCAGGTCGATATCGTGCCGCCCGGTAACCAGATAGGCCGCAAAGACTTCGGGAAAAGCCGCCAGTTCATGGACGACTTCCGACGCGGGGCGGCCATCCACCTCCACCGCCATCTGGATGATGACGTTATAGCCATGCACGGCGAAATCGGACACGGCGATGACGCGCAGCATGTCCGCCTCCTCCATCCTGCGGATGCGCGCAGAGACGGTGGGAGCGATCAGGTCCAGGGCTTCGGCGATCTGCTGATTTGTCGCTCGACCATTTTTCCGCAATTGCTCGATGATCTTGCGGTCCGTTTCGTCGATCGAGAAACTTTCATTCATGCAGCGTCACATCCCCATATTGTCGCTCCGTCTTGCCAGCAAAGATCAAAGCCTTCAATCGCGGAGCAGCGATCCGCCATTCACATGCCAGAGCTGGCCATTCACCCATTCCCCATCATCGGACGCCAGAAAGGCGACGGCACCGGCAATATCGTCCGGCCTGCCGAGGCGCCGATGGGGCAGGCTGTCGCGCATCGACTGGACATAATCCTCGGTCAGATGCTGCGCCACCGCTTCGGTCATGACCACGCCGGGACAGATGCCATTGGCGCGGATCCCCTGCTTGCCGAACTTTCGCGCAACATGGCGCACCAGCGCGTGCAGCGCGTTCTTGGTCATGGGATAGGCGACCTGCAGGGGATTGCCTGAAATCGCCGCGCCCGACGAGGTGTAGATCATGGCACCGCCGCCCCGTTCGATCAGCATCGGCAAAGCAGCCTGGGTGGCCAGAAAATGGCTCTTCGCATTGATGGCGAAGCTGCGGTCCAGCACTTCCTCCGGACAGTTGAGGATGTCGATATCGCCTTCGGTGCCACCGGCCAGATTTGAATGATAGAAGTCGAGGCCCCCGAAGTGCGACAAAGCGGTTCCGACAATAGCCGCTTGCGACGCCGCGCTGGTCCCGTCCAGATGGACACCGACTGCCTTTCCGCCTTCCGAGCAGATCACCCTCGCCGTTTCGATGGCCCATTGCTCGACAATATCCCCGATCACGACCGCCGCGCCCTCCGCCGCCAGCCGCCGCGCCGTCGCCGCGCCGATCCCGCGTCCACCGCCGGCAACGATCCCTGCCCTGCCCGACAATCCCCGCATCATAATCTCCCGAAATTGCTAAATTCGCGGCCGCCGGTTTTTCCACGGCGCGGCGCTTTCCAATTGGGCGGCGAGGCGGAGCAGCGTCGCTTCATCGCCATAGCGCCCCATGAACATGACGCCGATCGGCAGGCCGTTTTTCGCCATACCCAGCGGCACCGACATGGCGGGCTGGCCCGTCATGTTGGCGATCTGGGTGAAAGGCGAGAAGGTCGCCGCCCGTTCTCCCCAATGGCCGAAATCGGTGTCGGGCGTCAGGTTGATCCGTCCCAGTTCCAGCGGCGGCGCGGCCAGCGTGGGCGAGAGGATCACGTCGTAATGGGCCATAAACTGCGCCATCGCCAGCGCACCGGCCTGAAGCGCATTGTTGGCGCGGGCGAAATCCATGCCCGTGGCTTTCTGCCCATAAGCCACGAAGCCGAGCGTGATCGGCTCCAGCACATCGGGGCCGATGGCCTGCCCGGTGGCCCTGGCGCGATCCAGCATGTCCGCGGCGACATTGGATCCGATCAGCACGAAGCTGGCTGCGCCCAGCGCCGCCATGTCGAGTTTCGGCGACGCTTCCTCGACATGATGGCCAAGGCTCTCGCATAGCCGGGCAGCCGCCCTGGCCGCTTCGGTGCATTCGGGATCGACCGGCGAACCGGCCGCGGGCGACAGCATCAGCGCGACGCGCAGCCTGCCCGGCGCTTTGCCGATCTGAGCCAAAAAGCTCTCGGCAGGGGTCGGCGCGGCATAGCGGCTGCCCGGCTCCGGCCCTTGCGTCGCATCGAGGATCGCGGCGGAATCGCGCACGCTGCGGGTCACGGCATGATGGACGGACAGCCCGCCCCACCCTTCCGTGCGCGGCGGCCCCATGGGCACGCGTCCGCGGCTGGGCTTGAGCCCGAACAGCCCGCAGCAGGAGGCTGGAATGCGGATCGACCCGCCGCCGTCGGTCGCATGGGCCGCGGGCAGCACGCCCGCCGCCACCGCGGCCGCCGCGCCGCCTGACGATCCGCCGGTGATATGAGCCGGATTCCAGGGGTTGCGCGTGTCCCCGTTCAGCTTGTTCTCGGTCGTGCCGGTCAGGCCGAGTTCGGGCACCGTCGTCTTGCCGAAGATGACGAAGCCCGCTTTCTCGATCCGCTTCACCAGTTCGGACGTCACCGCAGGCCTGTAGCCCCTGAAGAAACGGCTGCCATTTTCGGTCGGCAGGCCCGCAACATAGGTGTTGAGGTCCTTGAGCAGCCACGGCACGCCGCTGAACGGTCCCTGCGGCAAGCCATTGGCGATGGCAGCGCGGCCGAAATCATAATGTTTCTGGGCGAGGAAGTTGAAACGCGGATTGAGCGCCTCCGCACGGGCAATGGCCGCTTCCAGCAACTCGCTGGCGGAGACCTGCTTCCTTTGGACCAGTTCGGCGAGACCCATGGCGTCATGACTGTCGAGTGGATCTGTCGGCTTCGCTGCGGCGGCGCCCGATACGCTTGCCGCGCCGATCAGCGCCGCCGCGCCCGCCACCATTTCGCGGCGGGAGACGCCTGCTTCCTCTTCCATCACCCTAACCCTCAGCCCTGCACATAATAGCGCGAATAATATTTGCGGAATTGGGGGATCGGGCCGTCACCGTCGCAGATGATCGGATTAGGCTCGAACTTCTGCCGGTCCCACACCACCTTGTCCTGATCGAACTGCTTGCAGATGTCGCGAATGATGGCCCTGGCGACGCCCGCCCGCTCGCCTTCGGCCTGCGCCTTGGGCTGGGTGAAGCAGAAGCGGACGTGGACATGGTCCAGTTCGACGGGCGCGAGGCAGGCGACCAGCAGCGTCTCGGAAATGCCGGTAAAGCGGGTCCAGCTCTGCCCCGGTCCCATCGTGTCGTAGCTGATGAGACCGTCGACCTCACCCCAGGGCGTGCCCATCCTGGCCTTGACGTCGGCGCCGCGGCCCCATTCGCCCCAGCGCAGCTCGCCCAGCGGCACATCGGCGGTGCCGTGGATATAGCGGAAATGCGCGACATCTACCCCGTTTTCGGCCATGTTCTGGATCGACCCCCAGACATTCCATTCATGAACCTCATAGTCGGTCCATTCCGGATCGGTGGCTTCGGGCAGAACCGCAACCTCGAACAGCGGCTCTGCATCCTCCGGGTGATACCATGCCCAGATCCAGCGATTGGCTTCCGTGACGTGCCAGTTGCGGGTGCATTTGCGCTTCACCTGCGGCGGAACGGCGCGGGCATAGGGAATCTCTTTAACCGCCGCCTCATCGCCGTCATAGCGCCACGCGTGGAAGGGGCATTCCAACATATTGCCATGCACCTTGCCGCCATGGCCCATATGCGCGCCGAGGTGCTTGCAATAGGCATCGAGCATGCGGACCTTGCCATCCTCGCCACGCCAGATGGCAAGATCCTTGGAGAAATAGCGCAGCGGCTTGACCTCGCCCGCCTGCAGTTCCGACGACAGCAGGATGGGATACCAGCCAAAGGGAATGCCGATATTCAGATTGCGCTCTTCGATCGAGGCGCGGCCCTTCACTTCGGCGAGGCGCCAGTCGGCCAGATCCTGCCCTTTCAGCTTTTCGAGAATTTGCCAGACGGCGACAGGCGGGGTGCGCGCATCGGTTGCGGCTTGCGGGTTGGACATGGGAACTCTCCGTGAACTTATTTGAGGCCGAAGACCTTGATGGCGTTTTCGCGCAAGAATTTCGGCCAGACCTCATCCTTGAACGGCACATTCTGCATATCGCTGAAGATGCGCTCCAGGCTGAGGCCCATGGGGAAATAGCCTGCATAGATGATCTTGTCGGCGCCGCGCGTATTGGCGTAGTCGATGATCGCCTTGGGATAATGTTTGGGCGCGAAGGCGCTGGTCGAATAATAGAGATTGGGCCATTTCAGCATCAACTTGACCGCCAGCGCTTCCCATGGCTCCGCGCCATGACGCATGACGATTTTCAGATCCGGGAAATACCAGCAGACTTCATCGAGATGTTCGACCTTCTGCGTTTCCATGGGAATGCGCGGGCCGGGTATTCCGACATTGAGCAACACCGGCAGCCCCAGTTCCGCCGCACAGGTGTAGATCGGGAACATATATTTATGGTTGATCGCCACCTGCGGCAGCGTTCCGGCAGGAAAGACGCTGATCGCGGACAGGCCGACCTCGGCATGGATCCGCTTGATGCGGAGTACTTCCTCCATGCCATTGTTCGGATCGCACGGCAGGTCGAAGAAGAAGCGGTCACCGAACATCTCCTTGGCACGGTAAGATGTCGCATTGCCGTTCCAGCCGACCAAGGCCCTGTCGATATTATATTGATCCATCTGATCGACAGTCCAGGACACGAAATCATCCGCCTTTCCGGTCTGCGGAATATCCTTGAACATATATTGGGCAGGCATCGCAAATTGTTGCAGCGTCTGCTGGTCCTTGATCAGCGGACGAAAAGGTGCGAACCATTCGGACCGGTCCTCCGCCTCCGGTATGCCCAGCATGCAGTCGATGATCTTTATGTCCTTGGGCATGCCCATGGGAAAACTCTCCTGTTCAGTGGATCGCCGCCAGTTGCGGCCAAAGCGCGCGCAGCGCGACCTTGTTGATTTTCTGGGCGTCGTTGCGCGGCAACGGGCCGGGTGAAAAGGCGACGCGGGCAGGCGCCTTGTACCGGGCGAGCCGCTCCGCCACCCAATCGATGACCATGCGCTCTTCCAGCCCCTGCGCCTGCACGACCGCGACCAGCAATTCGCCAAGCCGCTCGTCCGGGATTCCGAAGGCCGCGCATTCGGTGACCTGCGGCATTTCGCTCAATACCCGCTCGACTTCGGCGCAATAGATATTTTCGCCGCCGGAGATGACCATGTCCTTCTTGCGGTCGACGATGAAGATGAAGCCTTCCTCATCGACATAACCGACATCGCCCGTGCGCAGCCAGCCATCGGCCGTAAAGGCCTTGGCTGTTTCCTCCGGCCGGTTCCAATAGCCGTTCATGAGCATGGCGCTGCGGACGACGATTTCACCGCTTTCCTTGGCCCCGCAAAGACCCCCGTCGATCCCCTCAATGCGCAGATCGACCAGCGGCAGCACGCGTCCGGCCGACGCCCTGTTGCGCAGAAAGTCGGCGCCGACGGCCTGGGCGATCGCGCCCGACGTTTCGGTCATGCCATAGCCGACGCCGATATGGGCGTGGGGACAAAGCGCCCGCACTTCCTCCAGCAGATTGAGCGGCAAGGCCTGTCCACCCGAGCCGATGTTGCGCAGGGAGGAAAGGTCGGTGTTCCCCAGCTTCGCCCGATGCACCATGTCCCAGAGCATGGTCGGCACGGAGGAAAGCTGCGTCACCCGCTCCTTCTCGATCAGCCGCACCGCTTCTTCGGCATTCCATCGCCGCATGATGACACTCTTCGCGCCGGACAGCAGCGGCGCCAGGAAGCCCGACCCCAGCCCCGAAATATGGAACAGCGGATAGACCAGCAGGCTGGCCTGCGGCGGCGCCTTCGCCATGATGGCGTCCACCGGCATGCCATGTTCGCGCGCCATGTTATGGAGCACCATCATGCCGGTCAGCTGCGTGCCGAGCAGCCCCGTGATCAGGCTGCGATGGGACAGCACTGCGCCCTTCACCCGACCCGTCGTGCCGGAGGTGAAGAGGATTGCGCACGGATCGCCGGGCTGCGCGACGGCCGCATTGCCCGACAAGGCACCCTTCTCCTCCAACGGCGCCGTCACGTCGAGCAGCGGTCCGGCATAGCCGCCCTGGCGGATCAGTTCGGCCCTTTCGCGATCGGCCAGAACCAGCGCCGGCGTGACTTCCGCGATCATCGCCGCCAGTTCGGCGGGAGAGCCCCGGCTGTTGAGCATCGCTGCAATCCCGCCGGCGCGGATGACCGCAAGAAAGGCCACCATCCATTCGGCGCGATTGCGCATGCAGATGGCGACGCGATCCCCGCCCCGGATGTCGAGATGCGCCGCCATCCGGTCCCGCCAGGCAAAGACCTGATCGAAGGACAGGCGGCGCTCGCATTGCTTATCGTCGAAATCGACGATGCAAGTGGCATCGCCGAAGCGGCGCGCGGATTCGACGAGCTGATTGAGGTCCGACGGCGCGCGCAGGAAATGGCGCACGCCATCCTGTTCGCCGATCTCGAAAGGCGTGCCCGGACCGGTGACTTCGGCGAAGACAGGGTCGACCTTGCTCATGGCCGCTGCATCCCGGCAACCAGAGGCAGTTCCTCTCCCACCATCACCGCTCCTTCGATTCGTTTGCGCTGTTCTGTTGCGCCAACAATATTCCTCCATTCGCGTATTTCAAGATAATTATTTTTCCGCAATTGTGCATCGAGACCAAAGACGCCGGGCGGCCCCTCGCACCATGCAAAATCCCTGACCAAGTGGCTCGGAAATATCGAATATTTACGTAGTATGGCGAAGCCTCGGCGACCGGGACCCCGTTCAAGGTACCGGTTCAGAAACGCTTCCGGGCAACACAGCTGTCGCTGTATTCGTAATTTTATCATTTACAAATTTCGCATTTTGCGGAAATTGGAAGGAGAGAAAAGCAGGTGCCGCGTGGCGGCATTTTTTCTGGAAGAGGAAAAATACAGCTCATGGCCCAGGATTTCGAAGGGCAGGTCGCGATCGTGACTGGCGGCAGCGACGGAATTGGCCTCGCCACGGCTAGCCTTCTCGCGGAACGCGGGGCGCAGGTCGTGATCTGCGGACGCCGCCAGCAATTGCTCGACAATGCCCGCGAGGTCATCGCCGCCGAAGGGGGCAAGGTCGAAACGATCCGGCTCGACGTCGCCGACGACAGCGCTCTTGTTGTCATGATCGAGGAAACCGCCCGCAAATATGGCCGGATCGACATGCTGGTGAACAATGCGATGTCGACCCATTATGCGCCGATCAGCAAATTGACGCTGGACCATTGGCGCAAGGATTTCGCGGTCAATGCCGACGCCGTCTTCGTCAGCACCAAGGCTGCGATGAAGGTCATGGCCGCAGCGGGAAAGGGTTCGATCGTCAACATCGCTTCCACCTGCGGCATTCGCGCGACAGCCAATATGGCGAGCTATTCGGCATCGAAGGCCGCCCTTATCCACTTCACCGCCGTTGCCGCGATGGAAGGCGCGCGGCTTGGCATCCGCGTCAACGCCATCGTGCCGGGTCAGGTCCAGACCGCAGGGACGGAGGAGTTTTCGGCCCGGGCGCCGGACATTGCTGCCCGCACGGCCGATGCCATTCCCATGGGCAGGGGCGGCCAGCCTGTAGAACTGGCGCAGGCCATCGTCTTCATGCTGTCGGATGCCGCCAGCTACATAACCGGCACCGCACTGCCGGTCGACGGAGGCAAGGCGGCGCAACTCTACATGCCCTCCTGAGCCATCCGGCCTGACATAAAAGCGGAATTTATCGAGACATCATATCGCGATATATGCGCATATTGCCATATTGAACTTATATTTGCGGATTAATATTTGACATTATATCCGCATATATGCATTTCGTGATCCATAGAACATTCGAGGGGAGATTGAGGATGCCCAAAAGCTACGCACGCGCCGTCCTGATGCTGGGCGCAAGCACCTTGGCAACTGTTGGAGCATGGGCCGGGCAGGCTCAGGCCCAGAATGCGGCCGCGTCGGAACAGGCGTCAGGACTGGATGAAATCGTCGTCACCGCGCAGAAGCGCGCGCAAAATCTTCAGGATGTGCCGATCGCCATCAGCGCGATCGGATCGGAAAAGATCGAACAGCTGGGAGTGAAGGACAGCCGCGACCTCAGCGGCCTTGCGCCCAATGTCGTCATTACGCAGGGCACCACCAGCAACAGCGCGGCCGTATTCTCCATGCGCGGCATTTCGAACGGCGGCAGCGAGAGCTTCGGCGTGGATGCGGCCAACGGGCTTTATGTCGACGGCGTCTATATCGCGCGCGGCGGCGCCATGGGTCTCAGCGTCATGGACGTCGAGCGGGTGGAAGTGCTGCGTGGTCCGCAGGGCACGCTGTTCGGCCGCAACACGACGGGCGGCGCAATCCATTTCATCTCCCGCGCACCCTCCTCCGCCTTCCGCCTGAAGGCAGAGGCTGGCTACGGCAATTTCAACGCCTGGAACGGCAAGATCAGCCTCGATCCGGGTGAGATTGCGGGCATTTCGACCAGCTTTTCCTACAGCCATAGCGAACGCGACGGGGTGATCGACAACATATTGCAGCCCCGCGATTCCAAGGATCCGGGCGCCCGCAAGTCGGACGCGCTGCGCGCTGCGGCGCGCATCGAACTGGGCGGGACAGGCAGCATCCAATATATTTTCGACTGGACCCGGATCAGCGGCACGCCGCTGCCCTTCATCCTGACCAACGTGTCCGACGGCACGCCTCGCCCGCCGATCACCGTCGACGGCCAGCAGGTGGTGGTGACCCAGCAGGCGCCGGTCGCCCAATATCTGGCGGGCGCGACCTTCGCCAATCCCGAATGCGCGGCGCTGGCCGGGCCGTCGCGGACCTACCGTCATGAGGTGTGCAACAACATCCTCAGCCATGCGCTCGACAAGACCTGGGGCCATAATCTTCAGGTTCAGAATGATTTTGGCCGCTTCAAGGTGAAGTCTACGACGGGTTACCGCTTCTGGAACAGCGACAGCGTGACCGATCTGGACGGCATCGGCGCCTTTACTGGTCCCGCCTTCTCCAATGCGACCTTGTTCAACGGCATGCCCGCCTCGCTGCTGCAATATATTCCCTCGATCCCGGCGGCGGCGCGTCCGTTCATCGCGGCGGCATCCGTGCCCACCGTCACCCAGGACCTGTTCGACGTCCAGAATAGCCGTCGCCACAAGCAGTTCAGCCAGGAATTCGAAGTTTCCGGCGATACGAGCGCGCTCGACTGGGTGGTCGGCGGCTTCTATTTCTGGGAAAAGGGGTCTGAAAACGGCTATCAGAACAGCGGCTACATCCTCGACACCAACAGCGTCTTCCTTGCCAATTTCGGCGCGTTGGGGCCGGCCTTTGCCGCCGCCAACCCGGCCCGCTACCGGATGGTGCAGACCCGCGCGCGCCTCTTCTATACGGCATCGGCCGAGAGCACCGCTCTTTACGGCCAGTTCACCCTTTATCCGGGTGGACGGGACAGCGGTATCCGCCTGACTGCGGGGGGCCGCTACACCTGGGACGCCAAACGGATGGTGCGCTTCCAAAATGGCGCGCTTCCGCCCGCCACTCCGGAAGTGGGCGACGCCAAGTTCAGCAAATTCACCTGGAACCTGATGGCCGGCTATGACGTCGCGGACGGGATCAACCTCTATGCCCGCGCCGCCACCGGCTATCGTTCGGGCGGCTTCAACTCGCAGGACCCGGTGCTGACCGGCACCAACCAGCTTGGCAGCTTCAAGCCGGAAAAGGTGACGTCCTATGAAATCGGTCTGAAAAGCGAACTGTTCAACCGCCGTCTGCGCTTCAACATTGCAGCCTATCATAATATCTATGACAATCTGGCGGTGCTTGGACCTGTCACTGACGCGCCGGTCGGCACTTTCGCGACCCGCATCATCAATGCGGGCAAGGTCGTCTACAATGGCTTCGAAGTCGAAACCCAGGCCGTGCTGAGCGACAATTTCTCGCTCGACGGAAGCCTTGGCTATATCGACATCAACTATAAGGAATTTCTGGCGGGCCAGTCACCCGTAGCAGGCGCGCCGCCGGTCAACATCGCGTCGATCGTGACGCCCGGCTTCACGTCGCCACTGACCGCCAATGTGGCGCTGAACGCCCAGTTCCCGCTCAACTGGGGTAATGCCACCCTGCGCGGTCGCGTCGGCTATACGCATGAAGACGGCAAATATAATTTCAGCAGCTCGGTCGGCTCGCCCTTCAACGAGCAGTTGAAAGGCGACGATATCGACCTGATCGACGCCCAGATCGGCGTTGACGGAATTCCTCTGGGCAGCGGCGAAGGCGAAGTGCGCCTGTGGGTCAAGAATCTGACCAATGCCAAGGATTTCGTCCGCAGCATCGATTATGGCCAGCTCGGTTTCGGCGGCGGCTATTATGCCGAACCGCGGACTTATGGCGTCACGCTGGGCGTCAAATTCTGATCCCGTTCCGGAGCGCCACCTCTCCCGGCGCTCCTCCTTATTCCCGCCTCCATCAATGGAGGCGGGATTCTTTGCCTTCAGGACGATCCGGGTATCTTCAGGCCATTGCCGCTGATCATCGGCACGTTCGTCCACTCTCCCGTCGGCGTCCGCATCCAGCCCGACGCCGCAAGCGCGCCGCCGTCGACATGAATCGCCGTCCCCGTCACCCAGGCCGCCAGCGGACTGGCAAGATAGAGCGCCGCCCCCGCGCAGTCGGACGGGTGGCCGAAGCGGCCTAGCGGAATCCATTTGTCCATATGGCCGCGATTTTCCGGCGGGATCATGATGTCGAGCGCCAGTTGCGGCGTGTCGGTGGTTTCCGGCGCGATGTCGTTCACGCGGATGCCTTCGGGCGCCAGTTCCAGCGCCAGACTCTTGGTGAAGCCCGCAATCCCGCTTTTCGCCGCCGCATAGACGGAGCAATAGGGAATGCCGCGATAGGCCTCTATCGAGGTGATGTTGATGATGTTCGCCCCCGGCGCGGCGGCGCGAAGCAGCGGCAGCATCGCGTGCGTCACGCGCATCAACTGGCCGAGATTGGTGTCGACTATCTCGTCCATCTTCGACGCGTCCAGCATGGCGAAGGGCAGGGCATGCACGAAATGACCGACATTGTTGACAAGGATGTCGAGCTTCCCGGCAAGGGTTGCGACCTTGTCCGCCAGCATGGCGGGCGCGGCCCGATCACGCACGTCGCAGGTCACGACCAGCGCGGCCGGCAGGGCGGCCTGAACATCGGCGGCGCGTTCGGGATCGACCTCCGCGATCACCAGACGGGCACCCGCCGCCGCGAAGGCTTCAGCGACGGCGCGTCCTATACCAACGCCGCCTCCGGTGACGCAGACCGTCTTGTCCGTGAAATCGAGCGCTTCCCATGGCTTTGACATGCCGTTCTCCCCTGCCGTGCCGTCGCCGCCCGTCATGCCGCTACCCTGCCGAACTGGGCGACGATTTCCTGAACCGCAGCCTTTATGTCCTGCCGGCGATAGCCAAGCAGTGCGACTTCGGCCGGATCGGGTTCATAGCGGATCCAGTTGCCGCGCCCCTGCGGAATGGCGACATCGGGCAGCAGCGGCAGTTCCGCGTCCCGCTCCTCGACCTGAACATCGCGGCCGACCGCATCGAAGAAAAGCTGGAAATAGTCGCGGAAGGACAGATTTTCGTCCCCCACCAGATAGGCCTTGCCCGGCTCGCCGTGCAGCAGCGCGCCTTCGATCGCCTCCGAGAGTGACTGGAAGGACATGAAATTGGTGCCGCCCGGCGGGGCATAGTTTTCGATCGGGATCAGGCCCTGCGCCCATTGCACATAGGGTTGGAAAATAGCGCTCGGCAGGCCGGAAACCGTGCCCACCATGAAGGGCGCGTTGACGCTGACGACATCGAAGCCGGAGGCGCCCTGCGCCCGCGCGCCTTCGCAGGCGGCCAGGCGCGAGCGGATATAGCCGTTGCCCGCGAGCAAATCGGGCGACGCCTGCGGGTAGAAGCTGCCGAGCTGGATCGCCCGCGCCACCCCGGCTTCCCGGCATGCGGCGAAAAAGGCCGGGACGGCCTCATGATTGGCCTTGACGAGAAAGGCGTCGAAATCGCTGCCCTGCGGCACATGGCGTGGATCGTTGCCCGCCGCGAAGACCACCCAGTCAAAGCCCTTCAGCCGGTCCGCGGTGAAATCGCCCGCGACATAATCCCCCTTCAGGAAGGGCATGGTGGCCATGGGTGTGCCGTGTTGAGCCGGATTGCGACCGCCAACGGTAACTTCATGTCCTTGCGCCCGCAAATGAACTGCCGCATGTCCCCCCAGCGCGCCGGTCCCGCCAACAATCAATATTTTCATTGCTTTACTTCCTTCCCTGCCCGTGCGGCATCGACTTTCTCTTTTCCGTGGATCGCCTCAACCATGGCGGTCAGATCGGGATTGCGGCGCAGATGATTGCCGCCGTCCACCGACAGGCACTCCCCTGTCATCCAGCCGCTTTCCGGTCCGGCGAGAAAACGCACTACCTTGCCGATATCCTGGGCCATCCCCAGCCGTCCCAGCGGATATTCCGGCATGAACTGATCCAGAAGGCCCGGCGTGTCGAACATGGGGCCGGTGGCGTCCGATCGGGTCATGCCGGGCCGCACCGCATTGACGCGAATATCCGCTGAACCCAGTTCATCGGCGGCGGCGCGGACCAGCCCTTCCAGACCGCTCTTCGCGACATGATAGGCCGCCAGATAGGGGAAGCTCATCGGGCCGGAACTGGACGAGGTGCAGATGATCGACCCACCCGGCTGCATCAGCGGGGCGCCATGGCGGATGACGAAGAAGGCGGAGAGAATATTCTGCTCCAGTTCGCTCCTCACCGTCTGCGCATCCAGCATCAGAAGGGGCATGAAACCGCCTCCACCCACCGTCGCAAAGAGGATGTCGAGCCGGT
>NZ_JBHIWJ010000103.1:0-13698 GCF_041987595.1 Sphingobium sp. | reverse complement strand
CTTCGTCACCTTCCATCAGGCCATGATCACCCATCCCGATTGGGCCAGGACCGACATGTCGTCGGTGCGCCTGCAAAACAGCTGCTTCGCCTTCATGCCGGATCGCGTGGGTCAGGCCTATCGGGAGAAGGCGCCCAACATGCTTCAGGTCGGGACCATGGGCATGACCGAGGCGGCCGGCATCGTCACCACCGGCGGCTATACGATGGACCCGGAAATGGGCTTCAGGAAGCTCGGCTTCCCCCTGGCCGGTATAGAGATGAAGATCGTCGATCCCGAGACCGGCGAGGAAAAGGGCGTGGACGAGCGCGGCGAAATTCTCATTCGCGGCTACAATCTGTTCGACGGCTATTACAAGGATCCTGAAAAGACGGCGCAGGCGCTGGACGCCGACGGCTGGTATCACAGCGCCGACATCGGCTCGATCGACGAACATGGCCATGTCATGTTCCACGGCCGGTTCAAGGATATGTTGAAAGTGGGCGGGGAAAATGTTGCCGCGGCCGAAGTCGAGGCGGTGCTGGCGACCCATCCGGCGGTCCGTCTGGCGCAGGTGGTCGGGCTGCCGGACGAGCGGCTGGCGGAAATCCCCGCCGCCTATGTCGAACGCGAAGGCGATGTCGAAGTCGAGGCGGAGGAACTCATCACCTATACCCGCCAGCGCCTCGCTTCCTTCAAGGTCCCGCGCCATATACGTTTCATCGACGAATGGCCGATGTCGGCATCGAAGATCCAAAAGTTCAAACTGCGCGGTGCGTTGATGGACGAACTGGGCCTGAAGGACTGAAACACTGCGCATCGACGCCATGGATCTATGTAGGGAGAGTGACATGCGGGTGATCATTACGGGTGCTGCAAGCGGCATCGGCAGGGCCTGCGCCGAACTGCTGGCGGCCGGGTCCGTGATACCGGGCGAACATCAGATGCTGCTCGCGGATCGCGATGCGGCCAATCTGCAGGTCGTGGCCGATGCGGTCGGCCCCGCCGCTGCGACCTGCGTGGTCGATCTCGCCGAACCGGATTGCGGCGACAGGATCGTGGCTGCCGCGCTCACCCATATGGACGGGATCGACGCCGTCATCAGCAATGCTGGCGTCATCATGGGCGGCGCACTGGCCGAACTGCCGATCAGCGATTTCGACCGCATCTTCGCCATCAACACCCGCTCGTCCTGGCTGCTGGGAAAGGCTGCCCATCCGCATCTCAAAGAAAGCAGGGGCGCCTTCGTCGCGACTGCATCCATGTCGGCCACCCAGCCCACGCCCGCGCTCGGCTTCTATTCCTCCAGCAAAGCCGCGCTGCTGATGATGATCCGTCAGCTCAGCATCGAATGGGGTCCGGACGGCATCCGGTGCAATACGGTGTCGCCCGGCCCCACTTACACGCCGATGACCGCTGCGGGATATAAGGACCAGTCGCGGCGCGACCAGCGGGAAGCCAATATCCCCCTGCGCAAATTAGGCGTGGCCGAGGATGTCGCTCAGGCGATCCTGTTTCTGATCGGCCCTCATGCTGGCCATATCAGCGGCGTCGACCTGCTGGTCGATGGCGGCATGAGCAATATGCTGATGCCTGCCAGCGGCGGTGGGACCGGTCAGAACAGGCAGAGCTGAGATGGGATCAAAGGACCCGATCCGCGACAACAGCCAGTTCGGCATGAGGTCCGCCCAAAGCATTTTGCGGGTCGATAAGCACCCGCGCGGTAGCCATCAGATGGTCCGCCAGCAGCGCCACGGCACGGTCAGCGTCCCGCGCCAGCGCCGCGTCGACGATCTGCGCATGTTCCTGAACCAGATCCCGGTCGCCACGGGCCAGAGGTACAGTGAGATAGCGGTAACGTTCCGACTGGGCATAGAGCCAGTTGCGCATCTTGAGCAGCCATGGACTGTCACACGCCGCGACCAGGGCGTGATGAAAGGCCGCATGCGCGTCGGCATAATCTTCGTTCAGACGGACCGCCTCCTGCGGGTCGCGCGTCGGGGTCCTGCTCAGCCTATGGGCCGCACTGACGATGGAGGTTTCCCAGTCCAGGCCACCTTTCTCAATGGCGCGCCTGAGGCATTGTCCCTCAATGTCGCTGCGGACCCTGACCAGATCGGTCAGATCGCCGATCGATATCGGTGTCACCCGGAATCCCCGGGCATCGTCCTGCGTCACAAAGCCTTCGGACGTCAGCCGGGACAGGGCTTCACGGACAGCCCCAAGGCTAAAGCCCTGGGTTTCGGTGATATCCTTGATGTTGATCTTCGCGCCGGGCACCAGCCGGCACGTCAGAAGATCGTCGCGCAACTGGCGATAGGCGCGCTCGGTCAGGCTCAGCTTCTTCGTCATCGAAAGAACTATATCAGCTTCGCTGCATGTGGCAATTCGATAAGATGTATTTTATAGCTTGAAATATATTTCATGATGACCCATGCCATAGGCAGCGGTTTGAAAGTTTCCCAGGAGGTTTGAATATGCGGTTGGCGAAGGTGACAAGGAACGGGGCGGTCGGTCTGGCAGTGGACTCCGGTGCGGGCGTCAAGGCGCTGTTCGGTGACGCTGCGCTCTATGATCTGGATGCCCTGATCGCCAGCGGAAGCACTGCGCTGACGGACGCTGGCGCTAGGGTGAGCCGCGAGGGCGAAGAGGTGAAGGTGGAAGACCTCATCTTCCTGCCGCCGCTGGTCAAGGCGCCGAAGATTCTCTGCCTTGGTCTCAATTACAAGGATCATGCGGCGGAAGGCGGCTTTGACGTGCCCGAATTTCCGACCGTGTTCGGCCGTTTCAATTCGAGCCTCATCGGCCATGGCGCACCGATCATCAAACCGCCCTGTTCCGATCAACTCGATTATGAGGCGGAAATGGTCGCGGTCGTCGGCAAGGGCGGGAAGAATATCAGCAAGGACGACGCGCTGTCGCATATCGTCGCATATTCGGTGTTCAACGACGGTTCGATCCGCGACTATCAGCTCAAGACGCCGCAGTGGACGGTCGGCAAGAATTTTGACGATACCGGCGCCTTCGGCCCCTGGCTGGTCACGGCCGACGAACTGCCTGCGGGCGGCGCCGGTCTCAAGATCGAAACCCGCCTGAACGGTCAGGTGGTGCAGAGCGCGAACACCTCGGACATGGTGTTCGACGTCGTCGACACGGTCGCCCTGCTCTCCACCTGCTTCACGCTGGAGGCAGGCGACGTTCTGGTTATGGGAACGCCGTCGGGCATCGGCCTTGCCCGGAATCCTCCGCTGTTCATGAAGGATGGCGATGTGTGCGAAGTGGAAATCGAGAAGATCGGCCTGCTTGTGAACCCCATCAAAGCAGCCTGATCGAAAGGCCGGGTGCCGTCCCATGTCGGCGCCCGGCCAGCCAAGGAGGGAAGGATGAACCAGAAAAGCCCGTCGGGACGCCGCGCCAATGTTTTGGGCGTCCATTCCATCGATCATTTCGCGGTCGAAGTGCCCGATCTGGAGGCAGCGCGGACATTCTACACGCTCTTCGGGCTTGAAGTCCGGGACAGGAATGGCAAGCTGGAATTATATGCCGCCGGCAATCCACATCGCTGGGGCGTGCTGAGCCAAGGCGCCGACACCAAGCGCCTGCGCCATCTGAGCTTCGGCATATACCCCGATGAGGTCGACGCGTTCGCCGCCCATCTCGACAGCTGCGGCGTCACCCGCATCGACGCGCCCGAAGGCGCCGAAACCGACGGCATCTGGTTCGCGGGCTTTGATGGCCTGCCCATCAATGTCCGCGCTGCTGACAAGGCGACGCCATCGGAAAAAAGCCATTTCACCTTCACCAGTGCGGCCCCCGGCCAATCCGGCGCCATTCCCAACAGCAAGGCGCCGAAGGTCCACCCCCGCCGCCTTTCCCATTTCGCGATCTTCACGACCGACGTGAATGCCGCGATCGATTTCTATGAAAAAACGCTTGGCCTGCGCCTGTCCGACAAGAGCGAACCGGCCGTCGCCTTCCTGCACGGCGTCCATGGTAGCGACCATCACCTGCTTGCTCTCGTCCTTTCCGATCGGCGGGGCATGCATCACAACAGCTGGGACGTCGGGTCGGTGATGGAAGTGGGTCTGGGCGGCGCGACCATGGCGCGGGCGGGCTATGGCCCCAACTGGGGTGTGGGCCAGCATGTTCTGGGCGCCAATTATTTCTATTATGTGCGCGATCCCTGGGGCAGTTTCAGCGAATATTCGGCCGATATAGACTTCATCCCGCATGATGTTGACTGGCCGGCTGCCAATCATGCGCCGGAGGACAGCATGTTCCTGTGGGGACCTGACCCGTTCCCAGAATTCATCCAGAACACAGAACCGGCGGAGGCCTGATCGTCATGACCACATTCCTACTTCTCCATGGCGGCGGCATGGGCGGCTGGACATGGAAATATGTCCGCGAACTGCTGGAAGCCAGGGAACACAAGGTCTACACCCCAACATTCACCGGCTTTGGCGAGCGCGAACATCTGATCGGCCGCGATGTCGGCAATGCGACCCACGTGCGCGACATCGTCAATGTCTTCAAATATGAGGATCTGCGCGACGTCGTGCTGGTGGCGCACAGCTATGCCGGAACCGTCGCGCCCGGCGTCATTGCTGAGGTGGGCGACCGCATCGCCAGGATCATCTATCTCGACGCCATCGTGCCCCGGTCGGGGGAACGGATCGCGTCCCTCATGGGCTATGTTCCCGAAGATCAACTCGCCGCGCTGGATGCTATGCTCGAAGCGGGCGAAGGCCCGGTCGGTTCGGGCGTACATGAAATGCAGCGAGCGGCCGCCAAGGAGCATCCACATCTCATGGACCCGGCGCGGGAGAAATGGCTGCTCGACAATCTGTCGGACCAGCCGATGAAGGCGACCGCCTGTGTCATCCCCGTGGGTGCCGAGACGATCACCCAGCCCGTCGACTATATCGCGGCGGCCGTCACGGTAATGACCGCCATGCACGACCGGGCGCGCGAACTGGGCTGGACCATCCATGACCATCCGGGCGATCACGCCCTGCTGGTGGGCGATCCCGAGGGTACGACCGACCTCATTCTGAAGATTGCCGCCGCGGGAGCAAAGGCATGAATGCGGCCGAACTGTTCTCGGTAAAGGACCGCGTCGCCATTGTCACAGGCGGCTCGACCGGCATCGGCCGCCATATCGCGACCGGCTTTGCCGCTGCGGGCGCCAAGGTCTATATCTGCGCCCGGACGGAAGCCAAGGTGATGGCGGCCGCGGCCGAGATTGCGGCCACGACGGGCGGCCACTGCATCGGCCTCGTCGCGGACCTGTCGACGCTCGCCGGGATCGAGGCTCTGGTCGCGGCGGTATCCGCGCGGGAGCAGGCCGTGCATGTCCTCGTGAACAATGCAGGGACGATGGCGGACGCGCCCATCGACGACTATGGCGAGAGCGAATGGGATCCGGTCATCGACCTGAACCTGAAGGCGCCCTTCTTCACCCTCCAGAAATTCCTGCCCCTGCTCCGCGCGGGCGGTACGGCGGAACGTCCAGCATCGATCATCAACATCGGGTCGGTCGGCGCGCTCAAGGTGGGACCCAAGGAAAATTACGCCTATCAGGCCTCCAAAAGCGCGATCCACTGGATGGCCAAGGGCCTCGCCAAGCGGCTTGGCCACGACAATATCACCGCCAATGTGATCGCGCCCGGTTTCTTCGAATCCGAGATGACGGTCATCACCTCCGACGAGATGCGCAAGATGGTGGAATCGATGGTCCCCCGCGGCCGCGTCGGCACGCCGGAGGATCTGGCCGGGGCAGCCATCTATCTCGCCTCGCGCGCGGGCGCCTATGTCACCGGATCGATCATCCCGGTCGAGGGAGGATTGTCGATCTGATATGACCCAGCTTCATTTCGTCGCCATTGGCGGCACCATGCGCGCCTATTCCTCCACCGAGCGCGCGCTTCGCAAGGCGCTAGCCATCGCAGAGGAACGCGGCGCGCGCACGACGCTGCTGGCCGGTGGCGATATCGACTTTCCGCCTTACGCGCCTGAAAATCCGGATCGTTCGGACGCGGCGCGACGCTATGTCGACGTCCTGCGGTCGGCGGATGCCGTCATCATCGGCTCACCGGGTTACCATGGCGCGATCTCCGGCTTCGTGAAGAATGCGCTCGATTATGTCGAGGATATGAGTCGCGACGAGCGCTGCTATTTCGACGGCCTTCCTGTGGGCTGCGTGGCAACGGCGGCAGGATGGCAGGCAGCGGTCACCACGCTCCAGCAACTGCGGATGATCACTCATGCGCTGCGCGGCTGGCCGACGCCGCTGGGCATCGCCATCAACACCATCGGCGGCGAAGGCGACCCGATCGAAAACGCGCCTATTCCCGATCAGTTGGGGATGATGGTGGGCCAGCTGTTCAGCTTCTGCCGACGGCCTGCCCTATAGTTGGATAGGTTCGCAACGCGTCCGACAGGCGCTTAGTCGTAGGGCCACTAACGGGAACGACGATGGATTTTTCACTCACCGAGGAACAGCAGGCGTTCAGGGACATTGTCCGCCGCTGGGTCGATGCGGAAGCGCCCAAGGACTGGATGCGCGCGCTGGAGGCCGACGAAGAAAATTATCCCTATGCGCTGTGGGACAAGATCGCCGAGCAGGGATTTTTCGGGATAGGCATCCCCGAGGAATATGACGGGCTGGGCGGCGACGTCATGATGCAGATGATCTTCGCCCGCGAATTCGCGCGAACGGCCGGTGGCCTGCTGTGGGTCTGGGGCCTCACCTCCTTCGGCGGTGCGAAGACGATCGGCGCGGTCGGCACGGAGGAGCAGAAAAATCGCTGGCTGCGTCCCATGGCACAGGGCAAGCTCCGCGTCTCGCTGTCGATGACCGAGCCCGATGGCGGCACCGATGTTCTGGGCGCGATGAAGACCCATGCCGAAAAGGTCGAGGGCGGCTGGAAGCTGAACGGCGCCAAGATGTGGACGACCGGCGCCAAGGCCGCCGACAGGCTGCTCGTCCTCGCGCGCACCGACAAAAATGTCGAGAAGAAGCATCATGGCCTTACCATGTTCTTCGTCGACGCCAAATCGCCCGGCATCACCGCCTCGCTCCTGCCCAAGCTCGGCATGCGCGCCATGGGCTCGTGCGAGGTTCATTATGAGGATGTTTTCGTCCCCGACGAAGACGTGCTGGGTGAACCTGGACAGGCTTGGTACGCCATGCTGCCCACGCTCAACAATGAGCGGATCATGGTCGGCGCACAGTGTCTGGGCGCGATCGACGGGGTGCTGGAAGACGCGCTGGAATATATGCTGCAACGCAAGGCGTTCGGCGGCATTATCGGCCGCTTCCAGATTTTGCAGCATTATGTCGCGGACATCGCGACCTGGCAGAAGCTCACGGAACTGCTCCTTTACAATGTCGCCTGGATGCAGAGCAACGGCATGCCATGCGGAACCGAAGCGAACATGCTCAAGATGGTCGCCACGGAAAATGCGGTGAAGGCTGCGGATCTGGGTATCCAGATACTGGGCGGCATGGGCTATTCGGCGGAAACCGACATGCAGCGTTACTGGCGCGATCACCGCATTTTGCGGATGACGCCGATCAGCAATGAAATGGTGCGCAACACGATTGCCGAAAGCCTCGGCCTGCCGCGTTCTTTCTAAGGAACCCGCCATGAGCGATCTTGACGATCTTCCCCCCGCACCCGACGCCGCCGGCACTTCGCTGGATGGCACCAGGGTCTTTACCATCACGGCCGAGGAAAATGCCGCCCTGTGCCGCTCGACCGGTATAGAGCCGGCCTTGGACGGAAGCGCGCACCCGATCTATTATTATATCGCTACCCAGGTCGCGATGGGCAAGACGGTGGCCGGCGTATGCCAGGCATGCGAATTCGATGTCGAGGATGGCCCGATGATGGGCAGCAGCGGCGTGCGGTTCGATGCGCCGCTGAAGGTCGGTGAAAGCTACAAGGTGACCGGAGAGATTCTCAGCCTCGTCCGCAAGCGCAGCCGCAAGCTCGGCGTCATGGATGTGATGACCTATCGCCTGCGCCTGCACCTGCTCGATGGAACGCAGGTGCTGGAAACCGATAATGTGTGGGTTTTGCCCCGCAAGGAGTTCACCGCATGAGCTACGCCATCGGAGACGCGCTGCCGCCCTTCACGATCGAGAGCGTCAGCCCGCAAGCCATGAAGGAGTGGGCCGTGTTTCTCGCCGATCCCAACCCCATCCATCTCGATGTCGAGGTGGTGAAGGCGAAGGGGCTGGGCGACCGGGTCATCAACCAGGGTCCGATCAACGTCGCCTATATGATGAACATGCTGATGCGCGCCTTCCCTGGCGGACGGATCAAGGCCATGGATTCGCGATTTCTGGACAATGTCTATGGCGGCGACCGGGCGGTGGTGACGGGCAGGGTCGCGGCGATCGACGGCAATCTCGTCACCTGCGAATTCTCGCTGGATGTCGATGGCCGGGGCACGGTCAATTCCGGCACGGCCACGGTGGAACTATAAGAGATGAGGAGAAAGTAAATGCCTAGCGGACCTTTTGCCCATGTATGCATGGTCGTCAGCAATCTGGAAAAGGCGATCGAAGACTGGACCAAGATCTTGCGCGTGCTTGATCCGGCGTCGCTGGAAGAACGTCTCGTCAAATATGATGAGTTTTCCAGCGGTGCCGATGCGGGCATGAAGTGGGCGACGTTCGTCAACAATGGCGGCACGGAAATCCAGTTCATTCAGCCGGCCCCCGGCACGCCCATGGGCGATCGCCTCGAAAAGGTCGGCGAGCATGTCCATCATCTTTGCTATGCCACCGACGACGTGCCGGGCGCGATGGAGAAATTGCGCGCCGAAGGGCTGCACCTGCCCGGCGGCGGTCAGACCTTCAACGATCCGGACATGACCTGGCAGAAGTGGAGCTGGGTCGGCCACAAGAGCACCCATGGCTGCCTGATCGAAGTCGCCTCGCCCTATGAGAGCCGCAACGACGGCAAGTGGCACCACGCGCCCGGCAAATTCGCCTATAAGGGTCCCGGTGAACACCCGTCATTCGCGGAAATGGTGCCGCCGGTTGCTGCCGAATAGATGCGCGGTTCCGTCATGACGACCCCAATGCGGATAAGCTTGCCGGGTGATGGGCTGGAGATGGTCGCGGACGCCTATGGCGACCCGGCTGCTCCGCCTGTCTGCTTCTTCCATGGCGGCGGCCAAAGCCGTCGCTCCTGGGCGGGGTCGGCCCGGCGGGTCGCGCAAGCCGGCTATTATGGCCTGACCTTCGATCTGCGGGGCCATGGCGACAGTGGCTGGGCCAGCGACGGCGACTATCTGCTGGAAGCTTATGGCCGCGATGTCGAAGCCATCATCCATGCCCTCGGCAGGCCGATCGCCCTGGTGGGGGCTTCGCGCGGCGGGCAATCGGCGCTGGTGGGTGGGTCGCGCCACGCCGATCTGGTGCGCCTCATCATGCTCGCCGACGTCGCGCCCTATATCGTCGATACGGGGGTGGAGGACATTCGCGGCTTCTTCCGCGCCAGCGACTGCGGTTTCGCGTCACTGGAGGAAGCTGCCGATGCGCTGCACGCCCACCTCGGCCAGCCCCGCCTGGCAGACGTTTCCGGCCTCGCCAAATCGATGCGCGAGGAAGATGGACGCCTGTTCTGGCACTGGGACCCGCGCACGACGGCGCCGGAATTTCTTCATCCCCCCTCGGAAGGGGAAGCGCTCATTGCCGCTGCCCGCCGCGTAAAATCGTCACTTGTCCTTGTGAAGGCGGAACTGAGCGAGATCGTTTCGGACGAGAGCGTCAGGCAGTTTCGGGCACTGGCCCCGCAACTGGAGGTCGAGATCGCCCATGGCGTCGGCCACATGTTCACCGGCGACCGCAATGATGCCTTTGCCGATCGCCTGCTCCACCATCTGGCCCTTCATTTACCGTTATGATGAAGGGCGCGGCCTTCGTCGTCGGCGGAACCGGTGGCCTTGGCAGTGCGATCTGCCGACGGCTGTCGACCGAATGGGGTCATCTCGCTATCGGCTACCGGTCCAGCAGTGAAAAGGCACTGGCGATCGCGGCGTCTCTTCCAAATAGTTCTTGTGAGACGCTGTCCGTTACGTGCGATCTTTCCGATCGCGCCTCGATAGAGTCCGGCATCCGCGAGACAGTCGAGCAGTTCGGCGCCATCGGCACGATGGTCTTCGCTAGCGGGGTCGAAATCGCCCAACCCTTCGTCAGCGAGATCAGCGAAGACCAATGGCGCGAAGTCATCGAGATCGAACTGGTCGGCTTCACCCGCATCGTGTCCGCTACGCTTCCCCATTTCCGCGCTCAAGGCTTCGGCAATTTCGTTACCGTCGTTTCGGTCGCGAACTACTGCTTCCCACCCGGCGACGCCCTCTCCTCCGTACCCAAGGCGGGGATGGAAGCCCTGGGCCGCGCGATCGCCAAGGAGGAAGGCCGCTACGGCATCAGGGCGAATATGGTCGCTCCGGGAATCATCGATGCCGGCTTGGGCGCCGACTTCCTGAGATCGCTTTATTCGCCTGAAATCTGGGAAGCGCAGCGCAAACGCATTGCCCTGCAACGCTTCGGCAGCGGCGAGGATATCGCCGAAGCCGTGGCCTTTCTGGCCTCGGAAAGGGCGCAATATATGACCGGCCAGACCTTGATCGTCGATGGGGGCTTCAGCCTCTAAAAGTCGGCGGTAAGGGTCCCGCTCAGCCCAGCAGGCGCTGCGCCGCCACGCCATCGCCCCAATTATGGATGCGCTCCCAGAAGCGGACGCGGGTGGGCGCGAAATTGTGCATATGCGCCATGCGGGGACACACGAAGAGTTGAATGTCTTCCGCGCTCTTATAGGCCCTGGGTTCGGCTAAAGGGTCTGGCACGACATCGCGTTCGCCCATGGCGATCAGCACAGGCACGCGTATGGCGGCCGCTTCCAGCGCCACCGCGCCCGGCGCGACCATATATACACCGCATGGGGGCGTGGTCGCCGAACGCCATTCGGGCAGCGGATCGACCAGCCCTGCGGACGCCATCATGTCGAGCGTGACGATGTCCGCAGGTTCATCATCATGGTGAAAAGACCATTGAAAGGGATGCTCACCTGCCCGTGCCGCCGCCTGAAGCGCCTCGGCGTCGCCCAGCGTCACGCCCGGCGCTTGCGCCAGCGCGGCCGCGTTCAGGACATGCGGCGCGTCGAGCGATGAGCGGCGCGAAATCCAGGGCCATGCGGCCGGAGGCTGTCCCGGCCGGGTCGGCACGACGGTATGGATGCCGCTATAGCCCAGCACGCCGATGCCGTGAAATGTGTCGTGATTGCCCTGCGCCACGATGGTGAAGCATCCGCCCATCGATTGGCCTATGCCAAGGCATGTGGCATCGACGACCGGGGGCAGCCCATCGACGAGGGTGCCCGCTTCCAGCCGTCTCATGACCTGGCGCACCATGGCGTCGTTGGCCGCCGAGACATTATCGAGATTGAGGGCATTGCCTTCGGCGATGGTCGACTCGCCAAATCCCAGATGGTCGCAGGTGACGAAAATCCATCCGCGTTCGCAATGGAAACCCGCCTGTCCGCCGCCGGACCCATCCGGCATGTCGAAACTGAAATAGCGTCGGCAATAGCCCCCGCCGGGGAAGGCGAAGCAGACGGTCATGGGGTTGGTCAGTGTCGCAAGGTCCGGCAGATGGACCGTGACCGCCATGTGCGCCGCCATGCCGAGGTCCGCTGCATCGCTGACATCGATCCTGAGGTCGACAGACCGCTTCATGCCCTTATCTTCCCTTTCCGGCCGAATTCCAGACCAGCCCCCTTCACCGATCCGGCGCGCCCTCGCCGCGCCGGATCGGCCTGTTGGTCACTTATAGGGATCGACGGGCTGGGGAACGTCGATGACTTCCAGATCCTTCAGCATCGTCAGCACGTCGGAGATCGAATAGATGTGATCGATCTTGTCGCCGCGGAATCGCAGCCACGAGAACCACAGCACGTTCAACTCGTTCCCGGTCGGCTGGACACCCATATAGGGACCGCCGGTATGCTTGCCATGATGGTGACACAGGACGCAGATCTCGTCCTCGCCGCGGCCCCAAGCCTTCAGCGTGCGATAGATGCTGGGCGGGAAGGTCTTGTAGAGGCCCTGCGGCGAGGTCTTCCACACATGATAGGTGCCAAGGTCGGGCCGGTTCGGGTTGTCGTAGGTCATCGTGTCGGTATTGAAGAATGCGTCCATTCCGTCCCAATCGCCGCGATTGATGACTTCATGCAGGTCCATCCAGTGATTGACCATGAACGCCTGCCGCTCGGTCAGCCCGGCTGTGATGTCTGCCCGCTTCTCCTTGGACAGGACGAAATCGGCTTCCGTGAACGGGGCGAGGCCCATAATAGTCTCCTTGATCAAAAACGGCCCGCGGGATCGGTCCCAAGGGCTGTGGTTTCTTCCGCATAGCCACCGCGATCGGCACCTACCTAATGGAAGGCGGCGAACCTCCTCCGCTGTGCCAGCGGAGATTCTATAGAATGAGTGAGACGGAGGAGAGGCCATGACACTGACCCTGCAGGAGATGTCGGACCGGTTCGAAATTCAGGACCTGATCGTAGGCTATTGCTACGCAGTGGATACACGCGACTGGGACGCGCTGGACCGCTATTTTACCGACGATGCGGTGATCGACTATTCCGAAATGGTGGGCGTCGTCGGAAGCCTTGCGGAAATCAAGGAATTTCTTTCGGCAAGCCTGACGCCGATCCTGGCCTTTCAACATGCCGTGTCCACCATCCAATATCAGATCACGGGCGATCACGCGAAAACCAAAACCGCCTGCTACAATCCGATGACGGTAAGCAATGGCGAAACGACCGATACTTTGGTCTTCGGTCTCTGGTATCATCATGAATTCGTCCGCACCGCGCAGGGCTGGAAGATCAGCCGCCTCTATGAGCAGAAGTGCTACCGGATCAATGTGCCGGACTGGCTCGCGGCCCAATTGCCCGCCTGAATTCCTGCCACGCCTTTCCGGATTCCGAGGGGGAGCTCGATGCGCCGCTTTCTGAACATGCTGTTCGTTCTGCTTCTGCTTCTCGCAGGTCTGTCGCTGCTCTGGCTGGGCGGGCAGCTCGCGCTGCTCGGCGGGTCGATCTGGTATTGCGTGTCCGGCGTCGTCATGACGGTCACCGCGTTTCTCGGCTGGCGCCGTTCGCCGCTCTCGATCACCCTCTATTGGGCCTTTCTCATCGCCAATCTGGGCTGGTCGCTCTGGGAAGTAGGACTGGACGGCTGGGCGCTGGCGCCTCGGTTGGCCATGCCCGTCGCCATGGGCTTCTACATGCTCACCCCCTTTTATCGGCAATATGTCGGGCTTGGTCGCCCCCTGCCTGGCGCCCGCGCGCTGTGGCCGGCTCTTCTCCTGCTCCTCATGGGCGGGGTCGGCAGCGCTTTCTGGGCGGATCGTTCGCCGCCGGCGTCCGGCACGCTCTGGGGCACCGCACCTGCACAAGCAGCCGATGGCGACTGGGTCGCCTATGGCAACGACCGGGGCGGGTCGCGCTACTCGCCATTAGCGCAGATCACGCCCGCGAATGTCGGCAATCTGGAAAGGGCGTGGACCTACCACACCGGCAAGCTGACAGACGGCAAGCAAGGCACCGCCTTTCAGGCCAATCCGCTCAAGGTGGGCAATCGCCTTTTCCTGTGCGCGGGCAATAATGATGTGATCGCGCTCGACCCCGAAAC
>NZ_JBHIWJ010000102.1:0-14017 GCF_041987595.1 Sphingobium sp. | reverse complement strand
CGGGGTCATCGACCCGCGCATGGTGCGGCAGGGCAACCTTGATTTCGAAGGAGAGCCGGTATCGTCCGATGTGGCCGAAGGCGAGCGGGCAACGGTGATTGCGCTGCTGGGCGCTTCTCCGGTCCCGATCGATGAGGTCATCCGGCTTTCGGGTCTGGGGCCGGCAGTGGTCCACACCGTTCTGCTGGAGCTGGAACTGGCGGCCCGGCTGGAACGGCATGCGGGCGGACGGGTCAGCCTGTCATGACCGCTTCACATTCCGGAACAAGGGGCGCTTGACGTCCACCGAAAAGACCTTCCAGACTCGCGCGTGTACGTGAGAGATTTCAAAACCGGGGCTTGAATGCAGCTTGTCATCGTAGAATCGCCGGCCAAGGCGAAGACCATCGAGAAATATCTGGGCGGCGATTTCCATGTGCTTGCGAGCTATGGTCATATCCGCGACCTGCCCGCCAAGGACGGATCGGTGGACCCGGACAACGGCTTTGCCATGAGCTGGGAAAATTATGGCGACAAGGGCAAGCAGCTGAAAGCGATTGCCGACGAAGCCAAGAAGGCGACCCGCCTGATTCTGGCGACCGACCCTGATCGCGAGGGCGAGGCGATCAGCTGGCATGTGCAGGAGGTGCTGCGCGCCAAGAAGGCGTTGCCGCAGAAGGTCGACCGCGTGACCTTCAACGCGATCACAAAGCAGGCGGTGACCGACGCCATGGCGCAGCCTCGCGCCCTGGACGAGGATCTGATCGACGCCTACCGGGCGCGGCGGGCGCTCGACTATCTGGTGGGCTTCACCCTGTCGCCGGTGCTGTGGCGCAAGCTGCCCGGCGCCAAGTCCGCTGGGCGCGTGCAGTCGGTGGCGCTGCGGCTGGTCGTCGACCGGGAGCGTGAGATCGAGAGCTTCGTCGCGCAGGAATATTGGTCCGTCGCGGCCGAGATGGAGCAGGGCGGGCAGGGCTTTACCGCGCGTCTCGTCCGCTGGAAGGGCGAGAAGATCGAGCGCCTGACCATCGGCGGGGAAGGCGACGCCATGGCCGCGAAGGCGGATGTGGAGGCCGGGCGCTTCACCGTCGACAAGGTCGAGACGAAGCCCGTTTCGCGCAACCCTCCGCCGCCCTTTACCACCTCGACGCTCCAGCAGGAAGCGGCGCGCAAGCTCGGCTTCTCCGCCAGCCATACGATGCGGATCGCGCAGCAGCTCTATGAGGACGGCGCGATCACTTACATGCGTACCGATGGCGTGCAGATGGACGGCAGCGCCATTTCCGCCGCGCGCAAGGCGATCGCGGAGCGCTACGACGGGGGTTATCTGCCCGAAAAGCCGCGCCAGTATCAGACCAAGGCCAAGAATGCGCAGGAAGCGCACGAGGCCATTCGTCCGACCGAATTTTATCGGGACAAGGTGGGGTCGGGCGATCATGCGCGGCTCTACGATCTGATCTTCAAGCGCGCGCTGGCGAGCCAGATGGCTTCGGCGCGGCTGGAGCGGACGGTCATCGATCTGGTGGACGGCACCGGGCAGCATGCGCTGCGCGCCACGGGTCAGGTGGTGATCTTTCCGGGCTTTCTGGCGCTCTATGAAGAGGGGCGCGACGACGCCGAGGATGACGACAGCAAGCTGCTGCCGCGCCTGGCCGTGGGGGATGCGCCGGCCAAGAAGAAGGTGACGGCCGAGCAGCATTTCACCCAGCCGCCGCCGCGCTATTCCGAGGCGTCGCTGGTCAAGAAGCTGGAGGAACTGGGGATCGGGCGTCCGTCCACCTATGCCTCGACGCTTCAGGTGCTGAAGGACCGCGACTATGTGCGGATCGAGAAGAACCGTTTCTTCGCCGAGGAGAGCGGGCGGCTGGTGACGGCCTTCCTGGAGCGTTTCTTCGAACGCTATGTGTCCTATGACTTCACGGCGGGACTTGAGGAGGAGCTGGACGATATTTCCGGCGGCCGCGCCCAGTGGCAGGCGGTGCTGGAAGCCTTCTGGCGCGACTTCAAGCCCAAGACCGCGGAGGTGATGGAACAAAAGCCCTCCGACATTACGGCGGAGTTGGACAAGTTTCTGGAGCCGATGCTGTTTCCGCCCAAGGCGGATGGGTCCAACCCGCGGGCCTGCCCCATGTGCGGCGACGGGCAATTGTCGCTGCGCGGCGGGCGGTTCGGGGCTTTCATCGCCTGTTCAAACTATCCCGAGTGCAAGTTTACGCGGAAGTTCGGGCAGCCGGGCGGAAGCAATGGCGGCGAGGATACGGGGCCGGAAGTGCTGGGTCAGCATCCCGAAACGGGGCAGGACATCGTTCGGAAGTCCGGGCGTTTCGGGCCTTATATCGAGATGGGCGAGGGCAAGGAGGCCAAGCGCGGTTCCATCCCCAAGGACCTGCCCGATGGCGAAATGACGCTCGACTGGGCGGTGAAGCTGCTGAGCCTGCCGCGAGAGGTCGGGCTGCATCCGGAGACGGGCAAGCCGATCGTGGCGAATATCGGGCGGTTCGGTCCCTATTTGCTGCATGACGGCAAATATGGGCGACTGTCCTCCACCGCGGAGATTTTCGAGGTGGGGATGAACAGCGCCGTCGCCAAGCTGGCCGATGCGGCGAACAAGGGCGGGCGGGGGTCTTCCTCGCGCGAGCCTTTGAAGGTGCTGGGCAAGCATCCGCGCACCGAGGCGGAGATCAAGCTGATGGCGGGGCGTTACGGGCCTTATGTGACCGACGGCACCACCAATGCGACGCTGCCCAAGACGATCGAGCAGGATGCCCTGACGCTGGAGGAGGCCGCGCAACTGATCGATGCGCGGGCTGCGGCGGCGCCGGCCAAGAAGGGGAAGAAGGCGCCGGCCAAAAAGGCGGCGGCCAAGAAGCCCGCGGCCAAAAAAGCGCCTGCAAAGAAGCCTGCAAAGAAGAAGGCCGCGGCGGAGTAACACTCCGCCCACCCCGTTCGCCCCGTTCGCCCGAACGGGGTGGGCGGTCATGATTTGTCTGACTTTGGTGAAACGACTGGATGGCTACTCGACCCAGTCGAGGCCAATATCTCGGTAGATGAAGCGGTCGTCCTCCCAATCCTCCTTCACCTTGACATGGAGGTAGAGGTGGACCTTGACGCCGAGCAGGCTCGCCAGTTCGGCGCGGGCCTTTGAACCGATTTCCTTGAGGCGCTGGCCGCCCTTGCCCAGCACGATGGCGCGCTGGCTGGCGCGGCCGACCAGGATCTGCTGGTGGATTTCGACCGAGCCGTCCTCGCGCTCGCTATATTTTTCCGTGTCGACCGCGGCGGCATAGGGCAGTTCGGCGTGGAGCTGGTGATAGAGCTGCTCGCGGGTGATCTCGGCGGCCAGCATGCGGTCGGTCGCGTCGGACACCTGATCTTCCGGGAAGTGCCAGGGACCTTCGGGCATGGCGTTGGCGAAGGCGGTCTTGAGTTCGGCAAGGCCATCGCCGGTCGCGGCGCTCACGAAGAAGGTGTCCGCGATGTCGAGCTGTTCATAGAGCTTCTGGGTATGGACCAGCAGCTTTTCCTTGATGGAGATGTCGACCTTGTTGAGGATCAGCCATTTCTTTTCCGGCCGGGCGGCGAGGGCGGAGATGATAGGCTCCATCTTGGGGCCAAGCCCAGCCTTGCCGTCGACGATCAGCGCGATCAGGTCGGCGCCCTGCGCGCCGCCCCATGCGGCCTGCACCATGGCGCGGTCCAGGCGGCGCCTGGGGGCGAAGATGCCGGGCGTGTCGACGAGGACCATCTGCGCGTCGCCCTCGATCGCGACGCCCATGACGCGGGTGCGGGTTGTCTGCGCCTTGGGGCTGGTGATCGCCACCTTCTGGCCGACGAGGGCGTTTACCAGCGTCGATTTGCCCGCATTGGGGGCGCCCACGATGGCGATGACGCCGCAGCGCTGATTATCGAGATCGATCGTCAAACAAAAACTCCGTTCACCCATGCATCTTTCGCCGGGCTTCTTTCCTAATGCAAAATGTCGATTTGGGACAGGCTCAGCCGTCCAGCTTTTCCAGCAGCGCCTTTGCCGCAGCCGTTTCCGCCTCCTGCTTGGAGCCGCCTGTCGCGCTTGCCTCACCGGCGCCCTTGATGCTGACCGTCACCGTGAAACGCAGAGCGTGGTGGGGTCCCGACCGATCGGTCATCGCATATTCGGGGGGCTTGCGCTTGTTGGCGGCGGCCCATTCCTGGAGCGCGGACTTGGGGTGTTTGGGTGCGCTGGCCTGCGTATCGACGCGGTCGCCCCAGAGACGGCGGACGAGAGCGCGGGCTTCTTCCAGCCCACCTTCCAGATAGAGAGCGCCGATCAGCGCCTCCATGACGTCGCCCAGCACATTGTCGCTGTCGGAGGCGCCATCGTCGCGGGCCTGTTTGCCAAGGACGAGATGCGTCGGAACCCCGGCAGAGCGGGCGACTTCGGCGCAGGTTTCTCCCGACACCAGCGCGTTGAAGCGGCGGGAGAGCTTGCCTTCGGGTTCCGTATCGAAGCGGTCATAGACCCACTCCGCGATCAGCAGGCCGAGGATGCGATCGCCGAGAAATTCCAGCCGCTCATAATTGGTCGCATTGGCGCTGCCATGGGTCAGCGCCTGCGCGAAGGCGGCGGGGTCCTTCGGCGTACGGCCGATCAGGGCTTTGAGCCAGCCTTCGGTATCGGGTTTCGTCAAAAGCCTTCCCCGATGCGGCTCCAGCGGGCGGCGGTGAACCATGTCCAGGGGAGCAGCCAGTTGGCGCTGCCGTCGGTCGAGAAGACCGAGATCATCGCCTTGCCCACCAGATTTTCCTCTGGAACGAGGCCGATGCCGCCGCCGTCGACCGCGGGGAAGCGGCTGTCGGCGCTGCGATCGCGGTTGTCGCCCATCATGAAGAGATGACCTTCGGGCACGACCACCGTGTCGCGGTCGTCCGCCGCGCCATCGGGCACGAGGTCGAGGACATTGTAGCTTTTTCCGCCGGGCAGGGTTTCGCGATATTGCGGATAGCGGCACTGCCGGCCGCCGCCGGGCGCGGCTTCCTCAAATTTCGGGCGGTAGCAGGGGGAGGGGCTGCCTTCCTTGGCCGCTGCCTCCTCCATGTTCGGGGTGACGGGAATGACAAGGTCATCGACCTTCTGCTTGGGGATCGCCTGACCATTCAGATAGACCGTGCCGCCGCGCACCGAGATCATGTCGCCGGGCAGGCCGATGACGCGCTTGATATAGTCGTTCTTCTGGTTCGGGGGCGCCTTGAACACCACCACGTCGCCGCGCTGGGGCGTCGAGGCGAAGATGCGACCGGGGATCAGCGGGACGCCGAAGGGGAGCGAGTAACGCGAATAGCCGTAGGGCCATTTCGCCACCAGCAGATAGTCGCCGATCAGCAGGCGCGGCTGCATCGATTCCGACGGGATGTTGAAGGGCGAAACGATGAAGCTCCGCAGAATGAAGACGAACACCGCCAGCTTTGCGAGAAACCAGAGGAAATCCCGCGTTTCGGATTTTGCGCTCATGCTTTGATCGTCTTTTCCTTCAATTCGCCCCGAAAACAGGCCGTCGCGGCTTTTGCGGGTTCGTAAAGGCGCCGTCAAGCGCGCTAGAGACCAACCGTCATCGCCTTATGCTGCCCTGCAACCTGATTTTTGCGGTCCCACGGTGCATTAGCGGAACGATTTGGCTAAGAAGGGCAAGAATCGACAGGTGCAGCGTCGGTGTCGACCAACGGTAAAACAAAAGGATATTCCCCAATGTCCAGCCCTGCACTGGCAGCGCTTGCGGCTCTTCCCCAGGCTGATCTCAAGTCCATCTTCACCACCGATCCCGACCGGCTGAGCAAATTCACGGCTGTCCAGGGTCCGATCCGCTTCGACTGGTCGAAAACGCATCTGACCGATGAACTGTTCGAGGGCTTCCTGAAGCTGGCCGAGGAAAAGGGCTTTGCCGCCCAGCGCGACGCGCTGTTCGCGGGCGAGGCGGTCAACAATACCGAGGGCCGGGCCGCCGAGCATCCTGCCGAACGCGGCGAAGGCAATGCCGACAGCGTGGCGCGGGCCAAGATGTTCCATGCCCGGATGCGCGCTCTGATCGACGCCATCGAGGGGGAGGCGCTGGGACCCATCCGGCACATCCTGCATATCGGCATTGGCGGGTCGGCGCTGGGGCCGGACCTGATCGTCGATGCGCTGGGCGGCGACGGTGCGCGCTATGACGTCGCGATTGTGTCGAACGTCGACGGCACGGCGCTGGAGCGGGCCATTTCGCGCTTCGATCCGGCGGCAACCCTGATTGCGGTTGCATCGAAGACCTTCACAACCACTGAAACCATGCTGAACGCAGCGAGCGCGATCAACTGGATGGTCGAGGCGGGCGTGGAAGACCCCTATGGCCGGGTCATCGCGCTGACGGCGGCGCCGGACAAGGCGATCGAATGGGGTGTGGATGAAACCCGCGTGCTGCCCTTTGCCGAGAGCGTGGGCGGGCGCTATTCGCTCTGGTCGTCCATCGGTTTTCCGGCGGCTTTGGCGCTGGGGTGGGACGCGTTTGAGAGCCTGCTCGAAGGCGCGGCGGCAATGGACCGGCATTTCCGCCTGTCCGATCCCAAGGCCAATGCACCGCTGATCGCGGCCTTTGTCGACCAATATTATGCACGGGTCCTGGGATGCCAGACGCGGGCGCTGTTCGCTTATGACGAGCGGCTGGCGCTGTTGCCTTCCTATCTCCAGCAGCTGGAGATGGAGAGCAACGGCAAGAGCGTGACGCGGGATGGCGCGCCCGTCGATGGGCCCACGGCGCCGATCACCTGGGGCGGGGTCGGGACCGACGCCCAGCATGCCGTGTTCCAGCTTCTGCATCAGGGCACGATCCTGACGCCGGTGGAGTTCATCGCTTCGGTCGAGCCGGGCCATGCGCTTGACCCGGCGCATCACCGGGCGCTGCTGGTGAACTGCTTTGCGCAGGGGGCGGCGCTGTTACGAGGTAAGGAGAATGCGACCGATCCTGCGCGGGCCTATCCCGGCAACCGGCCTTCGACCACCATCCTGCTCGACGATGTGACGCCCGAGGCTCTGGGCGCGCTGATTGCCTTTTACGAGCATCGGACCTTTGCCAATGCCGTGCTGATGGGGATCAACCCGTTCGACCAGTTCGGCGTCGAGTTGGGCAAGGAAATCGCAAAATCCATCGAAGCCGAAGGGCCGAAGGGTTTCGACCCCTCGACAATGGCGCTGATCGGTCTGGCGCTGGGCGGCGCATAAGCGCAAATCTCATTTGTAACTCCGCTGGGTAAGCTCCATATGCGGGCGCAACTCAGCGGAGGCATGAATGAGCGACTACGATTTCGACCTTTTCGTCATCGGTGCGGGATCGGGTGGGGTGCGCGCGTCGCGCGTCGCGGCCGCCCATGGCGCCAAGGTCGCGGTGGCCGAGGAATATCGTGTCGGCGGCACCTGCGTCATTCGCGGCTGCGTGCCCAAGAAGCTGCTGATCTACGGCGCGCATTTCGCAGAGGATCTGAAGGATGCCCGCCGTTTCGGCTGGAATGTGCCGGATTGCGATTTCGAATGGACGACGCTGCGCGACAATGTGCTGGCCGACGTGGATCGGCTGGAAGGCCTCTACAAGAACACGCTCGACAGCCATAAGGTCGAACTGATCCCCGAACGGGCGACGATCACCGGGCCGCATAGCGTGAAACTGGCCAGCGGACGGGAGATCAGCGCAAAATATATTCTCGTGGCGACGGGCGCCTGGCCGGTGATTCCGGACATCGAGGGTGCCGAGCATGGCGTCACCTCGAACGAAGTCTTCCATCTGGAGGAATGTCCCAAGCGTATCGTGATCGTCGGCGGCGGCTATATCGCCAATGAATTCGCCGGGATTTTTCACCAGTTCGGCAGCCATGTGACGATCGTAAACCGCTCGGCCACGTTGCTGCGCGGCTATGACGAGCAGATTCGCGACCGGCTGCTCCAGATTTCGACGATGAAGGGGATCAATTTCCGCTTCAATGCCGAGATGGAAAAGATCGAGAAGAATGAGGATGGAACGCTTTGCGTGCGCTTCAGGAACGGCGATCCGATCGCCTGCGATCTGCTGGTGTTCGCGACCGGGCGTCAGCCGCATGTCGAGGGGCTGGGGCTGGAAGCCGCCGGGGTCGAACTGAACGAGAAGGGCGCGATCAGGGTCGACGATCATAGCCGGACGAGTTGCGAGAGCATCTATGCCGTGGGCGATGTCACCGACCGGCTGCAACTGACGCCGGTCGCGATCCGGGAAGGGCATGCCTTTGCCGATACGGTGTTCGGGGACAATCCGCGGACGGTGGATTATCATTGCGTGCCTTCCGCCGTGTTCAGCCATCCCCCGCTGGCGGGCGTGGGTTTGACCGAGGCGCAGGCCAAGAACAAATATGGGACGGTGAAAGTCTATACGTCCGACTTCCGGCCGATGAAGAATGTGCTGGCCGGGCGCGACGAGCGGGCGCTTTACAAGATGGTGGTGGACGCGACGACCAATCGCGTCGTGGGCCTGCACATGATCGGGCCGGACGCCCCGGAAATCCTTCAGGCGGCGGCGATCGCGGTGAAGGCCGGTCTCACCAAGCAGGAATTCGACGATACCGTGGCCCTGCATCCCAGCATGGCCGAGGAACTGGTGTTGTTGAAATAAGGGTGTGTTTGGAAATGCGCGGAAGAGCGCATTTCCAAACAACCTCTAAGCCCTATTCCGCGACGAAGGTGATGACCAGGGCATCCCGCCAGGCGGGTTGTCCTGGGTCGACCGCGTGGATTTCCGTGACGCCGTGCAGGATGCGACGATCGTCGATCAGGACGGCATCGCCGGGCCGGGCGAGGGTGAACTCGCCCAGTTCCCGGCCGTCGGGCGAGCCGATGCGGGTGACGCCTTCCCGGACGTTGCGGCGTTCGACCAGCATCACGAAAACCCAGTCCACGCCGTCGCGGTGCATGCCCTCCGGCGTCGGGCGCCCCAATTCTCCGGTGCGCGCCTCGATCCGGAACTGGTGAAGTTCGACATGGTGCGGGCCGGTGAGGGCAAAGCTCCGCGCGCAGAAGGCGAGGATCGCGCGCATGACGGCATGGTCGATGATCGTCTGATCGACGGGATCGAACCAGCGCTGAACATCGCCGTTCAGGGGGTTATAGTCGCGGCTCTGGAAATGCGGCTGATGCGGCTTGCGGATGAAGCCGCCCTCATCCCAGCCAAGGGTGGCATGGCGGCGGCGGCGGTAACGGCCTCCATCCGCCATGAAGAGATCGGGCCCTAGATCATTCCAGCTTTCGGCAAACAGGTTCCAGTCGGTGGCGTCGATCGGCAGCAGGTCGAACAGGTCGGGGCCGGACAGGCGGGCATAGCCGCCCTCGACCAGTTGTTGCCGGAGCGGCAATCCGGTGAGAATGTCCGTATCGCTCATCCATCTTTCCTTATCCGGAGAGACAGACGAGCGACAGGGCCAGTTCCCGCAAGCAGGATTGCCTGCGCAGTCATGCGATGGTGGGAACGATTCCGCCTTCTGCGCGGATCGCCGCGCCGTTGGTCACAGCCGCGAGCGGACTGGCGAGATAGGCGACCATCGACCCGATCTCATCCGCTTCGATCAGGCGGCGGATGAGTGACAGGGGGCGGAACTTCTCGAAAAATTCCGTCTCACGCTCAGCTTCGGGAGCATCCTTGTTGTCGACCACCGAGCGGATGAAGTCGACAATCCCTTCCGACCGGGTCGGTCCCGGCAGCACCGAGTTGACCGTGACCCCGGTGCCGCGCGTCTGTTCCGCCAGACCGCGGGCGATGGCAAGCTGAGCGGTCTTGGTCGTGCCGTAGTGGATCATCTCGCCGGGGATGACGAGGCCGCTTTCGCTGGCGATGAAGATGATGCGGCCCCAGTTCTTCTCCAGCATAAGGGGGAAATAGTGGCGGGCGAGCCGGGCGCCGCTGACCACGTTGACCTCGAAGAAGTGATGCCAGTCCTCGTCCGAAATATCGGTGAAGGACTTGGCCTCGTAAATGCCGAGATTGTTGACGAGGATGTCGACCTCCGGCGCGGCTGCGATCAGCGTTGCGGCCCCTTCCGCCGTGGCAGGATCCGCCAGCACGGGGCGAACCCTGCCGATCTGGGCGATCTGGGCAGCGGCTTCGTCCAGCTTTGCCTGATTGCGGCCGGTGATGACGACTTCCACGCCCTCCTGCGCCAGCCTGCTGGCGATCGCGAAGCCGATTCCGGCGGTCGATCCGGTGATGAGAGCGGTTTTTCCAGTGAGTTTCAGGTCCATGGGCAATTCCTTTGCATTGGCTGGGCCGCAAGATAGGCAAAGGGATCATTGATGATTAGAATGAAGTTCATCACTATAGAAGTGATTTCAGATCATGGATGATGCATGGACAACCGATTTGGCGACATCGAGACCTTTCTGGCCGTGGCGCGGGAGGGGAGCTTGGCCGCCGCCGCCAAGGCGCTGCGGCTTACGCCTTCCGCAGTCAGCCGCTGCATCGGCCGGCTGGAGCAGCGCCTTGGCGTCACATTGTTGCGGCGGACCACCCGGTCGCTCGCGCTGACCGTCGATGGCGCAACCTATCGCGATCGGATGATGGCCCTGATGGCGGAAATGGCGGACGTGGAAAGCGGGCTGGGGCAGGAGGACAGCGGTCCGCGCGGGCTTTTGCGGGTGAATGCGTCGGTGTCCTTCGGCACGCAGTGCCTCCTGCCGATCCTGCCCCATTTTCTGGAGCGCCATCCCGCGGTGACGGTTGATCTGGCCCTGTCCGACGCGGTGGTCGATCTGGTGGAGGAACGGGCCGATATCGCGATAAGGATAGGTCCCCTGCGCGACACCCGGCTGCGCGCGAAGAAGCTGGGACATAGCCGCATGGTGCTGGTCGCCAGCCCCGCCTATCTGGCGAGGCGGGGGACGCCGGAGCGGCCCGAGGATCTGGACCGGCACGAATGCCTGCAATTCAGCTTTCGCCGGTCGGTGGACAGCTGGCATTTCCGCATCGGCGGACGGACGGTGCAACGGCCGGTTCAGGGACGGTTTTTCGGCAATTCCGGGGAGGTCGTGCGGCAGATGGCTATCGCGGGAGGCGGCATAGCGCGGCACGGCCGCTTTCATGTCGCGGCTGATTTGCGGGATGGGCGGCTGGTCGAGGTGCTGGGCGATTTCAGCGCCGGGGACGGTGAGGACATTCATGCGCTCTATTCCGCGCAGGATCGGCTGGCCGCCCGGGTGCGGGCGTTTGTGGATTTTCTGGATGACGAACTGGAGCTCCCTTCCTAGCCGATCCAGTAGGGAACGATCTGCCGGTTGTCGGGATCGACATGGATCGGGCGGTCGGCGGGCGGGAAGGCGCGCTGGTCGCAGCTCTGGCGGGGGCAGAGGCGGCAGGTGATGCCGATGGGCGTTGCGGCGCCCTCCACCTCCAGTTGCAGGCCGTCGGCATAGACGAAATTGGCGGCATGGGCGATCTCGCAACCCAGCACCACCGCAAAACGGCGCGGGGTGCGGCTGTAGCTGCCCAGCGGCTTGACCAGGCCCTTCGCCATCGAGACATAGCGCACGCCGTCCGGCGTTTCGCCGAGCTGGACGTTGATCCGGTCCGGGATGGCCACGGCTTCATGGACGTTCCAGAGCGGGCAGGCGCCGCCGAACCGGGCGAATTGCAGACGGGTGGCGCTGTGCCGCTTGGTGATGTTGCCCGCCATGTCGACGCGGCAGAAGAAGAAGGGGATGCCGCGCAGGCCCGGCCGCTGGAGCGTCGAGAGGCGATGACAGGCCTGTTCGAAGCTGACGCCGAAGCGGCGCGACAGGCGGTCGATATCGTGACGGACCTCGCGCGCGGCTTCGCGGAACTGGGCATAGGGCATCAGCAGCGCACCCGCCGCATAATTGCCAAGGCCGATGGCGAGCAGGCGGTCGGCGCCCATGACGGGCAGGGCCGCCTTGTTCACGACGTCGGCGATCACCGCCTGCCCTTCCAGCATCATGAGCTGATGGGCGAGCATGAACTTGCGGCTCTCGGTGGGGAGGGCGGCGTTGATGAACAGGCGTTTCTCGCTGCTGGTATAGGAACGCAGCGCGGAGTCCGGAGTCTCCGCGATCACCGTTTCGATGCCGTGGCGGCGGGCCAGCGCCTCGACCAGCATACCCTCGTCCAGCACCTGTCCGGCGGTGAAGCTCTCCGCCATTTCTTCGGCCAGACAGTCGAGCGTGTGGACATAATTGCCCGCTTCGTGAAACCAGTCGCGGGCGGCTTCCCATGGCAGGCGGGCCTGCACCGCATGATCGTTGGCGATGGCCTCCTCGATCATGTTGATGCGCTCATTGGCGCGCATATGGGCGTTGTAAAGGTCGACATAGCGCGCAGCGAATTCGGGGAATTGCAGGTGCAGCTTCTCGATCCGCTCCGGTTCCAGCGCTGCGCCGGGCAGTTCGGGATGCGCAAGCGCGAAGGTGAAGGCGCCCAGAAGCTGCTCCTCCTCGCGGCTGTCGAAGCTGGCCCAGTCGGTCGGGAAAGCACTGGCTAGAGCTGCCTTCACCTTGGCGGTGAGGGGGCGGTCGTCATTTTCCATCTGGCTGAGATAGGAAACGGATATGCCCAGCGCCTGCGCCATGGTCGCCTGGTCCATGCGGTGGTCCAGACGCAGCTGGCGCAGGCGCGGTCCTGCGAAGATTCGATTGCCACGAGCCATGATTCGTCCATAATTTGCAAAATCGCGATTTGCAAATTGGCAAAATTGCATTTGCGAAAATGTGGAAAGATTGGAAAGGGACGGACAGAGACGTCCGCGACAAGCCGGAGAGAAGCATCATATGTCGAAGCTCGCCATCATCGAACAGCTGGAAGCCAAGCGCGAAGCCGCGCGTCTGGGCGGCGGCCAGCGCCGCATCGACGCCCAGCATGCCAAGGGCAAGCTGACTGCGCGGGAGCGGCTGGACGTGCTGCTGGACGAGGACAGCTTTGAAGAGCTGGACATGTATGTCGAGCATAACTGCATCGATTTCGGCATGGACGAGCAGCATATTCCGGGCGACGGCGTCGTCACCGGATCGGGCACGATCAACGGCCGGCTGGTTTACGTCTTTTCGCAGGATTTCACCGTTTATGGCGGCGCGGTTTCCGAACGGCACGCGATGAAGATCTGCAAGATCATGGACATGGCGATGAAGGTCGGCGCGCCCGTGATCGGCCTTAATGACTCAGGCGGCGCGCGCATTCAGGAGGGCGTCGCCTCGCTCGCCGGCTATGCCGAGATTTTCCAGCGCAACGTGCTGGCTTCGGGCGTGGTGCCGCAGATCAGCGTCATCATGGGCCCCTGCGCAGGCGGGGCGGTCTATTCGCCGGCGATGACCGACTTCATCTTCATGGTGAAGGATTCGAGCTTCATGTTCGTCACCGGTCCCGACGTCGTGAAGACCGTCACCAACGAGGTCGTGACCCAGGAAGAACTGGGCGGCGCCGTTACCCACACGACCAAGTCGGGCGTTGCCGACATGGCGTTCGAGAATGATATCGAGGCGCTGCTGGCGGTGCGCGACTTCGTCGACTTCCTGCCTGCCTCCAACAAGGAGCCGGTGCCGGAGCGCCCGAGCGCAGACCCGTGGGATCGCCTTGAGGACAGCCTTGACACGCTGATCCCGGCCAATGCCAACCAGCCCTACGACATGCACGAGCTGATCCGGAAGGTCATCGACGAGGGTGACTTCTTTGAGGTGCAGCCTGCCCATGCGGGCAACATCATCTGCGGCTTTGGACGGATCGAGGGCAAGACGGTGGGCATCATCGCCAACCAGCCGATGGTGCTGGCAGGCGTGCTGGACATCAACTCGTCCAAGAAGGCCGGACGGTTCGTGCGTTTCTGCGACGCGTTCGAAATTCCGATCGTGACCTTCGTCGACGTGCCGGGCTTCCTGCCGGGCACTGCGCAGGAACATTCGGGCATCATCAAGCATGGCGCCAAGCTGCTGTTCGCCTATGCCGAAGCGACCGTGCCGAAGATCACCGTCATCACGCGCAAGGCCTATGGCGGCGCCTATGACGTCATGTCCTCAAAG
>NZ_JBHIWJ010000101.1:0-14039 GCF_041987595.1 Sphingobium sp. | reverse complement strand
CCGCCCGGCATTGTGCAGGGCGGCGACATCGGCGCCCAGATGGTGGCGGGAAAGCCGCCCCGCTATCCGATTGAGAGCCGCCGAAAACGAGAGCAGGGCACTGTGGTACTGGCGCTGACATTGGGCCTGGACGGCGCAGTGGAAAGCCTTTCCATTGCCCGGAGCAGTGGTTTTGCACGGCTCGACGATGCGGCGCGAGATGCAGTGCGCGGCTGGCGCTGGCGACCGATGGTCCGCGACGGCCAGCCGGTTCGCGTGCGCGGCGTGGTCGAAATTCCGTTCGTTCTGCGCAGCGACGCCGCATAAAGGCGTTTCCAGCCTTTCGCCAGCATGGCTGGCTGACGAGTGCTTTTGTTTCTCAATAGTGTTTGACTCTGAGAACGCGTCGCAATAACGGGTTCCACGATAAGGGGCGATCAGGGGGACCAGCATGCATTACGATCAACGCCGCCGCGCCGCGCCGGCCTTTTTGGCGTTGGGTTGCGCGGGTGCCTTCATGTCGAGTCCCGCCATGGCGCTGGACAGGCCGGATGATGCGGCCGGGGCCGCCGCCGATCAGCAGGCCGATGCCAGCCAGATCATCGTCAACGGCCGTTACAATCAGGACATCATCTCTCCCAAGGCGACGGCGCCGTTGATCAACACGCCGCGATCGGTCGCGATCGTCAGCGAAAATGTGATCAAGGACACCGGATCGGCTACGCTGGTGGAAGCGCTGCGCACCGTGCCTGGCATCACCTTCGGCGCGGCCGAAGGCGGCAACCCGATCGGCGACCGGCCTTTCATCCGCGGCTTCGACAGCCAGGGCAGCACCTATGTCGACGGCGTGCGCGATACCTCCGCCCAGTCGCGCGAAGTCTTCGCAGTCGAACAGATTCAGGTCGTGCGCGGCTCCGACAGCTCGCTGGGCGGGCGCGGCAGCGCCGGCGGCTCGCTCAACATCATTACAAAGCTGCCCCGCGACCGCGATTTTGCGAGCATGGACCTGTCCTACGGCACCGCCGACTACAAGCGGATCACGGCCGACATCAATTACAGGCTCAGCGATTCCATCGGTTTCCGCGTAGCGGGCATGTGGCATGATCAGGATGTGGCGGGTCGGGACGCCATCTGGCAGAAGCGTTGGGGCATCGCGCCCTCGCTGACCATCGGCATGGGTTCGCCGACCCAGCTCACCCTGTCCTGGTATCATCTCGACACCGATGAACTGCCCGACAGCGGCATTCCCTACACCTTTGTCTGCTCGACCACCGTATGCAACGCACCCACCGGCTTCACCTATTCCGAACCGGCGGTCGGGGACGTGACGCTGGCCGACGGCACGACCGGCCATGTCGATCGCGACACTTATTATGGCCTCAAGGATCGCGACTTCCGCAAGAGCAAGACCGATCAGTTCACGATCCGCGCCAGCCATGATTTCGGCGGCGTGACGCTGCGCAACACCGCGCGTTACAGCCATAACGATCAATCCTACATCTATACCCAGCCCGACGACAGCCAGGGCAATGTGTTCAGCACGGGGCAGGTGTGGCGCCGCGCCAACACGCGTTACGGCACGGTGGAAACGCTCACCAACCAGACTGACCTCACCGGGAAGGTCCTGACCG
Source organism: Sphingobium sp. (assembly GCF_041987595.1). Taxonomy (GTDB): domain Bacteria; phylum Pseudomonadota; class Alphaproteobacteria; order Sphingomonadales; family Sphingomonadaceae; genus Sphingobium. The sequence continues at coordinate 12,429 of NZ_JBHIWJ010000101.1, read as the reverse complement.
GCGGCATCGAACACAGCTTTGCCGTTGGGGCTGAGCTATCGTGGGAAAAGGCGCGGCGCGGCACGTTCAACGTCACGACCCGTCACTTTTCGACCGGCACCACCAATGGCCCGTCCTGCAGCCCCGCGCAGGTCGCGACCTATGACTGCACCAGCCTGTTCAACCCGAACCCGTCCGATCCCTGGGTCAATTATGTGAACGGCAATTATGCGGCGACCGGCCCGATCACCCGGACGACGCTGGCGCAGGAAACGCAGAACAATGCGAACACCAGGGCGATTTACGCTTTCGATTCGATTTCCATCGGCAAGTCGCTCATCATCAATCTGGGCGCACGCTATGATGATTACAGCTCGAAAGTGACGCTGCCCGTCATCAATGGCGTTTCGCCGGTCGTGCGCCGCAATGACGGCGTGTTCAACTGGCAGGCGGGCGTGGTGTTCAAGCCGACCGCCAACAGCAGCCTTTACGCCTCCTACGCGACCTCTGCCACGCCGCCCAACAGCCTGCTGGGCGAAGGGCAGGACGGCAACAGCCTGGGCACCGTCGCCGCCACCACGACCCCGGCGCAGACCGCCGCCGCCATTGCGGCGCTCCGGGCCGCGGCAGAGGAGACGCTGAAGGTCGAGCGCACGAAATCCTACGAAGTCGGCGCCAAGGCGGACCTTTTCAACTCGCACCTGTCACTGAACGTCGCGCTGTTCCAGACGGAGACGAAAAATGCCCGCGTCACCGGCTCCGACAACAGCATCCAGTTCATCGGCCAACGCCGGATCAGGGGCGTGGAACTGGGCTTCAATGGCGAGATACTGCCCAAATGGAGCGTCTTTGGCGGCTATACCTATATGGACGCCAGGATCGTTGACGGCGGCTATACTGCGCTGACGGCAGCGGCGGTGACCGGGCAGGCGGCCAAGACCGTCCTCGTCCCTTCGGTCAACACCGGCCGTCGATTCCCGCAGACCGCCAAGCACAGCTTCTCGCTCTGGACCAATGTGGAGGTGTTGCCGCAGCTCAACATCGGTGGCGGCGCCTTCTACATGAGCCGGGTCTTCGGCGGCTATGCCGATAACCGCACCGCAACGCAGGACAGTGCGGGCCTGGTCACGGTCAGCCCCGCCACCAGGGTCATCGCCCGCTCCGTTCCCAGCTATTGGCGCTTCGATGCGCGTGCCGGCTATGAGTTCAGCGACAAGGTCAGCCTGAGCGTCAATGTTCAGAATCTGACGGACAAGGTCTATTTCGCTCAGGCCTATACCAACCATTATGCGACCCTCGCTCCGGGGCGCTCGGCTTTTGCGACTTTGAGCGTCAAATATTGACCCGATGACCGATCCCTCCCTGTCATCTCTGGCTGAGCTTTCCGCGATGAGCGCCGAAGCGCTTGCTGCGCGATTGGCTGAGCCGGGGGCGGATCGCGCCGCGTTGATCCGCGTGGCGGCGGAGGCAGGCGTGGCGCAGGCGCAGCTCGTGCTTGGGCAGATGCTGCTGGACGGGGTCGAACTGCCCGCCGAACCGAAGGCGGCTTTTGGCTGGTTCAACCGGGCGGCTGCCCAACATGACATGTTCGCGCTCAACATGGTCGGCCGCTGCTATGAACTCGGCTGGGGCGTTGCGGTAGATACGGCGCGTGCGGGGGAATGTTATCGCGTCGCGGCGGAGCACGGGCTGGCCGAAGCCCAGTATAATTTCGCGACGCAGCTTGCGCTGCGCGGCGAACATGGGGCCGCGCTGGACTGGTTTCGCAGGGCGGCGCGCAATGCCGGCCCGATCGGGGCCAAGGCCGCCAATTACATCGGCAGTTTTCACGAGGACGGCTGGGCCGTGGACCCGGATCGGACCGAAGCCTTGCGTCATTATCGGATCGCGGCAGAGGGCGGCGATTTTCGCGGAGCCTTCAATCTGGCGCGTCTGCTGGCCGGGGAGGGCGCCATGGAAGAGGCGCTGATCTGGCTCGGCACGCTGCGCGAAACGGCGACGCCTGCCTTCAGGGAAAAGGCGGCGGATTTTCTCCGCCGATCGACTGATGAACACTGGCGCGAGGCGGCTCTGGCCGTCTTGCTGGACAAGGAAGTGCCGACATGCTGACTGTCATCCCCGACCTGCTCGACGCCGACGGTCTGGCGCGGATTCGTGCGCTGATCGACGCTGCGGAATGGGTCGACGGCAATGTCACCTCGGGTGCTCAGTCGGCGCTGGCCAAGCGCAACCTGCAACTGCCCGAAGAGTCGGCCGAGGCCAAACAGGCTGGGCAGATCGTGCTGGACGCGCTGGGCCGATCGCCCTTGTTCATCGCCGCCGCACTGCCGCTCAAGGTCTTCCCGCCACTGTTCAACAGCTATGCGGGGGGGCAGGCGTTCGGCACCCATGTCGACAACGCGGTGCGGATTCAGGCGGGAACCGGCTTTCGCGTGCGGTCGGACCTGTCGATCACCATTTTTCTGGAGGCGCCGGAAAGTTATGATGGCGGCGAGCTGACCGTCGAAACCAATTTCGGCGTCCAGCGGGTTAAGCTGCCTGCCGGGCATGCAGTGCTCTATCCTTCATCCTCGCTCCATCGGGTGGAACCGGTCACGAGTGGGCGGCGGGTGGCAAGTTTCTTCTGGCTCCAGTCCATGGTGCGCGATGACGCGGCGCGACAGACGCTGTTCGATCTAGACAGCGCCATTCAGCAACTGGCGGCCGATCTGGGGCATGACAATCGCGAAGTGATCCGGTTGACGGGCATCTATCACAACCTGCTGCGGCGTTGGGCTGACGCCTGAGGGATGGAAATCCATTCGCACTGAGCCTGTCGAAGCCCTTTTACTTTCTTTCTGGCGTGCTGCCATACAGAAGAAGGGTGGTCCTTGGACAGGCTCAGGGCGAACGGAGGACAGTGTCCCTACCACCCAAAAATCCGACGGGAAAAGGCGTTAAGCCGCCCCATCCGTATCCAGCGCATAGCCGGCCGAGCGCACCGTGCGGATGATGTCGTGATAGCGCCCGTCCGCGTTGATCGCCTTGCGCAAGCGGCGGATATGAACGTCCACGGTGCGCAGTTCGATATCGCTGTCCTGTCCCCAGACGCTGTCGAGCAATCGCTCGCGGGAGAAGACCCAGCCCGGATGCTCCAGGAAATGCTTGAGCAGGCGGAATTCGGTCGGGCCGAGCGGGATGACCTGGCCGCCCCGGCGGACCTTGTGGCCGACCGTATCCATTTCGACGTCGGAGAAGGTCAGGGTCTCTCCCGCCAGAGCGGGGCGCACGCGGCGCAGCACCGCGCCGACCCGTGCCACCAGTTCGCGGGGGGAGAAAGGCTTGGTCACATAATCGTCCGCGCCAGTCTCCAGACCGCGCACGCGATCTTCTTCCTCGCCTCGCGCGGTCAGCATGATGATCGGCACATTCGCCGTGCCGTTCATGCGGCGCAAGCGGCGGCAGACTTCGATTCCGGACAGGCTTTCCACCATCCAGTCGAGCAGCACGATGTCCGGCACGCTCTCCTGCGCCAGCAGCAGGGCTTCCTCGCCGTCCACCGTGTGAACGACCTCGAAATCCTCGCGCTTGAAATGCCAGATGAGCAGTTCGGCCAGCGCCGCGTCATCTTCGACAAGGAGCATCTTGGCTCGCGCCATCCTCAGCCCTCCTGGCTCTGGCCGCCGCGTTCGCGTTCCGGCGCGGTCTGGCCGGTGGCGGCGTAATAGACCATCTCCGCCACATTGGTCGCATGGTCGCCGATACGCTCGATATTCTTGGCGATGAACAGCAGATGGGCGCACTCGCTGATCGTCTTGGGATTTTCGACCATGAAGGTGACGAGCGTGCGGAACACGCTATTGTAGAAATCGTCGACCACCGTATCGCGTTCGATCACGGCGAGCGCCAGATCCGCGTCCCGCGCGGCGAAGGCGTTGAGCGCATCATGCACCATCTCGCCCGCGACCTGCCCCATGGAGGGGAGGAGCGACACCGGCTCCAGGGTGCGCTGGTTGGCGGCGATCTCAGGCACGCGCTTGGCTATGTTCTTGGCATAGTCGCCGATACGTTCGACCACGCTCACGATCTTTAACGCGGCGATCACGTCGCGCAGGTCGTTGGCCATTGGCGCGCGCAGGGCGATTACCTGAATCACCAGCTTTTCGACTTCGGCCTCGATGGCATCGATGCGCTTGTCGTCGGCCACCACTTCGGCGGCCAGCACCTTGTCCTGTCGCTGCAACGCCAGCATCGCGTTTTCGATGGCCGCTTCCGCGCGCCCGCCCATTTCGGCGATCAGCCCGCGCAGCTTGTCGATTTCCTGATCGAACGCCTTGATCGTATGTTCAGCCATATCTGTTCTCCCCCGGATTTCAGCCGTAGCGTCCGGTGATATAGTCCTTGGTCCGTTCCTGCCGCGGATTGGTGAAGATGTCCGACGTCACCCCATATTCAACCAGTTCGCCCAGATGGAAGAAAGCGGTGCGTTGCGACACGCGGGCGGCCTGTTGCATATTGTGCGTCACGATCACGATGGCGTAGCGGCCGCGAAGCTCGTGGATCAGTTCTTCGATCTTGGCGGTCGCGATGGGATCGAGCGCGGAACAGGGCTCGTCCATCAGGATCACCTCCGGCTCCACCGCGATGGCGCGGCCGATGCAGAGGCGCTGTTGCTGGCCACCCGACAGTGCGGTGCCGCTGTCATGCAGCCGATCCTTCACCTCGTCCCAAAGCCCGGCGCGGCGCAGCGACTTTTCGACGATGACGTCGAGGTCGGCCTTGCCATGGGCGAGGCCATGGATGCGCGGACCATAGGCGATATTTTCGTAAATCGACTTGGGGAAGGGATTGGGCTTCTGGAACACCATGCCGACGCGGGCGCGCAATTGCACCACGTCCATGCTGGCGGCATAGATATCCTCGCCGTCCAGCGTGATCGTGCCTTCGACGCGCGCCGAAGCGACCGTGTCGTTCATGCGGTTCAGCGTCCGCAGGAAGGTCGACTTGCCGCAGCCCGACGGGCCGATGAAGGCGGTGACATTGTCCATGTCGACATCGATCGACACGCCTTTGATCGCCTGTTTCTCGCCGTAGAAGACCTTGACGTCGTGGGCGGCCATCTTGGTTTCGACGGCAGGCGTCAGCTTTGCTTGTTCTTGGATCATGGCAGTCATCGCGGTTACCACCGCCTTTCGAACTTGTTGCGCAGGTAGATGGCGAGGCCGTTCATCGCGAGCAGGAACACCAGCAGCACGATGATGGCGGCGGAGGTCTTTTCGACGAAACCCTTGGAGACTTCGTCCGACCAGAGGAAGATCTGGACCGGCAGCACGGTCGCCGGGTCGACGATTCCCCCCGGCGGCGTGGCGATGAAGGCCCGCATGCCGATCATCAGCAGCGGCGCCGTCTCGCCCAGGGCGCGGGCCATGCCGATGATGGTGCCGGTCAGGATGCCGGGCAGGGCCAGCGGCAGCACATGGTGGAACACCACCTGCACTGGCGAGGCGCCTATGCCGAGCGCGGCGTCGCGGATGCTGGGCGGCACCGACTTGATGGCGTTGCGGCCTGCGATGACGATGACCGGCATGGTCATCAGCGCCAGCGTCATGCCGCCGACCAGCGAGGCCGAGCGCGGCAGATGCAGGACGTTGAGGAAGATCGACAGCCCCAGCAGGCCGAAGATGATCGAGGGCACGGCGGCGAGATTGTTGATCGACACCTCGATGATGTCGGTCATCCAGTTCTTGCGCGCATATTCCTCCAGGTAAACCGCCGTGGCGACGCCCACCGGGAAGCTCAGCGCCAGCGTCACCAACATGGTCAGCAGCGACCCCTTGAACGCCCCCCAGATACCGACCTGCGTGGGATCGGTCCCATCGCTGGCGGTGAGGAAGCCCATGTTGAAGCCCGTCGAGAGGAGGCCCGCCTTGTTCAGGCGATCCACCGCCGCGTCGGCTTCGGGCGACCCTTTGCTCTTGGCGGCAAGGTCGATGGCGGTCGAGGCAGGCAGCCTGATCGTGACCGTCTGCGAGAGGATTTTGGGGTCGGCCTTGATCCGGTCGCGCAGCACGGTCCAGGCGGTGGGCGACACCCACTCCTCGGCATCCGCGCCCAGCGCCTTCTTCACGACTTCGCCCGTCACCATCGGCAGATTGGCATTGGCCAGCGCCTGATCGGTGATCGCGTTGGGATCGAGCAGTAGCGGGGAGGCTGGGAAGTCCACCGTCACCGCGATCTCGGTCCGGGTAAAGCCGCGCAGGCCGTTGCCCATCATGGTGAACAGCAGGAAGGCGAGGAAGGCGGCGGACAGCAGCACCGCGAACAGCCCTGCGGCCTTGAAGCGGCGCTCGGCGGCATAGCGTCGGGCGATCCGCCTGCGCATGACCTCCGACCTCCAGTCGGTGGGGTTGCGTGTCGCACTCATTCGTAAGCCTCGCGATATTTCTTCACGACCCGCAGGGCCACGATGTTGAGCAGCAGGGTGACGACGAACAGCACCAGGCCCAGAGCGAAAGCCGCCAGCGTCTTGGCGCTGTCGAACTCCTGATCGCCGGTCAGCAGCTGGACGATCTGCGTCGTCACCGTCGTCACGCTGGCAAAGGGATTGAGGGTGAGGTTGGCGGCGAGGCCGGCGGCCATCACGACGATCATGGTTTCGCCGATCGCGCGGCTGACGGCCAGCAGCACCCCGCCGACGACGCCGGGGAGCGCCGCGGGGATCAGCACCTTGCGGATCGTTTCGCTGGTCGTGGCGCCCATGGCAAGGCTGCCGTCGCGCATCGATTGAGGCACGGCGGCGATGCTGTCGTCGGCCATGGAAGAAACGAAGGGGATGATCATCACGCCCATGACCAGCCCGGCCGCGAGCGCGCTTTCGGATGAGGCGCCGTGGATGCCGACCTTCACCGCGACGTCGCGCAGGACGGGGGCGATGGTAAGCGCCGCGAAATAACCGTAAACCACGGTCGGAACGCCCGCGAGCATTTCCAGCGTCGGCTTCATCCATTTGCGCAGCGTCGGGCTGGCATATTGGGTGAGGTAGATGGCGCTCATCAGGCCGAGCGGGATGGCGACAATCATGGCGATGATCGCGCCGATGAAGATCGTGCCCCAGAACAGCGGCACGGCGCCGAAGGCGTCGTCATTGCCATAGCCGAGCGCGGCTGACTGCGGACTCCATTTGGTGCCGGACAGGAAGTCGATCGGGCTGACCATGGAGAAGAAACGGAAGCTCTGCCAGAGCAGCGAGGCGACGATGCCGACGGTGGTGATGATCGCCAGCAGCGATGCAATCAGCAGGGTCGCCATGACCAGCCTTTCGACCCGCGTGCGCGCCCGGAAATCGGGGCGGACGCGGGTGAAGGCATAGGCGCCACCGGCAAAGGCCAGCACCAGCGCCAGTGCGGCGCCTGCCATGCCATAGGTGCCGATGGCGTCCCTATAGGGTTCGACAAGGCCCTGTGAGAGCGGGTTGAACGCACCTGCCTGCTGCCCCGTGGCGATTGCCCGCGCCTCGCCCAAAATGGCCGAGCGCGAGAAATCATCGGCGGGAAGGCTCTGGGCCGCCGGGCTGCTCAACACCGCTTCGGTGACGAGGCCGGGGGCGACATTTGCCCATACCGCCAGGAAAATGCCCGCGGGCACCAGCGTCCAGAGAGCGACATACCAGCCATGATAGCCGGGCAGGCTGTGCATGGCATCGCGGCGGCCCGATGACCGGGCCGCGCCCTGCAGACGCAGCGCGCGGGCGCGGGCGGTGACCCACGCGATCGCGCCAAGGCCAGCCAGCAGCAGGAGGATTGCAGGACCTGTCATATTCCCCGTCTTACTTCAGCTGCGAACCGTCGAGGACGGGCAGCGACTTTACCGCTTCGGCGCTGGCCTTGCGGACGGCTTCCGGCGCCGCAACCATGCCGCGCTTGGTCAGCGCGCCATTGGGGTCCCAGTTGGCCGCGAAGCTGTTGAGATAGGCCTGAAGGCCGGGAATCGCGGTCATGTGCGCCTTCTTCACATAGATATAAAGCGGACGGGCGCCCGGATATTTGCCGGTCGACACGGTTTCATAGGTTGCCTCGACGCCGTTGATGCTGACGTCCTTCAGGCTGTCCTTATTCTCTTCCAGATAGCTGAAGCCGAACACGCCCAGCGCATTGGGATTGGCGGCCAGCTTCTGGACGATCAGATTGTCGTTCTCGCCAGAGTCTACATATTTGCCGTCCTCGCGGATGCGGGTGCAGGTGGCCTTGAACTCGTCCTCATTCTTCTTCTTGAGCTCTTCCATCGCCGGATCGGTCTCGCAACCCTTGGTCAGGATCAGCTCCGCGAGCGAATCGCGCGTGCCGCTGGTGGACGGCGGGCCGAAGACGCTGATCGTCGTGGCGGGCAGGCTGGGGTCCACATCCTTCCAGGTCTGTGCCTTGTTCGGGCCCTTGCCATAGGGATTGGCGGCCAGCGCTTCATAGACGATCTTGGGCGTCAGCTTGAAGCCGGGGCCGTTCTTCGATTCGGCAAGAGCGAGACCATCGACGCCGATCTGAATCTCGACGATGTCCTTGACGCCATTCTTCTGGCAGTCTTCGAATTCCTTCTTCTTCATCCGGCGCGAGGCGTCCGCAATGTCGGGATGCTGGGCGCCGACGCCTGCGCAGAACAGCTTCATGCCGCCGCCGGTGCCGGTCGATTCGATGATCGGCGACTTCATGCCCGGATTACCCTGAACGAACATTTCCGCGATCGCCGTGGCGAAGGGATAGACGGTCGAGGAACCGACCGCCCGAATCTGGTCACGGGTGCCGCCGGCGCCGCCGCCGGACTGCTGGCCGCAGCCAGTGAGGGTAAGGGCGGCCGCAGTGGTGACGGCGAGCAGTGCGATACGCTTCACGGATAATCTCCTTCGTACAAAGGCCGCGATTCGCAGTCGCTGCCCCCCTGTAGGCACGCGCCGTAGCCGCGGTACGTCGCGCCTTTGTGACAATCGGATTGCACTTTTATGACATTGGCGGCGGGGCCGCGTCCTGTCGCCGTCTTTTTTTGTTCAAGCCGTTGCTGAAGCGACCTTTTCCTCGACGGGCAGGCGCGGCAGCAAAACGGTTATGGTGGTGCCCTTGCCAAGCACGCTGGCGATGTCGAGCCGCCCCCGGTGCCGTTCGACGATATGCTTGCAGATGGCGAGGCCGAGACCGGTGCCGCCCACCGCGCGGCTGCGGCCGGAATCGACGCGATAAAATCGTTCGGTCAGGCGCGGCAGATGGTCGGGACCGATGCCTTCGCCTTCATCCGCCACGCAAAGCCGCATCATGCCGCTGGGGCCTTCGGTCAGGGCGACGCGGATCGGCGTCCCCGCCCGACCATATTTGACCGAGTTGCCGATCAGATTGTGCAACAGCTGCGACAGCTGCGCGCGGTCGCCCTGCACGGCGGGCAGGGCAGGCGCGATCTGCATCTCCACGTCGCGGCCCCGGTCGCCATGGCTGGTGCGGAACACGCCGACCACTTCCGCGACCAGTCCCGACAGGTCGACGGCGCTTTCGGGCGCGCGATATTTTTCCGCCTCGATCCGGGATAGGGAAATGAGGTCGTCGATCAGCCGCTGCATCCGCCGCGCCTCGCCGTCCATGATCTTCAGGAAGCGCTGCCGCGTCTCATCGTCCTTGCCCAGATCGGGATCGGCCAGCGTTTCGATGAAGCCCAATATGCCGGCGAGCGGCGTGCGCAACTCATGGCTCGCATTGGCGACGAAATCGACGCGCATCTTCTCCGCCGCATGGGCGCCGCTATGGTCGGCGAGGTGAACCAGGCGCCGGACCTGTTGAGGATCGCCCACGGGGGCGACCCGCATCTGCCAGCGCTGATCGCGTGTGCCCAGGCCCACCAGTTCGATCACGACCGGCTCGACGATCGGCGCCAGGCTGGCGAGCCGCTCGGCGGCGGCGGGGTGACGAATGGCGATGCGCGCATCCTCCCCTTCGATATGCGCCCCCAGCAGGCGCTGCGCCGGGCGATTGGCGCTGATGATCCGTCCGCGCTCAATCAGCATCAGCGGGTCGGAAATGCCCTCCAGCAGGCTGCGCGCATCGGGATGAGCGATGATGTCGGGCATGTCCATCGACACGGGCACGGCCTCTACTGCCTGCCCGCGGCCGCCGGATGCTATGATCAGGATCACAAGTCCGGCCAGTACCGGCAGAATGATGTCCAGCGGCCGCGCGCCGATCATCAGAGCGCCCCCGGTGGCCAGCAGCAGCATGGCGAGAGAGGCGGTGATCTGGGAAGTCGTCAGGCGATTCATGGTTACCATGCTGGATTTTCGGCGCATTTGCTGCAAAGGCTATCGCAATAGCGTGCAATTTTTACACTTTGGCAAGCGCGATAGCGGATCAGGAAGACATGAGCGAGCCTTTGTCCCCTCAGCAGCAGCCCGAGTCGGAGCTGAGCCTTGGCGCGCCTTCGCGCCGTCAGCTGCTGATGGGTGGGGCCGTGGCCGCGTCGGCGATCGTGTCGATCCGCCCCGCACTGGCGAATACAGCGGCCTCGGTACTCAACTGCACCATCCCGGTGCCGGATCAGGGGCGGTCGGGCAATTATATCGCGCCCAGTGGTCAGGTCGTTCCGGCGGGCACGCAGGGCGCCTTTCCCGGCGCGGGCCAGCCCTTCACCGGGGAACAGGTGAAACGGGCGCTGGGCGGCGGCCGTCTGCCCGGCACCGCCTATGACCAGAACCGGGCCTATCTGAACTATATCCGCCGTCTTCAGTCGGGAACGAGCGGCTTTACCTGTTACGCATCGCTGCAAATGCCCCGCTGATCGAAAGGCCTGCATCCCCCTGAAGCAAATGACGGGTTGCCCGCGTTGACGGCGTCGAAGGTCCGACGCTTCCGTCAGACGCAGCAAGGGCGCCTCCATGTTTCACACACCCCGATGGGTGACGCAAAATTGTTCGGTCGCAATCTATCTTTATGAGCCGGGCGACGGCGGCCTGGACCGCGTTGCGGTAATGCTCGCCAACCATCTGTTCAAGCGCGGGATTGACGTCGAGCTATGGATGGCGCGGATGGAGGGGCCGGTGGCCAGCCTGATTGACCCGCGTCTGACCGTGCGCACTGTCCCCGCGCCCCGGTGCAGACGGCGACTTTCGATGCTGGCGCAATTTCCGGCGTTGGCGGCCATGGTTCGACGACATCGGCCCGACATCCTTTATTCGGCAGGAAATCAGAGCAACATGCTATGCGCCCTGGCAGCCCTGGGAACTGATACTCAGGCGGTATCCCGCATCTCCAATCCGATCGTTCGTCCCCTGCAGCGGGGGTTGTCGGCCTGGGCGAGACGATGCCGTTTTCGCGCCATTTCCTGGACGAGTGCCATGACCATCGTCATGGGGGAGGCGGACAGGTTGACCTTGGCCGCGGAAGGGCCATTGTCGGGCCGACAAGTGACGCTGTTGCCCCGGCCGACGGTGACGCCGGTGATCGAACAGGCGCGGCTGGATCATCTGCTTGCCGGTTCCGCAAAGCCTGACGGCTCCCCGTGCCGCTTTTTGATGGTCGGACGGCTTGCCGCGCAAAAGGACCATGCGACGGCGCTGGCCGCCCTGGCGCAACTCGCCTTTTCCGATTGGCGGCTGAAGATCGTGGGGCAGGGGCCCCTTCGCGCCTCGCTTGAAGAATATTGCGACCGGCTTGGCATCGCTGACCGGGTCGAATTTCTGGGATTCATCGGCGATCAGCGGCAGCTGGCGACGTTGATGGCGGAGGCTGACCTGCTGCTCCAGCCATCGCGCTGGGAAGGGCTGGTCGCGACGCTGATCGAGGCGCTGGGATGCGGGACCGGCGTGGTTGCAACCGACTCCACACCCAATATCCGGCCCGTGCTGGCGGCGGCGGGGCAGCATCCCCCCGTGCGTGTCGGCGACGCGGCAGCCTTTGCCCAGGCGATCGAATGGGCGCTGGCCAATCCGGTGCCCGCCGACCAGTTGGCCCATGCCGTGCACGATTATGGGGTCGAGCGGGCGTTAGACGCGCATCTGCGCGTCTTTGCGCGGCTGGTCCGGTCGGGAGGGGTGCGCTGGAGCGGCGTGACGCAAAATGGGTTGATGCGTTAGGCACCTGATTACATCTTTGTCGTAAGGCGGAGCGACGTCCCCGAGACAAAGGCCCCGCTTCGTGACCATTCCGCATCGCTATTGCCAGGACGGGGAGGATACCGTCGCGACTTGCGTCCTGGATGATATGGTGCTGCTCTATCACCGGCCATCTGGTCATCAGCCCGGTCCCGGAGATATTGGCGGCGCTGGCGGATGGCGCGGCGCTGACGGCGGGTGAGGTGCATGACGAACTGGCCCGCCTCTATGATCTGGGACCGGCCGAGCATGCCGTCCCGCAAATCGAGGCGCATCTGACCGAACTGACTGCGCTGGGCCTGGTGCGCGTCGCGTGAACCATGCGCTGTCCCTGAAGATCGGCCCGGCCACCTTCC
>NZ_JBHIWJ010000100.1:0-14230 GCF_041987595.1 Sphingobium sp. | reverse complement strand
AGAAGTCGGGCGCGCAGTTCGAGGATATAAAAGCGCTGGTTGCCGGCGCGCGCGGGCGTGCTGCGCTCGAAAGCGGCGAGGTTGATGGCGGGCTGCTCTGGGCAGGACAGGCGATCGGCCTGATCGATGATGTGCCCAGTTGCGCCGAACTCATCGAACGGATTGTCGCCGAATGCCGGGTAGTCATTGCTCGCGGCAGGAGACTTGCTGGAGAATAGAGCCAGGCGAAAACCGCTCCAACGGCTGATGAAGTACCTCAGTCGTGAAGCTTGCCCTTCAACTCCTGCACCCGCGCAATGACTTCGTCCAACATGGTGAAGCGGTTGCCCCCATGGGCTTGCGGCAGGAGCGATGCGACGACGAACGCCGCGGATTCGCGGGCCAGATCGTGCGGGGAAATCGGGCCGGTCGGTTTGTACCAGCGGATATAGGAGGTGAGGACGCCCAAGATCGTGAAGCTGGAAATGCGCAGATCTATTTGGGCATCGAATATGCCCGCCGAGACGCCCCGGCTGATGATGGACCGCAGATAAGCCTGATAGGCGTCGCGTTCAGCGGAAATCTGTTCCCGCTTGTCGGGCGCGAGATATTTGGCGTCCTGAATGATAACGATGCCGCGGTCGATACGATCATGTACCGCGTTCAACAGGATGTGCCCGTAGCAGAAGGCCGCAAGCTGTTCCGCCGGGCTGGACGCGAAATGATCGCACAGGCGGATGTTTTCGCCCAGGCCCTCGCTGCCCATCTTGATCACTTCGTAGAGAAGATCTTCCTTCGAACTGATGTAATGATAGAGACTGCCCTTCAGAACACCTACGGCATCGGCAATATCCTTAAGGCTCGTGCCGTTGAAGCCACGGTCCGCAAATAATTCGCCTGCGATCAAGACGATATCTTCGAAGCGGCGCTCTCCATTGCCGGTTTTCGGCGCGCGCCCCTTTCTCTCTGGCGGGCGGGCGGCGTTGCGCCCGGTAGTGTCATTTTTCATCGTCCTGCGATGGTCTCCAATGTCTTGCCTCTGTCCTGCTACACGAGACTGCCTCAACGCGCCAGCGTCAGGCGGGATCATCGCCGCGTTTCAATCAGCAAGCCTCATCCATCAACCGGGCAAGGGCTACGTCCAGCGTCGTGACCGTCCCGGCGTCATGCGTCGTCAGCTCGACCTCGACCCGGTTGTAGACATTGCGCCATTCCGGGTGGTGATCCAGCTTTTCCGCCTGCACGCCGACGCGGATCATGAAAGCCAGCGCGCAGCCGAAATCGGGAAACAGGAAGGTTCGGCTGATCGCCCTGCCTTCGCGCGCGACTGTCCATTCGGGCAGTTGACCGATCGCCGTGGCGGCATCGACGGGCTGGAAGCGCGTCATGCTCATCTCGTTTTCGATCATCGTTACAGGCCGATCAGTGCCATGATTTCACGCCGCGCTTTCTCATCGTCGCGGAACACGCCCATCATGCGGCTGGTGGTCATCTGGACGCCGGGAGTCTGGACGCCCCGTGCCGTCATGCAGGCATGGCTGGCCTGGATCACCACAGCGACGCCCAGAGGCTTGAGATGTTCCCAGATGCAGTCGGCAATCTCTGCCGTCAGCCGTTCCTGGACCTGGAGCCGTTTGGCAAAGCCATGCAGCACGCGCGCCAGTTTCGAAATGCCCACCACGCGGTTGCGCGGCAAATAGGCGATATGCGCATGCCCGATGATCGGTGCGAGATGATGTTCGCAATGCGACTGGAAGGGAATGTCGCGCAGCAGCACGATCTCATCATAGCCGCCCACCTCGTCGAAGGTTCGCGACAGATGCCGGGACGGGTCTTCATGATAGCCGCGGAAATATTCGCGCCATGCCTTTGCCACACGGGTTGGCGTGTCGACCAACCCCTCGCGCTGCGGATCATCGCCTGCCCAACCGATCAGGGTGCGGACCGCGTCCTGCACCGCGCTGGGGATGGCATCGTCATTCATCGGCAAAGTGGTTTGCATGTTCATTCTGATGTTCCTCGCCGGGCCGTGCCCTGTCAGTTGAAAAAGGCGGCTTCCGCAGAGGCTGGAATGGCTGCGCCGGTGAGCTTCGCGCGCTGAAGGGCGCTCCAGAAATAGCGATAGGTCGCACGGTCATGCAGTTCGCCCCGATACTGGATCGGACCCCAGTCGGCCTGCTGGGCAGCGGTCAGGATGGCCGCGGCGTCAGCGATTTCGGAATGGTCGGGCCGCATCGCCTCGACAATGGGCAGGATCTGCGCGGGGTAGATGCTCCACATGCGCTGGAAGCCGAAGTCGTCGCGGGCGCGTTTTGCATCGGCGTGGATGAGGTCCACATCCTTGAGATCCAGGCAGACATTGTGCGCAGGCACCAGGCCCGCGCCCAGCGCTGCAGCCGTCACCTCGGCCTTTGCGCGGGCAAGCAGGCGATGTTCGAACTGGCCCGGCGACCGCATGGCCGATGCCGGAATGGCGCCATTATGCGCGCTGACGAAATCCATGAGACCGAAGTCGAGAACCTGCATCCAGGGCAGCGCCGCAATATGCTTCACGTCCGCCAGCGCGCCATGCGTTTCGATGAGGGCGTGGATCGGGATGATCCGATCGATCCCCCGGCTGGCGCAACCTTGCCGGATATAGTCGATGACTCCGGCAAGCTGGGCCGCGGAGGTCGACTTCGGCACCGTAATATAGGCGACCTGTGCGCCCGCACCGGACAGGATGATATCGACATCCTGGCGCCAATGGTCGTGCGACGGGTCATGGATGCGGATGCCTGCCTGCTGATAACGGTTCTGAGGAGAAGCGATCATGGCGGCGACCATTTTCGCATGCTCGGTCTCCGTGCCGGTCGCCGCTCCATCCTCGCAGTCGCAGGTGATGTCGAAGATCGGGCCAAGCTGTTCCTGCAGCTGAAATGCCTTGCCGATGAGCTTCTCGCTGCCGGCGAAATGTTCGCAGCTGGCGATGGTGGGGAATGGCTTTTCGCCGTTGAACAGGGCCTGATCAGGATGAACGGGATTGGACATGAAGACTGCCTTTTTGATCATGAGAAAGGAATGGGCTGTCACGCTGTTCGACGTGGCATCAACACGGTGTGGTCAAGATCGAGAACGACATGCGGATGGCTGCGCAATGTTTCGGTCGATCCATCCCATTGGAAATCCGACGGCGGAAGATCGCGCAGGCCGATCAGCCGCAGCTGCAACAGGGCGGCGTCGGTGCGGCCCGGCAGAGGCTGGGTGTCGATGACCTGCGTCACGCCGTACAGCGTGTCGCCCGCAAAAGTTGGCGCGACATGAGTGCCGCCATTGATGGCAAGGATGGCGAGGGCATTTTCCAGTCCGTCGCAAGCCAGCGCGCGGCATACCGACATCACATGACCGCCATAGACCAGCCTGCGTCCATGGCGGGTTCCCCGCATCATCAGCCCGTCGAAATGGACCCGCGCATCATTCTGGTAAAGCCGGGTGGCTGACATATGGTCGGATTCCTCCACCGTCATGCCGAATGCATGATCGATGCGCTGGCCCGCCGCATAATCCTCCCAACATGCGCGTGATCCCGTGGCGCGGCTTAATATGTCATGCCGGACCGTTGCAGTGGGGATAGTCAGCCGGTCGACTGTAACGATCGCCGGGAGATCAGGCCTGACGTCGGCTTCGGCGCCCTTGCCTGCCATTCTCTTGCGCACGAGAACCCAGCGCGCCCACGTCAGGACAGGCTGACCATGCTGGTTGACCGCCTCCGACCGGACATAGACGATGCCGCTGTCGCCGCTGCTCGTTTCCCGCAAGCCGATGACGCAGGAACGGGCGGCGATCGTGTCACCGCCATAGACGGGCGCGAGGAAACGCACATCGGCATAGCCCAGATTGGCGACGGCATTGAGGGAAATGTCCGCCACCGTTTTGCCAAAGGCGAGGTTGAAGACCAGCAGATCGTCAAGCGGCCGTGCGGGATGCCCCAGACTCGCAGCGAGCGGCATCGAGGACATTAGCGGATTTCGAGTTCCGGTCAGGGCGACATAAAGTGACGCATCGGCATCCGTAACCGTCCGGGGAAGGGGATGTTCAAACCGTTGCCCGATATGAAAATCTTCGAAGAAATTGCCGCGTGGCATGCATCGTTACTCCGGTGTGGCGGCGGATTGCGTCGCGCGATGGAACGAACCATGCTCACCAAGGCGCGGGGCACGCCGGGCGGGCCGGGGTGCCGGGTCGATCGTGAAGGGACTGGTCACCATCGACACGATGCCGTCGCCATCAATGATCGGATTAAGCATGTTGTTTTCATGCAATTGCGGGTCGGACAGCACCTCTTCGGGAGAGGCAATCTTCTGCCACAGGACGCCCGCCTGATCGAAAAGGAGCTGCCAGCGGGCCAGCGGCTCGGACGCAAACAAGCGGTCAAGCAGCGGGATCAACTCAGCACGATGCTGGCGGATGAGCCGGGCAGTCGCGAAGCGCGGATCGTCTGCAAGATCGCTCCTGTCGATCGCCTTGCACAGCCGCACGAAGCCCCGCCGTGAATCGATTTCCGTCAGGAAGAACCAGCGGCCATCGGCGGCGCGATAGCTGTTGACCATCGGCGTCCGGCAATCGGCTCGTGGCTGTTGCGCGCCCATGCCCCCATGCACCGCCTGTACCGCCAGGTCGCCACCCATGACATAGGCGCCGGTCTGCAGCAGGGAAGTTTCGACCAGTCGCCCTTTGCCCGTCCATTCCCGGCGGAGGAGCGCAGAAACTATGCCGGCATAGGCAGCAAGTGCCATGGTCATGTCGCCATAACCGCCGGTCGGCACTGGCGGCGTCGCGCCCGGAACCAGCATCTGGTGCATAAGGCCGCTGCGCGCCCAGAAACCGCCCACGTCGAACGCACCGGTATCGCGATCCGGGCCGCGCAGACCCGTGCCCGTGATCGAGGCGTAGATCAGCCGGGGAAAGCGCGCCGTCACCTTGTCGGGGGCCAGTTCCAGACGCTCGAGCGAGCCGGGCCGGAGGTTGGTGATGAAAACATCCGCTTCAGCGAGCAAAATATCCAATGCACCACGCCCGGACCGCGTCGCCAGATCGAGCACAACGCTATCCTTGCCGCGATTGAGGAGGGAGAAGGTAGGACTTGTCTTGTCGCTGCCCATCGCGCCCAGAAAATCGCGCCCCGGATCACCCGTTGCCGGCTCAATCTTGATCACCTGCGCTGACAGGTCTGCCAGCAGGGCCGCAGCTCCCGGTGCGGCGAGCCAGCTGCCCAGCTCGACGACCTTGAGCCGCGGTATTCCTTCGCCATCCATCAACGGTGATCCTTCAGGCCGCCACCGCCGGAGCAGGCGTAACCAGACCGAGCGCGCGCCCGGTATTGTCGCGCATGATGAGGCGCAGTTCCTCATCGGTCAGTTCAGGCAGATGATCGACAAGGTCCGAAGGCAGGTGCACGCCTTCGGGATGGGGCCAGTCGGACCCGCCCAGGACGCAGGTTGCGCCCAGCGCCTTCACCAAACCGTCAATATCATCCTCAGGGAAGGGCGAGACCTTGATGTGCCGCTTGAACACTTCGCGCGGGCGTTCGCCGATATTGCCGAAGGCCCAGTCCTCCTTGCCCGACATGCGCGCGGCGCGATCCATCTTGCGGATCATCGGCAGCACCCATTCCGAACCATATTCGAGCACGAAAACCTGGATATTCGGGAAGCGGCCGAACAGATTGTGGGTGATGAGCGCCATCAGCGTGTCGCCGATCGCCCGGTCGCCAAAGCAGGTCGCCCGCATGAACGGCGTCCAGCGATGCAGTGGCCGTGTGTGGCTTTCACCCCAAAGAGCGCCATAATATTCGGCTTCCCCGGTATTGGCGAGGTGATAGCAGACGGTGACGCCCGCTTCGTTCACGCGGGACCAGAAGGGGTCGAAGCGCGGATCGGCGGGCGACAGGTTGCCGCGCACGGGGCCGGCGCGCAGGTGAATGAGCCGCGCGCCGCGCTCCAGAACGCGGTCGAGTTCATGGCATGCCCATTCGGGATTTTCGAGCGCCAGACAGGGTGCAGCGAACAGACGGCCGTCCGCGCCGAAACCCCAGTCCTCCTCCAGCCACATATTATAGGACGTCAGATTGGCGCCGAGCGCTTCCGGGTCGCTCGACAGCAGCCATTCGGCGCCGATCTCCAGCGAAGGCAGCATGATCGCCGCTTCGATATTGTCCTCGTCCAGATATTTGAGACGGGTATTGCGGTTGCGGGATTCGGGCAGATCGTCGGCGGTGATCATCCCCTGCGCAAACCAGCCTTTGCTGCCATGGCCGCCTGATTTGTAATATTCCAGCATAGCGCCCGGCTGACCCGTCGAATGGGTCGGCGCGGCACCATAATAGGTCACCTTACGATCACCGAACATGACACGGCCGGTGGCCTCGCCTTCGCGCCGGACGACCTGGATCGCGCGGCCCTCGTCAATCCATTTGCGGGGCAGATGGCGTGTGAAGCAGTCGTCTGTTTCATAAAAATGCTGATCGGCGTCGATCATCTTGAAGGGAAGCTTGCTCATCACTCTCTGGCCTTCTCAACCTTAAATACCAAACGATTGGTAGAATATATGGATTCTCCTTCCCTCGCAAGAGGCTCGTGGAGGTGCATCGGAAATTCTCGCTGATTGTGACATATATATATAATAATAAATGATATTTATCTTATATGCATCGCGATATGTCGCTGCTGTGAGCGTTTTCGACAGATCGTCCCGAAAGAATGTTTGTCATCAACCAAACGATTGGTTTACAAATCTATCCGGCTTGGTTATGCGCTTGAGCGAGACTGGCATCGGAGAGAGAGATGACGGCGACATTATCCGTCGAATCCAGGCCATCGGCCGATTTGAAAACCCAATTCCTGTTGATCGATCGGTTCGGTGACCTGCTCGACAGTGTCGTCCAGGCCCTGGCAGATCGTTGCTCGATAGAAGGGCGGCTGGATGCGGGCGCGCTGGATCGGGAACAGTCGGCTTGCTACGAGCTGGCCTTTGCCAGTGCCGAGCTATTGGCGGCGCGGGAATTTTGTGCGGCGGAGGCAGACGGCGCAAATGGGCTCGATGCCGGACTGGCGGCTGTCTATGTCGCTGATGTTCTGCTCGGCACCCTTGACCGGCTGGAACGTATCGCACGTCATCTGGGCGTGGCGCTGGACCTTGTCGCTGATCTTCGTCAGGCGGTGATCTGGCATGAGGCGCTCGGGCAGGGCGGCTTCTCCGCGCAGGAGATGTTCGGTGCGATGATCTGTGCCGGGGACGCCTTTGGCGAGGTGTCTATGTCGTCCGACGCAAGCATGAGCTTTGACAGTTTTGCCCGCTTTAGCACTGATGTCGTCCGCCCAGTGGCCGAAGATATCCATCGCCGTGACTTGGTAGTGCCGGAAGAGTTGCTGGGGCCGATGCGTGAGATGGGGATATTCGGGCTTGGCGTCTCCGCGCGGTTTGGCGGCACGGCGCCGGATGATGGCGAAGACAATCAGGTCATGATCGCCATTACAGAGGCATTGTCGGAAGCCTCGCTGGGAGCGGCGGGCAGCCTTATCACGCGGGCGGAAATTCTGGCGCGGGCGATGGCGGCGGGGGGAACGGAGGCGCAAAAGGCGCGCTTCCTGCCCGGCATAGCTACGGGCGCGCCGCTGTGCGCGATTTCCATCACGGAGCCGGATTATGGCTCCGATGTCGCGAGCCTGTCGCTCCGGGCCACACGGACAGATGGCGGGTGGCTGCTGACCGGCGCCAAAACCTGGTGTACCTTTGCCGGGAAGGCGGGGCTGCTGATGGTCGTCGCTCGTACCGGGGAAAAGGCGGACGGGCACAAGGGGCTCAGCATCATGCTGGTCGAGAAGCCATCCTTCGACGGGCATGATTTCTGTCATGAACAGCCCGGTGGCGGCCGTCTGACCGGCCGGGCGATCGCGACCATCGGCTATCGCGGCATGCACAGTTTCGATCTGGCGTTCGAGAATGTCTTCGTGCCCGACGATCATCTGCTCGGCGGAGAAGCGGGACTGGGCAAGGGCTTTTACTACACGATGGCGGGCATGACCGGCGGCCGCATGCAGACGGCCGCGCGGGCCTGTGGCGTCATGCGCGCCGCGATCGGCGCGGCCCGCAGCTATGCCGGGGAGCGGCGGGTCTTTGGCCAGGCGCTCGCCGACTATCCGCTGACCCAGGCCAAGGTCGCACGCATGGCCGCCCGCTTCGCCGCCTGCCGCCATCTGACCTATGCGGTCGGGAAGTGGCTGGATGAAGGTCGCGGGCAGATGGAGGCGAGCCTCGTCAAGTTGCTGGCGTGCCGTTCTGCCGAACTGATCACGCGTGAGGCGCAACAGATCCATGGTGGCATGGGCTATGCCGAGGAAATGGCCGTCAGCCGCTATTTCGTTGATGCCCGCGTGCTGTCCATCTTTGAAGGGGCCGAAGAAACGCTGGCGCTCAAGGTGATCGCCAAGGGGCTGCTGGAGCGTGCGCTCGGCCAGGGACAGGCCCGCCCATCCTGAACGCCCAACCATTTGCGATGTGAGTTGATATGACTGTCGAAGCCATCACGGATTATGCGATCGAAGACGGCATTGCCGTCATCACTACGGACTATCCGCCCGTCAACGCCCTGTCCCATGCCGTGCTGGACGGTATCGCCTCCGGGTTGGAGCGCGCCTATGCCGATCCGGAAGTGCGGGCTATCGTCATCGCCTGCGCCGGACGGACTTTCCATGCGGGCGCGGACATCACAGCGATAGGCAAACCACGCGCCTGGCCGGAACTGCGTGATGTTCAGGCTATTGTCGAACGCGCGCCCAAGCCTGTGGTCGCCGCCGTTCATGGCACGACGTTGGGCGGCGGGCTTGAACTGGCGCTGGTCGCCGATGCGCGGGTGGCGGCGGAAACGACCCGCATCGGACTGCCGGAAGTGAAGCTGGGCATCGTTCCCGGTGCCGGTGGGACGCAACGTCTGACCCGCGTTGCCGGCCCCGAACTGGCGCTCGACCTGATTACCAGCGGGCGGCAGATCGGGGCGGCCGAAGCGTTGCAGGCGCGTGTCGTCGATCGGGTCGTGCCCGATAGAGAGCTTCGACCGTGCGCGATTGCCTTGGCTCGGGAACTGGCCGAAAAAGACTTGCCGACCCCGGCGTTTCTGATGGCCAGCCCGCCCGCCGCGCTTGAAGAAGCGCGCGCGCTGTTCGATCGCTTTCGTAAGGCCAATGCCCGGAAATATCGCGGTTTCAGGGCGCCCGAATATGCAGTCCGCTGCGTCGAGGCGGCCATGACCCTGTCCTTCGAGGAAGGGCTGAAGGCCGAACGTGCGCTGTATGAGGAACTGCGGGATGGCGATCAGGCTCCCGCGCAGCGGCATTTCTTCTTTGCCGAGCGTCAGGCCGCGAAGCTGCCGCCGGATCTGGCGGGATCTGGGACAAGGTCAGTCGAGACGGTTGCCGTCATTGGCGCGGGAACCATGGGCGGTGGCATCGCCATGAATTTCCTGAGCGCTGGTATCCCGGTGACACTGGTCGAGCGGAACGGCGAAGCACTAGATCGCGGCGTCGCCATGATCCGCCGCAACTATGAACGAGGCCTCGCCAGCGGCCGGGTGACCCAGCGGGACATCGACGCCGCCATGGAACGGCTGCACGCCACCACGCAGATCGGGGATATCGGGTCCTGCGACCTGATCGTCGAAGCGGTATACGAAAATCTGGCGGTAAAGCGCGAGGTGTTTCAGGCCTTGGACCGCATCGCGCGGGCCGATGCGATATTGGCGACCAACACATCCTATCTCGATCTGGATGAGATTGCGGGCTTCACCGAGCGGCCGGGCAGCGTGATCGGCATGCATTTCTTCTCGCCTGCCAATATCATGCGATTGCTGGAGATCGTGCGCGGTGCGGCGACCTTGCCGGATGTGCTGGCAACGGTGGTCGGCCTTGCGCGGCGGATCGGCAAGGTCGGCGTGGTCGTCGGCAATTGTTTCGGATTTGTCGGGAATCGTATGTTGGCGCAGCGGCAGAAGGAAGCCGAAAAGCTGCTGCTGGAGGGCGCGATGCCTTGGGACGTTGATCGCGTCCTGTATGATTTCGGCTTTCCCATGGGACCGTTCCAGATGCGCGATCTGGCGGGCAATGATGTGGGCTGGACTCGTGAGACGAGCAGTTCGTCCACCGTTCGCGAGATACTGAATGAACGTGGGCGGTTCGGGCAAAAGGCGGGCAAGGGCTATTATGATTATGAAGCGGCAGGAAAGCCTGTGCCATCCGAAGAGGTGACGGGCATCATACTGGAGCTTGCCCGGCGCAAGGGGATCGAGCGGCGCGCCATCAGCGATCGCGAGATTTTTGAGCGGTGCCTTTATCCCATGGTCAATGAAGGCGCCCGGATATTGGAAGAGGGCAAGGCGCTGCGCGCGTCTGACATCGATGTCGTCTGGGTGACGGGCTATGGCTGGCCAGCCTATCGCGGCGGGCCGCTCTATTGGGCGGGACAGGAAGGCATTGGCCGGATCGTCGAGCGGCTGCGCGCCCTCGCGCCCAGCCTTGGCGATGATTTTGTCCTGTCGCCGATGCTGGAACGGCTCGCGGCGGAGGGGCGCGATTTTCAGGGCGAGGGGAGGGCATGACGATGCGGCGTGCTGCCATAGTCAATCCGGTCCGGACGCCGGTCGGGAAATATCTGGGGGCGCTGGCCGATATTCCGGCGGGAGAACTGGCGGCGATCGTGCTGCGCGCGCTGGTGCAGCGGACGGGCATCGATCCCGAGCGGGTCGATGACGTCGTTTTCGCGCAGGGCTATGGCAATGGCGAGGCGCCTGCGGTGGGCCGATGGGCGGCGCTGGCGGCGGGCTTTCCGGTGTCCGTTCCGGGCTATCAACTGGACCGGCGTTGCGGGTCCGGATTGCAGGCGGTGATCGACGCCGCGATGATGGTGCAGACCGGAGCGGCCGACGTCGTCATCGCGGGCGGCGTCGAGAGCATGAGCCAGGTCGAGCATTATACGACGCAGATGCGGCGCGGCGTGCGCGGTGGATCCGCCGAGCTATACGACCGGCTTTCGCGCGGGCGTATCATGTCGCAGCCGATCGCCCGCTTCGGCATCATCACCGGCATGATCGAGACGGCGGAGAATGTCGCGCGCGATTACGGCATCACGCGGGAGGAATGTGATGCCTATGCGGCGATGAGCCATCAGCGTGCAGCCGCCGCCTGGGCCGAAGGCAAGTTCGATGAGGAACTGGTTCCCGTCGCCGTGCCGCAACGCAGGGGAGAACCGGTGCTGTTTGACCGTGACGAGGGCGTCCGCGCGGATGCCACGGCTGAAACGCTGGCACAACTGCGTTCTATCGAGAAGAACGGCGTCGTGACGGCAGGCAATGCGAGCCAGCAGAATGACGCGGCTGCGGCTTGTCTTGTCGTGGCGGAGGACAAGCTGGAGGAACTGGGGCTGGAGCCGATGGCCTGGCTGCACAGCTGGGCGGCGGCGGGATGCGAGCCTTCACGCATGGGCATCGGTCCTGTTCCCGCTGTGGAACGCCTGTTCCGCCGGACAGGGCTCGGCTGGGACGATATTGGCCTCGTCGAACTGAACGAGGCGTTCGCGCCGCAGGTGCTGGGCGTGCTCAAGGGGTGGGGCTGGGATGATCGCGATCGGTTGAACGTCAATGGTTCGGGTATCTCGCTCGGCCATCCGATCGGTGCGACCGGCGGGAGGATATTGGCCAATTTGCTGCGCGAGATGCGGCGACGCGATGTACGCTATGGTCTTGAAACAATGTGTATCGGTGGCGGGCAGGGTCTGGCGGCGATCTTCGAGCGCGCCTAGCGTCCTGGCTTTGCAAAAAGGAGAGGCTGTCTTGGGGGTTGTAGTCGTTACAGGAGCGTTTGGAGCGCTGGGTCGCAGCGTCGTGGCATTGCTGGCGGAGCGGGGGCATGTCATCGCTGCTGTCGACCTTGGTCCGGCGCCCGTAAACTACCCCTATGGCTTGGCGCTGGGCGGGGTCGACCTGACTGACGCCGACGCCGTTGCCGGGGCCTTTGCGCGGATCGCCGGGCAGCACGGAAAGATCGATGGGCTGGTCAATATTGCGGGCGGCTTCATGTGGTGCATGGTGGCGGATACCGCGCCGGAAGACTGGGACCGAATGTACCGGATGAACCTGCTTTCCGCAGCGCTATGCTGTCGTCAGGTCATCGGGCATCTGGCGGACAAGGGCAGCGCCATCGTCAATATCGGTGCTGCGGCGGCCCGTGCTCCGACGGCAGGCATGGCACCCTATGCGGCGTCCAAGGCTGCGGTTATGGCGCTGACCGAAAGCCTTGCTAATGAGCTCAGGCCCCGGACGCGGGTCAATGCAATCCTGCCCACGATCATCGACACGCCGGCGAACCGCGCCGACATGCCCGACGCCGATAGCAGTGAATGGGTCCAGCCGTTCGATCTGGCCAAAGTGGTTGCATTGCTGCTCTCACCGGAAGCTGCCGCGATCACTGGTGAGGGTATCAAGGTGTCGCTGGGCGCCCAGTCATGAGAATTGAACATCGAAAGGATGGGAGAAGCGAATGGACCGGATAAGCACAGCGGCAATGGACGAGGCGATTGCTCGGGCATTGAAGCTCGGGGAGGTCGGCCTTCAGGTTGCCGTTTATCACCGCGGCCGTCTGCTGATCGATACATGGGCAGGTGCGGCTGATCCTGCCGATCGAACGCCGGTCACGCGCGAAACGCTCTTTCCCATTTTCTCGGTCACCAAGTCCTTCACGGCAGTTGCCTGTCACATACAGGCTGATCGCGGCCTGATCGACTATGACGCACCCATTGCACGCTATTGGCCCGAATTCGGCGTGAACGGGAAGGACGGGATCACCGTTCGCCATGTCCTGTCCCATCGGTCGGGCGTGCCGCAGATGCCGCCCGGTGTCACTGTGGAAACGATGTGTGACTGGGACTGGATGATCCGCAATATCGAGAAGATGGAACCGCTATTCCCTGCGGATTCCCAAAGTTCCTATCAGGCGTTCATATTCGGCTGGTACATCGGCGAGATCGTGCGGCGGACCGATCCGGCGAAGAGACCGATCAATCATTTCATCGCCGAGGAAATCTGCGCGCCGCTGGGGATCGCGAACTTCCATCTTGGCCTCGATCCCGCGCTGGAACCGCGCGTTGCGACTTTGACCAACGTCGCTCATGGCGGCCAGGTGCCGACGGGTGACGCCGGAACGGTCTCCCTGACCACGGCAGTTGCGCCCAGCCATGCCCGAGCGGGCGAGGATGTCGCGCCTTATCTGAGCCTGGCTGTGCCGCCGGCAGTGGCAACCGGGCCAGCCAACTTCAACCGTCCCGATGTGCATGCTGCGGTGCTGCCCGGCGCCGGGGGCATGGCAGACGCCCGTTCCGTGGCCCGGCTCTATGCGATGCTGGCCTGCGGCGGGGAACTGGATGGCGTGCGCATCCTGTCCGAAAACACGGTTAAGGGGCTGACCCAGTTGCGCAAAGATCCGTTCCAGTCGGATCGGGTCGTCGGCCGGGTTGCCATTCTGGGGCAGGGCGGTTTCTGGCTTGGCAGCGATCATCCCGGTGTCGAGGCGGCAGTCGGAACCGCACCATCGATCCTGTGTCATCCGGGAGCGGGCGGATCGATCGGCTGGGGCGATACGGCAACCGGCCTAGCGGTTGCCATCTGCCATAACCGGATGTTCAGTCGCATCGACGATCCCTCGCAGCAACCGTGGATCGCCATTGGTGATGTCGCGCGCGATCTGGCGGCAGAACAGGACGCACTGGCCTGATGGACCGAACGGACCGCCTTTATTGGGCGGTCCGTCCCCCATCCACCGCCAGCGATGTGCCGTGAATGTTCGAGGCCGCGTTGGAGCAGAGAAAAAGGATGGACCCCGCAACCTCGTCTGCGGTGCCATCGCGGCCGGTAGCGGGATGATAGGCGCGAGCGCGCGCCGCCCATTCCTCGTCGCTGTAGCGGGACCGCTGGTGCGCGCGTATGGGGCTGTCGATCGCGCCGGGACAGACTGCGTTGATGCGCACGCCCTTCAATCCATATTCCAACGCCGCCGCCTTGGTCATGCCCAGCACGGCATGTTTGGTCGCCGCATAGATGCTGACGCCCGCCTGTCCCACCAGGCCGGCGGAGGACGACATGTTGACCACGCAGCCGCCGCCGCTGCGTTCGATGGCAGGGATCGCATATTTCATGCCTAGCCATGTCCCTTTCAGGTTGATGGCGATCAGG
>NZ_JBHIWJ010000099.1:0-14407 GCF_041987595.1 Sphingobium sp. | reverse complement strand
CGAAGGTGACGTGCAGACCGTGGGTGCCGACCAGCGTGAAGAAGGACGACAGGAACGCCGAACGCCACGGACCCGCGCCCTCATGGATGAGGTGCGCGAATTCGTAGAGTTCGATGAACAGGAACGCCCCGCCGAACAACAGCGTGACGAACAGCCAGCCCTGGGTGGCGCTGACCCGGTTCTTCTCCATCGCCAGCATGGCGAAGCCATAGGTGATCGACGAGAACAGCAGCATCGCGGTGTTGAGCGCCACCAGCGGCAGGTCGAACAGGTCCTTGGGGCCGGGGCCGCCGGCAAAGCTGCCGCCAAGCACGGCATAGGTGGCGAAGAGGATGGCGAAGATGAGACAGTCGCTCATCAGATACATCCAGAAGCCCAGATTGGTGCTGTGGCCTTCGTGGAGGTGCGGTTCCTCGGGCAGATGATAGGCCCGAGGTTCCATGGTTGCAGTTGCGCTGCTCATAAGTGTCAGGCTCCCAGCGCGGCGAGGGTGCGCGTGCGCTCTTCCTCGGTACGCGTGACGACATCCTGCGGGATGTAGAAGTCGCGCTTGTAGTTGAAGGTATGGCCGATCGCGACGGCGACGATCCCGACGAAGCTGAGGCCCGCAAGCCACCAGATGTACCAGATCAGCGCAAAGCCGCAGAGCGTCGCGAGAGCGGCGAGGATCACGCCCGCGCCGGTGCTGCTCGGCATGTGGATCGGCTGGTAGCCGGAGAGCGGACGCTGATAATTGTTCCGCTTCATGTCCGCCCATGTGTCGGTGTCATAGACGACCGGGGTGAAGGCGAAATTATATTCCGGCGGCGGCGACGATGTCGCCCACTCCAGCGTGCGGCCGTCCCAGGGGTCGCCGTCCACGTCCTTCAGCTCCTCGCGCTTCCAGATCGAGACCGCGAACTGGACCAGCATGGCGCCGATGCCCGCCGCGATGATCGCAGCGCCGATGGCGGCAATGACGAACCAGATGTGGATCGACGGATCGTCGAACACGCGCATGCGGCGGGTGACGCCCATCAGGCCGAGGATGTAGAGCGGGGTGAAGGCCAGCCAGAAACCGACCTGCCAGCACCAGAAGCTCACCTTGCCCCAGAAGACGTTGAGCTTGAAGCCAAAGGCCTTGGGCCACCAGTAGTTGATGGCCGCGAACAGGCCGAACAGCACGCCGCCAATGATCACATTATGGAAGTGCGCGATCAGGAACAGCGAGTTGTGCAGCACGAAGTCGGCAGGGGGAACGGCAAGCAGCACGCCGGTCATGCCGCCGATCGTGAATGTCAGCATGAAGGCCACGGTCCACATCATCGGCAGCTCGAAACGGATCTTGCCGCGATACATGGTGAACAGCCAGTTGAAGAGCTTGGCCCCCGTCGGGATCGAGATGATCATCGTCGTGATGCCGAAGAAGCTGTTGACGCTGGCGCCGGATCCCATGGTGAAGAAGTGGTGCAGCCACACGAGGTAGGACAGCACCATGATGCAGCAGGTCGCATAGACCATCGAGGTGTAGCCGAAGAGACGCTTGCCCGAGAAGGTCGAGGTGACTTCGGAGAAGACGCCGAACAGCGGCAGGATGAGGATGTAGACTTCCGGGTGGCCCCAGATCCAGATGAGGTTGACGTACATCATCGGGTTGCCGCCGAAATCATTGGTGAAGAAGGCGGTGCCGGCATAGCGGTCGAGCGACAGAAGGACGAGCGTCGCGGTCAGGATGGGGAAAGACGCGACGATCAGGATGTTCGCGCAGAGCGAGGTCCAGGTGAACACCGGCATCTTCATGAGCGACATGCCCGGCGCGCGCATCTTCACGATGGTCGCGATCAGGTTGATGCCCGATAATGTCGTGCCGACACCGGCCACCTGCAGCGCCCAGATGTAATAGTCGACACCCGTCGCCGGGCTGTAGGCGATCCCCGAAAGCGGCGGATAGGCGAGCCAGCCGGTCTGGGCAAATTCACCCAGGAACAGCGAAGCCATCACCAGCACCGCGCCGCCCGTGGTCATCCAGAACGAGAAATTGTTCAGGAAGGGGAACGACACGTCGCGGGCGCCGATCTGCAACGGGACGATATAGTTCATCAACCCTGTGATGAACGGCATCGCCACGAAGAAGATCATGATGACGCCGTGGGCGGTGAACACCTGATCATAGTGATGGGCGTTGAGATAGCCTTCAGACCCGTTGAAGGCGAGCGCCTGCTGGAGACGCATCATCACCGCGTCGGCAAAACCGCGCAGGAACATGATAAGACCCAGCACCATATACATGATGCCGATCTTCTTGTGATCGACGCTGGTGAACCACTCCTTCCAGAGATAGCCCCAGAGCTTGAAATAGGTGAGCGCTGCGACCAGCGCCGCGCCGCCCAACATCACCGCGACGAAGGTCGCGACGACGATGGGCTCATGCCATGGGAACGCATCCCATGTCAGACGACCGAAGATCATCTGTGCTGTTGTCATTGTGCCAGTCATGGGCCTTACCGATGCTGCGCGTGCGCGTCAGCGCCGCTATGAGAGGAGTGATCGGAAGTCGTGTGATCCGGGTTGGGGGCTTCCGTCGCGCCGGGCGCGTCGGGGGCGGTCTGCACGCCCTCGTTGCGCTCGGTCTGATCGATCACATGGCTGTTGGGAAAATCGTAGCGGAGGCCCTGGGTCTCCCTGGCCGATTCCTTGCCCGCGCCGCCCATCATGTTGATGTGCATCAGCTCGCCCATGCATCGCTGGCCGGGCTTGGGGCAGAGATTGACGACCGCGTCGAACAGCTTCGGCTCGACGGCGGAGAAATAGGCTACCGGCGCCTTTTCCGACGGCTTGGCAAGGGTCAGATAGACATTGCGGTCGAGATTGACGCCGCTCGCCTTGACCTTCGCCACCCAGCCGTCGAAACCGGCCTTGTCCAGCGCTCTGTAGCCAAAGCGCATATGGCTGAAGCCCGCGCCCGAATAGTTGGCGGAGAAGCCGACGCCGCCTACCTCCTTGTTGGCGACCGCATGCAACTGGGTCTTCATGCCCGGCATGGCATAGATCTGCCCGGCCAGTTCAGGAACGTAGAAGCTGTTCATCACGGTCGATGCCGTGATGTCGAACTGCACGGGCACATTGACGGGCACGGCCAGCTCATTGACCGTGGCGACACCCAGTTCCGGATAGATGAACAGCCATTTCCAGTCGAGCGCGACCACTTCGACCTTCAGCGGCTTCACCTTGGGGTCGATCGCGGTCTTCGCGTCGATCCTGTCGAGCGGGCGATAGGGGTCCAGCTTGTGCGTGCTCACCCAGGTCAGTGCGCCCAGACAGATGATGATCAGCAGCGGCGCCGACCAGATCAGCAGTTCCAGCTTGGTCGAATGATCCCAGTCGGGATCATAGTCTTTTTCAGCTGCCTTGTTCGCCGCGCGGTAACGCCAAGCGAAGAAGACGACCATCGCCATGACGGGAACGACGATGAGGAGCATCAGCGCGGTCGAGATCAGGATCAGATCGCGCTGCTGCACCGCAATATCGCCCGACGGGTTCATCACGACCCAGTTGCAGCCCGCCAGCGGCGCCGCAAGGATCGGAGCGGACCAGCGGAAAAGCCGGATCCAGTTGGGTGAGGAAGGGTGTGACATGGGCGCGCGACTAACCTGTCTGCACAGAGTCGGATAGTGGGCAATTTGTCCCATTGTGCGCAGATGCAAAAAATGCTGAAGGCGTGGGATACTGCTTAGACTCTGCGGGTTTTCTGTTATGTTGCCTTTCCGTGGCCACCGGCAGAACAAAAGATCGTTCCGGTGGCTTAGCCAAGGAGCGGATGCCTATGAGTTCACAGGCCATAAATTTCTCGTCCCGATCGCTGGAGGATGACGCGCGGCTGATCAACGCGCGGGACCACAAGATCGCGCCGGGTGACATTTCCATCGGGGTGATCATCGGCCGGACCTCCGAATTCTTCGATTTCTTCGTCTATGCCATCGCTTCGGTCATCGTGTTCCCGAGCCTGGTATTCCCTTATGTGGATGCGCTGACGGGCACCCTTTATTCCTTCGCGATCTTTTCCGTGGCCTTCATCACGCGACCCATCGGCTCGCTGATCTTCATGGCCATCGACCGCCGCTACGGGCGGGGAACCAAGCTCACAGCCGCGCTGTTTCTGCTGGGCGGGTCGACCGCGTCGATCGCCTTCATGCCGGGTTATGAGACGATCGGCCACTATGCAGCGGTCGTGCTGGTCATTTTACGCGCCGCGCAGGGTATTGCGCTCGGCGGAACATGGGACGGCCTCGCCTCGCTGCTGTCACTGAACGCGCCGCAGCATCAGCGCGGCTGGTATGCGATGGTGCCGCAACTCGGCGCACCCCTGGCGCTGCTCGTGGCGAGCGGCCTGTTCGCCTTCTTCCTGATGACCCTGTCGCAGGCGGACTTCCTCGACTGGGGCTGGCGCTACCCCTTCTTCGTGGCCTTCGCGATCAACGTCGTGGCGCTCTTCGCCCGTCTGCGAATCGTGGTGACGCATGAATTCGAACGCCTGTTCGAGCAAAAGGACCTGCAACCCTCCGCGGTGCTGCCGACCGTCCGGGCGGAAGGGCGCAACATCATCATCGGCGCCTTCGCCCCGCTGGCCAGCTTCGCGCTGTTCCACATGGTGACGGTGTTCCCCCTGAGCTGGGTCGCGCTGTTCACGAAACAGCCGCTTGAACGCTTCCTCATCATCGAGATGATCGGCGCGTCGGTCGGCCTGCTCGCGATCGTCGTCTCGGGCTTCGTCGCGGACCAGATCGGCCGCCGTTCGCTGCTGGCATGGTCGGCGCTTGGCATTGCGATCTTCAGCGTCATGGCGCCGCTGATGCTGAACGGCGGCGATTTGGGCGAAGTCGCCTTCATGATTCTGGGCTTCATGCTGCTGGGTCTGGCTTTCGGTCAGTCTTCCGGCGTGGTGGCATCGAACTTCGCGACCGAAGCGCGCTATACCGGCTCGGCACTGACGTCCGACCTCGCATGGCTGGTCGGCGCGGGCTTCGCCCCGCTGGTGGCCCTGCTGCTGTCAGTGAAGTTCGGTCTGGCCGCTTCGGGCATCTATCTGCTGTCCGGCGCGCTGGCGACCATAGTGGCGCTCTACATCAACAAGGAACTGGCGGCTCGCGATCGGTAAGGCGATCGGCCATCAGGAAAAAGGGCTGGAGAGGCATTCTCTCCAGCCTTTTTTCATGGGGGTCAGAGCGAAGCCCTCATCCGCGTCAGCGCCTTCCGGTCGAACCAGCCGATCGGCAGGGGCCGTGGTCCAAAGCGCGGCAACCACTCGCCGTAAAGCGCGTCCATCCGCTCCGGCAGCCCGGAAACGCCTTCCCTGGCCATGATGTCGGAAATGATCCGGTTCTGGAAATAGCGCACCGAATAGCTGGTCATGCGCCGATATTGCATCCGCAGCGTGGAGGGCCGCAGCGGACTCACCGCCTCGCAGCGAAAGCCCGCCTCCTCGCAGGCCAGCACCCGATCCCGCTCCCAGTCCGCATCCCGCCCCAAACCGGTATGCGCCCATGCGGCCACCAGCCCGTCATCCCCGACCAGATCCTCGGGCAACCGCAACCCTCGCGCCCGGATCGCGGCGACGAACCGTCCCGACAGGGCATAGAGATCCCCGAACAGCCCCCTTTCGTCACGCAGGCTTTGCCGGTACAGATCCACCGACCGCCCGTTGACCGGCATCCCCGCAGCCGCGTTGGCGCCCGGCTGTGCGGCGAGATCCGCGACCAGCGCGTCGATCGAACCCGCGACGATCTCCGCATCCCCATCCATGAAGATGACGGCCTGCTCGTCGCCGCGCAGCAGACCATGGACGAAATGGTTCCAGGTCCGCGACTTGCCCCCGATGGCAATGTCATGGACGAGCACATTTGCCCGTTCGCCCGCCGCCTCCCGCGCCCGCGCTGCAGTCGCGTCAGTCGACCCGTTCACCAGAACATGAAAAACCGTGTCCGCCCGATCCAGCGGCAGCGAAGCGAGGCAAAACCCGATCCGCCGCTCCTCCTGATGCGCGAAGATGCCGACCGCGATTCCCATGGCCTTTCAGCGGAAATCCCAACTCTGCTGGCCCAGTTGCATCAGGTCCAGCCCATCGGTCTCCTGCTGCGCGCTGATCCGCGCGGGCACCACCGCCGAGAGGATCAGCGCGATGATCGCCGATCCCACCATGGCCCAGAGCGCGACCATCGCGATGCCGATCAGCTGCGCGACGAAGGCGCTGCTCAGGCTGATCCCCGCGGCAAAGCCGACCCCGCCCAGAGCGGGCAGGACGAAGGGGACCAGCAGCAGCGTTCCGGTCAATCCGCCCAGCCCGTGGATCACGAAGACATCCGTCGCATCGTCGATCCGCCTGGCCAGCAGCGCCTTGCCGATCCGCGCCACCAGCGCCGCAAGCAGGCCGATGACCATCGCCCCGCCCATCCCGACCAGCGCCGCGCAGGACGAGATCGCGGCCAGTCCCGCCAGAGCGCCCGAAATCACGCTCATGGCCGTCACCCGCCCGCTCGCGAAACGTTCCGCCGCCATCCAGCCCAGCGCTCCCGCGCAGGCCGCGAAATGGCCGTTCAATATGGCCGTGGCCGCATCGTCCGTGGCGCCCAGCACCCATCCGCCGACGATGCCCGCCCAACCGATCCAGATCAGCGCCCCCCCGACCAGCCCCAGCACCGGCGCATGGCTTGCGGTCGCGGCTTGCCGCCTGCCGACGATCAGCAGCAGCGCCAGAGCCGAAAAACCGGCGCAAAGATGCACCACCAGCGCCCCGGAAAAGTCCATGACGCCCAACCCTCCCAGCCAGCCGCCGCCCCAGACCCAATGCACCACGGGCGCATAGACCAGCAGCAGCCAGAGCGCCGCGAACGTCGCCATCCACCCGATCCGCACCCGTTCCGCCACCGCGCCCGGCAGCAGGCAGGCGGCCAGGATCGCCAGCGCCATCTGGAACAGCGCAAAGGCCGAGTCCGGCACGGTCAGCCCGTCGCGCAGCGCTGCCATATTGGCGAGCAGCAGATGCCCCCCGCCACCCAGCCAGCCGCTTCCCGGCGCATAGGCAAGGCTGTAGCCGGCCATCCCCCAGAGCAGCGAGACAAGCGCCGCCACCACTAGCCCATGCGTGGCAACGCACAATGCGCTGCGCACATTTACAAGCCCGGCATGGCGCAGGACCAGCCCCGGCAGGGCGGCCAGCAGCACCAGCAGGCTGCACAATATCACCCATCCCGTATCGCCGCTGTCGGCCACGGCCACCTGCGCCAGGGCCTGTTGGGGAATGGCGGCCGCCATAAGGGCCGGGGCAAGAAAGGGCAGGGCAGGAAAGGGCTTCATCACGTCCGTCTACCGCGGTCGGGTAAAGACTTGGCTAAACTCAATCCTGTTCGCTCAGGACGGGGGATGGTCCCGGCCCTAATAAGCCTCGCCGCCGCAGCTGATCCGCCCGGTCCCGCGATTGTCGACGCTACAGGCCGCCTTGCCAGTCACCGTGACGTCCCCCGATCCTGAGGCCATAACCTTCGCCGTCACGTCCGCCGACAGGACGACATTGCCCGGCCCGTCATTCACCACCGTCACCTGCCGGACCCGCAGCGCTTCCGCGGCGACCGCGCCCGGTCCGCTCACCCGCACACTGGCGATCCCGGCCCGGCCCGCGACCTGCGCCCGCCCGGCGCCCGCGACGCCCAGACTGAGCTGGTCCAGATCCATCGCCGCCACGCTGACGTCGCCATTGCCGCCCAGCACGATCTCGCCCCGGAGCCCCTTCATCCGGCTGACCGATACCGATCCGCCGCCGGTCAGCACCACCCGCGCCAGATCCCCGGTCGACAGCCACAGCACCGCGCGCCCGCCGGATTTGTCCCCCGGCTGCGCCCGCTGCATCGTCACAGCAAGCAGACGCCCCGACACGTCCAGCTTCAGCCGGTCGAGCAGCTTCTGATCGCCTTCCGCCCGCGCCGATGCGCCCGCGCCGGTGGTGATTATCACCTCGACCGGCGCGTCCACCCGGATCGCGTCGAAGCTGGTGACGGTGAACCCGCGCGTTGCCGCCCCCGCAGGAGCCGCCGCCATCGCGATCAACAGTGCAACGAAACGGAGACAGTGCATGACGATCCTTCAATCTCTGTTGATCCGACGATAGGCATGGGGCGTGGCGGGTCCAAGCCCTCTTGTTCGTCGCACCGGATCAGGCAAGATCGTCATGCTTTGGCAAAGGGACATGCGGCGGATGCGCAGATGGATTTCCGGTCTTCTTCTTCTGGTTTCGCTCAGCGGGACGGCGATGGCGGCAGGGCAGGATCGCGGCAAGTTCTGGTGGAGCCATGTCCAGACGCTCGCCAGCGACGCCTTTGAAGGCCGCGGCACGGGCAAGCCGGGCTATGACAGGGCGGCGGACTATGTGATCGGCCAGTTCCGGGCGCTTGGCCTGAAGCCAGCCGGGATCGACGGCTACCGGCAGCCCATCGCCTTTGTCGAACAGGTCATTCTGCCGCAGGGCAGCAGCGCCCGGCTGACCGGCCCACAGGGCGAAACGCCGCTCTCCACGCCTGCCGACATCATCTTTTCGGGCGGCGGCGGACCCGCGCCGGAAAGCGTGAGCGCGCCGCTGGTATTTGCCGGTTACGGCCTGCATCTGCCGGAGGCGGGCCATGACGATTTCGCCGGTCTGGACCTCAAGGGGAAGATCGTCGTCGTGGTTTCCGGCGGCCCTGCGGGCATCTCCGGCGCGCTCAAATCCCACGCGCGCTCCGAACGCGCGCAATGGCTGGCCAAACAGGGCGCGCTTGGCCTGATCCAGCTGGTCACGCCCAAACAGGTGGAAATTCCATGGGACCGTCGCATGGCGCTCGCCAGCCAACCCGCTCTCTTCTACCGCGATGCGGCGCTCAGGGACACGGTCCGGCCGTTTCTGAACGCCCAGATCGATCCCGCCAGATCCGCGTTGCTGTTCGCCGGATCGGGGCACGACTTCGCCGATCTCGCTGCCGCCGCCGACAGGTCCGCGCCGGTGCCCGGCTTCCCGCTGGCCCAGCGCCTCGATGCGACAGTGGCGGCCCGGCGTTCCGACCTGTCGTCGCCCAACCTGATTGCGGTCATGCCGGGCGCGGATCCGACGCTGAAAAGCCAATATGTGGTCCTCTCCGCGCATCTCGACGGCTATGGCGTGGGCACGCCGATCAAGGGGGATGCGATCTACAACGGCGCGCTGGACAATGCTTCGGGCGTGGCTAGTCTGCTCGAAATTGCGCGCGCATTGCGCGACGGCAAGGTGAAGCCCCGGCGCTCGATCCTGTTCGCCATCGTCACCGCCGAGGAAAAAGGGCTGCTTGGATCGCGCTATTTTGCCCAGCGCCCGACCGTGCCGCGAAAGGCGATCGTCGCCAATCTCAATTTCGACATGGCGCTGCCCATCTTCCCGCTGACCAGCGTGACGCCGATCGGCTACGACCAGAGCAGTCTTGGCAGGGATGCCGCCGTGGTCAGCGCAGAGATGAACCTGCCGATCGTTCCCGATCCCTTCCCCGATCGCAACGTCTTCATCCGGTCCGACCAGTATAGCTTCATTCGCACCGGCGTCCCGGCGCTGTTCTTCAAATATGGGTTCAGGGCCGGGACCCCTGAAGCCGAGGTCGAAAAGGCATGGCGCGCCAACATCTATCATTCGCCCAGGGATGATGCGAACCAGCCGGTCATGCCCGACCAGTCGGTGAAGCTGAACGACTATGTCGCCGCCGTCACCCTGCGCGTGGCCAATGCGCCGCAGCGGCCGGAATGGAACCGGGACAGCTTCTTCCGCCGCTTCGCCAGATAGCCTGCTCGCGCTTGATCGCGGGGGAGGAGCGGCCTACACCCCGGCGATGACCAACGCTTCCTATCCGGCGCTCCGCCTGCGCCGCACCCGCGCTTCGGCCTGGAGCCGCGCCATGTATGCCGAAAATCGCCTTGCGCCCAGCGACTTCATCTGGCCGCTGTTCGTCACCGAAGGGCAGGGCGTCGAGCACCCGATCGGGTCGCTTCCGGGCGTATCGCGCTGGTCGGTGGACCAGATGGTCGAGCGGGCGAAGGAAGCGCGGGCGGCGGGTATCCCCTGCCTGGCCCTGTTCCCCAACACTCAGCCGGAGCGCCGCAGCGATGACGGCGCCGAGGCGCTCAATCCCGACAACCTCATGTGCCGCGCCATCCGCGCCATCAAGGATGCGGTGCCCGACATCGGCATCCTGACCGACGTGGCGCTCGATCCTTATACCGCGCACGGACAGGACGGTCTGCTCGACGAGGCGGGTTATGTGGTCAACGACGCCACCATCGATGCCCTGATCGGCCAGTCGCTCAATCAGGCGGCGGCAGGCGCCGACATCATCGCGCCGAGCGACATGATGGACGGCCGCGTCGGCGCGATCCGCGAGGCGCTGGAGGAAGAAGGCCACGCCAATGTGCAGATCATGGCCTATGCCGCCAAATATGCGAGCGCCTTCTACGGCCCGTTCCGCGATGCGGTCGGCTCAGGCGGGCTGCTGAAGGGCAACAAGAAAACCTACCAGATGGACCCTGCCAACGGCGAAGAAGCGCTGCGCGAAGTCGCGCTCGACATTGCCGAGGGCGCCGACAGCGTGATGGTGAAGCCGGGCCTCCCCTATCTCGACATCATTGCGCGGGTGAAGGACCGTTTCCAGGTGCCCGTCTTCGCCTATCAGGTGTCGGGCGAATATGCGATGATCGAGGCCGCCGCCGCCGTGGGGGCAGGGGACCGCGACGCACTGGTGCTGGAAACGCTGATGGCGTTCAAGCGGGCCGGTTGTTCGGGAGTTCTCACCTATCACGCGCTCCACGCCGCGCGCCTGCTGGGAGCCTGACATGACCGATCACCCCGAAGTCTCGATCATCCCCTTCAACGGCCGGATTCCGAAAATCCACCCCAGCGCCTTTATCGCGCCGGGTTGCCGGATCATCGGCGATGTGGAGGTCGGTCCGGACGTCAGCATCTGGTATAATTGCGTGATCCGGGCCGATGTGAACTTCATCCATATCGGCGCGCGCACCAATATTCAGGACGGCACGGTCGTCCATTGCGACAGCCCCGGCGATCGCGCCGACGGACGCCCTGCGGAGGGCTGGCCCTGCATCATCGGGGAGGACGTGCTGATCGGCCATATGGCGATGGTCCATGGCTGCGTGCTTAAGGACCGCGCCTTCGTCGGTCTGGGCGCCATCGTGATGAGCGGCTGCACGGTGGAAAGCGACGCGATGCTCGCGGCGGGCGCGCTGCTGTCGCCGGGAAAGACCGTCGCCCACCGCCAGCTCTGGGCCGGCCGCCCGGCCAAATATATGCGCGACCTGACCGACGAAGCGCTGATCGACATGCGCGAGGGCGTCGAACATTATATTCACAACGGCAAGGCGCACAAAGGGGCGGTGAAGGCGGCCTTCCCGACCGGCTAACCTGCTGGATCGACGGAATCAGGGCTGGGCGAGCCGCCCCTTGAGCGAGTCGATGCGGTCATTCTGGCTGTCCACAATCGCGAGCGCAGATCCCCGCGCGGCCTCGATCGTGTCGATCCCGCCGCTGACCTTGCCTTCTGACACGGCATTGCTGCGCTCGACATACAGCACATCTAGGCTGGCAAGCGCGGAGACGCTGTCGTTGCGCGCGGACTCCAGCGCACTCAGCGCCGTCTGGGCCACCACCCATGCCTCGCTCGACACTGCCGACCCCGCTGCGGCCTGCGTGGCCCTGTCTGCCGCAGGCCATGCCTCGTCGAAGGCCTTTCCCCCGGCCTGCGCCTGCGCCGTCAGCCGGTCGACATTCTGGACGAGTTCCGGCTCGGGCGCGACCGGCGAGGGCTGCGGCGCGGCTTCGGAAATGGGCGCGTCTTCGATCGCCCGCTTGGCGAGCGAAGGAT
This sequence comes from Sphingobium sp., assembly GCF_041987595.1. GTDB lineage: Bacteria > Pseudomonadota > Alphaproteobacteria > Sphingomonadales > Sphingomonadaceae > Sphingobium. Next base: position 2,510 of record NZ_JBHIWJ010000099.1, on the reverse strand, counting down.
AGCCCTGAAAGGTGCTGGCACAGCCAGACAGGAACAGAGCCAGATAAGGGAGCAGCCGACGCGGGTTCATGGCCTGCATCTAGGATGACCCGCGCCGGGAGGCAAGATCAGCGGGGAAGCGCCGCCGCTTCGCGAGCCAGCGCCTCGATCTTCGCCGGATCGACCGGCCCCTTCGGCACGACCCAGCTGCCGCCGACGCATTTTATGAAGGATTCCGCCAGCCATCTGGGCGCGCTTTCCGCCGTGATTCCGCCGGTCGGGCAGAAACGCGCCGTATGCAGCGGCGCGGCCAGGGCCTTGAGCGCGGGAAGCCCGCCCGAAGTCTCCGCCGGGAAGAATTTGAAGTGCGTCAGACCCATGTCCATGCCGCGCATGATGTCGCCTGCCGTGGCGGTGCCGGGCAGGAAGGGGATGCCCGCCGCGATCGCCGCCTTGCCCAGCGGCTCGGTCAGGCCGGGGCTGACGACGAAGCGCGCGCCCGCCTCCATCGCCGCATCAAGCTGCGCCGGATTGAGCACGGTCCCGGCGCCGACCACGGCGCCCTCGACCTGGGCCATTTCCCGGATCACGTCCAGCGCCGCAGGGGTCCGCAGCGTCACTTCCAGTGCGGGCAGGCCGCCCTTCACCAGCGCCTGCGCGATCGGCAACGCATCCTCGACCCGGTCGACCACCAGCACCGGAATCACCGGCGCCAGTTCCATCACCTGTTCCACGCTCAACGCCATCATTTCTTCTCCCGAAAGGCCGCGGCGGCGCCGTACAGCCCGATTTCATCATGCAGGGCAAGGCGGATCGGCACCGATTTCATCAGGCTTTCGAACCGCCCCTTGGCGGTGAAGCGCTGGTGGAACCCACTTTGCGGCAGCCATTCGCGCATGCGCTGGGTCAGCCCGCCCGCCAACACGACGCTGTGCGGTCCCTGCGCCAGCGCGAGATCGCCTGCGACCGATCCGTAGGACAATGAAAAACGTTCCAGCGCAGCTCGCGCGAATTCATCGGTGCCGTCGAGGGCTGCCTGCCACAATTCGGCATCTTCCATCAGCACGACCCGGTCATGGCCGATCGTCGCCATCGCCTTGTAAATATTGTTCAGGCCGGGTCCCGATACGATCCGCTCGGTCGACACGCGCAGGAACTTGTCGCGCAGATAGGCCAGGATCTTTTCTTCCAGCGGATCGAGCGGCGCAAAATCCAGATGTCCACCCTCGGTCGCGATCACATGCGGCTCGCCGTCGTCGAAAGCGATCATGGCCACGCCCAGTCCGGTGCCGGGGCCAAGGATCGTTACCCCGCCGTCACGCGGGAAAGGCCTGTCTTCCCCGAACAGCAGCGGCAGATTGTCCTGCGGCAAGCGAGCGACGGCATGGGCCACCGCCTCGAAATCATTGACCAGCCGCAGATGTTTCAGGCCCAGTTCCTCGTCCAGCGTGTCCGGACGAACCGTCCAGCTGCTGTTGGTCAGTTTGATGACTTCGCGCCCGATGGCAGTGGCAAAGGCGATGGATGCGGAAGTGGGCAGCTTGCCCTTGCCGTCCTTCGCTTCATCTTCGGCAAAGGCCACCCAGCAGGCCTGAAGGCTGGGATAATCGGCGACCTTATATTTGCGCACCTTGCCCAATGTCGGCACGTTGCGGGCATCCAGCCTGGCGCGCGCGAAACGTGCGTTGGTTCCGCCGATATCGGCTGCAATGATTTCAGTCATATTCTCTCTCCGACGGCCCGCGAAGGAGCCGCCACCACTGACCCGCCTGCACGAACGGATGATCTTAGATTTCGGTTTCCATCGCCGCGAGGATCGGGGAGGCGCCCGCCTCCGCCAGATCGCTATGATGCCGGAACAGCGCGAACAGCTCGCGGCCGGTGTCATAGGGGGAAGGGGGCGCCGCCGGGATGTCCCGCGCCTCCCATGTCGCCGCATCGACCAGCGCCGTGACTTCCCCCGTTTCCGCGCAGACGCGCACCAGATCCCCATCGCGCAGCTTGCCGATCGCGCCGCCGCCCAGCGCCTCGGGCGACAGATGGATCGCCGCAGGCACCTTCCCCGAAGCGCCCGACATGCGACCGTCAGTGAGCAGCGCCACGCGGAAGCCACGATCCTGCAATACGCCCAGCGCCGGAGTCAGCTTGTGCAGTTCCGGCATGCCGTTGGCCTTCGGACCCTGAAAGCGCACGACCACCACGACATCTCGCTCCAGCTCGCCTGCCTTGAAGGCGCGCAGCACATCGTCCTGATCGTGGAAGATCGCTGCCGGCGCTTCGATGGTCCAGCGTTCCTTGTCGACGGCGCTCACCTTCATGACGCAGCGTCCCAGATTTCCGGACAGCAGCCTCATGCCGCCATCCGGGCTGAACGGGTTGGATACGGGCCGCAGGATCGAGTCATCCCTCGATTCCGGCACATCCTTCCAGACCAGCGCCTCATTCTCCAGCACCGGCTCCTGCCCATAATCGGCCAGCCCCTGGCGTGCGACGGTCAGAATATCGCCGTGCAGCAGGCCGTTTTCGAGCAA
>NZ_JBHIWJ010000098.1:0-14725 GCF_041987595.1 Sphingobium sp. | reverse complement strand
AAGTGCCGATCCCGGCCTTGACCGACAAGGACCGCAAGGACCTCGCCTTCGCCATTCAGCAAGGCGTGGACTGGATTGGCCTGTCTTTCGTCCAACGCCCTGAAGACCTTGCCGAAGCGCGCAAGCTGATGGGCGGCTATGGCGCGCTGATGGCGAAGATTGAGAAGCCCTCGGCCGTGCAGCGGCTGGAGGAGATCATCGAACTGGCCGATGGCGTGATGGTGGCGCGTGGCGATCTGGGCGTGGAATTGCCGCCGCAGGCAGTGCCGCCGCTCCAGAAGCAGATCGTGGCGAGCGCCCGGCGCATGGGCCGCCCGGTGGTGGTGGCGACGCAGATGCTCGAATCGATGATCAAGGCGCCGACGCCGACCCGCGCCGAAGTCTCAGACGTCGCGACGGCGGTTTATGATGGCGCCGACGCGATCATGCTGTCGGCCGAGACGGCGGCGGGCGACTGGCCGGTCGAGGCGGTGGCGATGATGGACAGCATCGCCCATAGCGTGGAGCGCGATCCGGGCTATTTCGGGCGTCTGCATTATACCGAGACCAAGCCCGATCCAACGACCGCCGATGCTCTGGCGGAGGGAGCGGGCGGCATCGTCTCCGTCGTCGGGGCGAGCGCGATCACCTGCTTCACTTCCTCTGGCAGCACGGTGCGCCGTGTGGCGCGCGAGCGGCCGATGACGCCGATTCTGGCGCTGACCCCTCGACAGGACACGGCGCGCAAGCTGGGGCTGACCTGGGGCGTGCATGCCGTGCGGACCAAGGACATCGGTACGTTCGAGGAAATGATTGGCAAGGCCCGCCGCATGGCGTTGCGGCACGACATGGTGATGAAGGGCGGCAAGATCGTCGTTCTGGCCGGCGTTCCCTTCGGCACGCCGGGATCGACCAACGTGCTGCACGTTGCCGCGATTCGGGGTGATGAACTCAGAGGGCGGGACGAGGCTTAAAGCAGGCCCAGCGCGGCCAGTTCCGCCCGCAGCGTGGCTGCGTCGCGGAACAGGTGGCCGCGCATACCCTCCGCCTGCGCCGCGAGGACATTTTCCTCGCGGTCATCGATGAAGAGGGCCTGTTCGGCTGCCACGCCGAATCGGGCGAGGGCGAGCCGGTAGATGGCCGGTTCCGGCTTCACCAGCCTTTCGACGCCGGACACGACGATGTCGCGGAAGGGCGCGAAGAGCGCCGCTTCTCGGGCGCGGAAGGGCGTCCAGAACTCCGCGCTGAAATTGGTGATGGCGAAGAGGGGGACGCCCGCACCGTCCAGGTCCCGGACGATGCCGGGCATGCCTTCGATCGCCGGGCCGACGCTGTCGATGAACCTGTCGCCCCAGAGGCGAATCAGGTCGGCGCGGTCGGGGTGACAAGCGATGAGTTCGGCGCTGGTTTCTGCAAAGGGGCGCCCCGCATCATGCTGGAAATGCCATTCCGGCGTCACCACATCCCGCAGAAACGCGTCAAGCGCCCGATCGTCATCGATCAGGCGCTCGTACAGAATCCGGGGATTCCAGTGGTAGAGGACATTGCCGACGTCGAAGATGACGGCGGCAATTTCCGCCATTTGCTCAGCCCTGGCGGGCCTTGAAGCGGCGGTTGGTCTTGTTGATGACATAGGTGCGGCCGCGACGGCGGATCACGCGGTTATCCCGGTGACGGCCCTTGAGCGACTTGAGCGAATTGCGGATCTTCATGGAACCAGCCTTTGAATGAATCTTGCGTGATCGAAAATCGAAGCGCAGCCCCTATGGGCGGGGCAGCGGAAAGTCAAGGGTAGCTGCGGGTATTTTGCGCCCGTTCATCCCCCGTGCAGCAAATCCGTGGCTTCACGCTTTTAGGGGATTGGCGACGCGGTGTCGTGTAGAGGTTGATATTCTTCGGAGTTGAAGTCCATGTTGAAAAAGATCGCCTTTTCCTCGCTGCTCGCCCTTTCGCTGGCTGCCTGCGCCACCGCCGTTCCGCCGGTGGAGGTGACCCGCTTCCACATCGATAATCCCCCGCGCAGCGGATCGATTGCGGTCGAGGAAATGGCCGGGAATCCCGACGTCGGTCTGGAGTTCCGCACCTATGCCGCGGCCGTGGATCAGGAATTGCAGCGGGTGGGCTTCAGCCGAACGGGGGAGGGCGTCAAAAGCGACTATGTGGCGCTGGTCGGCTTCCGCCGGACCTTCCGGGAACCCAATGACTATGCGGCCAATCGCAAGCCGGTGAGCGTCGGCGTGGGCGGGGCCGTGGGCAGCGGCGGCTATTCGGGCCTGGGTCTTGGCATCGGGATCAACCTGTCGGGCAAGCCGAAGGGCCAGGTCGTCACCGAATTGCAGGTGCAGATCCGGCGGCGTTCCGATTCGACCACCATCTGGGAAGGCCGCGCCCAGACGCAGGCGCGGGAAGGCTCGCCCGCCTCGCAGCCGGGGCTGGCGGCGCAAAAGCTCGCCGCAGCGCTGATCGGGGGCTATCCGGGGGAATCGGGGCGCACTATAACCGTCAAATGAGCATCTCCATCACCAGTGCCTTCGACAGCGGGAACATCCGCGTTCTTTCCATCACCGACAGCCAGACCAGCGTTCGCGCCGAGCTGGAGATCGTCAAGGACCGGCAGAGCGACTTCTACCAATGGTTTCATTTCCGCGTGGCGGGCGTCGCCGGGCGCGAGGTGGAACTGGCGATCACCAATTGCGGCGCGTCGGCCTATCCCGATGGCTGGCCGAACTATAAGGCAAGGGTTAGCGAGGACCGGGAGAACTGGTATCTGGCCGACACCGCCTATGCCGACGGCACGCTGACGATCCGCCTGTCGCCCGACGTCAATGCCGTGTGGCTTGCCTATTTCGCGCCCTATTCGATGGAGCGGCACCATGATCTGGTCGCCTGGGCCGCCACCCAGCCGGGCGTCGAGCATCGGGAACTGGGCCTGACGCTGGACAGGCAGCCGCTGGACATGCTGATGCTGGGCGAGGGGCCGAAGAAAGTCTGGCTCTATGCCCGCCAGCATCCGGGCGAAAGCATGGCCGAGTGGTGGATGGAAGGCGCGCTGGAGCGGCTGTGCGATGAAGAGGATGCCGTGGCGCGGCTTCTGCGCAAAAAGGCGACCTTCTATATCGTGCCTAACATGAATCCCGATGGCAGCCGTCGCGGGCATCTGCGCACCAATGCGGTGGGGATAAACCTCAACCGCGAATGGCACGAGCCGTCGATGGAACGCAGCCCCGAAGTGTTCATGACGCGGGCGGCGATGGATGATACGGGCGTGGACTTCGCCATGGACGTGCATGGGGACGAGGCGATTCCGGCCGTATTTCTGGCGGGATTTGAGGGGATTCCCTCGATCACGGACCGGCAACTCAGCCTGTATCACCGCTATCGCGACACGCTTGCCGCCCGGACGCCGGATTTCCAGACGAAGAGGGGCTATCCGGTCGCCCCGGAAGGGAAGGCGAATCTCTCCATGTCGACCAATCAGGTTGCCGAGCGCTTCGGCGCGGTGGCGATGACGCTGGAAATGCCGTTCAAGGACAATGACGACCTGCCCGATGCCGATTTCGGCTGGTCTCCGGCGCGCTCGATCCAGTTGGGCAAGGACTGCCTTGGCGTGCTGGCGGAATTGATCGACGAAATCTGACGGGCACTGATCCTCCCCATCGCGGGATGGGGGGATTTTCGGGCTGCGGTTTATGCGAACAGGTCGCCGAGGAAATCGACCATGGCGCGGAAGCTGCGGCGGTCGGCATCGGGCTGATAGGCGAGACCCTTTTCCGGCATTTTCGCGTCATGGTCGGTAAAGCCATGGCCGGTCTGGCCATAGGCGTGAATCTGCCAGTCGCATCCCGCCTCCGTCAGTTCCCTTGCGAGCGCGACGGTCGCCTCCGGGGGTGCGATCGGGTCGTCCCAGCCGTGGCAGATCAGCAGCTTTGCCGTGATGACCGCGTTGGGAAAGGGCGGGGCATCATAGACGCCATGAAAGCTGACGCCCCCGGCAATGTCTGCGCCGCTGCGGGCAAGGTCGAGCACGCATTTGCCGCCGAAGCAGAAGCCGATCGCCGCTGTCCGTCCCTCATCCACCTCGTCCAGCGATTTCATCCGCGCGTGGACGGCGTTGAGACGGTCGCGGAACAGGGCGCGATCGTCGTTGAGTTCGGTCATGTAGCGGCCCATGTCCGGGTCGGCGCGGGTGGTGCGCCTGCCCTGGCCGAAAATGTCCGCGACGAACACGGCATAGCCCAGGGCGGCAACCCGTTCGGCATAGGCGAAATCGGCTTCCTTGGTTCCCAGCACATTGGGGAACAGCAGGATGCCGGGGCGCGGTTCGGGCGCGGCGTCGTCGAAGACGGCCATGCTTTCGAACAGGCCGCCGGGGCCTTCATGGACGATGACGCGGCGAGTGATGGGCATGAGGCCGATACCTTTTCCGGGGGCGTTGCCGCAAAATTAGGGAAGTTTGGTTGATCGGCAAGGCGCTGGATCGATTTTGGTCGTGGGACGGGGCGTTGCTGGAGCATTTTCCGGGCAGGTCGAATCACCAGCTGGCTTGGAAAAGGCTGAAAACACAGGCCTGGAGCAGCCGAACCGATGCAATCGGGTCGGAAGCTGCTCTAGTCGCATGGGAAGCCGCAACGCCCGTCCGTCAAAGGCTGCCGAAGCCCGGCGCTTCGCCCCGCGCGTTGCCGTCGATGCGGCGCGGCCGTTTCCATCCGATTTGCGGGCGCTTGCGCAGGCGGAGCGTGGGCCAGTCGCCGCGGTCGGAACGCTCGGCCAGCCGCATGCCTTCCGCCCGATAGGCGGCGAGCACGGCATCGGCCTGTTCGCGGAGAAGTCCGGCAAGGACAATGGTGCCGCCTTCCTCGACCAGCGCGCAGAGCGAAGGAGCGAGTTCAATCAACGGGCCGGCCAGGATATTGGCGATCAGCAGATCGTAGGGCGCGCGGGTGACAATGGCGGGATGATCCACGCCAGCCGCCGTATACAGCGCAAGCTGGCCCTGCGCCCTGCCCAGCGGAATGGCGTTGGTGGCGGCGTTTTCGGCGCTGATTGCGACGGCGACGGGATCGATGTCCGACGCGGTTGCATAAGCGCGGGGCCACAGATGCAGCGCGGCGAAGGCGAGCAGTCCGGTGCCGGTGCCGATGTCGGCGACGTTGCCGAATCGCATGCCGACGCGGCGCATCCGGTCGAGCATCGTCAGGCAGCCCGCCGTGGTCTCATGCTGACCGGTGCCGAAAGCGCGGCTCGCTTCAATCAGAAGGTTGACATGGCCGGCTCGCTCGGGGTCTGTCGCGATGTTGCGGACGTGGAAGCGTCCGGCGGTCACGGGTTCCAGCCCCTGTTGGCTGAGTGTCACCCAATCCTCGTCGGGCAGCTGTTCGACCTGGGGCTTGATGCCCGCCGCGCTGGGGACGAGCGTGCGCAAAAGCTTGATCGCGGCGGGACTCGGCTGCCCTTCGAAGTAGGCGTCGAGGCGCCAGCTGTCTTCCCCCCGCCCTTCGTCGCCGTCCGATTCCGCCTCGCTGGTCATCAGCACGGGCGGGCGGTCCATCAGTGCGAAGGCCGCGATGTCGCCGTCCAGCGCCTCCGCCTCGGCGCGCGTGCAGGGCAGCGTGACTTTCCAGCTTTGGGCTTTGGCGCCGGATTCGCCGTGGAGGGCAATGCCGGAAGGTGCGGGGGCGGCTTCGTCGTTCATGCCGCCGCCTTTAGACCCTGGACGATGCGAGGGGAAGCCGCTGCGGCCATTCTGATGGCAGAAGGCAGGGCAGGAAAAAGGGCCGGTCCTTTTTCGGACCGGCCCTCCCTTCATGACGCTCTGGAGTGTCGGGATGCTTCAGAATTTGAAGTCGAGACGGGCATAATAGTAGCCGCCCGAGGTGCCATAGGCGCCGTGGCCATAATAGCCGTTCCAGGTGGTCGACCCGTTTTCGTAGGGCGACTGGCCGGGCGCAACCGTCACGCCGGTCAGCAGCTTGGGCTTTTCGGGGCGCTTGTTGAACAGATTGTTCGAACCCACCGAGAAGGTGACATGATCTGTGAAGTCATAGCCCAGTTCCAGGTCGGTGATGCCCGTGGCCTTTACCACGCCGTCGCGGGGGGCGAGGCCGCTGATTGCGGAGGTGACCAGCACGCTGCTCTTGCCGTAGAAGGTTTCACGCACATTGGCGGTAAACCTGCCGCTGGTGAACAGCAGGCCCCAGCCGATCTTATATCTGGGCGAGGCGTCCTCGATATAGCTTTCCGACGTGGCGTTGAACAGCGTCGGAATCTTGTTCTTCGTGATCTTCGTGGTGTTGTAGTTGGCCGAAAGCGAGATATCGAGCTTCCCAAAGTCGAGCGCGACCGGATAGCGCGCCGAGAGGTCCACGCCCCAGGTGCGCGTGTCGATGCCGTTGGTGAAGCTGGCCGCGCCCACGGTCGGCACGTTGTCGATCGGCACGCCGCGCGCGGCGATGGCGTCCAGCACGGCCTGACCGCCCGGCTGCAGGGTGCCGCTGATCAGGGCATAGAGCGGCGCGGTCAGCGCGATGCGGTCCTTGATCTTGATGTAATAGCCGTCCAGCGTGATCGCCAGCTTGGGGATGGGGCGCAACACGATGCCGCCGGAGAAGTTGGTCGACTTTTCCGGCTTGAGCGCCGGGAAGCCCAGCAGCGCGCCCGCGACCGAGCCGGGCGGCAGTTGCAGGATGGCGCTGGTCGGGCTGACGTTGGTGGAGGAATAGAAGCTTTCCGCCATGGTCGGCGCGCGGAAGCCGGTGCTGGCCGTACCGCGGATCGCGAAGGCGTCGGAGAAGTCGTAGCGCGTCGTGATCTTGCCGATCTGGGTGTCGCCAAAGTCGCTATAATCTTCGTACCGGCCGGCCAGGTCGACGGTCCAGCCCTCCACCGGATTCAGGATGAAGTCGACATAGACGGCCTTCACCTGACGCTTCGCATCGACGACGTCGCTGGCGCGATAACCGGGGAAGGACTGACCGCCCTCCAGATAGGTCGAATAATAGTCGCCCTGACCGATGGCATAGGTTTCTTTGCGATATTCGCCGCCAAAGGCGAAGGTCAGCGGCTGCGCCAGCCCGATGTCGAATTCCTTGCGGATGTCGAGCGTGGTGGTGAGCTGGGTATTTTTGAACGAGCCGTCATAGAAGCTGGTCGGGGTGTTCGGCACGATGCTCGGATTGGTGAGCGACGCATTATAGGTGTTGATCCAGAGCGACCGGTTGGCGGAATCGATCGTCCAGATATTGTTCTTGTCCGATCCATAGGTGGTGCTGAAGTCGTAGTTCCAGCCCGATGCCTCGCCTTTGGCGCCAACGGTGAAGCTGTATTCCTTTTGCTCGACCTTCTGCTGCGGCACCATGCCGTAAGTGCCCGTGTCGCCGAAGCAGGTGGCCGGATTGGACGCGACGGCGCAGATGCGGCTCGGCACGCGATAGCCCTGATAGGCATAGCCCAGACGGTGCGAGACGTCGCCGAAGCTGTAGAGTTCGACCCCGCCGAAATCATAGCCCATATTGTAGAAGAGGATGTTGAGCGTCGATTTTGCCTGCCCGCCGTTGATGCCGTTCAGGTCCAGATCCGCCCAGGCGGGGTTGTAATAACCGCTGCCGGTGGGGCTGGTATAGCCGGTCTTGTTGCCTGCGGTCGTATACCAGGGATTGCCGTTGATGTCGGAAATCGCGACCTGGCCCGTGCCGGTGGTGGTGTAATCCTGGCGCCGATGGAAGCCGGTCAGATTGAAATAGCCGTCCTCGCCCAGTTTGAATCCGACATTGCCGCTGGCCGAGAAGGTTTCGCCCTCGCTGTCATAATATTGGCCGCCGGTAACCTTGAAGCTGCCGCCTTCGCTCTGATCCTTGAGGATGATGTTGACGACGCCGGCAATGGCGTCTGTGCCATATTGGGCGGCGGCGCCTTCCTGAAGGATTTCGATGCGCGACACGGCGTCGGGCGGGATCAGGTCGATGCTGGGCGCGGCCGAACCGCCGAAGGGCCCTGCGATCACCTGAAGAATGGCCGATCCATGGCGGCGCTTGCCATTGACCATGACCAGGGTGTGGTTCGGGCTGAGGCCGCGCAGTCGGGCCGACAGCGAGAAGTTCGACATGTCGGTACCCTGCGTCTGGGCCGTAAAGCTGGGGACGATCTGGGTCAGGGCCTGATTGAGATTGGGCTGGCCGACATGGCTGAGCGCTTCGTCGGACAGAACCTGGACCGGCGCGGCGCTGTCGGCGGCCTGCATGCCGACGGCGCGGGTGCCGGTGACGATGATGGCGGTGCCTTCGTCGGCCTGCGGCGCCTCCTGCGCCATGGCGCAGGCCGACCAGGAAGAGGCCAGCACAAGTGAAAGTCGAAGAGCGGATAGTCTGGTCATATATGCCCCCTGTTCTGCATTTATGTTTGACAAGGGGGTCAACGAAGCGGCTGCTTCAAACCTCTATTGCGGCGCACAAAATTGTAAGAAAAATGGAATATTATTCGTTCATTTCAGCTGAAAATCAGATCAGTCTGCTATGCTGCGTCGCGGTTTGACAATTGATATGCGTGCAAGCCTCCCTGCGCATTTTGCAAGCAGGACGCATGGCGGATTTTTCATCGTACTTCGTTCTGGCAGTTTCTGGGATTCAGTTTGTCAGGGCGGCTCCGATCAGTGCGCGGCCTTCCTTGCTGGTCCAGTCCATCGCGCCGACCACGCGCACCATTTCCTTGCCCTGCGCGTCATAGATGACCGTAGTGGGCAGCATGCCCGTGTTGTAGTGGAAGCCGAACTGGTTTTCCGGGTCGATCCAGCCCTTGAGGTGGGGCAGGGGGTGCTTCTCGAAAAAGGGCTTGATGACCTGCTCGCCCTGACTGTCCTGGGAGATGGTGAGGACGGCGAGACCCTTCTTCCCATAGTCCGCTGCGATGGCATCCAGCGTCGGCATTTCCGCGACGCAGGGCGCGCACCATGTCGCCCAGAGATTGACCAGCACCGGCTTGCCCGCAAAGTCGCTCAGCTTCGCGTCGCTGCCGTCCGGCGCCTGGAAGGTGAAGTCGGGGGCGGGAGTGCCCGCCTTCGACCTGTCAAGCGTATAGCTGAACGCGCCTTTCTGGCTTTGCGCGGGGCCGGTGACCTCCTCGCTGGTGGCGGTGGGGCCTTGCCCGGCGGGCGGGGATTGCTTATCGCACGCGCCAAGGCCAGCCAGCAGGAGCAGTGTCATTACGCAGGGCAATGAAGATCGGATTGGGGAAGATCGCACGGGGAAAAGCTCCAACAGCATGTGGGGCGGACGCTTCGCGGCCGGTCCGGCTTCGGTCATGCGGGAGATAAATGCGTCGATCCCGTTCGACAAGCGCCTGTGGAGACAGGATATCGCCGGGTCGAAGGCGCATGTCGCCATGCTGGCGAAACAGGATATCGTGGCGCAGGCGGATGCCGACGCGATTTCCGCCGGGCTGGACCAGATCGCCGCCGAATATGCAGCGAACGGCGTTCCGGTCAATCTGGACCTGGAAGACATTCACATGGTCACGGAGTCGCGGCTGGCCGAGCTGATCGGCCCGGCCGCGGGGCGGCTGCACACGGCGCGCTCGCGCAACGATCAGGTGGCCACGGACTTCCGCCTTTGGGTACGCGACGCCATCGATGAGGTCGAGGCTGGCTTGCAAGGCCTGCAGGCCATGCTGCTCGCCCGCGCAGAGGAACATGCCGATGCAGTGATGCCCGGCTTCACCCACCTTCAGTCCGCGCAGCCGGTGACCTTGGGCCATCATCTGATGGCCTATCATGAGATGGTCCGTCGCGACCGCAGCCGCTTTGCCGATGCGCGCGAGCGGCTCAACGAATGTCCGCTGGGCGCGGCGGCGCTGGCCGGGACGGGTTTCCCCATCGACCGGCATGCGACGGCGGCGGCATTGGGTTTCGCCAAGCCGACCGACAACAGCCTGGACAGCGTGTCGGATCGCGACTTCGCGCTCGATTATCTGATGGCAGCGACCCAGTGCAGCCTGCACCTGTCGCGCCTCGCCGAAGAGTTCATCATCTGGGCGAGCCAGCCCTTCGGCTTCGTCAAGCTGCCCGACGCCTATTCGACTGGCAGCTCGATCATGCCGCAGAAGCGCAACCCCGACGCGGCCGAGCTGGTGCGCGGCCATGCTGGCCGGATCATGGGCTGCATGACCGCGCTGTGCGTCACGATGAAGGGCCTGCCCCTTGCCTATTCGAAGGACATGCAGGACGACAAGCCGCCGGTGTTCGAGGCGCATGATCTGCTGGGGCTGAGCATCGCGGCGATGACGGGCATGATCGAGACCGTCACCTTCCGCACCGACCGGATGCGGGGGCTGGCGGAAAGCGGTTTCGCCACCGCCACGGACCTCGCCGACTGGCTGGTGCGGGAGGGCAATATACCCTTCCGCGAGGCGCATCATATTACGGGCCGCGCGGTTGCGGCGGCGGAAGCGGCGGGCGTGCAGCTGGCCGATCTGCCGATCGAGACGCTGAAGGCCATTGATGCGCGGATCGATGACCGTATCTATGCAGTGCTGACGGTCGATGCGTCGGTCGCCAGCCGCAGGAGCCATGGCGGCACTGCGCCCGATCAGGTGCGGGCGCGGATCGCGCAGGCCCGGAAGAACGCGGAAGGGCAGCAGAAGTGATGGATGCACGGATCGCCAAGGGACTTGCACTGGCCGCGCTGGCGCTGGCGCTGGCGTCCTGCGGCGGCCGTCAGCCGCTCAAACCCGTGCAGGGCCAGCGCATGCCCGCCGTTCCGGTGGGCGCGCCGACGGCGCCGACGGCAGCCCAGCTGACCACGCCCTCGATTCAGGCGCGCCCGGAACGGAATGTCGAACTGCTGACCCAATCGAAGGTGCGCGGCGACGACCAGTTCGACCTGCCGCCCGAGAGCGACCCCAAATAAGATTTCTCTAGGATAAAAGCCTTGGACCATTTTACCTATGTCGACGGCGCCATGCTGGTGGAGCAGGTGCCGATGGCGGACATCGCGGCGCAGGTGGGCACGCCTGTCTATATCTATTCGACGGCGACCCTGACCCGTCATGTCGGCGTGTTTCGCGAGGGGCTGTCGCAGCTCGATGATCCGCTGATCGCCTTTGCGGTGAAGGCCAATCCGAATGCGGCCGTGCTGGCGACGCTGGCCCGGCTGGGCCTCGGCGCGGATGTGGTGTCCGCGGGCGAACTGCTGCGCGCCGTCGCAGCGGGCATCCCCGCCAACCGCATCGTCTTTTCGGGCGTGGGCAAGACCGCCCAGGAAATGCGCATCGCGCTCGAGCAGGGCATCTACCAGTTCAATCTGGAGAGCGAACCGGAAGCGGAAATGCTGTCCGAAGTCGCACTGTCGATGGGGAAGAAGGCCCCGGTCGCCTATCGCATCAATCCCGATGTCGACGCGGGCACCCATGCCAAGATCTCGACCGGCAAGTCCGAAAACAAGTTCGGCATCCCCTATGACCGGGCGCTGGCCAGCTATGCCGCCGCCGGCGCGCTTCCCGGCCTCGATGTGCAGGGTGTGGCGGTGCATATCGGCAGCCAGCTGACCGACCTCAAGCCACTGGAAGCCGCCTTCATCAAGGTCGGTGCGCTGATCGAGAAGCTGCGCGGCGAAGGCCATGACATCCGCACGGCCGACCTCGGCGGCGGCCTCGGCGTGCCCTATGATCCTTCGCAGCCGCTGCCGCCCAGCCCCGCCGACTATGGCGCGATGGTGACAAAGGTTACGCAGGGCTGGAATGTCCGCCTGATGTTCGAGCCGGGCCGCCTGATCGTCGGCAATGCGGGCGTGCTGCTGTCGCAGGTGGTGCGGGTGAAGCAGGGCGCGCAGGCGCCTTTCGTGATTGTCGACGCGGCGATGAACGACCTGCTGCGGCCCAGCCTCTACGATGCCTGGCACGATATCCGCGCCGTGCATCCCAAGGGCAACCGTGCCGCCGCGAACGTCGTGGGTCCCGTCTGCGAAACGGGCGATACCTTCGCCATGCACCGCGACATGGATGTGGTGGGTGCAGGCGATCTGGTCGCCTTCATGACCGCGGGGGCCTATGGCGCGACCATGGCGAGTACCTATAACAGCCGTGCGCTGACCCCCGAAGTGCTGGTTTCGGGCGATAAATGGGCCGTGGTCCGCGCCCGTCCCCCGATCGAGGCGCTGATCGAGGGCGACAGCATCCCCGACTGGGTGCAGGACTGATGCAGAGCCTGCCCGTCTTTCTGCGGTTGCAAGGGCGGGCCGTCATTCTGACGGGCAAAGGCGAGGCGGCGGACGCCAAGCGCCGCCTGCTCGAACGGGCCGGCGCGCGGATCGTGGGAGAGGCGGAAGAAGCTGCGCTCGCCATCGTCTCGGACGGCGACGAACCGACCGTGGCCCGGCTTCAGGCGCGCGGCATATTGGTGAACGCCACCGACAGGCCGGAGCTTTGCGACTTCACGCTCCCCGCGATCGTCGACCGGGAGCCGGTGCTGATCGCCATCGGCACGGGCGGCGCGTCGGCGGGGCTGGCCAAGGCGCTGCGCCAGCGGATCGAGGCGTTGCTGCCTGCCCGGCTGGGGGCACTGGCGACGGCGCTTTATGATGCGCGCAGCGCGATCCGGGCGCGCTGGCCCGCTGCGGCGGCGCGACGGCGGGCGATCGATGCCGGACTGGCGGCTGGCGGGCCGATCGACCCGCTGTCGGACAAGGCGGCGGACGCAGTGCCGGACTGGCTGGCCGGGGGTGCCGACGTGGATGCCAGCCGGCTCGAAGTCGTCCGCCTGCTCTCCGCCGACCCCGATGATCTGACGCTGCGTGCAGCCCGGCTTCTGGGGGAGGCGGATCGCGTCTATCATGCGCCCGACGTGCCTGCTGCCATACTCGACCGGGCGCGGGCCGATGCCGCGCGCATCGAAGCCCTCGCCCCTCCGGCGCGACCGGGCGAGGGGCTCTCGCTCTGGCTGGAGAGGGTGCCATAAGCCGGGTCTTTCTCTTCGACGGCGCTCAGGCGCGGGAAATCTCGCTCGATGAATTTTGTGATCGGGCCGAAGACGCGCCGTTCAGCTGGATTCATGCCGATGGCTGGCGCGAAGATGCGCGGGTGGTGGCGTCACGCTGCGATCATATGCCGGAAGCCGCGCTCTCTGCCCTGCTGGCGCAGGAAACCCGGCCCCGCTGCACGCTGATGGCGCATGGCGCGCTGGTGAACCTGCGCGGTCTGGGGGCGGCCGATGACGGGCTTGGCGATCCGCTGGTGTCGATCCGCCTCTGGGCCGAACAGGCGCGGGTGATCTCCGTCAGCTACCGCCCGCTCGCCGCGATGGAGCCGGTGCGGGCGCAGATGCTGGCGGGCGCGATTCGCGATCCCGGCGACCTGATCGCGGCCTTTGCCCAACAGATCACCGAGGCGCTGGACCCGGAAGTCGCTGACCTGGGCGACGGGCTGGATGAGATTGAAAGCGCGCTGACCGAACATGGTCCCGCGGAAGCGCGGCGGCGCGTGTCGGAAATTCGGGCAAGCGCCATCAGCTACCGCCGCTTCATCGCCCCGCAACGGCAGGCGCTTGAACGGCTGTCGGCGGCGGAAACGGTCTGGCTGGAACCCGATGACCGGCTGCACTTGCAGGAGGCGGCTGACCGCTGCGCCCGCATGGCGGAGGAACTGGAGGCGGTGCGTGAACGCTCCGCGCTGGCGCATGAAGAACTGACCGACCTGCGCGCCGAGCAGATGAACCGGCAGGCGCTTATCATTTCCGTCGTCGCGCTCGTGTTCCTGCCGCTGACCTTCCTGACCGGCCTGCTGGGCATGAATGTCGACGGCATTCCCTTTGCCCACGAACCCTGGGCCTTTTGGGGGGTGGTCGGCGTCTGCATCGTGATGGCGGTGGGAATCAGCGGCTGGTTCGCCGCGACGCAGTGGTTGAAATAACGCGGTCGAAGGGGCCCGATCAGTTGCGCGTGCCGTTGAGCCGCGCGATCTCGTCGTGCAGCGCCTGGATCGAAGAAACCAGCCGCGCCCGGTCCGCTTGCATTTCCGCCAGCGCATCGCGGGTTTCTCCCAGTTCCAGTGCGCGGCGGGCAATGCGGGCGTCCAGTTCGGCATTGTGGCGGGACAATGTGCCCATCTGTTCCGCACGGGCGCAAAGATGGCGCAGGCGCGCATCGAGCACGTCGAAATCATAGGGCTTCACGATATGATCGTCAGCGCCCGCTTCCAGCGCCTCGATGGCGGAAACAGCGTCGTTCCGCCCACCGATCATCACGAAGCAGGCGGTGTTGACAAGGCCTGCGGCGCGAATCTTGCGCATGGTGGCGATGCCGGACAGCAGCGTCATGCCCATGTCGATCAGAATGATGTCGACCGGCCGGGCCACCAGCATGGAGAGCGCGGAAAAGCCGTTCTCCGACAGCGCGACGTCATAGCCCATATGCGACAGGCGCCGGGCGATGACGGCGCGCGCGGTGGAATCCTCGTCGACGAGCAGCACGCGCAGCCGTCGCGCGGACCGCGAGGCTTCGGCCATTTGCCCATGCTGGTGCTGACGAATCGCGTTGCGCTTCCAAAATTGCATGGCGTCCCACCTCCTGCCGTGCGTGCAGGGTAGGATCGGGGGAAGAAGAAATGGTTAACGTGGTGGGCCGGACGGCTCTGGCGCGTATGCGCGCAGGAAACAATCAAGGGCAAAGCTGACGTCGGCTTCAATCTGCTCTCTGGTTGGCGCTTCGATCTGTCCTATCAGCATGAGTTGGTGGCAGCCCGACAGAATCAGCATCATCAAAGTGCG
>NZ_JBHIWJ010000097.1:0-14745 GCF_041987595.1 Sphingobium sp. | reverse complement strand
TGCTGCCGGCGAGGTCTGCGGAGCCGCCGAGGACGGCCCCGCGCCGAGGCTTCTGGCAAGCTTCTCGAAGTGCTCGGCGTCGGAATCCTCGCCCATCATGGAGTAGGTTTCCGCGATGCGGAGCAGGACGGCGCTGTCGTCCTTGAGGCAGAGATAGAGATGTCCGGAAGCCGCCCGCTTGAACCCCGAAATCTCGCCGCGGATACGCACATGGCCAAAACGGTCCTCGACCGTGCGCTTCAACACGGCCGACAATTCGCTCACCGAAAGCGGCGGCGCGTTGTCCCCTGAGCGTTCCTCCGCTAACAGGCGCCCCGAGACATCGAAACCAGCTTCATATTCCGGGGACATGGGCGAAATGAACATCCTTCTGTTGGGCGGCGGCGGCCGCGAACATGCGCTGGCGTGGAAGCTGGCGCAATCGCCCGCCCTCACCACCCTTTATGCCGCGCCGGGCAACCCCGGCATAGCCCAGCATGCGACGTTGGTCGACCTTGATGCCACGGATCATCGCGCCGTCGTCGATTTCTGCCTGCGCCATTCGATCGGCCTGGTGGTGATCGGCCCGGAAGCGCCGCTGGTGGACGGCCTGGCCGACAATCTGCGGGTGAAGGGCTATCCGGTCTTTGGCCCCGGCAGGAAGGCGGCGCAGCTGGAAGGATCCAAGGGCTTCACCAAGGACCTTTGCAAGCGCGCCAATATCCCGACCGCCGCCTATGAGCGCCTCTCCAGCAAGGATGGCGCGATCGCCGCGCTCGACGATTTCGGCCTGCCGGTGGTCATCAAGGCCGACGGCCTGGCAGCGGGCAAGGGCGTCATCATCGCCGAAACCCGGCAGCAGGCGGTCGAGGCGATCGAGGACATGTTCTCCGGCGCGTTCGGCGCGGCGGGCGCCGAAGTGGTGCTGGAAGAATTCATGACCGGCGAAGAGGCGAGCTTCTTCGCGCTCACCGACGGCAGCGCGATCCTGCCCTTCGGATCGGCGCAGGACCACAAGCGCGTCGGCGACGGTGACACCGGCCCCAATACCGGCGGCATGGGCGCCTACAGCCCGGCGCGGGTGCTGACGCCGGAACTGGAGGCGGAGGTGATCGAAAAGATCCTGCGCCCGACCGTCGACACGCTCGCTGCCGAGGGCATGCCCTATAGCGGCGTGCTCTATGCGGGTCTGATGCTGACCGCCGAAGGGCCGAAGCTGATCGAATATAATGCCCGCTTCGGCGATCCCGAATGTCAGGTGCTGATGATGCGCTTCGACGGCGATCTGGTCGAACTGCTGCTTGCCGTGGCGCAGGGCAGGCTGGCCGATCAGGGTCCGGTGGAGCTGGCGGAGCGGGCCGCGCTCACCATCGTCATGGCCGCCAACGGCTATCCCGGCACCCCCGAAAAGGGCGGCGCGATCACCGGCATCGACGCGGCGGAGGCCACCGGCGCCCGCGTTTTCCACGCCGGCACGGCGGACAGGGATGGCGCGATCGTCGCCAATGGCGGCCGCGTCCTCAACGTCACGGCCACCGGCGACACGGTGAAGGCGGCGCAGGAAGCGGCCTACCGGGCTGTCGACGCGATCGGCTTTCCCACCGGCTTCTGCCGCCGGGATATTGGCTGGCGCGAGGTCGCGCGCGAGGAAGCGGCGCGCTGACCCCTTGCCGCCTGCGGTCAAGCGCCCTTAAATAAGGCAAAGTCAGTCAGGGAGGGACGATCGATGCAAGAATTTTTCATGGACTATGGCCTGTGGCTGCTGATCGCGCTGCTGGTCATCATCGGCATCGTCTTCCTGCTGTCGGGACGCAGCAAGCCTGCCGAGCCGCCGGCCCCGGTCGATGTCAGGCCGGTGGCTGCGCCCGTCGCCGCTCCGGCGGTGGCCCCGGTAGAGCCGGTGGCCGCAACCCCGGTGGAGCCGGTCGCAGTGGCGCCGGAGCCCGTCATGGCGCCGCCCGCGCCTCAGCCGATCCCGACTTCTCCGGCCGTCGCGGCGCCGGTCGACGGCGCCGACGATCTGCTGAGGCTCAAGGGCGTGGGTCCCAAGCTGAGCAGCCTGCTGACCGAACTGGGCGTCACCCGCTATGCCCAGATTGCGGGCTGGAGCGAGGCGGACATCGCCGCCATCGATGCCCGGCTGGGCAATTTCAAGGGCCGCCCGGTGCGCGACCAGTGGGTGGATCAGGCAAAATATCTCGCCGCTGGCGATATTGCCGGGTTCGAAGCCAAATATGGCAAGATCTGAACCGTCAGGCCGGTAGCGGAGCCGGGGGCAGCGCGGACGATGCCGCGCCCCGCCGCTCCGGCAGGCTGCCGAACAGGATGGGCAGCAGCGCGCTGCGCGCCGCCAGCCGGTTGGCGGCGGCCAGCAGCAGGATCGACAGCGCCAGCGTCGCCAGCGCCCCCACGTCGGTCATGATAACAACGCCCATGATCAGCGGGTGCCAGAGGTAGAAGAACAGGCTGTCGCGCCCGATCGCATTGACCGGCGCAAAATCCACCCGCAGCGCCGACAGGGCTGGCAGCAGCGCGATCAGCCCCAGATTCATCAGCAGCCGCGCCGGGACATAGGCGAAATTATCGCCCGCATCATAAAGGCCCGACCACCAGACCAGCCCCAGCATGGCGACGGCCAGGGCAAGGGGCAGATCGCGGCGCGACACCGGCCGTTCGGCCACCAGCATGCCGAAGAAGAAATAGACCGGATAGCGCAGGAACCGGCTGTCGAGCGACAACAGGCTGTCGCCGACAGGCCCATGGCCAAGCCCGAAGCCATACAAGATCGACAGGCTGACCGGCGCGCCGATCGCCAGCAGCGCCAGGGGGGAAAAGGGCAACAGCCGGGTCAGCATGACCAGGAAGAACAGCGCGGGCACATACCAGAGGTGGAAGGGCGGCCGGAACAGAAGGTCGAAAGGCAGGCTCCAGCGCAGGGCCTCGCCGCTGATCAGCATATAGACGATCCCGGCAAAGGCCCAGGGCAGCAGCATCCGCCTGCCGTAACGCGACAGCAGGTCCGGCGCGGACGCGGTGCGGGTGCGGGTGACGTTCAGCAGATAGCCGGAAATGCCCACCATCAGCGGCATGCGAAAGCCGGAACCGACCCACAGCGCCAGATCATGGCCGCCGACCAGCTCCATCACATGCCCGCTCATGACGAGCAGGATCAACACGCCCTTCAGCAGGTCGATAGACGGATTCTTGCCCACGAAAATTGCCCCAGAGCCCCGGTCGGAACGATAGCGTTACAATCCTTGCAACATTATTAAGGCGGAACGACGGAAATGAGCGCTTTCCAGCAAGAAAAAAGGCTTTAGGTATAACTTTCGATGGGGATGCCTCCGCTACGACGTCTCGACGCCTCGCCCTTGGCCAAGATGATGCTGGCGGCCCTCGTCTTTTGCCTGATCGTCGGCGGATGGCTTGCCGTTCAGCAGTACAGACAGTCCACCGCCACCCTGCCCGACGACAATCCGCGGCAGGGCGCCTGTTCGCTCTGGTTCGTGGGCAGTTCTTCCATGCATCGCTGGACGAGTCTTGGTCAGGACATGGCGCCCTGGACCACGCATAATCGCGGCATCGACAATGCGACCTTCGCCGACCTCCTGCCGCGCTTCGCCAATGCGAAGGATGATCCGCGCCCGGCCGCCATCATCCTCTACGCCGGAGAAAACGACATCGCGAACGGCACCCCCGTCCGCACCGTGATCCGCGAACTGGCGCATTTCCTCGACCTGCGCAGCCGGATGATGGGGGACGTGCCGGTGCTGATATTGTCGATGAAGCCCAGCCCCACCCGCTGGTCCAGCTTTCGCGACCAGCAATTGTTCAACGCGGCGGCACAGCGTCTGATCCCGCATGCGCGGCGCGCTTATTATGCGGACATTGCCGGTCCGCTGCTGAAAGACGGCAGACTGGGCCACAATTACCATCCCGATGGCGTGCACATGAACCCCGCGGGTTACCGCATCTGGGCCGGGGTCGTGCGCAGGCGGCTGGGCGAAATCCTGCCGGCGGATAGCCTGCGGGGCTGCGCGCCTTGATCGATTTCAAACCGGATGGACTCGTCCGGCGGACAGCGGATGGGCAGGGACATCAGCCCCGTCCCAATATCTCCCGCGCACGCGGCGCAAGCCGCTCGGCGGCGGCGGCATGGATGCCCGGGGCCGAGCAAAGCAGGCCGAAGGCGGTCGGTTGCGGCCGGTTGAAGGAAAAGGGGTTGCTGAGCGCATCCGTCACGATCGCGCCCGCCTCCTGCGCGATCAGCGCGGCGGCGGCGACATCCCATTCATTGCCCCAGCGCACGGTCGCGACCAGATCGGCCTCGTCCGCGGCCACCATCGCCATGCGCAGCGCGATGCTGTTGGGCTTGTCCACCGTCACCAGATCGCGGTCGTAGCGCGGCAACTGATCCGCAGGCACGCGCGCTCCGGGTAGGCTGCTGCGCGGTCCCGCCCGCAGGGTCCGGCCGTTGCGGGTGGCGCCGCCGCCCGCCCGCGCCACCCACAGCTCATTGCGCGCGGGCGCGGCCAATATGCCGATCTGCACCTCGCCATGCTCGACCAGCGCGACCGATACCGCCCAGCCGGGCTTGCCGCGCAGATAATCGCGCGTGCCGTCGATCGGGTCCACCACCCAGACGCGGGACAGGTTCAGCCGGTGCACGGTGTCCGCGGTTTCCTCCGACAGCCAGCCCGCCGACGGATCGAGCGCCGCGAGCCGCTCGCGCAACATCGCGTCCAGCTCCAGATCGGCTTCGCACACCGGATGGCCGGGCACCTTTTCCCACTGGCGCACCTGCGTCTGCCCGCCCGCCCAGAGCGTCAGCGCGCGGTCGGCCGCGTCGGAGACGACCGAAACCAGTTGACGCAGGGGGATATCAGCCGCCGGCAACGGTCATCCCGTCGATGCGGATGGTCGGCACGTTCATGCCATAGCGGAAGACAAGGTCGTTGGCAGGCACCAGCGCCCGGAACATGTCCTTCAGATTGCTGGCGATGG
Source organism: Sphingobium sp. (assembly GCF_041987595.1). Classification (GTDB taxonomy): domain Bacteria; phylum Pseudomonadota; class Alphaproteobacteria; order Sphingomonadales; family Sphingomonadaceae; genus Sphingobium. The sequence goes on along the minus strand of NZ_JBHIWJ010000097.1, from coordinate 9,762 downwards.
TGATTTCCGACACGGCATGGCCGACCGCGCCATTTTCGATGAGGAAGCCCGCCGCCCCCCGGCTATAGTCGCCGGTGACGCCGTTGACGCCCATGCCGATCAGTTCGGTGACATAGAGGCCGCGTTTGACGTCGGCCATCAGGCCGCCGGGCGAGAGCGTGCCCGGCTCCATATGAACATTGGTGACGCCTGCGCCCGGCGCGCCGCTGCCGCCCCGGCTCGCATGGCCCGTCGGTTCAAGGCCCAGCTGCCGCGCCGAGGCGCTGTCCATCAGCCAGCCCGTCAGCACGCCCGCGTCGATCAGAGCGCGCCGCTCGACGGGCAGCCCTTCGCCATCGAAAGGCCGCGAGCGCAGCCCGCGCACCCGCAAAGGATCGTCGATGATGGTGACGCCCGCATCGAACAGCGCTTCGCCGAGCGAGTCCAGCAGGAAGCTCGACCGCCGCGCAATCGCCGGGCCGACCATGCCGCCGATCAGATGACCCACCAGACTGGAGCCGATACGCGGGTCGAAGATGACCGGCATGACGCCGCTTTCGACTTTCACCGGATGGAGCCGCGCCACGGCGCGATGCCCGGCGCGGGTGCCGACCGCCTCGGCATCGTCCAGATCCTCCAGATGGCGGACGCTGTGGCTGGCATGGTCGCGCTGCATGGCGGCGCCGGTTCCGGCGAGCACGCTCACCCAGGTCGAATGGCTCGTCCCGGCATAGGCCCCGGCAAAACCATGGCTGGTCGCCAGCGCCATCTGACTGCGGCCGGTCGCCGCGCCGCCGCCCTCGCTGTTGGTGACGCCCTGCACCGCCCGCGCCGCTTCCTCCGCAATCAGGGCACGTTCCCTGAGCTGCGCGGGTTCCGGCTCGAACGGATCGGCCAGATCGAGCGCGGGGAGCTTCTTCCTGAGCAGCCGGTCCTCCGGCGCCAGACCCGCATAGGGGTCTTCCGGCGCCTCGCGGGCCATGGCGATGCAGCGCTCCACCAGCGTCGCCAGCGTCGCCGGGTTCATGTCCGACGCGGCGATGCTGGCGGACCGCTGGCCGACAAAGACGCGCAGGCCGATTTCCTCGCCCTCCGACCGCTCGACATCCTCCAGCGCGCCCAGCCGCACCGATACGTTGGTCGAGGCGTTGCAGGCATAGATGGCGTCGGCCGCGTCCGCCCCCGCCCGGCGCGCCGCCGTCACCAGATCCTGCGCGCGCGACTGGGCTTCTTCGAGGCTGAGCATGGGGGAAATATAATCCTGAACTGAACAGATGCGAGAGGACCGGCCTTACGCGCTTGGGTCCGGGTCGGCAACCTGCCCGTCCGGCCCTACCCCTTCAACCCAATGCCGGAGGAGATGCCAGGCCACGGCCATGGGCGGCGGCGCGACGAAGGGCGCGCCCTCCTCTCCGGCAAGCGCGGCGCGCACGCCTGCGGCATCGCACCAGAAAGCATGTTCTATCTCGGTTTCGTCGAGCTTCAGCGCATCGTCGTCGGCCCGGGCGATACAGGCGATCATCAGCGAGGAGGGGAAGGGCCAGGGCTGGCTCATGACGTAGCTTACGCCATGGGTCGCGACGCCCGCTTCCTCCCTGATCTCGCGCATGACCGCCTCTTCCAGCGTTTCGCCCGGCTCGACGAAACCGGCGAGCGCGGAATAGCGCCCCTCCGGCCAGCTGTGCTGCCGCCCCAGCAGCACCCGGCCGTCATGTTCGGCCAGCATGATGACCACCGGATCAACCCGCGGGAAATGCTCAGCCCCGCAAGCGCCGCATTTGCGCGACCAGCCCGCCTTGGCCGGGGCCGAGCGCTGCCCGCAGACCGAACAGAAGCGGTGCCGGGCATGCCAGGAGAGCAGGCTGCGCGCTGCGCCATAGAGGGCGGCCTCATGCCCCGGCACCTCCGTTGCCGCCCCCCGGCTGCGCGGTGAGGCAAGGAAGCCGTCGGCCGCCTCCACCAGCAGCTCGGCGAAGATCGGCCGCTCGCGTTCATCGACGCCCAGCAACACGAAATCATCGGCGCGGGCATCGGCCGGCAGCGGCTCCATCACCAGATGGCCGTGGGCCACGACCGGATCCAGCCCCTCCAGCATCAGCCGGCGGGCGAGCGGCGAGGCAAAGGCCTCCGCCAGCAGGGCCGGGTTCGTGCGGATATGATCGACCCGGTCAAGGCGCCCCCCGGCATAACCCAAAAGCTGCGATTCCGGGCTGTTACGGCCGTGCATCGTCGACATTCTCCTTCATCGCCATTTCGGCTGCGCGGACGAACAGGGTCGGCAGGCCCGCTCTCCCGATCTCGGCCACCGGCCACCATTCGCCCTCTCCGGGCGGCGTCGCATCCTGACCGACATGGGCATGATGCACCGTCAAAGCCAGAGAGAAATGGGTAAAGACATGCGCGACCGGCGCAGCCAGCCTGCGCCAGCTTGCGGCAAGGGGCGGCGTCGCATCGGGCGCCTCGCTCCAGTCGGAGGACGGCAGGGCGCGCATGCCCCCCAGCATCCCCTTGTCCGGCCGCCTTACCAGCCAGACATGCCCGTCCGGCCGCTCGATCCACCAGCCATGGCCCAGCCGATGCGGCTTGGCCTTTTTCGCTGCCTTGACCGGGAAGGCCGCCGGATCGGCGGTTCCGAACGCCGCGCAATCCTCGCGCAAGGGGCAGATGCCGCAGGCCGGGTTCCGCGCCGTGCAGATGGTCGCGCCCAGATCCATCATCGCCTGCGCAAAGTCCCCGGCGCGCAGATCGGGCGTGATCGCATCGGTCGCCGCCCGAATCTCCGCCCGCCCTGCCGGCAAGGGCGTGTCGATGGCAAAGAGCCGCGCCACCACCCGCTCGACATTGGCGTCCACCACCACGGCGCGCCGCCCAAAAGCGATCGCCGCCACAGCTGCAGCCGTATAGGCGCCCACGCCGGGCAGAGCGCGCAGCCCCTCTTCGGTATCGGGAAACATGCCGCCATGCTCGCCCGCCACCGCCCGCGCACAGGCCAGCAGATTGCGGGCACGGGCATAATAGCCAAGCCCCGCCCAGGCGGCCATGACCTCGGCATCCTCCTCCGCCGCCAATGCGGCGACATCGGGCCAACGCGCCGTAAACTTCGCGAAATAGGGTCCCACCGCCGCCACCGTCGTCTGCTGGAGCATCACCTCCGACAGCCACACCCGATAGGGGTCGGCGGCATTGGCCCCCGGCGGCGCGCGCCACGGCAGCCTGCGCGCATGGACATCATAGTGCGCGAGCAGATCGCCTGCGATTTTCCTGGCTATACCCTCGACGCGCATGCCAGCCCTATGCCATTAAGATGCCGATGACGGAACGCCCAACGCCCTCTAAAAACAGCGCGCCCCCAAAAATGAAAGGCCGCAAGACGCGGGACGAAGACCGGCCCCGCGTCGGCGCCCCGCGCCGGATCGCGGACCTGATGCCCGCCATCGGCGCCGCCGCCTTCCGCAAGTTCGGCTTCGTCCAGTCCAGCATCGTCACCCGCTGGGCGGAGATTGTCGGCGCCCATTATGCCGCCATCAGCGAACCCGAATCGATCCGTTTCCCCGCGGGCAAGAAGGCGGGCGGCACGCTGCAACTCACGGTGATGAGCGGCCATGCGCCGATGATCCAGCATGTGCTGCCGGACATTGTCGACCGGGTGAACCGCTTTTTCGGCTATGCCGCCGTCGCCAGGGTCTCGATGAAACAGGGCATGATCCGCCCGGCCGAACCGGAACGCCGGCCGCCGCCAAGGAACCTCAAGCCCATTCCGGTCGAACTGGGCGATTCGCTGCGCGACATCGGCGATCCCGAACTGCGCGCCGTGCTCGAATCGCTCGCGCAGGGGCTTGCCAATTCCAGCGGCTTGCCCAAGATCAGCTGATCGGTTCAATCGCCGTACAGGGGCGGCGCTTCATGGGATATCGCATGACGAAATTTCGCCTGGCTCTGCTTGCCCTGCTCGCCATTCCCGCGAGCGCTTTCGCCGCTCCCGCCGCCAATTGGGTGAGTGCGGTCGCCCTCTCGCCCATCGGCGGCCATGTGCTGGGCAACCCCGCCGCCCCATCGAAGCTGGTAGAATATGTGAGCTACACCTGCTCCCACTGCGCCCATTTCGTGGGGGAGGCGAGCGGTCCGCTCAAGGCCAATTACGTCAGGACCGGCAAGGTCAGCGTCGAGGTGCGCAACGCCGTGCGCGACAGATATGACCTGACCGCCGCCCTGCTGGCCCGCTGCGGCGGCCCGAGGCGCTTCTTCGGCAATCATGAGGCGCTGTTCGCCAATCAGGACGCCTGGATGGAAAAGCTGCAGGCCTATGACAGGGACGCCGCCAAGCCCGCCGACCAGAAGGCCGCCCTGCGCGACATCGGGCAAAAGACCGGCCTTTACGCGCTGATGGCCAAGCGCGGCTTCACCCCTGCCCAGCTCGACGCCTGCATCGCCAGCCCCGCCGCCATGAAGCAAATCCTCGCCATGACCGACGAGGCGTGGAACAAGGTGCAGATTTCCGGCACCCCCGCTTTCACCCTGAACGGCACTTTGGTCCGGGGGTCCGACTGGACCCATCTTCAGGCCGCATTGCCCGACGTGGCGCAGTAATCTAAACAGTTCCCCGACCACTCGCCCGACAAGCGGAGCCAAAACAACGTGAAAGCCCTTTCCGGACTTGCCCTGATCGCCCTTTCCCTGACCGTCGCCGCGTGCGGCAAGAAGGACGGATCCAGCCTGACCTCCGCCGATCCGGTCGCCGCCGTCGCTGCGCCCGCCGGCACCAAATGGTCGGAAACCATCGCGACGACGCCCGACGGCCATTTCGTCATGGGCAATCCCAATGCGAAGGTGAAGCTGATCGAATATGGCAGCTACACCTGCTCCCACTGCCGCGATTTCGCCCATGAATCGGCCGAGGAACTCAGGCAGATCGTCGACAGCGGCAAGATGAGCTTCGAATTCCGCAACTATGTGCGCGACCCGATCGACATTTCGACCGCGTTGCTGGCGCGCTGCGGCGGGAAGGATATTTTCTATCCCCTGTCCGAACAGTTTTTCGCCAACCAGAATGCCATGTTCGAAAAAGCGCAGGCGCTGGGCGACGAGAAATACAAAGCGCTGATGAGCGCACCCCCGGCGCAACGCTTCGGCCAGCTGGCGGCCGCCATCGGGCTGGTCGACTTCGCCAAGCAGCGCGGCATCGCGGAGGATCAGGCCAAACAGTGTCTGGCCGATACCGCCGCCGCCGAAAAGCTGGCCAAGGGCGTGGAAGACGCCAATCAGCAATTTAAGATCGAAGGCACGCCGACCTTCATTCTCAATGGCGTGATGGTGGAAAACACCGCCGCCTGGCCGGCGCTGCGCACCAAGCTCAAGGACGCGGGTATCTGATTGGATAAAAGGGGGCTGACATCGTCGATCCGGCTTCCCGCTGAGGGCGGGGCGGCATATCGCTGCCCCGACCGACTCTCATGCAGATAAGGCGCCTCAAACTTTCGGGCTTCAAGAGCTTCGTCGATCCGACGGAGCTGCGCATCGAACCCGGCCTCACCGGCATTGTCGGGCCGAACGGTTGCGGCAAGTCGAACCTGCTCGAAGCGATCCGCTGGGTCATGGGCGAATCCAGCGCCAAGTCGATGCGCGGCGGCGGCATGGAGGATGTGATCTTCGCGGGCACCTCCACCCGCCCCCAGCGCGATTTCGCCGAAGTCTCCCTGCTCACCATTCAGGAACAGGGCGAGCTGTTCAACGCGGTCGAGGTCGGCTCCGACGGCGAGCTGGAAGTCACCCGCCGGATCGAGCGGGGCGCGGGCAGCGCCTACAGGGCCAATGGCCGCGACGTCCGCGCCAAGGATGTGGCGCTGATCTTCGCCGACGCCGCCACCGGCCCGCATAGTCCCGCTTTGGTCAGCCAGGGCCGCATCGCCGCCGTCATCGCCGCCCGCCCGCAGGAACGCCGCGCCATGCTGGAGGAAGCGGCGGGCATTTCCGGTCTCCACGTCCGCCGCAAGGATGCGGAACAGAAACTCCGTGCCGCCGAAGCCAATCTGATGCGGCTGGACGAGATTCTGTCCGACATGGACGCCCGCGCCAACAGCCTGCGCCGTCAGGCCAAGGCGGCGGAGCGCTATATCCGCCTGTCCGAACAGATCCGCATCGCCGAGGCGCGCACCCTCTTCGCCCGCTGGCGTGAGGCCGCCGCCAGCGCCGACGCCGCCCGCACGGAGGCGAAGCAGGCCGAAACCGCCGTCGTCGCCGCGCAGGAGGCGCAGGCCGCCGCCGCCGTCCACGCCAATGCCGCCGTCGAGGCGCTGGCCGCAAAACGCGCCGCCGCCCAGACCGCCCGCGACGCTGCCAGCGAAGCGGGGCACAGGCTCACGGCCCTGCGCACCGAGCGCGACGGCGTGGTGCGCCGCCTCCACGATCTCGCGCAGCAGGCCGACCGGCTGGAAGAAGACCGGGAACGCGAAGGCACGCTTGCCAATGACGCGGCGGAGGCGATTGCCCGGCTCACCGGCGAAATCGCCGCGCTCAAGGCCCGCATCGCGGAGACAGAAGCGATGCGCCCCGATTTCGCGGCACGCATCGCCCGCGCCGAGGACGCCGCCCGCGACGCCGAGCTGGATCTCGCCAAAGCCATGGCGAAGCAGGCGGGCGAACAGGCCGAACTGCGCGTCGCCGAAGCCGCGCTGGCCGCCGCCCGCGCCGCCGAGCGCGCCCAGCGCGAAGCCGACCGCCTGGAAGCCGAAGCCGCCGCCTTGCCCGACGCCGCCCCGCTCGAAGCCAAACGCGGCGAGGCCCTGACCGCTGGGCAGCAGGCCAGCGCCGACCGCGACGCCGCCGAAGCCGCGATCCGCACCGCCGAAACCAGCCGCGCCGAGGCCGCCGAGGCCCGCGCCGGCGCCGAAGCCGCGCTCTCCTCCGCCCGCGCCGCACTGGCCGCGCTCGACAGCGAAGCCGCCGCACTCAAACGCGCCGTCGACAGCGGCGCCAACAACCGCAGCCGCGCCCTCGACCAGTTGAAGGCCGCTCCGGGCTATGAACGGGCGCTGGCCGCCGCATTGGGCGACGATCTGGAGGCCCCGATTGCCGCGGAAGGCAAGCGCCGCTGGGCCGGCGCGACCGCGCTCGACGGCGATCCCGCCCTGCCCGCGGGCTGCACGGCGCTTTCCGCTTATGTCACCGCGCCCGCCGAACTGGCCCGCCGTCTGGCGCAGGTCGCGGTGGCGGACAGCGATGACGGCCAGCCCCTCGCCGTCGGCCAGCGGCTCGTGACGAAGGACGGCCAGCTCCGCCGCTGGGACGGTTATGTCGCCGCCGAAGGCGGCGCAGCGGCGGCCGAACGGCTGATCCGCCTCAACCGCCTGGAAGCCATCGCCACCGCCCGCCCCGCCGCCGAGGCCGAAGTCGAAGGCGCCCGCACCGCGCAGGACGCCGCCTCGACCCGCGAACGCGACGCCGCCCAGACGCTCGCCACCGGCCGCGCGCAGCTTGGCAGCGCCGATCAGCGCCTGCGCACCGCCCTGCGCGCCGCCGACGAAGCCGCCACCGCGATCGAGCGGCTGTCGGGCCGCCGCGAAGCGATCGAGGAGCGCCTCGCCGAAGCCCGCGCCGACTTGCATGCCGCGCAGGCCGAATATGACAAGGCCGAGGCCAGCCGCGCCGCCATGCCCGACGGCGAGGAAACCCGCACTCTCGTCGCCACGCTGCAACAGGCGAGCGAAAAGGCCCGCCTCGCCGTCAGCCAGTTGCAGGCCGATCAGGCGCTGGCCGACCGCGCGCTTGCCAGCGACCGCGAACGCATGGCCGCCGCCGATGCGGAGGCGAAAGGCTGGCGCGCCCGCGCAGGCGAAGCGGCCAAGCGCATCGCCGCCATGGTCGAACGGGGCGAAGCCATCGCGCAGGAACGCGCCGAAATCGCCGACCAGCCCGACCGCCTCGCCGCCGCCATCGCGGGCTTGAGCGAACAGGGCAACGCGCTGACGGAGGCCGCCGACGCCGCCCGCTACGCGGAAAGCGAGGCCGAAGCCGCCCTGCGCACCGCCGAACGGCGCGCTTCGCAGGCGGGCGAAACCCTCGCGGGATGCCGCGAGGCCCGCGCCACCGCCGTCGCCCGCGCCGAGGCGGCCGATGAAAAACGCGTCGAAACCAACCGCCTCTCGGGCGAGCGCTTCGAATGTCCGCCCCCGGTCCTGCCGGAAAAGCTGGGCTTTTCCAGCGCCGACATCCGAATCGCCCAGAGCGAACAGGCCGAGCATGACCGCCTCTCCACCGAGCGCGAGCGGATCGGGCCGGTCAACCTCGTCGCCGCGCAGGAACTGGAGGAGCTGGAAGCCACCCAGGCCACCAGCCGCGCCGAAAGCGAGGAACTCACGCAAGCGATCAACCGCCTGCGCGGATCGATCGGCAGCCTGAACCGCGAGGGCCGCCAGCGCCTGCTCGCCGCGTTCGAGGCGGTGGACGGCCATTTCCGCCGCCTCTTCACCACCCTGTTCAACGGCGGTCAGGCGCATCTGGAGCTGATCGACAGCGACGATCCGCTGGAAGCGGGCCTTGAGATCATGGCCCAGCCGCCGGGCAAGAAACTGGCTGCGCTCACGCTCCTGTCCGGCGGCGAACAGGCGCTGACCGCCGTGGCGCTGATCTTCGGGCTGTTCCTGACCAACCCCGCCCCGATCTGCGTGCTGGACGAAGTCGACGCGCCGCTGGACGACGCCAATGTCGAGCGGTTCTGCGACCTGCTCGACGCGATGGTGGGGCAGACCGACACCCGCTATCTGATCGTCAGCCACAATGCGGTGACGATGGCGCGCATGCACCGCCTGTTCGGCGTCACCATGGTCGAACGCGGGGTCAGCCGCCTCGTCTCGGTCAATCTGGGCGGCGCGGAGGCGCTGCTGGCCGCCGAATAGGGCTCAGCCCCGCTCCATCCACCCGCGCATCCGCCGGAACAGCCCGCGCTCGGCGATCGGCTCCAGCATCTCGCCCGGCCCTTCGGGGTCCAGCACCTCATTGTCCGCCAGCCACGCCTGCACATCGTTGAGATTCGACGTGACATATGGCCGCAGCGTCCGCCCCGGCCTGTCGCGCAACTGCTCGATCGCCGGGATCAGCCCCCGCTCGGCGATCACCGCCGCCACCCGCTCGACCGGCAGGTCCAGATGCTCGGCGATCAGGTCATCGCGAATCCCGCAAATCACCCCTTCCCGCCCGGCATTGGCGGGCAGCGCCGCATCGATCGTCACGTCGCATTCGGTATCGAGCCGCATGGAGCGGTTGTTCATGTTGGACGAGCCGACCCGCAGCACCCGGTCGTCGACGATCAGCACCTTGGCATGGACGTAGATGGGCTCGCCCCGCGCCGTGAAAGGGTGGTAAAGCCGCAGCTTCCCATAGGCATCCCGCGCCTTCAGCGCCTCGAACAACCGGGCGCGGGCGGTATCCATCGCCTGCTGCTCCAGCCAGCCATCGGCCTGCTGGGGATTGACGATGACGATCTCCGGCCCGTCCGCTTCGCCCAGCCGCGCCGCGATCGCCTCGGCAATGCGGCGGGACGCGAAATATTGGCTTTCGGCATAGATGGACGTCTTCGCCGAAGCGATCTGGTTCACATAGAGCTTCTCGATCTCGATCAGCGGCGCCTGATCCTCCATCTCCGGCGCGGAGCGGGCGATCGCGACGTCCACATTTTCGAACTGCACCGACAGCGCGTCGGGCCAGCAATCCTCCACGCCCTCGACCGGCGCCAGCGCATCGCCGCCGGCCAGCAGATGGCCCGGGGCGCTGCGCTCCAGCGCCTTCAGC
>NZ_JBHIWJ010000096.1:0-15203 GCF_041987595.1 Sphingobium sp. | reverse complement strand
GCGAGGCGGCGATGGTGCCGATCATGAAGCCCTTGAGCGGCGCGAGCGGATTGTCCGACGCGGCGAACAGGGACAGGAACACCCCCGCCAGCATCACCGCGCTGCCGCCGTCCTTCCAGCCGCTGCCGATCCATAGCGCGCAGCCCAGCGCGACCGTCACGAAGGCGGCAAAGGCGCCCCGCGCCGCGCCAGCCACATCCTTGTGCAGTTCGCGGTTGCGGCGTCCTTCCAGCAGTTCCGCCACACGGGGGCTTACCGGCGTGCGGCTGTGCGTCACCATCTGGTCATACAGATCGCGGCAGTCGCGATGCGCCGCGATCAGCGTGGCGAGCCGGGCATACAGGCTGAGCCGCATCATGTCGGCCCATCCCATGGTCGCCTGCGCCTCAGGCTCCATCTGCGCGCAGCGGTCGATCAGCGCGTTGGCCGCCGCCGTGCGCGCCGTCCGGTCGTCGCCGGGACGGGCGATCCATGCGCGCGCCGCGTCGATCAGGGCGGTCGTTTCGGACGGGACCGTGCCGCCGCTTGCCTGTTTGAGGCTGGCCAGCCGGTCCTCCACCGCCACGCCCAGCGGCAGCAGCAACGACAGCTGGTCCTGCATCGCCCGCACGGTCCGCACCCGCGGCGCCAGTCGGCTGATGTCGAACGGCAGATGCACCGACATCTGGTGCAGCTCGGTAATATCCTGCGCCAGACGGCGGCGCTCGGCCTCCAGTCCTTCGACCGGCTCCAGCGCAATGGCGTCATGCGACCAGCGCTCGGCATCGCGCAACGTCGCCTCGACCCGCGCAAAAAGCAGGTTGGTGATCGATCCGGGAAAGACGACCCCGTGAATCAGGCTGCCGCACAGGATGCCGATGGTGATTTCCTGCACGCGCAGCGTCGCCACGGTGAAGATGGTCTGCGGCGTATCGACGTCGGGAAAGACGATCAGGCAGGCGCTATAGCCCGCCAGCACGAACATGTAGGAGCGCGGCGTGCGATCGAGCAGCGACACGAACACGCACAGCGCCATCCACATGGCCATGGCGAGCGAGAGCAATTCGGGTGAATTGACCAGCGGCGGCACGACGGCGACGGCGAAGATCGCGCCGGTCAGCGTGCCGATGACTCGGAACACCGCCTTGGAAATCACCGCCCCTGCCAGCGGCTGGGCAACGATATAGCTGGTCAGGAACGCCCAATAGGGCCGCTCCAGCCCGATGCTGAGCGCGATGAACAGCGCCAGCATCGCCGCCGCGAAACATTTCAGCGAAAACAGCGCGGCGGGCCAGCCGACCCGCTCGCTCCAGCTGCCGGCCATGGGATTATTGACCCCGGCGTTCGGCCATGCGCTGCTCCAGCAGGTTCAGCAGATTGACCGCAATCTCGATGGCGGCGTCGGGCACGCCGTCCAGCAGCTCGCGCCGCAAATCCCCCAGCTTGGCCTCTATCTGACCCACCAGCTTCTGCCCCTCCGGCGTGAAGGCGACTCGGTTAGACCGCCGATCATCGGGGTTCGGCACGCGCTCGACAAGGCCCGCGGCCTGCAACTGGTCCAGCGTGCGCACCAGCGAGGGCTGGGTGATGCCCAGTTCCTCCGCTACATCGGCCTGCCGCGCATCGGACCCCAGCCGGTCGAGATAGATCAGGCACCAGCCCGCGCTGTTCGACACGCCGAATTCCGCAAGGGTCTGATCGGCCAGCTGCCGCCATTTGCGCGCCACCTGCGGCATCTTGTGCGCCAGAGCGCGCTCATGTTCGGGTCGGGACATTTTGCTTAGATAGCTAACTAATATCTAACGTCAAGAGATTCGTTTCATTCTGCTTCTTGAAGCCTCCCCCATGCGGGGACCGAACGGGCAAATAAAAAGGGGGCGGGAGCCATAAGGCCCCGCCCCCTCACCCAGAATTTCGCGCAGATCAGCCCCGGCGCGTGCCTGAAAAGCCGGCCGCGCCGAAAGCGCCCAGCTGCATGGTGCCGGTGATGGCATCGCCGCTGACCTCCGCTTCGCATTCCAGCGTCATCGGCATGGGAATGGTCATGTTCATCTTCCATGTCAGCTTGTTGCCGTCGACCTTGCCCTCAGCCACGTCGAGCGAGCCCATCATGCCGGCAAAGGTGCCGTGGAAGCTGTCACCCGAGCTGATGACGGTCAGCACGCCATTCTGGTCGCCCATCGGGGTCTTCGCCACGCAATCATAGGCGCCGTCCACTGCTGCCATAGCACTTCTCCTTTACGTAATCGTCAATCGGCCAATGTGCCCATTTCCACGGGAAGTCCGACCGCGTCAAGCTGCGGTTTCACCAGCTTCGCGTCGCCCACCACGACCCAGATCAGCCGGTCGGGATGGATCGCTTCGCGCGCCGCCTTGTCGAGATCGGCTGCGGTCATGGCGCGATACACGCCGGGCAGCGTCGCATAATAATCGTCCGGGCGTCCCAGCATCCGGTTGCGCATCATCGCACCCAGCAGGTCGGAAGAGGTTTCGAAGCTGCCGGGCAGCGACAGGATCTGGCTGTTGATCGTCTGGTTGCGCTCCGCCTCGGTCGTGCCCTTGGCGGTCAGGAAATCGCTGATATCCTTGCGCGCGGCAATGATGGATTCGCCGGTCTTGTCGGTCTGCACCGGCGCATAGACCAGCAGTGGAATGGTTTCCTTGACTCCCGGCAGCGCCGAGCCCGCATAATAGGCCCAGCCCTTGGTCTCCCGCAGGTCCATGATCAGGCGCGAGGTGGAGCTGCCGCCCAGCACTTCGTTGGCGGTGACCAGCGTCACCGGATTGTCGGTGCCCCGGCTGTTGGTGAGAAGCCCTGCGAGGATCATCGACTGCGGGCTTTGCGGCTTGTCGACCAGGATGATCCGCGAAGGCCGCATCATGCGATCCATGCGGAAAAGCTTGGCGCCCTTGGCGGCCTTGGGCGCCTTCCAGTCGCCGAAGCGCTTTTCGAGCAAAGGCATCACATCGGCCAGCGTCGTGTCGCCGGTCACGAAGATGGTCGCATTGTCGGGCCGCAGCCATTTGTCATGGAAGGCGACCAGATCGGCCCGCGTCACCGCCTTGACCCCGCTTTCCGTGCCGGAGCCGGTGAAGGGAATGCCATAGGGATGCGCCTGTCCATAAAGCAGCGGCGGCAGCAGACGCTGCGCGATGGGCATGGGCTCGGTCTTTTCGGCCTTGATGCGCGTCAGCACCTGACCGCGCAGACGCTCCACCTCGGTCGGCGCAAAGGCCGGGTTGCGGATCACGTCGGCCAGCAGGCCCAGCGATGCATCCAGATTGGGTTTCAGCGCATAAAGCCCGACATTGGTGGCATCCATGCTGTTCCCCGCGCTGATGGACGCGCCCAGCCGCTCCTGTTCCTCGGCAATCTGCACGGAGCTGCGACTGGTCGTGCCTTCATCCAGCAGCGCCGTGGTCAGCCCGGCCGTGCCCAGCTTCGCCTTGTCGTCGGCGGCATTGCCCGCGTCGAAGGACACGGACACCCGCACCACCGGCACCGTTGCCCGACGCGCGAAGACCACGGCTATGCCGTTCTTCAGCGTCGCATGTTCGACCGAGGGGAATTCCAGATCCTTGACCGGTTCAATGGGCGGTTCAGCGACCTTCGTCGGCGGAGGCGGCGTTGCGGCCACCGGAGCGGGCTTTTTGGGATCGCGGAAATAGACAGGATGGTGGGTCGCATTGCCCGCTAGCGCGTTATCCTCCGCCGAACGCTCGCCCGGCGCCACGGTCAGGCGGAACACCGGCCTGCCCAGCCATTTGCGCGCCGCTTCGCTCACCGACTGCGGCGTAGCGGCGGCATAGGCGGCGAGGTCCTTCTTATATTTGGCAGGATCGCCCGAATAGACCGCCCCCTCCGCCAGCGTCACGGCCTTGCCGTTGAAGCCGCCGACCTTCTCCAGACCGCCGATGGTGCCCGAAAGCTGCTGCGTCGCGGCGCGCAGCACCTCGTCGGCGGACGGCCCCTTGGCGAGATAATCGGCCAGCAGCTGGTCCAGCCGCTTGCCCACCGCGACCGGGTCCTGCCCCGGCTTCACGTCTACGGTGATTTCGGCAATGCTGAGTTTCTCGAAGGGCTGGATGCTGGCCTTGACGCCCACGGCCACCTTTTCATCGCGCACAAGGATATTGTCGAGCCGCGAGGATTTGAGGCCGCCGAACACCGCCATCGCCAGATCGAGCTGCGGCAGTTCGTCGCTATTGACGCCCGGCACGATCCAGTTGCGATAGAGCCGGGTCGCCGCGACATTGTCGTGCATCAGCTTTTCGACATCCCTGTCGAGCGTCGGCACGGTCGCGTCCACATCCCTGGGCGCCGGACCGGCGGCGATATTGCCGAACCATTTTTCGACCTTCGCCTTCGCGGTCACCACATCGATATCGCCCGCCAGCACCAGCACGGCATTGTTCGGACCATAATGGGTCCTGAACCAGTTCTGCACGTCGGCAAGGCTGGCCGCATTCAGGTCCGCCATCGAACCGATGGTGGAATGGCGGTATGGGTGTCCCTCCGGCAGCATCGCGGCCAGCTGGGCATATTCGACAAGGCCGTAAGGCTCATTCTCGCCCATGCGCTTTTCATTCTGCACGACGCCGCGCTGGGTATCGAGCTTGGTCTGGGTCACGGCGCCCAGCAGATGCCCCATGCGATCCGATTCCAGAAACAGCGCCCGGTCGAGCGCGCCGGTCGGCACCGTCTCGAAATAATTGGTGCGGTCGAACCATGTCGTGCCGTTCCAGTCGGTCGCGCCGATATCCTCCAGCCGCCCGAAAAACGGCCCATCCGCATTTTCCGAACCATAGAACATCAGATGCTCGAACAGATGGGCAAAGCCGGTCTTGCCCGCCGGTTCAAAGCGCGACCCGACATGATACCAGACCGACACCGCCACCACCGGCGCCTTGCGATCGGTATGGACGATGACGCGCAGCCCGTTTTTCAGGGTGAATTCCTCGTAGGGAATGTTCACCGCCGCCACGAGGCTGGAAAGGGGCGCAGGCGCGGCGGCGGCGGTCGCCGCCGGAGCCGCCACCGCCTGCATGGAAGGCGCCAGCGCCAGCGAGGACAGGCTGAGCATCAGGGCTATCCGGCGGGAAAAGGGGGAAAGAGTCATGACGCCTCATGATGGTCAATGGATCGGCGGGCAGCATAGCGGGGCGTTTTAGACGCGCAATACGCTTTCCGCTGGACAGTCGAGCCCTGCGCGATAGGCTCATCATCCAACCATAAAGACAGGATTTTGAGCCTGATGCGTCTTCGCTCCCCCGCATTCGCCTCTTCCCTTATCCTTGCCCTTGCCGCCCCCGGCATGGCCTCAGCCGAAGCTCCGCCCGCCATCGCCGGAGAAGCCATCCGCGCCGATGTCGGCTTCCTGGCCGACGATCTGCTGGAGGGGCGGGACGCGGGCACGCGGGGCTATGACGTCGCCGCCCGCTATGTCGCCGCGCGCTTCGAGACGCTGGGCTTGCAGCAGGCAGTGCCGGATAGCTGGTATCAGCCGGTGACGCTTGCCGTAGCACAGCTCGACGGGGGCACCACCCCTTCGCTCACCATCGGCGGCAAGCGCTTCACCGATGACGTCGCCATCGGCGCCTTCGGCCGTGAGCTGAGACAGAGGCTGTCGGGCCGTGCGGTGTTCGTCGGCTACGGCCTGAAGTCCGATCGGGAGAAGATTGACGACTATGCGGGCCTCGACCTGCACGGCAAATATGCGGTGGCCCTCGCCGGATCGCCGGTCGGTATGCCGAGCGAAATCGGTGCGCATCTGGCTGCAGAGAAATCTTTCGCCGCGCAGGAGGCGGGCGCCATCGGCCTCATCACCATTCCCAGCGACGCCCTTCTCGCCCGTACGCCCTGGGAAAAGCTGCGCGAGCGGGCGCAGTCCCCCACGGTGAGCTGGCTCGACAGGGAGGGCCAGCCCTTTGTCCGCGCGCCCGGCATTCGCGGCACCGCCTATGCCAACGCAGCCGCCGCCGAAGCGCTGCTTGCCGGATCGGGCAGGAGCCTCGCCACGCTCCGCGCGCAGGCGGCGAAGAAGGGCGGACGCCCCAGAGGCTTTGCCCTCAAACCCACGGTCCAGCTCGACCGCGCCAGCAGCGTCGCCACCGCGCCCAGCCGCAACGTGCTGGCGGTGCTTCCCGGCTCCGACCCCGCACTCAAAGGCGAATATGTGCTGCTGATGGCGCATCTCGACCATCTGGGGATCAAGGACAGCGCCAAGGGGCCGGACAAAATCTATAATGGCGCGATGGACAATGCCTCGGGCGTGGCGACCATGCTGGCGGTGGCGAAGGCCTTTGCGGAAAGCCGCGAGCGGCCCAAGCGCTCCATCCTGTTCGCGGCGGTGACGGCGGAGGAGGACGGGCTGCTCGGCTCGGAGTTCCTCGCCAGGAATCCGGTGCTGCCGGCGGGGGCAAAGCTGGTCGGCGTAATCAATCTCGACATGCCGATCCTGACCTATGATTTTCAGGATGTGGTGGCCTTTGGGGCCGAACATTCGACCCTTGGTCCGATCGTGGCAAAGGCGGCGAAGGCGGAGGGCGTTTCCCTCTCGCCCGATCCGCTGCCCGCCGAAGGGCTGTTCACCCGTTCCGACCATTATCGCTTCGTGCAGCAGGGCATCCCTGCGGTGTTCCTGATGACCGGCTTCGCCGGACCGGGGAAAGAAGCGTTCGAACATTTTCTGAAAACCGACTATCACCAGCCATCCGACCAGATGAGCCTGCCTTTCCGTTGGGACGCTGCCGCCAAATTCGCCAAGGTCAATTACGCCATTGCCCGCGAGATTGCCGATGAACCGGATGCCCCGCGCTGGTATGAAGGCGATTTCTTCGGGGACGCCTTTGCGCCGGATGCGCCCAGGGCCGCGAGGCCGTAACGCCTAAGGAAAATTGCGTAGCGCCCCTTGTGTTGCTTTTATGCAACATTACATCGTGGCGAGCTTCACGAAGGGGAACATGATGAACCTCGAAAAATTCACTGACCGCGCCAAGGGTTTCCTCCAGTCGGCGCAAACCGTCGCGATCCGGATGAGCCACCAGCGCATCAGCCCGGAGCATCTGTTGAAGGCCCTGCTGGAGGACCAGCAGGGCATGGCGTCCGGCCTGATCAAAGCGGCTGGAGGCGACGCCAGCGTGGCGCTGCGCGAAACCGATGCGGCGCTGGCCAAGGTGCCGTCCGTCTCCGGCAGCGGCGCTCAGCAGACCCCCGGCCTCGACAATGATGCCGTGCGCGTGCTCGACTCGGCCGAACAGGTCGCGACCAAGGCGGGCGACAGCTTCGTCACCGTCGAACGGCTGCTGCTGGCCCTGACTCTGGCCACCACCACGGCGGCAGGCAAGGCGCTGGCCGCTGCGGGCGTGAAGGCGGAGGCGCTCAATGCCGCGATCAACAATCTGCGCGGCGGTCGCACGGCCGACACGGCGGGCGCGGAGGATCGCTATGACGCGCTCAAGAAATTCGCCCGCGACCTCACCGAAGCGGCGCGCATGGGCAAGCTCGATCCGGTGATCGGCCGGGATGAGGAAATCCGGCGGACGATCCAGATCCTCGCCCGCCGCACCAAGAACAACCCCGTCCTCATCGGCGACCCCGGCGTCGGCAAGACCGCGATCGCCGAGGGCCTCGCGCTGCGCATCGCCAATGGCGACGTGCCCGACACGCTGAAGGACCGCACATTGATGGCGCTCGACATGGGGTCGCTGATCGCGGGCGCCAAATATCGCGGCGAGTTCGAGGAGCGGCTGAAGGGCGTGCTGGACGAGGTGAAGGGCGCGGAAGGACAGATCGTCCTCTTCATCGACGAGATGCACACGCTGATCGGCGCGGGCAAATCGGAAGGCGCGATGGATGCGGGCAATCTGCTGAAGCCTGCGCTGGCGCGCGGCGAACTGCACTGCATCGGCGCAACGACGCTCGACGAATATCGCAAATATGTGGAGAAGGACCCCGCGTTGCAGCGGCGGTTCCAGCCGGTCTTCGTGGGCGAGCCGACGGTGGAGGACACCATCTCCATCCTGCGCGGCCTGAAGGAGAAATATGAGCTGCATCATGGCGTGCGGATCACCGACGGCGCGATCGTGTCGGCGGCGACGCTCTCCAACCGCTACATCACCGACCGCTTCCTGCCCGACAAGGCCATCGACCTGATGGACGAGGCCGCCAGCCGCCTGCGCATGGAAGTGGAATCCAAACCGGAGGAAATCGAAACCCTCGACCGCCGCATCATCCAGCTCAAGATCGAACGGGAGGCATTGAAGAAGGAGACCGACAAGGCGTCCAAGGATCGTCTGGAAGCGCTGGAGGAAGACCTCGCCAATCTGGAACAGCAGTCGGCCGAGCTGACCCAGCGCTGGCAGGCGGAGAAGGACAAGATCGCGGGCGAGAGCAAGCTCAAGGAACAGCTGGACGCCGCGCGTGTCGAACTGGATCAGGCGCAGCGCGCGGGCGACCTCGCCAAGGCGGGAGAGCTGGCCTACGGCCGCATTCCCGAACTGGAGCGCAAACTGGAAGAGGCGCAGAACGTCACCCAGGGCGCGATGCTGCGCGAGGAAGTGACGCCGGAGGACATCGCCTCTGTCGTGTCGCGCTGGACCGGTATCCCCGTCGACAAGATGATGGAGGGTGAACGCGAGAAGCTGCTCGCCATGGAAGAAGTGCTGGGCAAGCGCGTGATCGGACAGGCCGATGCGGTGAAGGCCGTGTCGACCGCCGTGCGCCGTTCGCGGGCGGGTCTGCAGGACCCGAACCGGCCGCTGGGGTCGTTCCTGTTCCTCGGCCCCACCGGCGTCGGCAAGACCGAGCTGACCAAGGCACTGGCGGGCTTCCTGTTCGACGACGACAGCGCGATGGTGCGTATCGACATGAGCGAATTCATGGAGAAGCACAGCGTCGCCCGGCTGATCGGCGCGCCTCCGGGCTATGTCGGCTATGAGGAAGGCGGCGTGCTGACCGAGGCCGTCCGCCGCCGTCCCTATCAGGTCGTCCTGTTCGACGAGGTCGAAAAGGCCCACAGCGACGTGTTCAACGTGCTGTTGCAGGTGCTGGACGACGGCCGCCTGACCGATGGACAGGGCCGCACGGTCGACTTCACCAACACGATCATCGTGCTGACGTCGAACCTCGGCAGCCAGTTCATCGCCGCCTTGGCCGACGACGAGCCGGTGGAGAAGGTCGAGGATCAGGTGATGGACATCGTCCGGGCGCATTTCCGGCCGGAATTCCTCAATCGCCTGGACGAAGTGATTCTGTTCCACCGCCTTGGCGCTGCCCATATGGCGCCGATCGTGGACATTCAGGTGGCGCGGATCGGCAACTTGCTGAAGGACCGGAAGATCACGCTGGACCTGACCGACGGCGCGCGGGCCTGGCTGGGGCGGGTTGGTTACGATCCGGTCTATGGCGCGCGGCCGTTGAAGCGGGCGGTGCAGCGCTACCTGCAGGACCCGCTCGCGGACCTCATCCTGCGGGGCGAGGTGCCCGATGGCGCGACGGTGAAGGTCGACGAGGGCGACGGCGCGCTGAAACTGGGCATCGGCTGATCAAGCCTGTCAGCACCACGAAAAAGGGGCGCTTCCTGATGGAAGCGCCCCCTTCTTTTTGCATGTCGCAGCGAAAGATCAGTAGTTGAACTTCGCGCCGACGCGGAAATAGCGGCCCAGAATGCCTTCGCCACCCTGAACCGGGTTGTAGGCGTGGGCACCGTAAGTGACCGTGTCGAGCGGCGGCAGCTTGTCGAACACGTTCAGCATGTTGGCATAGAAGGTGAAGCTGTCCGTCACCTTGACCTGCGCGTTGAGGTCGAAGGTGATGTAATCCTTCACCCGGCAAGGCAGCGAGCCGTCATTCAGACCGCAATCCTTGTAGCCAGTGCCCTGATCCATCGCCGACAGATCGTAACCGCCGAAGAAGTTGGCGGTGCCGCTGAGCGCGAACTTGCCGAAGTCCAGCGTGTTGGTCCAGGTGCCGCGCCATTTCGGCGTGCCCGAACCGGCCGTCAGGTTGAAGTTGCCGAGCGTGCCGTCATAGCGCTCCACCGACCCGTCGGGAAATTCGGTTTCCAGGCGGATGATGTAGCTGGCCTGCAACGAGCTGGTCCAGCGGATGCCCTCGGTGATCGGCAGGTCGACATCCGCCGCGAAGTCCAGGCCTTCCGACTTGATGGTGTTGGCGTTGATGAAGCCCGACTGGACGAAAGCAACGCGCGGCTGGCGCGGATCGCCCGGCGCGATGGGCACGTCTTCGATGACGGTGAAGCCTGCCGGGATCGCCTGACCGGCATAATAGGCCTGCAGTGCCGGAGTATTGTCGGCGGTCGTGATGGCGCCCGTCTTCTTGATGTTGTAATAGTCGACGGAGAAGGACACGCCCCGCATCGGCTCAACGAGGATGCCCGCCGTGAAGCTGCGCGACTTTTCAGCCTTCAGCTCCGGATTGGCGAGCGAGGTCGCGCCATAGCTGCCGCTGCGGATATATTGCGGGCAAGAGCTGAAGGTCGCGACCGTGCAGCCATATTGCGCCAGATAGGTGTCGTTGAACAGGTTCTGGGTGTTGCCGACAAAGCCCGTGGTCGGGAAAGTCGCGTTGGCTTCACCGAAGCTGGGAACGCGGAAGCCCTTCGAGAAGGTGCCGCGCAGCAGCACTTCCTTGATCGGCTTCACCTTCACGCCGACCTTCGGCGAGAAGTTGTCGAGGCCGCCCGAATAACGGTCATAACGGCCCGACGCATCGACTTCGAGCTGGTCGAAGATCGGCGCGATAAGTTCCGCATAAGCCGAATAGACCCGGCGATCGCCCTTCACGGCAAAGCCGTTCAGACGATAATAGCGCTCCGTCCCGCCGTTGATGTCGGAATTGATGCTCGGCGAATCGATCGCCTCATACCGGACCGACGCGCCGAAGCCCACCTGGAGCGGACCGCCCGGAAGATCGAACACGCTGCCGCTGACGTTCGCCTGAGCCTGCACCATGTCCGACGTCGAATTGGCGATCGCCGTCGGCATCAGATAATCCATGGTCGCCTGGCTGTTGGCGGTCGGATTGAGGAAGTTGAAGCTGCCGTCCGCAATCACGTCCAGCAGGTGTTGGATATAGACATAGCCATCCGACTTGCGGCGCAGATCCATGTGCATCGCGGTCGCGTCGACCTGATAGTTCCACTTGTCGTTGATGTCGCCCTTGATGCCGATCGCACCGCGATAGGCGCGGGTGCGCGATTCATCATGCTCAAGCGAATTGGGCAAACGGCCGATGATCGCGGCATTCTGCCCCTGCGCCGCAAACGGGTTGTTCGGGTTCAGCGTGCCGTTGGCCGCGGTGCAGGCCACGGTCGTACCGCGCGGGCAGACATAGACCGGCAATTGCAGGATGTTGTTGTTGCCATAATAAGCGACATTGCCCGAGGTCGAGTAGCGCGGGAAGTAGAAGGGCGCCGGCGCGTTCGCGCGGATGGTGCTGGGCAGGCCGTCGTAGGCGACCTTGGTTTGCAGGAAGTTGAACTCTGCATAGGCTTCGCTCGAATCGCCGACGCGGGCGGTGAAGCGGGCCGAGAAGCCGTAACGCTCGATATCCGGGTTGATGACGCCGTAATTGTTGGTCAGGTCTTCCTGACAGACGGTGGTCGGCGCGGAGGCGTTGGCCGGATCGGCCAGTTCGGCCGCGGTCAGATTATAGAGGCTGCCGCGCTGGCAGGCGACCGCCGGATTGAGCAGCTGGTAACGGCCGCTCTGCGTGCCGGTCAGCGCATCAGCCGGACGCACGAACAGCGTGCTGCCGGTGTTCGTGACGACCGGGCTGAAGCCCGGATAATTGCCGTCGCCGTCCAGACCGTCGACGACATTGTTCGGACCGCATACGCCGTCATGGCAGACGTTGCGATAATCGTCGGAGTTGTAGGGATAGCGCCGCTGGTTGTTCTTGAGCTGCTTGCTGTTGTAATAGAAGCCGCTGATATAGGCGTTATAGCCATTGTCATCGAGATCACCCGTGCCGGCGGTCATCGACAGGCGGTACTGCTGACCATCGCCGCGGCTGGAAATGCCGCTTTCGACGCGACCGGAAATGCCCTTGAAATTCTTCTTGGTGATCACGTTGACCACGCCCGCGATGGCGTCCGCGCCGTAGCTGGACGATGCACCGTCGCGCAGCACTTCGATATGGTCGACGATATCGTCAGGGATGGTGTTGAGGTCAACGAAGTTGCGCGTGCCGTCGTCCGACAACGGATAATAGGCGGCGCGCATGCCGTCGAACAGGACCAGGGTGGAGTTGGTCGAAAGGCCGCGAAGCGACACGGCCGACGCGCCGGCGGCAAAAGCGCCGTTGGCCGAGAAGCTGTTGGTCAGCGCCGGGCCGTTATTGGCGGCGATGCGCTGCAAGCCTTCCTGAACCGTGCTGATGCCGCGCCTGTCCAGGCTTTCGACCGAGACCGTGGTGACAGGCGACGGCGTTTCCGCGTCGGTGCGGCGGATGATGGAGCCGGTTACGACAATGACGTCGCCTTCATCGGCACCGGCGCCCTGCGCCGCGTCCTGCGCAAACGCGGGGGCCGCGAAAGCTGCAAGACCGGCACCTGCCAACGCAAACACCTGCAACGCTGCGCTACCGCGCAGCCACGCGTTATTCGAAGTTTTCTTCACTATCCAGTCCCTTGCTCTGGAGGTCCGCGGACGTTCCGCGCGCATTATTTTTGACGCGTGAAGAGAGCAAAGGAGCCCGACAGCAAGCCCTCCTCTCACGTGCTGCGCACTACTCTGCGCAGTCGTTTTATAGGTGTAAAGCAATGTCAGGGGACGCTGGATGTGATTTGAAGCAAACTGTAGCAATTATGCCACAAAGGCGCCACACACTGTTAGACGCCTGTTTAACAATATTGTTGCGCGCCTGTAATTCCGCGAAAAATTTTAACATTTGGGCGCCGCGAAACGATCGAAGAAAATAATAGTTCCTTGTAATAATAATTCAATCCGCCGAAATCGGCGTGGCCAGCAGCAGGGGGTCGATCCGCGCGTCCTGCCACTTCATCCCCCAGTGCAGATGGGGTCCGGTGGCCCGCCCGGTCGCCCCGATCGCTCCGATCCGCTGTCCCTGCACGACATGCTGGCCGGGAATCACATCGATCCGCGACAGGTGCAGGAAAGCGCTGTTGAGACCATGGCCATGGTCGATCATCAGCAGATTGCCCTCCAGTGTGAAGGGATGATCCGCAGCCAGTATCACCACCCCATCGGCAGGCGCGACCACCTGTTCGCCCACAGCGCCGGCGATATCCACCCCGCCATGATAGGCGCCCGGCTGCCCCTGATAGACACGCTGCGATCCGAACAGGCCCGAAATCCGGCCGGTGCGCGGCCAGATGAAGCGCTGGCGCCAGCCCTGCGCGTCCGTCACCTTCTTGCGGGCTGCGGCGATCTGCTCCAGCTCCGGCTTGCGCAGCGCCAGAAAGGCCTCGCTATTCCTGATGGGGCGGAGCGGCGCATTGACCTGCTCGATCCGCCACGCGCGCGGCGCGATTGCCAACAGGCGATCCAGCGTCCTTCCGTCAGCCAACCGCGCGCTCAGCCGGGCCTGTGGCCCGGCGTCACGGTCGAAAGCGATCAGGAAGCGGCCATCGGCATCGACCGGAACGGGCTGGCCGTCGAAGCGCAACTCGATTGTCCCGTCAGGCGCGGTTCCCAGCAACGTGCCGCCCTGAACAGGCGATCCGGCCAGCGCGATATCGACGACGGCAGGCGGGGCGGCAGGCGCCGCCGTCACGCCAGCGATCACCAGCGCAAAGGCAGCGATGCATTGCTTCATCTACAGTCCACGCACCTTCAGTTCGGCCTGCGCGGAAATTTCGGCGCTGGCATAGGGTTCCTGCCGGGCGATGCTCCAGTAACGCAGATCCTCCAGTGGGATCTTCTGGCCGCTGAGCGCGCAGACGACATGATCGCCCGCCTGCAGCACGCGAAAGCTGTAAGCCATATAGTGCAGCCGGGCCGGGCGGTCGCGGTTGGACATCAGCATGGGATCATTCGGCCTTTCTTACCGGCATTTCGCGGACATCAGGAAAACAGATCCTGCTGCCCGCCCTCTTGCGGCTCCCGCGGTTTGCGAGGCGCTCGGGATGGAGTCGATATAGCTTCGGAAACCGGCTTCTCAAGGGGCGCGAACGGTCCCGAACCGTCGATCGTGGCGTCTGCGCTGCCATCCCTGAAACGCAGGCTGACCACGCCTGCGGCCCGCGCGTCGGCGACCGACTTCACCAGCCTGTCGCCCGCCATGACCCGGGCGAAGCCTCGCTCCAGCGGCAGGTCGGGATTGACCGAGGTGAACAGGCGCGACACCCGATCGAACGCCGTCGCCCGGTCGCGATAGGCGCGGGTCAGCGTTTCGGGCCGCAGGCGCAGCCGGTCGACCCGTTCCTTTGCGCGGCTGACATATTGCTGCAACAGCGCCGGTCGCAGCGCTCCGCTCGTCTGACCCAGATGGGCGCGGGCGTCGGCGAGCCGGTGACGCAGGCCGCCGACCAGCCCGTCGGACAATTGATCCAGCCGCTGCCGCTGCGGCGCCAGCAGCGTGTCGGGCGTCGGCATCAGCCTGCTCTGCATGTCGAGCCGTTCGCGGGCCTGCCCTGCCCCGCGCCGCACGGCCCGCTCCATGCGCAGCCCCTGCTCCTTCAGCATCGCGATCAGTTCGGCGCGGACCGGCACCGCCATTTCCGCCGCCGCGGTGGGCGTGGGCGCCCGCACGTCGGCGGCATAATCGCACAAGGTCGTGTCCGTCTCATGCCCCACGGCGGAAATGACGGGAATCGAACATTCGGCCACGGCGCGGACCACGATTTCCTCGTTGAAACTCCAAAGATCCTCGATCGACCCGCCGCCGCGGGCCACGATGACGAGATCGGGCCGGGGCAAGGGGCCGCCGGGCTGCATCGCGCTGAACCCGCGCACCGCCCGCGCCACCTGCTCCGCCGCGCCCTGTCCCTGCACCAGCACCGGCCAGAGCAGCACCTGCGTCGGGCAACGATCCTCCAGCCGGTGGAGAATGTCGCGGATCACCGCGCCCGTGGGCGAGGTCACGACGCCGATGGTGCGCGGCATGAAGGGCAGGCGGCGCTTGCGGTCGCGATCGAACAGACCTTCGGCAGCCAGCTTCTGCTTCAATTTTTCGAGCAGCGCCATCAGCGCGCCTTCGCCCGCCAGCTCCATGCGATCGATCACGATCTGATATTTGG
>NZ_JBHIWJ010000095.1:0-15304 GCF_041987595.1 Sphingobium sp. | reverse complement strand
CCAGTCCTTGGCGAGTTCCACCGCGGCGCGCATCAGCTGGCCATTATGGCGCTCCAGCTTGGCTTCCAGTCGTTCGAACAGGGTGAAGGCGTCGGCGGTCGCACCGGCAAAACCGCCGATGACCGAACCATCATGAAGACGGCGAACCTTGCGGGCGTTAGGCTTCATCACGGTCTGGCCCATGGAAACCTGGCCGTCACCGGCCACGATCACCTTTCCATTCTTGCGTACCGACATGATGGTGGTGCCATGCCAGACGGGCATGGCGCTTTGGCGTTGGTCGTTCATGGTGCGGCATATGGGAGCGAAGAAAGCGACGCGCAAGCATCGGCGGCGCAAGCGTCCAATCGTGTCATTTTCTGGACAGATTTATTTCAATCCGTTCAGGAACCAACCTGCTTCAATTGACATTGTGCAATGCAGCAAGGATTATTGCCGGCATGTTGCGAAGAGGTAAACTTATGTCCCTCAAGACCAAGGCGCAGGAAAAGGTCGAACGCGCGGGAATATCCAACTATTCTTTCGACCATGATGTGCTGGTGATGTGCGGGGTGCGCTACACCATTGCCGCCTGCGATTGCGGCGAACCGGAATGCGATGGCGTGCGGCTGGAAAAGGATGCGGCCGTCGCCAGCCGCATCCTTCAGTAAGCAGCTCAGTTTATGACCCGCTCTCCGGCGCGGCCAACGGACTCGATGTCCCGGCCTGCGCCCTTTACCGTGTTGCAGGCAGCGAGCGATGAAATAAGCAGCCCCGCAAGAACAAGGGCGACGGTTTGACGCATGGGGTAAGCACTCCTTTTGATAGCCTATCGATTATAACGCTCTGAGCGAGAATATGTCCATTTGGCGAAATTTGCGTATTGGAGGCGCTTGACAGGCGGCGCGGCCAGTGCCAATTGCCGCCTCCTCCTTACAGGGGGCGCGTAGCTCAGCGGTAGAGCACACCCTTCACACGGGTGGGGTCACAGGTTCAATCCCTGTCGCGCCCACCATGACCCGAGCGGTCATGGTAAGAGAAATATTATTTCCCAACATTGATCTTTTTATCTGCGTCGAGCTAATTCTGCGCTCACATGACGCGGCGTTGCCATGCGCTGCGGGTAAGCAAGGGAAGATCATGTCGCCATATTGGAAATGCGGCGCTGCCTTCGGCGCGCTGCTTCTGAGCGTTTCCGCTCAGGCCCAGAACAAGCCGGCACCGCAAAGACTTACATTGGATCGTGTTTTTGCCAGTCCGGACCTGTCGGGACCGCAGCTGCGTGCGCTGAAGCTCTCTCCGGACGGCAAGCTCGTGACGCTGCTGAAACCGCGTAGAGACGATAAGGAGCGGCTGGATCTATGGGCCGTGGACAGCTCGACCGGCGCGGAGCGGATGCTGGTCGATTCGAAAAGGACCGGCAGCGGCGCGGAACTCTCCGAGGCGGAAAAGATGCAGCGGGAGCGGGACCGATCGGTGGCGGGCAGCACCGGCATTGTCAGCTATGACTGGGCGCCGGACGGCAAGTCGATCCTCGTGCCGGTTGACGGCGACCTCTATCTCGCCGCGCTGGACGGCAAGGTTACGCGACTTACCAATACGCCCGATGGTGAACTGAACGGTGTGGTCAGTCCGAAAGGTGGCTATGTATCCTTCGTGCGTGGCGGCAATTTCTTCGTCCAGCCGATGGGCGGGGCGGAGAAGCAGTTGACGCAGGGCGCCAGCGATACGGTCAGCTGGGGCGTCGCGGAGTTCGTCGCGCAGGAAGAAATGGACCGGCGCACCGGTTATTGGTGGTCGCCCGACGACAGGCTGATTGCAGTCGCGCGCGTTGATGAAAGTCCGGTGGGCGTCGTTACCCGCACGGCGATCGGCGGCGAAGGCACCAAAGTCTATGAGCAGCGCTACCCTGCCGCCGGGACGCCCAATGCGCTGGTCGATCTTTATGTGATGAAGCCGCAGGGCGGTGCCCCGGTCAAAGTCGATCTGGGGCCGGAAAAGGACATCTACCTCGCCCGCGTCGACTGGTCCAAGGACGGCAGGACGCTCTATGTCCAGCGCGAGAGTCGGGACCAGAAGACGCTCGATCTGCTCGCCGTCGATCCGGCGACGGGCAAGGCGAAAGTGATCCTGACCGAGAGAGCGAAAAGCTGGATCAATCTCAGCAACAACTTCCATCCGCTGAAGGACGGCAGCTTTCTTTGGTGGTCGGAAAAGACCGGGCATGGCCATCTTTACCATGTGCGGGGTGGCAAATGGACGCCGCTCACCAGCGGCGATTGGGAGGTGCGTGATGTGGTCGGCGTGGATGAGGGACGAGGCCTCGTCTATTTCACCGGGAACAGGGAAACGCCGCTTGAGCAGCAGCTGTACGTGGCGTCGCTCGCCAAGGCGGCGTCGCTCAGGCAGTTGACCTCGACGGGCTGGTGGAATGACGCCGTGATGGACGGCGCGGCCAGCCGCATCATCGTTGCCCGCAGCAATGTGGATCAGCCCAAACAGGTCTATCTGGCCGACAGCGCGGGCAAGCAACTGCAATGGCTGTCGGAAAATGCGATCCTGGGCGATCACCCTTATGCGCCCTACCTCGCCAGCCACGCGAAGACGAAGTTCGGCACCATCAAGGCGGCGGACGGGTCGACGCTCTACACCCGGATCATGACGCCGCCGCTGGAGGCCGGGAAGCGCTATCCCGTCTTCATGGCTCATTATGGCGGGCCGGGCACCGGGCGGCAGGTGACGAATTCATGGGGGTCGCCCATCTACCAATATCTGGTGGACAGGGGCTGGATCGTATTCGTGGTCGACAATCGCGGCACGCCCGATCGCGGCAAGGCGTTCGAGGACCAGATTTACCACGCGATGGGCACGGTCGAGGTCGAGGACCAGCTTGCGGGCGTGAACTGGCTCAAGACCCAGCCCTATGTCGATCCCAAACGGATCGCGACCTATGGCTGGTCCTATGGCGGCTATATGTCGCTGAAGCTGCTGGAGAAGGCGCCGGGCGTCTTTTCGGCGGCCGTCGCAGGTGCGCCGGTGACGAAGTGGGAGCTGTACGACACCCATTATACCGAACGCTATCTTGGCCAGCCGCAGGAAAAGCCAAGCGCCTATCCCGGCTCCGGCGCGGTGGACGAGGCGGTGAAGATCAAGGACCCGCTGCTGCTGATCCACGGCATGTCCGACGACAATGTGGTGTTCGACAATTCGACCGCGCTGATTGCAAAGATGCAGGCGGCGGCCGTCCCGTTCGAGATGATGGTTTATCCAGGCCAGACCCATCGCGTCGGCGGCCCCGGCATCAGCGTGCATCTGTGGCGCACGATCGAGGATTTTCTTGCCCGCCATGGGACTGCGCCGGAAACACCCGCAAAATAGGGCAGGGACGTTGCCGGGGACGCTGTTTCGCGGCAACGTCAAGCCACCCAAGCAGCGCTTGGGCGCAATAAACTGCTTGTCACTGGACAAATGGCGCAATGCCGCTATGGCGCGCACTTCCGCAATTTTGCATGGAGTGGAGTGTTAAGTCATGGGCTACAAGGTCGTCGTCGTTGGTGCCACCGGTAATGTGGGCCGCGAGATGCTGACCATTCTCGCCGAGCGCGAGTTCCCTATTGACGAGATCGCGGCGGTCGCTTCGCCCCGGTCGCAGGGCACCGAAATTGATTTCGGTGACACCGGCAAGACGCTCAAATGCAAGAATATCGAGCATTTCGACTTCACCGGCTGGGATATCGCCCTGTTCGCCGCTGGCTCCGGCCCGACGGCCGAATATGCGCCCAAGGCGGCGGCCGCCGGCTGCGTGGTGATCGACAACTCGTCGCTCTACCGCATGGACCCGGACGTTCCGCTGATCGTGCCCGAAGTGAACCCGGATGCGATCGACGGCTATGTGAAGAAGAACATCATCGCGAACCCGAACTGCTCGACCGCGCAGATGGTCGTGGCCCTGAAGCCGCTGCATGACGCCGCGAAGATCAAGCGCGTCGTCGTCGCCACCTACCAGTCGGTTTCCGGCGCGGGCAAGCAGGGCATGGACGAACTGTTCGAACAGTCGCGCAACATCTTCGTCGGCGATCCGGCCGAGCCGAAGAAGTTCACCAAGCAGATCGCCTTCAACGTGATCCCGCATATCGACGTCTTCCTGGACGATGGTTCGACCAAGGAAGAGTGGAAGATGGTCGCGGAAACCAAGAAGATCCTCGATCCCAAGGTGAAGGTCACGGCGACCTGCGTGCGCGTGCCCGTGTTCGTCGGCCACTCGGAAGCTCTGAACATCGAGTTCGAGAACGAGATTTCGGCGGAGCAGGCCCAGAATATCCTGCGCGAAGCGCCGGGCGTGATGCTCGTCGACAAGCGCGAGGATGGCGGTTACGTCACCCCCGTCGAGTGCGTGGGCGACTACGCCACCTTCGTCAGCCGCGTGCGTGAGGATTCGACCATTGAAAATGGTCTGAACCTCTGGTGCGTCAGCGACAATCTGCGCAAGGGCGCGGCGCTCAACGCCGTGCAGATCGCGGAACTGCTGGGCCGCCGTCATCTGAAGAAGGGCTGAGGCCTTTCACATGATCTCCGGCGCTGCGTCCGTCTGGAAAGCCGTTCCAGTCGCGCAGCGCCGAATGATCCTTCTTCTGATTGCGGCCATCGTCGCCGCCAACATCGATCAGCCCTATCCCGAACTTGCGCCGCTCCAGCATGGGCCGACCGTCCTGCTGGCTTTGGCGGCCCCCTGGCTGCTGCGCCGTTGGCCGCTGTCGAATGGCATTGTCGGGTGCATCCTCCTTTTCCTGCTGCTGCACACTTTGGGCGGACGCTATATCTACAGTTACGTGCCCTATGACATATGGGCGCGGGCGGTTAGCGGACATGATATCAGCGGCACTTTCGGCTTTGCCCGCAACGGTTACGACCGGCTGGTGCATTTTGCCTTCGGCGCCTTGCTGACGGCGCCTTTCGCGCAGGCGGCGCGGCGCTATGGAGCGCTTCGGACGGGATGGAGCCTGACCTTCGCCTTTGTCGCGGTGGGCTTTGTCGGCGCGATTTACGAGATTTTCGAATGGCTGCTGAGCGTGGTTGCGGCCGGGCAGACCGCCGACTGGTATAATGGCCAGCAGGGCGACATGTGGGACCCGCAAAAGGATATGGGGATCGCGCAGTTGGGCAGCCTGTTGGCGTTGATCTGGCTTCGTTTCGCTCGACAAGGCCAAGCATAGGCCATATCGGCGGGCTGTCATCAGCCCAAGGAGTAGCCCCTCATGTCCGGCGCAATGTCTGACCTGCCGATCGAGAAACTGGAGATCAGGGGGCTGGGCGGGCTGCCCATTGCGGTGCATGTGATCGGGGGCAAGGTCTCCGGGGGCCGCGATCTGGTGCTTATCCACGGCTATTTCTCCAACGCCTTCACCAACTGGGTCCGCTACGGCCATGCCGCGAAGCTGGCGGAGGCGGGCTTTCGCCTGATCATGCCGGACCTGCGCGGCCATGGCGAAAGCGGCAAGCCGCATGACGCCGCCGCCTATCCGGCTGATGCGCTGACCGACGACAATCTGGCTGTGGTCGAGCAGCTAGGGCTGACCGACTATGATCTGGGCGGCTATTCGCTGGGCGCGCGGACGACGGTTCGGATGCTGGCGCGGGGCGCGACGCCACGGCGGGTCATATTGGCGGGCATGGGGCTGCGAGGGCTGGTTCATACGCTGGACAAGGGCGGCTACTATAAGAATGTGCTGACCAACCTTGGCACCTTCGAGCGCGGGACGTCGGAATGGATGACCGAGGCGTTTCTCAAGACCACCAAGGGCGATCCGGTGGCGATGCTCCATATCCTGAACACCTTCGTCGATACGCCGGAAGAGGTGATCGCCGGTTTCTCCCAGCCCGCCGAAGTCATTTGCGGCGCGGACGATCAGGACAATGGCGTGGCGCAGGAACTGGCGGCAGTGCTGCCCCATGGCCGCTATGTCGAAATTCCCGGCAATCACATGAACGCCGTCACCCGCAAGGAATTGGGTCAGGCGATGGTGGATTTCCTCACCGCCTGAGCCTCTGCCACGCGCTCTCTTTCCTTCGTTCGCCCTGAACCTGTCGAGCCGAAGGCCGTGCGACTCCAACGGCTTGGCTTCTCTTCGGGAAGAGAAGGGGTTCGACAGGCTCCGCCCGAAGGGGCGACGAATGATGCTTACCGGAAGGGCGGTTCGTTAAAGGCGCGCAGCTTGCGGCTATGCAGCTTCGGCCCTTCCTGCCGCAGAAGTTCGCAGGTCATGAGGCCCACGCGGAGATGTCCGGCAATGGCTTCCTCGTAGAAGCGGTTTGCCTGTCCCGGCAGCTTCAACTCGCCATGGATCGGCTTGTCCGAAACGCAGAGCAAAGTCCCATAGGGCACGCGGAAACGATAGCCCTGCGCGGCGATGGTGGCCGACTCCATGTCGATGCCCACCGCCCGCGACAGGCTGAAGCGCAGGGCCGAGCTGGAATAGCGAAGTTCCCAGTTGCGATCGTCGGTGGTGACGACCGTGCCCGTCCGCAACCGCCGCTTGAAATCCTC
Organism: Sphingobium sp.; assembly: GCF_041987595.1. GTDB lineage: Bacteria > Pseudomonadota > Alphaproteobacteria > Sphingomonadales > Sphingomonadaceae > Sphingobium. The sequence goes on along the minus strand of NZ_JBHIWJ010000095.1, from coordinate 8,781 downwards.
CCGGTCGCCGCCGCCCAGCACGGCCTCCGCCGCCTTGGCCAGCGCGACCTGCACTTCGGCAATGGCGGGCACCGGAATTTCCGGCGGCAGCATCTCGTCCAGAACATGGTCGTCGCGCAGATAGGCATGGGCCAGCACATAGTCGCCGATCCGCTGGCTGGGGCGCAGCCCGCCGCAATGACCGATCATCAGCCATGCTTCGGGCCGCACCACCGCCAGATGGTCGCAGATCGTCTTGGCATTGGACGGACCCACGCCGATATTGACCAGCGTAATGCCGCTGCGGTCCGGCGCGATCAGGTGATAGGCGGGCATCTGATGCTTGCGCCAGGCGCTGTCCGCGATCATCTGCGCCGGGTCTGCGGTTTCGGGCGTCACATAGACGCTGCCCGCGCCGGAAAGCGCCGTGTAACGACTGCCCTCGCGCTTCAGTTCAGCGCAGGCCCAGGCCACGAACTCGTCCACATAGCGGTGATAGTTGGTGAAGAGGATGTAGCGCTGAACATGCTCGGCAGGCGTGCCGGTATAATGTTTGAGCCGGGCGAGCGAGAAGTCGGTACGCAGCCCGTCGAACAAGGCCAGCGGCCGTTCCCCCTCCGCGTCCGGCATGAAGAGGCCGTCTGCGATCTCGTCGCCGATCTCCGCCAGTTCGGTCGCGGGGAAATGGCGGGCCAGCTCCGTCGGCGGCGTGCCGTCCAGCGCGCTGATGTCCAGCCCGTCCAGCACATAGGGAAAGGGGATGGGCTGATCGCTGATCGCCGTCTCGACCTCCACGCCATAATCGCGGACCAGCAGGTCGATCTGCTCGGCCAGATAATCGCCGAACATGGCGGGCCGGGTCACGGTGGTCACATATTGGCCCGGCTTGGACAGGCGCGCGAAGGACCGGCCCGGCGGCGGCGCGTCGGTTTCCGCATGATGGGTGATGCGCAGTTCAGGGTAGCAATAGCGGCGATCCGCCTTCGCTTCGGGCGGCGGTACGCTGCCGTCGCCGGCATAGGCGCGCATCGCCTCGCGAAGATTGCCGATCGATCTTTGATAGATTTCGTCGAGTTCCTCGACGATGCTGCTGCCGATGCTTCTTGTCATCGACTCTTGGTAACGCACTTATATGACCGAAGAAAGATGCGCGCCCGAAACAGCAGGCGCGCATCCTTAAGAATCAAATCTGCTCAAGCATGTGGTCGGCCGAAGAGACCTTGAAATCGCCCGGCGCCTCGACGTTCAGCTCTGCCACCACGCCGTCCTTGACGATCATGGAGAAGCGCTGGCCGCGCTCGCCCAGTCCAAAGGCGCTGCCATCCATGGTCAGGCCCACGGCTCTGGCGAATTCGCCGTTGCCGTCGGCCAGCATCGTGACCTTGCCGTCCGCATTGGCCGACTTGCCCCAGGCGCCCATGACGAAGGCGTCGTTGACGGCGGTGCAGGCGATTTCGTCCACGCCCTTGCCCTTGAGTTGGTCGGCCTTGTCGACGAAACCGGGCAGGTGCCGGGCCGAGCAGGTCGGCGTGAAGGCGCCCGGAACGGAAAAGAGCGCGACGGTGCGCCCTGCGAAATACTCGTCCGAAGCCACCTTTTCCGGGCCGTTTTCGGTCATCTTGACGAAAGTGGTGCTGGGAATGCGGTCGCCCTTCGAAATGGTCATTGTCAGTCTCCTGGCCTCCTAAACGTGCGGCACGTTGGGCTTGCGGCCCGTCCTGTCAAGGGGCGGCGGCGGAATGTGCCGCGTCGCCTCCTGCAAGCGACAGCCCGCCATTGGCAAAGACGCGAAGCGGCGTATAGTTGCGGGATGAACAAGCCACGCTCCTATGCCGGCCAGTTCCTGCTTGCCCTGCCGGGCATGGAGGATGCGCGTTTCGATCATTCGGTCATCGCCATGTGCGTGCATGACGAAAATGGCGCGCTGGGAATTGCGGTCAGCGACGAGATCGACGGCGTCACCCTGCATGACCTGCTGGAGAGTTTCGACATAGAGCCGGGCGATATTCCAGACGTCCCGGTCCTGCGCGGCGGGCCGGTCGAGCCGCGCCGCGGCTTCGTGCTGCATTCGCTGGACTGGACCGGCCACGACATGGTCGAGGTTGGAGAGGGCTGGGGCCTGTCCGGTTCGCTCGAAATACTGAAGGCCATTGCCGGGGGGAACGGGCCGAGTCGCTATCTGGTCGCACTGGGCTATGCCGGATGGGGTGCGGGCCAGCTGGATCAGGAAATGGGCGGAGAAAGCTGGTTTCCTGCCGCTTGCACGGCCGACCTGCTGTTCGACCTTCCCGCAGCCCGGAAATGGTCGGCCGCCTATGCCGCAGCTGGAGTGGACGCTTCCCATCTGGTAAGCGGCGCAGGGTCGGCCTGAGCGGATTTGGCCCTGTCGGCTGATTGTTTCCGTAACGTAACTGAACGCTTCACGGTAAAATCCGGCTAACCTTTATCGTAGAGGTTCCGGCAACCGGACGAGCGCACCCTGATCCGTGGGCAATTGGACGGGGGTTCAAACCATGAGGAAACTGATCGCAGCGGCGCTTGCCGCGACGATGCCGCTCGCGCCGGCGACAGCCGCAACCTGCTGGAAGCAGACTGCGGTGGAAGCGGCGCAAATCCGCGACTTCGAAATGATGCTGATGGTGTCGGCCTTGCGATGCCGGGGGACGGAAAACAATTTTCTGTCGAGCTATAATCGGCTGATCCGGGAAAAGCGGGAAGCGCTGACGCAGGTGAATGATGAACTGCGCGAGCATTTCCGGGATGCCACCGGGCCGGTCGGCGCGCTCAGCGCCTATGATAATTATGTCACCGGGTTGGCCAACATCTATGGGGCGGGCGCCGATGGCCTCGCTTGCCGTGACCTCCAGTCGATCACTGACGCGGCCAACGCGCTGCCGTCGACCCGTTCGGCGCTGCTGGAACTGGCCGACGCGGCGGGGATCACTCCGCATCTTTCCGGCGCCCGTTGCGACATGGTGATAGCGGTTGCGGGGAAGGCCCTGAAAACCGGAAGCGAAGAGCCTGTGCGGGTCGCATCGCGAGGGTCCGCGGATTAAGACATAAAGAAAACTTTATATTGAGTTGCCTTGAGCGGCGGCGATTGGTAAAGCCCAGCCCATCGCCGCCGTTTCGCTTGTTCGCGATCGGCCCAGCACATTCTTGACCAATGGAGACACGCTCGTGGCCACCGCACCCGCCACCCAGGCGCAGGATTATGTGATCCGCGACATCGCCCTTGCCGCTTTCGGCCGCAAGGAAATCGAGATCGCCGAAACCGAAATGCCCGGCCTGATGGCCCTGCGTGCCGAATTCGGCGCCGCTCAGCCGCTCAAGGGCGCGCGCATCACCGGTTCGCTGCACATGACGATCCAGACCGCCGTTCTGATCGAAACGCTGGCCGATCTGGGCGCCGAAATCCGCTGGGCTTCGTGTAACATCTTTTCGACGCAGGACCATGCGGCCGCTGCCATCGCCGCGCGCGGCATCCCCGTCTTCGCCGTCAAGGGCGAGACGCTGGAAGAATATTGGGACTATGTCATCCGCATCTTCGATTGGGGTGACACGACCTGCAACATGATCCTGGACGATGGCGGCGACGCCACCATGTTCGCGCTGTGGGGCGCCCGCGTCGAAGCCGGGGAAGAACTGTTCACGCCGGGCAACGAGGAAGAGGAAATCTTCGTCGCCACCCTGAAGCGCTTCCTGGCCGAGCGCCCGGGCTACCTCACCAAGACGGTTGCCGCGATCAAGGGCGTGTCGGAGGAGACCACCACCGGGGTCCATCGTCTCTACGAACTGGCGAAGAAGGGCAAGCTTCCCTTCCCGGCGATCAACGTCAACGACAGCGTCACCAAGTCGAAGTTCGACAATCTCTACGGCTGCAAGGAATCGCTGGTCGACGCCATCCGTCGCGCCACCGACGTCATGCTGGCCGGCAAGGTTGCCTGCGTCGCCGGTTTCGGTGACGTCGGCAAGGGTTCGGCCGCCTCGCTCCGCAACGGCGGCGCCCGCGTGCTGGTGACCGAGATCGACCCGATCTGCGCGCTGCAGGCCGCGATGGAAGGTTATGAAGTCGTAACGATGGAAGAAGCGGCGACCCGCGCCGACATCTTCGTCACCGCGACCGGCAACGAAGCCGTCATCACCGTCGACCACATGCGCGCGATGAAGAATATGGCGATCGTCTGCAACATCGGTCATTTCGACAGCGAGATCGAGATTGCCGGTCTGAACAATATGCAGTGGACCGAAATCAAGCCGCAGGTGGATGAGGTTCAGTTCCCCGACGGCAAGAAGATCATCGTCCTCGCCAAGGGGCGTCTGGTCAATCTGGGTTGCGCCACCGGCCATCCGAGCTTCGTGATGTCATCCAGCTTCACCAACCAGGTGCTGGCGCAGATCGAACTGTGGACCAAGTCGGACCAGTATAAGAATGACGTCTATGTGCTGCCCAAGCATCTGGATGAGAAGGTCGCCGCGCTTCACCTCGAAAAGCTGGGCGTGAAGCTGTCGAAGCTGACGCCCAAGCAGGCCGCCTATATCGGCGTGTCGGCGGAAGGGCCGTTCAAGCCGGACCACTACCGCTACTGAAACAGGAAAAGGGAGGCTTCAGGCCTCCCTTTTTCATGCGAAGCGACGCTGGTCGCCCACGCGATAAATATTTCTTTCTATCGAACCGCTTCACGCTGCATCCGACTTGCGTTAGTCCCGGAAGATCATGAGTGGGGGCAAGCGTTTCGCGATGGGGGTGAAGTAGGACGCAATGACGTCGTTGACCCCACTTGCCGCCGTCATATTGGGCGTCGTGCTGGCCGCATGGCTTGGCGCGGCGATCTGGGCGCTGTCCAGCGGCCAGCGCAGGCGCCGCGAAGGCATGCAGGCGCAGGGCAAGCTTGACCGGCTTTCGATTCTGCTCGCCTCCGCTCCCGCAGCGCCAATTGTCATCCATTCCGACGGCCGCATGGAGACCGCTGACCGCCTCGCCAAGTGGCTGGGCAAGGACCGGGCGCCAGCCTTCGTTTCCGAACTGACGGCGCCCGACGGTGGACTGGAGCCGCAGGATGCCGCGCTTCTGGCGCAGGAAATCGCCGCTGCTCAGCGCGCCGGACGCAGCTTCGCGCTGGCGGTGCGCGGCGTTGACTCGTCCCGCCTGCTGCTCGTGCGGGGCGCGCCCGCCGGGCCAGTTCTGGCGGAAAGCGGTGGGGTCGTGCTCTGGATATTCGACGCGACCGACAGCCAATCGGAAATTCAGGCGCTCAAAGGCAGGGTCGAACAGCTCAGAGAGGCGCTCGAAGCACTGGCCGGACTGGTCGAAGCTGCGCCTTTCCCGATGTGGCACCGCACCGCCGACATGCGCCTCAGCCTCGTCAACACGGCTTATGTGCGCGCCGTAGATGGGGAAAGCGCCCGCGACGTCATCGCCAATGGCACCGAACTGGTCGAAACGGTGGGCGGCCTGACGCCGCAGGCCGCCGCTGCGCAGACCCTCGTCGACGAAACCCCGATCGAGCGCATGGTCCCCGCCACGATCGATGGCGAGCGCCGTACCATGCGCGTGGTTGACGTTCCGCTGGGCAGTGCGGGTGTGGCTGGTTTCGCAATGGACCAGAATGAACTGGAACAGGCGCGGGTCGAACATCGGCGGCTGGAGGCTGCGCAGCGCGATCTGCTCGATCGTCTGTCGGCGGGCGTGGCGCGCTTCGGTTCCGACCGGGCGCTGCGCTTCTGGAACCAGCCTTTCATGAGCCTGTTTGGGCTGGATCAGGAGCATCTTTCCGACAATCCCGTCTTCGAACGCGTGCTGGACCAGATGCGCGAGGCGCGGCGCCTGCCTGAAAACCGCGATTTCCCGGCCTGGCGGGCGGAACGCCGCGACTGGTTCCTCTCACCCGATCCCAAGGAGGAAAACTGGCTGCTGGCCGACGGCACGCATTTGCGCGTCTATGCGCAACCGCTGCCTGACGGTGGGCTGCTGCTGATCTTCGAGGATCGAACCGAGCAGGTGCAGCTTTCCAGCGCCCGCGATACGCTGCTGCGCGTCAGGACGGCAACCTTCGACAATCTGTTCGAATCGATCGGCGTCTTTTCCTCCGACGGCCGCCTGTCGCTTTGGAACAGCCGGTTCCGATCGATCTGGGACGTTTCGGAGGAGCTGCTCGCCAAGCATCCGCGCATCGATGAACTGATGCGCGCCGTTCAGTCCCGGCTCGCGAAACCGCAGCAGGCGAACCTTGTCCGCGAACTGGTCCGCGCTGCCACCATCGAGCGCAAGCAGCGCGTCGGCCATGTCGGCTTTGCGGACGGACGGATTTTCGAATTTGCCGCCATCCCGCTGCCCGACGGCAATGCACTGTTCACGATGCTTGACGTGACCGACAGCCGCCGGGTCGAACAGGTGCTGCGCGACCGCAACGACGCGCTCGAACAGGCCGACAAGGTGAAGACCGCCTTTGTGACCAACATGAGCTACGAACTGCGCACGCCGCTCACCACCATCGCCGGTTTCGCCGAAATGATGAGTGCGGGCTATGCGGGGGAAATGAGCGACCCTGCGAAGGAATATGTCAACGGCATCCTCCAGAGCACCAATCGCCTGTCGATGCTGATCGACAACGTTCTGGATCTGACGCAGGGCGAAGCGGGGATGCTTCCCGTCGAAAAGGCGCCTGTCGACCTTGCCGCCGAAGCGCGGGATGCAGTGGCACGGATCAGGGGCGATGCCTCGGCCAAGGGGATCGATCTGGCGGTCACGATACAGAGCTCACTGGGCGTCGTGCAGGGCGACAAGCGCCGGATCGGGCAGGCGCTCGATCATCTGCTGGAAAATGCAGTGCGCTATTGCAGCAGGGGGGGACGGGTGCTGCTGCACGGCGACGGCGAGAGCGACAAGGCCCGGCTCGTAGTGTCGGACAATGGTCCGGGCATCAGCGCCAAGCGGCAGGCAACGATCTTCGACGCCACGGCCCGCACGGAGCAGGCCCGCAACGGCGGCAAGGCGGGCATAGGCCTGCCGCTCGCCAAGCAACTGGCGGAGGCGCATGGCGGCGCGCTGCAACTTGTTTCGGAGCCGGGGCAGGGCACCATGGTCGTGATCGAGCTGCCGCGTGGCTGAAGCGGAAATCATCCTCGCCGGAGAGGCAGCCATGCTGGCCTTCGGGCAGAAGCTGGCGGCGCTGGTCCGGATCGGCGACGTTATCGCGCTGGAAGGCGGCCTGGGCGCGGGCAAGACAACGCTGGCGCGCGGCATATTGGAGGGATTGGGACTCGAGGAAGAGGCGCCCAGTCCCAGCTTTGCCATCGTCCAGCCCTATGACATTCCCGAAGTCGGCCTGCCTGTCGCCCATGTCGACCTCTATCGCCTCAACGGGCCGGAGGAAGTGGAGGAACTCGCGCTCGACGATTATCTGACGGACAGCCTGCTGATCGTGGAATGGCCAGACCGGCTGGGTGAGGAGGCTTGGCCTGATGCCTTGCGCTTCCACATCGACATCACACCCGACGGCGCTCGGCGCTTGACAGCGAACGTGCCGGACGCTTGGACGGAGCGATGGTCACAGATATGATCCCGCCCGCCGCTGCCCCAGCATTCCTCGCGCAAGCGGGATGGGGTGATGCGGCCGTCGTGCCGCTGGCCGGCGACGCTTCTTTTCGCCGCTATTTCCGCGTGATCGCCGGCGCGCGCCGGGCGGTACTGATGGATGCTCCGCCGCCCCATGAAGACCCGCGCCCCTTTATCGCCATTGCCGAGCATCTGACCGGCCATGGTTTTGCCGCGCCGCGGATCCTGGCGCGGGATCTGGACGGAGGGCTGGTCCTGATTGAGGACTTCGGCGATCTGCGCGTCAAGGAACATGTCGAGGAACATCCCTCCGCAGAGCTGGACGTTTACCGTCGCGCCGTCGATCTTCTCGCCGACCTGCACCGTTTACCCGCTGCCGACGTCCCCTCCTATGACCGCGCGGTCTACCAACGGGAGGCTGGGCTGCTGACCGAATGGTATTGTCCCGCCATCAGCCTTCCCGTCGATGAACAGGCCTATGTTGACGCATGGGACTCCGTGCTGCCGCTCGTCGAGCAGTCGGCCAGCCCGATCGTCACGGTGCTGCGCGATTATCATGCGGAAAATATCATGCTGATCGACCGGGTCGCTTCGCACGGCCTCGGCCTGCTCGATTTTCAGGACGCGCTGGCCGGCCATCCCGCCTATGATCTCGTATCCCTGCTCCAGGATGCCCGCCGGGACGTGCCGCCGGACGTCGAAGCGGCCATGCTCGCCCATTATCGAGCCATCGCGAACCCACCCGCCGATTTCGACGCGGCCTATGCCGTTCTTGGTGCCCAGCGCAACGCGAAGATCATCGGCATCTTCACGCGGCTGTGGAAGCGGGACGGCAAACCGCGTTACCTCTCCATGTTGCCGCGCATGTGGGATTTGCTGGAACGCGACCTTGTGCATCCGGCACTTGGGCCCGTGGCGGAATGGTTCACGGCGAACATCCCTGCCGACAAACGGCACCATGCCTTACAGGACCACGTTCCCACATGATCGACACCGCGATGTTGATGGCCGCCGGATTGGGCAAGCGCATGCGCCCCTTGACAGCGACCCGGCCCAAGCCTCTGGTCAAGGTCGCGGGCAAGCCGTTGATGGACCATGCGCTGGATCGGCTGGCGGCAGGCGGCATCCGGAAAGTCGTCGTCAACGTCCATTATCTGGCCGACACGGTAGAAGCGCATCTTGAGGCGCATTGCAACGGCGTCATGCAGGTCGCCATTTCCGATGAGCGCAGTAAGCTGCTGGAG
>NZ_JBHIWJ010000094.1:0-15987 GCF_041987595.1 Sphingobium sp. | reverse complement strand
TTTCTCCTGCCACAGCCTGCTTGCCCCAGCGCTATAGCCGAGGAAAGCAACTGTAGGACAGGAGGAAGTTTTACCCGGCAAGCACTTCGTCGCAGCGGTTGCAGAGCGTGCCGTCTTCCTTCACTTCCGGCAGCAGGCGCCAGCAGCGGCCGCATTTATGCCACTCGCTGGGCTTGACGACGATGCCCTCGCCCTTGCCCATTTCGATGCGGGCGACGATGGCGATTTCGGCGAAGTTCACACCGTCGCTGGGAACCAGCTGACCCATGGTCACGTCGGCTTCCAGGCTGGAGCGGACGATCTTCTCGCGGCGGAGGGGTTCGATGGCTTCGTTGACCTGATCGCGCTGGCTGCGCAGTTCGCTCCACTTGGCGTCGAGCGATCCGTCGAGCCAAGCCGCATCAACTTCCGGCCATTCAAGGAAATGGACGCTTTCTTCAGGACTTGGATAGCGGCTTTGCCACACTTCCTCAGCGGTGAAGGGGATGATCGGCGCGGCATAGCGGACGAGCGCATGGAACAGCGTGTCCAGCACGGTGCGATAGGCGCGCCGCTTGAGATCGCTCTTCGCGTCGCAATAGAGGCAATCCTTGCGAATGTCGAAGAAGAAGGCCGAGAGGTCGCTGTTGGCGAAATCCATCAGCGCGCGGGTGTAGCGGCTGAATTCGAGCCAGTTCTCGCTGCCCGCGGCCTTGTCGACCACGCCCCTGAGGTCCGCGTCGAGCCTGGCGAGCAGGTGGAGCATGTAGCGCTCCAGTTCCGGCATTTCGCTGACGGGCAGCTTTTCTTCCTCGGAGAAATCGGAAAGAGCGCCCAGCAGGTAACGGAAAGTGTTGCGGAGTTTGCGATAGGCGTCGGAGGAACCGGCCAGCACTTCCTTGCCGATGCGGACATCGTCGAAATAGTCGGTGCTGGCGACCCAGACGCGGAGAATGTCCGAGCCGCTTTCCGCGATGACCTTCAGCGGATCGACCACATTGCCGAGGCTCTTCGACATTTTGCGCCCCTGCCCGTCCAGCGCGAAGCCGTGGGTGAGGACGGCGTCATAGGGCGCGCGGCCACGGGTGCCGCTGCTCTCCAGCAGCGAGGACTGGAACCAGCCGCGATGCTGGTCGGAGCCTTCCAGATAGAGATCGGCGCGGGCGTCGGGACCGTAGCGGCCTTCCACCACGAAACTGTGGGTCGAGCCGCTGTCGAACCAGACGTCGAGAATGTCGTTCACCACCTCATAGTCGTTGAGGTCGTAATCGGGGCCGAGCAGCGCCTGATGATCGGCGCCGAACCACGCGTCCGCGCCTGCGCCCCTGAACGCTTCGATGATGCGGGCATTGACTGCCTTATCAACGAGATATTCGCCGGTCTTGCGATGAACATAGAGCGCGATGGGCACGCCCCATGCGCGCTGGCGGGAGATCACCCAGTCGGGGCGGCCCTCCACCATCGAGCGGATGCGATTGATCGAGCGTTCCGGCACCCAGCGGGTGTTCTCGATCGCGTCGAGCGCGGTGCCGCGCAGGGTCGCACCGTTGCTTTGGCGAGCAAGGATGGCTTCTTCCTCGGCGCAGCGCGGGATGATGCCATCGCCGATCGGGCGGTCCATGGGGATGAACCACTGAGGCGTGCAGCGGAAGATGATCTTCGCCTTGGAACGCCAGCTGTGCGGATAGCTGTGCCTGAAGTCATCGGACGCGGCGAGCAGACCGCCCGCTTCGCGCAGGTCGGTGCAGATCGGGCCGTCCTTGCCGACGAATTTCGGGTTGATGACCGATCCCTGACCACCGAGCCAGAGCCAGTCCTCGCGATATTTGCCGTCATTCTCGACCGCGAAGACCGGGTTGATGCCGTTCGCCTTGCAGAGCGCGAAGTCGTCCTCGCCATGGTCGGGCGCCATGTGGACGAGGCCGGTGCCTGCGTCGGTGGTGACGAAATCGCCCGCGAGGAACGGGCGGGGCCTCGCGAAGAAGCCGCCGAGTTTGTGCATCGGGTGGCGGGCGACGGCACCGGCTAGATCCGCACCTTTGCCGGTCCACTCTTCGACAAAAACAGGAGAAGCTTCGTGTGGTGCATATTGCACCGACAACAACTTTGCCATCCGGCTCTTCAAGCCCTCGATCAATGCCGGATCATTAGCAACCAGAAACCTACGACCTTCCCATTTGCAAAGTTCATAGCGGTCGACGGGATGCTCGACTTGAACATGCATTACCGTTCCGGACACCCGAAGCAGAACATATTCGTTTTCAGGCCCATAGGCCAAAGCCTGATTGACCGGGATCGTCCAGGGCGTCGTCGTCCAGATCACCGCATGGGCGCCGACCAGTTCCGGCGCATTCGGCGCTTCGACGATCTCGAACGCCACGTCGATCTGGGTCGAGACGATGTCCTCATATTCGACCTCCGCCTCGGCCAGCGCGGTCTTTTCGACCGGGGACCACATGACGGGCTTGGCGCCGCGATAGAGCTGGCCGCTTTCCGCGAATTTCAGCAGCTCTCCGACGATCGTGGCTTCGGCGTCGAACTTCATGGTGAGATAGGGATCGTCCCAGTCGCCCATGACGCCAAGGCGCTTGAACTGTTCCTTCTGCACGCCAACCCATTTGTCCGCATAGGCGCGGCACTGGGCGCGGAATTCCTGTGCGGGAACCTCGTCCTTATTCTGCTTCTTCTTGCGATATTCCTCCTCGATCTTCCATTCGATCGGAAGGCCGTGGCAGTCCCAGCCGGGGACATAGGGCGCGTCCTTGCCCAGCAACGACTGGCTGCGGACGATGATGTCCTTCAGCACCTTGTTCATCGCATGGCCCATATGGATGTCGCCATTGGCATAGGGCGGGCCGTCGTGGAGGATGAAGCGTGTCCGGCCCTTCCGCCGCTCGCGCAGCTTGCCGTAGAGGTCCATTTCCTCCCAGCGCGCGAGGATCGCCGGTTCCTTCTGCGCGAGGCCCGCCTTCATGGGGAAGTCGGTGACGGGCAGGAAAACGGTGCTCTTGTAATCTTTGGTTTCTTGGCTGGGCTGGTCGGTCATTTGGGTCCGCGCGGTTTAGCTATATGCTGAAATATCTGCGCGGCATTAGGCGAGGTGTGGCGTTCCCGCAAGGATTTGCCGCGCATCGGCACAGTCCTGCGCAATCGCCGCCATCAGCGCGTCGAGGCCGTCGAACTTTGCCTCAGGGCGGAGGAAGTGGATCATCTGCACCTCTATGACCTGATCGTAGAGGCTTTCGGCGAAATCGAAGAAATGCGGCTCCAGCAGTTCCTTGGGCGGATCGAAGCTGGGACGGATGCCGAGATTGGCGGCGCCGTCGAGGACGCGCCCGTCGGGGAGAAGCCCGCGCACGGCGTAAATGCCGTAGGCCGGGCGCAGATAATGGCCCATGTCGACATTGGCGGTCGGAAAGCCGATGGTGCGGCCGAGCTTGTCGCCATGCTGGACCATGCCCTCGATCGTGAAGGGGCGGGTCAGCAGGCGGGTAGCGGTGGCGCAATCGCCTGATTGGAGCGCGTGCCGGATGCGGGTGGAGGAGATGATCTCCCCGCCCGGACTTGTGACGGGGGCAACGGCCTGCGCCACAAGGCCAATAGTGGCGCCAAGTTGGGCCAAGACGCCGACATTGCCCAGACGGTCCTTGCCGAAAGTGAAATCTTCGCCCGTAACAACGCCGGCAACGCCCCAATCAGCCAGCAGACGGACGAAGGCCAGCGGATCGAGCGCGGCCAGTTCGCGGGTGAAGTCGAACACCAGCATGGCGTCGGCGCCCGCTTTGGCGAACAGGCGTTCGCGCTGGTCGAGCGTGGTCAGGCGGAACCATGGCGTTTCCGGGCGGAAGAGGCGCATGGGGTGCGGGTCGAACGTGGCGATGATCGCCGGGCGGCCCTGCGCGCGGGCAAGCTCTATGGCGCGGCGGGCCACGGCCTGATGCCCGGCATGAAATCCGTCGAAATTCCCCAGCGCCATGATGCAGCCGCGCAAGTGGGCGGGCATCGGGGCGCTGCTGTGCAGCCGCTCCATGACCGGCGCTATAGGGGTGCGTCCGGGCGCTGGCAATGCGCCCCGACCTTGGTTCTGCGGCGGAAAGTGACGAAGCTGTAGGCCGGGCGGCCATTTTCCGCCGGATGGTCCTGACGGGCGGCTTCCTGCCAGTCGGCGGCGTCGGGATAAGGGATGTGGGTGTCGCCTTCCGCGTCGATATGGACTTCGGTGAGTTCGATGCGATGCGCGAGGGGCAGGAAGAGGCTGTATATCTCCGCGCCGCCGATGACGGCGACGGTCGGCGCTGCGCCCTTGGCGATGGCGTCCTGTGGGTCATGGGCGGTTTCGGCGCCCTCCCCCGTCCATGCCGTGTCGCGGGTCAGCACGATGTGGCGGCGGCCGGGAAGCAGGCCGGGCAGGCTGTCGAAGGTCTTGCGGCCCATGACCATCGGATGACCGAGAGTCAGCGCCTTGAAATGCTTGAGGTCGGCGGGCAGGCGCCATGGCAGGTCGCCATCCCTGCCGATCACGCCATTGTCGGCGCGGGCAAGGATCAGGACGATTTCCTGCGCTTCATTCATAGAGTGAGGCGGGTGACATGGCCCATCTTGCGGCCGGGACGGGCTTCATGCTTGCCATAGAGGTGCAGATGATTGGCCGGGTCGGACAGGATCTGCTGCCAGTCATTGGCCTGTTCGCCGATCAGATTGCGCATCTCGACCCTTGCGGCGGCGAGGCCTGTGTCGCCCAGCGGCAGGCCGCAGATCGCCCGGACATGATTCTCGAACTGGCTGGTAACGGCGCCTTCGATGGTCCAGTGACCGCTATTGTGGACGCGCGGGGCCATTTCGTTGAAGACCGGGCCGTCCGCGCTGGCAAAGAACTCCAGCGTCAGGACGCCGATATAGTCAAGCGCGTCGGCCACCTTCGCCGCGAGGGCGCGGGCCTGGGGCAGCTGGCCTTCGATGAGAGCGCCTGCGGGGACGGTCGAGGTATCGAGTATGCCGTTCGTGTGGACATTGGCGGCGCTGTCCCAGAAACGGATTTCGCCATGGGCGCCGCGCACGAGGATGACCGAATATTCCTGCGCGAAGGTGACGAAACCTTCGAGGATGGCGCTCTGGCGGCCAATCGCGTTCCACGCGCCGACCGCGTCGCCGGGATCGGACAGGCGGGCCTGCCCCTTGCCGTCATAGCCCATGCGGTTGGTCTTGAGGATCGCCCTGCTGCCGATCTGGTCGAGCGCTTCTTCCAGATCGTCGAGGCTTTCGACCGGGGCGAAGGGCGCGGTCAGGCCGCCCAGATCGCAGACGAAGCGCTTTTCGGCAAGGCGGTCCTGCGCGATACGGAGGGCTTGGGCGCCGGGGCGGACGAGGCCGTGGGTGGCGAGGACCTCGACCGCCGAGGGGTCGATATTCTCAAATTCGTAGGTGACGACATCGACGCTGTCGGCGAAGGCCGCAAGGGCGTCCGCATCCTCATAGGCGCCCTGCGTCCAGCGCGGGGAGACGTCGGCGGCGGGGCCGCTGGTTTCCGGGGCGTAGATATGGGTGCGATATCCAAGCTGCGCGGCGGCGATCGCGATCATGCGGCCCAACTGGCCGCCGCCGAGTATGCCGATGGTGGAGCCGGGCGGGATGATGGTCATCTTATTCGGGGGTTTCCGCTACGTCGCTGGTCTGCTTTTCGCGCCAGGCGTCGAGGCGCCCGGCAAGGGCAGCGTCGGTGGTGGCGAGGATCGAGGCGGCGAACAGCGCGGCGTTGATCGCGCCGGGCTTGCCGATGGCGAGCGTGCCGACGGGGATGCCGCCGGGCATCTGGACGATGGAGAGCAGGCTGTCCATGCCCTTCAGCGACTTGGATTCGACGGGCACGCCCAGAACCGGCAGGCGGGTCATGGAGGCGGTCATTCCGGGCAGGTGCGCGGCGCCGCCCGCGCCTGCGATAATGACTTTCAGGCCGCGTCCGACTGCGCCAGTGGCGTAATCATAGAGGCGCTGGGGCGTGCGGTGGGCGGAGACGACCTTGCATTCATGGGCGACGCCGAGCGCTTCCAGCGTTTCGGAGGCATGGCGCATCGTTTCCCAATCGGATCGGCTGCCCATGATGATGCCGACTTCCACGGCTTCGACTGCCCCGGTCATTTTTCCCTGCGCTTTCCCTGCCTGAAACACCCCAAAGGGTGCGGAAAGCAAAGCCCCTTAGCGGCAGGACCGCCAGGGGGCAACGCCTTTAACGGAGGGTTTTCAGCGTTCGGACAGATAGTAGCGGTCCCTGGCGGTCAGGTCGTCGTCCAGTTCGTAGACGATCGGCTGGCCGGTGGGGATTTCCAGTTCGGTGATCTCGTCATCGGGAATGTTCGAGAGATGCTTCACCAGCGCGCGGAGCGAGTTGCCGTGGGCGGAAATGAGGACGCGCTTGCCGGCCTTCAGGTCGGGGGCGATGCGCTCTTCCCAGTAGGGCAGCACGCGGGCGATGGTGTCCTTGAGCGATTCCGTCGACGGGATCGCAATGCCCGCATAGCGGCGGTCCTTCGACAGATCGAACTCGCTGCCGGCCTCCAGCGGCGGCGGCGGCGTGTCGAAGCTGCGGCGCCAGATCTTCACCTGCGCATCACCATGTTTTGCCGCCGTCTCCGCCTTGTTGAGGCCGGTGAGGCCGCCATAATGACGCTCGTTAAGGTGCCAGTCCTTCTCGACCGGCAGCCACAGGCGGCCCATTTCCTCCAGCGCGAGGTTCAGCGTCTTGATGGCGCGGGTCTGGACCGAGGTGTAGCACTGGTCGAAGTCCAGCCCCTTTTCCGCCATCAGGCGGCCGGCGGCGCGCGCTTCCTCGGCGCCCTTTTCGGTCACGTCCACATCCCACCAGCCGGTGAAGCGGTTTTCCAGATTCCACGAGGATTGACCGTGACGGATGAGGACGAGCGTGGGCATGAAGCGTGTCTCCTGCACGAAAAGCCATGAGTTGCGCCCTCCCATAACGTGGGATTCGTCCGGCGCAAGCTTGCGCAGCCCCGGCCCGCCCCCACATTGCAGTCGATCCGTCGATAGGTTAGCCCTCTCAGGCGTTTAAGGAAGGAACCGGCAACTTGGCTTTTGTGAAGGGCGTGTGGCGCATCCTGGTGGCGATCAAGGACGGGCTGGTGCTGCTGTTCCTGCTGCTGTTCTTCGGGGCGCTGTATGCGGCGCTTTCCTGGTCGCCCAAGCCCGCGCAGAGCGTCAGCAGCGGCGCGCTGTTGCTCAAGCTGGACGGCAGCATCGTCGAACAGCCTTCGGAGGTAGATCCGATGGCGTTGCTGACCGGCTCCGGGGACAAAAGCAGGGAATATGGGCTGGCGGACATCGTCGCCGCGCTCGACGCCGCGAAGGATGACGGCAAGGTCAAGGCGGTGGTGCTGAACCTTGACGGCTTTGCGGGCGGCGGTCAGGTGGCGCTGGCGCGGGTCGGCAAGGCGCTCGACGCCGTGCGCGCGGCGAAGAAGCCGGTCTTTGCCTTTGCGACCATCTATAGCGACGACGGCTATCAGCTGGCCGCCCATGCCACCGAAAGCTGGGTCGATCCGCTGGGCGGCGTGGCGATCATCGGGCGTGGAGGGTCCGGCCTCTATTATAAGGGGTTGATCGACAGGCTGGGCGTCAACACGCACGTCTATCGCGTCGGCACCTATAAGAGCTTTGTCGAGCCGTTCACGCGAACCGGCCAGTCTCCCGAAGCGAAACAGGCCAATCAGGCGCTTGCCGATGCGCTCTGGGAGGATTGGCAGCAGGAAGTCGTCAAGGCCCGGCCCAGGGCGAAGCTGGCCGCCTATGTCAGCAATCCGGCGGCGCTGGCGCAGGCTGCGGGCGGCAATCTGGCAAAGGCGGCGCTCAACGCGGGGCTGGTCGACAGGCTGGGTGATGAAGCGGCCTTCGGCGCGCGCGTGGCGGAGGTTGCGGGCGATGCGCCGGACGACAAGGCCGGGGATTTCGCCAGCATCGACCTCAAAAAATATATGAAGGCGCACAAGCCCGCCAATGGCGGCGACATCGGCGTGCTGACCATCGCGGGCGACATCGTCGATGGCGAGGCCGGACCGGGCACGGCGGCGGGCGACACGATTTCGGCCTTGCTGCGCAAGGCTCTGGCCGAGAAGGATCTGAAGGCGCTGGTGGTGCGGGTCGATTCGCCGGGCGGGTCGGTCATGGCCTCGGAAAAGATCCGCAGCGCGATCATGGCGGCAAAGTCCGGCGGGCTGCCGGTGGTCGTGTCCATGGGCAATGTCGCGGCGAGCGGCGGCTATTGGGTGTCGACTCCGGCCGACGTCATCTTTGCCGAGCCGGATACGATCACCGGCTCGATCGGCGTGTTCGGGATCATCCCCAGCTTCGAGGGCACGCTCGCGAAGATCGGCGTGACCACCGATGGCGTGAAGACCACGCCCCTGTCGGGACAGCCCGATGTGGCCGGAGGCACCACGCCGGAGTTCGACCGGATCATGCAGATGGGGGTCGAGGATATTTACGGCCGCTTCGTCGGTCTGGTGGCCAAGGCCCGGCGCAAGACGCCGCAGCAGATCGACGCGATCGCGCAGGGGCGCGTGTGGGATGGCGGCACGGCCCGGCAGATCGGGCTGGTCGATCGCTTCGGCGGGCTGGAGGAGGCGATCGCCGAGGCGGCAAAGCTGGCGAAGGTCGACCCGGGCAATGCCAAACCCTACCGGATCGAGAAGGAGCCGGACAAGTTCGCCGAGTTCATCCAGTCGGTCATGGAGCGCGAGGATGACGATGCCGGAGCGCCCGATGCCCGGATGGGACGCGATCTGCTTGGACGGCAGGCGATGGTGCAGCGCAACTGGGCGTTGCAGGCGGTTGCCGATGTCCGCGCTCTGGTGAGCGGCGCCGGCGTGCGGGCGGATTGCCTGGAATGCCGGGGCTATGGCGCGCCGAAGCTGGCCGGGACCGCGGATCAGCGCGGGCTGTGGTCGATGCTGGTGGGCTTGCTGATAGGGTGATGGGTTACGACCAATAAAGGACATATTGTTATCGGCCTATGAGCTTACGGTAGGCCTCAGCCGCGAATTTAAAGGTCATTTAGTCCATCAACGTGATAAGGCGCTCAACGGAGCCTTTCATGCATGCTTTGATGATCCTTGCCGGAACGCTGCTTCCCCTATTTGCTTCCTTGATCGTGTCAGCGGAATGGGGAAGGGTTTGGAAGGCCGTATTCATTGGCACGTTTCTATCCCTGCTCTCCTTAGCGATCTTGATTTTCATCGAGCGCAACAATGACGGCGGCCTCATTCTGATTGCCACGGTAGTTGGTCTGCCGTTTATTTTCGGATTTGCGTTTGTGGGCACTACGGTTGGCAGGATGATGCACAAGCCAAGAGCATGATTGATCGGTTTAGCCGCCCGTCCGCAATCCACCCAAAGCCGCACTTCCCCCCGCACCGATCCCGCGCTAAAGCGTCAGCCCATGATCCTCGTCATCGACAATTACGACAGCTTCACCTGGAACCTCGTCCATTATCTGATGGAGCTGGGCGCGCAGGTGGAAGTCGTTCGCAACGACGCCATTTCCGCCGGGCAGGCGCTTTCCAGCGGCGCGCAGGCCTTTCTGCTGTCGCCCGGCCCCTGCACCCCCAATGAAGCGGGCGTCAGCCTGGACCTCGTCGCGGCCTGCGCCGATGCGGGCGCGCCGCTGCTGGGCGTGTGCCTTGGCCACCAGTCGATCGGCCAGCATTTCGGCGGCAAGGTGGTGCGCGGCGGGCTGATGCACGGCAAGACCTCCCCCGTCAGCCATGACGGCACCGGGCTGTTCGAAGGTCTGCCCTCGCCCTTCACCGCGACCCGCTATCACTCGCTGATCGTGGAGGAGATTCCCGACTGCCTGATCGTCAACGCCACCAGCGAAGACGGGTCCGTCATGGGCTTCCGCCACAAGGACCTGCCGATTCATTCGGTCCAGTTCCACCCGGAAAGCATCGCGACCGAGCATGGCCACGACATGCTGGCGAATTTCCTGCGGATCGCCGGCATCCCCGTTCAGGAGCGCGTGGCGGCCTGACGCCGCGCCTCCCCTTTGCCTTGGGCGACGCCGGGGAAGCGGCGCCGCATTTCCATACGCTACTCGACTTTGGCGCCGTCCCATGATTAAGGCAGCGTCGATGAACCGCCTGCCCGATCCTTCCGCGCCGCTCGATGCGCAAGCCGCCGCCACGGCATTCGACCTGCTGTTCGACGCCGACCTGTCGGAAGAGGAGATTGCCCGCTTCCTCGTCACCATGGCCCGGCGCGGCGAGACGGCGACGGAAATCGCCGCCGCAGCCCGCGCCATGCGGGCGCGGATGATCCCGGTCGCCGCTCCGACGGGCGCCATCGACGTCTGCGGCACGGGCGGCGATGGCCATCACACGCTGAACGTCTCGACCGCCGTGTCGCTGGTGGTCGCCGCGGCGGGCGTTCCCGTCGCCAAGCATGGCAACCGCGCCGCATCCTCCAAGGCGGGGGCCGCCGACACTTTGGAAGCGCTTGGCCTCAATCTCGACCGCGCGGCCGAAACCGCCGAAGCGACGCTGGCCGACCTTGGCATCTGCTTCCTGTTCGCGCAAAATTATCACCCGGCGCTCAAGCGCCTCGGCCCGATCCGCAGGGCGATCGGCGAGCGCACCATCTTCAACCTCATGGGTCCGCTCGCCAATCCCGCAGGCGTGCGCCGCCAGCTCGTCGGCATCGCCCGGCCCGATTATGTGCCCATCTACGCCGAAGCGCTGGCGGAACTGGGCGTCGACCGCGCCATGATCATTTCGGGCGACGAGGGCCTCGACGAGCTGTCGCTCGCAGGCGGCAACGACATGGCGGAGGTGAAAGGGCACAGCCTTGTCGCCATGCATCGCCTGACGGCCGCCGACCTTGGCCTCTCCACCCATCCGGTCGAGGCGATCAAGGGCGGCGACCCGGCCTATAATGCCGCCGCGCTGCGCGCCCTGCTGCAAGGCGAGCCGGGTCCCTATCGCGACGCCGTGCTGCTCAACGCCGCCGCCGCCCTTGTCGTTGCCGACGCCGTATCCGATTTCCGCGAAGGCGTGGAAGAAGCCGCCGAAACCATCGATCGCGGGCTTGCCAACGCCCTCCTCAATTGCTGGATTGCCTATTCATGACCAACAAGCTCATCGAAATCTGCGACGTGAAGCGGGAGGAAGTCGCACGCCGCAAGGCTGCGATCACGGTTTCGACCCTGCACGCCCGCGCATCCGAGCAGACGCCTCCGCGCGGCTTCCGCAAGGCGCTGGACGATGCCGCCCGCGCCGGATTCGGCCTGATCGCGGAGATCAAGAAGGCCAGCCCGTCCAAGGGCCTGATCCGCCCCGATTTCGACCCGCCCGCCCATGCGCAGGCCTATGCGGCAGGCGGCGCGGCCTGCCTGTCGGTGCTGACCGACGAGCCTTATTTTCAGGGCCATGACGATTATCTGATGGCCGCCCGGTCCGCCTGCGCCCTGCCGGTGCTGCGCAAGGATTTCATGGTCGATCCCTGGCAGGTGCTGGAAAGCCGGTCGCTGGGCGCCGACGCCGTCCTGATCATCGCCGCCGCGCTGGACGACAATCAGATGGCGGAGATTGAGGACGCCGCGCTCGGCCTTGGCATGGACGCGCTGATCGAAGTGCATGACGCGCAGGAGCTGGAGCGCGCGATGAAGCTGCGCTCGCGCCTGATCGGCGTCAATAATCGCGACCTGCGCGACTTTACCGTGGACTTCGCCCGCACCTACGAACTGGTGGGTCAGGCGCCGGAGGGCTGCACCTTCGTCGCGGAAAGCGGCATCACCGGCCATGGCGACCTTACCGCCATGGCGGAGCATGGCGTGCGCTGCTTCCTGGTCGGTGAAACGCTGATGCGGCAGGCCGATGTCGAGGCGGCGACCCGCAACCTGCTGACGGGCCAATGAGCAGGCTCACCCATCTGGATGAGGACGGATCGGCCCATATGGTCGACGTCTCGGCCAAGGCGGTAACGACCCGTCAGGCCGTCGCCAGCGGCCGCATCGCCATGAGCGAAGAGGCCGCAAACGCCATCGCCCAGGGCCTCGTCAAGAAGGGCGACGTTCTTGCCGTCGCCCGGGTCGCAGGCATCATGGCCGCCAAGCGGACCGCCGATCTGATCCCGCTTTGCCATCCCATTGCGCTCAGTTCCGTCAGCATCGACTTCGCCCTCGACGGCAGCGGCGTCACCATCACCGCGACGGCGAAAACCGCCGGACAGACGGGCGTGGAGATGGAGGCGCTGACCGCCGCGACCGTTGCGCTGCTGACCGTCTACGACATGGCCAAGGCGCTGGATAAGGGCATGGTCATCGGCGAAGTCCGGCTGCTGTCCAAAACCGGCGGCAAGTCCGGAGAATGGCGCGCGTCATGAGCCTGCTTCCGGTCGCAGAGGCGCAAGGCCGCCTGATGGCGCTGGGCAAGCGCCTTCCGACTGAAGATGTTCCCATTGCCGTCTGCACCGGCCGTTGGCTGACCCGGGACGTGACCGCGCTGCGCGACCAGCCCTGGGCCGATCTTTCCGCCATGGACGGCTATGCCATCCGGGCCGCTGAATGGCCCGGACCCTGGCGGGTAACGGCGGAAAGCAGCGCGGGCGATGCGCCTCCCCCGCCCCTTCTTCCCGGTGAGGCCTGCCGCATCTTCACCGGCGCGCCGCTGCCGCAGGGGGCGGACAGCGTGCTCATTCAGGAGGAGGCTGCGCGGGATGGCGCGCTGCTCACCGCGACCGGAGCGGCGCTGTCGGCAGGACGGAATGTCCGTCCGGCCGCCTCCGACTTTCGCAGCGGCGGCACCTTGCTGGCCGCAGGAACCGCACTGGGTCCCGCCCAGATCGCGCTTGCGGTGCTTGGCGGCCACGGCGCCCTGCCGGTCGCCCGCCGCGCCCGCGTCGCCATCCTGTCCACCGGCAATGAGCTGGTGCCGCCGGGCACGCCTGCATCGCCCGGACAATTGCCCTCATCCAACGCTCCGATGCTCGCGGCTCTGCTGGCCGCCCTCCCCTGCGACGTGATCGACCTCGGCATCATTCGCGACGATCTGGACAGCATGAGCGAAGCGTTCCACCGCGCCGGGGAAGCGGATATCATCGTCTCGACCGGCGGCGCGTCAGTCGGGGATCACGACATCGTCCGCCCGGCCTTCGCCCGCGCAGGCGGTTCGCTCGATTTCTGGAAGATCGGGATGCGGCCCGGCAAGCCGCTGATGGCAGGCACGCTGGAGGGCGCGATTTTCCTGGGCCTGCCGGGAAATCCGGTATCGGCCTTCGTCACCGCGACATTGTTCCTTCTGCCGCTCGTCCGGCACTTGATGGGGTCCAGTTTCCCCCTTCCCCGCACCGTTCCGGCCCGGCTGGCCGCCGCCTTGCCCGCCACGGGCGAGCGCGACGACTATCTCCGCGCCTTCCGCAGCGAAGCGGGCGTAGTGTCGGTGACGTCGCAGGACAGCGCCGCGACCGCCGCCCTGGCGATGGCCGACTGCCTGATCCTGCGTCCCGCCGGATCACCTCCGGCGCAAGCTGGCGATCCGGTCACGGTCCTGCCGCTGACCGCCTGAGGGGTCGCACAAGAAAAGGGGCCGCAATGCGACCCCTTTCAGAGTTAAGTGGGACTGTTCAGCGTTGTTGCTTGCCGGGCGCCTTGTCCTGACGGCGTTCATCGCCCATCTGACCCTGACGGTTCTCCTGCTGCTGCTGACGCCCGCCCTGGCTCGAGCGGTCGCCGCCCTGCTGGTCGCGGCGCTGATTCTTGTCCTGACTGTTCTGGTTGGGCATCGTTCACTCCTATTCACCCTCTTGTGGAAGGCAGGCAGGAAAACGGCCATTGCCCCGGCTGCGTTCCACCGAATGCGCCCAACGGTTGGGCGGCCGGTTAGACGCTTGACTTCCCCTTTTTCGTTTCCTATGCGTTCTCCATCCGTTCCAAAGAGGGCAAGCAGGCATGTTGACACTCAAGCAACAGGAATTGCTGAGCTTCATTCAGACCCGGTTGGAGGAAGGCGGCGTGTCCCCTTCCTTCGAGGAGATGAAGGAAGCGCTGGATCTGCGATCCAAATCCGGCATCCATCGCCTGATCAACGCGTTGGAGGAGCGGGGCTTTATCCGCCGTCTGCCCAATCGCGCCCGCGCTCTGGAGGTGCTGAAGCTCCCCGACGCGATGCACCGCGCGCCCAAGGTCGTTACGCCGCCCAAGCCGCAATTGACGGCGGCCCCACCGGTTGCGGCCAACGATGTGCTGGAAATCCCGCTCCACGGGCGTATCGCCGCGGGCGTGCCGATCGAGGCGCTGGAAGGGCAGAATATGCTGTCCGTGCCCGCGGCTTTGCTGGGCGCGGGCGATCATTACGCGCTGGAGGTGGCGGGCGATTCCATGATGGAGGCGGGCATCCTCGATGGCGATTTCGCGCTGATCCAGCGCACCGAGGTCGCACGGGAAGGACAGATTGTCGTCGCCCTGATCGATGAGAATGAAGCGACGCTCAAATATTTCCACCGCGACGGGTCGAAAGTCCGGCTCGATCCGGCGAATGGCGCCTATGAACCGCAATTTTATGATCCGCGACAGGTCCGCATTCAGGGCAAACTGGCCGGGTTGCTGCGCCGCTATAATTGACGCGGCGGGGGTCGGCGCGGCCTGTCGCGGGCCGCGCTATCCATGGATGTTCGTCGTCCGCTCGTCTGACGGTGCGGACCGATGGCGTATCAAGATTGATGGCCAGCCCGCCCGTCCGGGCCAGCAGGCGCCGGTCCGCTTTCAGCCAGCGCGGGCGGCAGGCGCCCGGCAGGAAGCGGTCGCTGACGACGATATCCGCCCATGCGCAATCCTTGGCCATCACCGCGCCTTCGACCCTTGCGCTGCTTCGCGTCACGAGCACGTTCCAGTTTCGTGCCCCACCGGCCAGCCTGACGGCGCACAGGTCCTGCGAACAGCGCGCTTCGGGCAGATCGGCCAGCGCTTCCAGCGTGCCGTCGTAGCCGGCGGTTTCCGCCAGCGCGTCGCGGACGTAACCGCCCGCTCTCTCGCGCAATATGGCCATGGTCCCGCCCGCGGTGCGCACGGCGACATGGCGGCCGTCTCCCGTCACGAGCAGGGCGGGCGGTGGGCTTTTGAGGACCATCGCGACGCCCGCCGCGACCGGGATCAGGCCGATCCACCGCCATCGGCTGCGCCATAGCAGGCACCAGAGCAGACCCGCCAGGATAAGCCCGAACATGCCGTGATCCTGCGCGGAGGAGCGCATGATCGCCCAGGGGCTGGACGCCACCCCATGCGCGACCAGCAGCAGCAGATCCAGCGATCGGGCGGTCATCCACCAGAAAGGCGCCCCCCATCCCAAAGGATCGAACAGCAAGGCCAACGCCTCAAGCGGCATGACGATGAAGGTGGTCAGCGGGATCGCCACCAGATTGGCGATCGATCCCAGCATGCCCGCCTTGTGAAAATGGAAGATCGCGATCGGGGCCAGAACCAGTTCCACCACCAGTCCCGTCGCCAGCAGGCCCAGCAGATGGCGTCCGGCCCGCCGCCAGCCCGCCTCTTCCCGCGGAGCCATGAAGGCCCGGAAACGCGGATGCTCGCCCAGCGCCACCAGAGCCACTACGGCAGCAAAGCTCATCTGGAAACTCGGCCCCGCCAGCGCTTCGGGCCAGAGCAACAGAACCACCAAAGCCCCCGCCGCGACCAGGCGCAGCGTGATGGCGTCCCGCCCCAACGCCAACCCGCCCAGCACCAGCATGGCCGCCACGCAGGACCGCACCGTGGGCACCTCCGCCCCGGTCAGCAGCGTGTACCCGATGCCCGCCAGCGCGCCTCCGCCCGCCGCGATCAGCATCAGCGGCCAGCCGAGCGCGGCCCTCCGGCTCAGCGCCATCGCGCGCATCAACATAAACACCACGGCCGCGATCAGGGCGGTCACATGCAGCCCGCTGATCGACAGCAGATGCGCAAGGCCGCTGCGCCGCATCGCTTCGGCATCCGCGGCGGCAATGCCGCCCTGATCC
>NZ_JBHIWJ010000093.1:0-16132 GCF_041987595.1 Sphingobium sp. | reverse complement strand
GCAGGATCGGCACGCCCAGCGGCTCCGTCAATCCTCCGAAAAGCTGCCCCAGCGCATGGATGCCGCCCGTGGACGCGCCGATGCCCAGACAGGCGAGGGGTTGGGCCGCCTGTTCCATCTCGGCGGGCGGAGCGGGACGGAACGAAACCGGCGGCGCCACGCCACTGAACAGGCGCGATAGCCGCTCGATCAGCGCTTGGGGAAACTGCTCGCCGAAACTGCCGCTGCCCGGCTTGGCGAATATATCGCTCGCGCCCAGCGCAAGCGCCTCAACCCCCGCAGCGCTGCCTTCCTCGCAATTGCCCGACAGGATCACGACCTTCGCCTTCGGACTTGTCCGAAGGATCGCGGGCAGCGCCATAAGGCCGGAAAGACCCGGCAATTCAATGTCGAGCAGCACCAGATCGACGTCATGTTCGCCCAGATAGGCCAGCGCCTGTTCGGCGCTGTTGGTCTTGTGCACGACCGAAAAACCCGGCTCCGCGTTCAATATCCGCTCGATCACCGTCCGCACGACCACAGAGTCATCGACAATCAGGGTGCGGATCACCCCTTCTTCGCTTCGGCTGCTGGCCATGATCGGCACCATGACGGTCATGAAGGGAAACTTTCTCGGGCGAAGGCAGGGAGGAGGAGGAAAGAAGCGGGGCGATCCGCCGGCGTCAGATCACGCCGACGATCGACAGCTTGCTTTCCAGCGTCTCCCGATCAAAGGGTTTCATCACATATTCGTCGGCGCCCGCCTCCACGGCCGCCTTGATATGACTGATGCCGTTTTCGGTGGTGCAGAAGATGACCTTGGGCCGGGTCGGCAGATTGGCGCCGGGCAGGGCCTGTAGAAATTCCATGCCGTTCATCACCGGCATGTTCCAGTCGAGCAGAACGACGTCGGGCGCCGCCGTCTCGCACTGGGTCAGGGCGTCGCGCCCGTCGACCGCCTCGCTGACCGACAGGTCGAGCGATTCCAATATGTGGCGGGCAACCTTGCGTATGACTTTCGAATCATCGACGACCAGACAGTTTTTCATGCAGCTTCCCTTTGTTTTTGCGTCCCGATACGATCCGGATTACCCGGCAAAACCGAGCAATTGGTAAACGCCGGTAAAATAGTTCATGCCGCCTGCGCCAGCACGCCGGCCTCGATGAAGCCGCTGAGGGACACCAGCAGATAGGGCTGTCCCTCATGCTCGACGATGCCGCGGGCATAAGACAGCCATGCCGGGTCGAGTTGCCCCCGCAACGGCAATTCGCCCTCCGGCACCTGGCAGATGTCGTAGACCGCATCGACCATCAGGCCATAGCTATGGCCGCTGATGTCGGCGATGATGGCAAGGCCGCGATCCTCAATGGGCGTCCGCTGCCCCCGTATCAGCGCCGCTACGTCGATGATCGTCAGCACCCGGCTGCGCAGCGCGGACAGGCCTGCGACATGCACGCCCATGCCCGGCACCGGGGATATGTCGGCCAGCTTGACCACGGCCTCGACCTCGCGCGTTTCCACCGCGATCCGCGTGCCTGCCAGTCGTGCGAAGAGATAGAGCTGGTTCATCATGCCTTCCCTGACGCTCTGGACCCGGACACGGCCGCCATCAGCGCGTCCTGATCGTAACGGTAAATGCTGCCGTCCTGCGGGCCGCTGGGCCGGGGCGTGGCACGCAGATGGACGACGCGGCAGCCCAGCATGTCTGACGCCAACATATCGGCGGCCTGCGTCGCGTCGGTGCCGCTGAACAGCACGATGTCGCGCGGGTCCACTGCCGCATCGACGGGCAGACCCAGAACCACCTCATGCCCCGCCTGCCGCAACAGCGGCGCCAATATCTCCCGCGTCCACCCGTCCTCGCCATCCGCCAACAGACAGCGGCCGCGATCCTTTTCCAGGATCGGCTCGTGCGGCAGGGCGGCGAAAAGCGCGAAGGGGTTGATGACCTCCAGATGCTCGCCATCGATGACCGCCACGCCGCTCAACAGGCCGTGCATCGCCACCATGTCCGGCACAGCCGGCATGTCGACGATGTCGAGCACCGCCGCCACCGGGTAGCAGGCCTCCCGCGATCCGTCGCGCAACCGCAGCGCGGCCACCTTGTCCCCCGCAAAGCCGTGATGGTCGTTCGCGACCGGCACCAGCCGCCCGTCCATGCGCACGAAGCCGCGACCACCCGATCGGCCGAAGAGATGCGCGTCGATATCCTCGACCCGTTCGATGAGAGAGAGCTTCAGCAGGCGCCGCTCGCCGGTCAGTTCCTCGAAACGCAGCGCCGAAATCATTTCCACCCGACTCTGCGCGTCTTCGGCCTCGTGTGCCAGCAGCGCGGCCCGGTCATCGACGATATTGGGCAGGCGCGCCGCATTGGCGAGGCCAGCCGCATCCAGCAGCAGCATCGGCTTGCCGTTGTCAGGCAGGGTCATGCCCGCATACACGCCCGTCGCCATCACCAGCGGCGATGCGGGACGGATCACCAGTTCCTCATGGTTGTCGACCGCCGACACGCCCATGGCAAAGGGTACGCCAGTGGCCGAGCGCACGACCATGATCGCGCGCGGGCCGATCTGCGCCGGCTTTTCCATGCCCAGCACATCTTCCAGATCGATCATCGAATGGCGGACTGCGCGGATCGTGGCGATCTTCGCCCCGCCCACTTCGCTGATCTGAAGCGTCTCATTGTTGTCGTGCAGGATTTCGACCACAGCGGCGCGGGGGATCGCGAAATGCAACCCGCCTGCACGAACGATCAGTCCCGGAATGATGGTGAGCGTCAGCGGCACGCGCAGCATGATGGTGACGCCCCGCCCCGGCCGGTTGTCGAGCGCGATGACGCCGCCGATCCGCTCCACATTGGCGCGCACCACGTCCATGCCGACGCCGCGCCCGGAAATTGCCGTGACCTGATTGGCGGTCGACAGCCCGGGATGGAAGATGAGATCGAGCTTCTCCGCCTCGCTCATCCGCGCCGCGGCTTCAGCGGTCAGGCGGCCTGCCGCGACCGCCTTGTCCACCAGCCGCGCCGTGTCGATGCCCTGTCCGTCGTCGGATACTTCTATCACGATCTGATTGCCCGACTGGCGCGCCTCCAGCTTCAGCTTGCCGGTATCCGGTTTCCCCAGCGCGATACGCCTTTCGGGCGTTTCAATGCCGTGATCAATGCTGTTGCGCACGATATGAGTGAGCGGGTCGACGACCATCTCCACCATCTCGCGGTCCATTTCGACATCGCCGCCCTCCAGCGTCAGGTCGATGCGCTTTCCCAGATCCCGGCCCAGATCGCGCACCATGCGGGGGATGGCCGTGAACAGCCGGTCGACGCGCTGCATCCGCGTCTTGGAAATCGCATCGCGCATGTCCGCCACGCAGGTCGACAGCCGTTCGAAGGCGCTTTCCAGTTCGGGATCGCCGGTGCGCTCGCGCAGCTTGCGCGAAAGTTCGTTGCGCGCCAGCACCATGTCCGACACGCCGTTCATCAGCTGATCGATCAGCGACAGCGGCAGGCGGATGGTGCGCGGCGCGGCCTGGCCGGCCGAGGTCCGCGCAACCGCGACCGGCGCGGTTACGCTGTCGGCAGGGGCAGCGGGACCTTCCTCTTCTTCCTTCGCGGTGAGCGCATTGATCAGATAATCGTCATTTTCCTGTGGCAGCGCCGCGCCGATGGCGACGGCCTCGGCCAGTTCGGCAATCCGGTCCATGATGCCCAGCACGGCGCTGACGGTCGCCGGGTCGGCCGTGCGCTTACCCGCGCGGATCTCGGACAACACGTCTTCCGCAGCGTGGCTCAACCGTTCGAACCGGGGCAGGTTCAGGAAGCCGCAGCTCCCCTTCACCGTATGGAAAAAGCGGAAAATCGCATCCAGCCGGTCGCGATCGTCAGGATCGGCTTCCCAGGCGATGACCTCCCCGGCCAGCGCCTCCAGCGTTTCCTGCGTCTCGGATATGAATTCCTGGAGTAACTCGTCCATTCCCGCGCCTCTTGGATAGCGGGCGGACCATGGCGGACCTGTGGTTAAAGGCCCGTTAAAGACAGGAAAAGGGGCGCTGCAACCACCGCCGCAACGCCCCTTTTTTGAATAGCTTAACCCAGATCAGTTCTTTTCGGTCTTTTCCACCGCATCGGCCGCGCGTTCACCGGCTTCGCGGGTTGCGTCAGCCTTGTTCTCCAGCGCGTCCGCAGCATTTTCGGCCGCATTTTCGGCATTGCCGCTCAGATTGTCGGCCATCGCTTCCATATTGTCCGCCTGGTTGTCGATGGCGTCCGCCTGATTCTCATACGCGTTCTCGACCTTGTTTTCCTGCTTGGAATCGCACGCAGCAAGCGCGATCAGGCTGGCAAGGCCAAGGACTGATACGAAGGTTTTCACGGCGTTTTCTCCTGTTGCGCCCCCAATGGGCTGACGTCATTCGGCAAGGGGACCGGATGTCCGGAACCCTGACCGCGATCAACCGGTCGCGCGCAGGATGGTTCCCGCCGCACACTCCTTTCGTCGCGGAAACGATCTATTTTTTGAGGGAATCGCGGATTTCGCGCAGCAGCAGCACGTCTTCGGGCGTGGCAGC
This sequence comes from Sphingobium sp., assembly GCF_041987595.1. Classification (GTDB taxonomy): domain Bacteria; phylum Pseudomonadota; class Alphaproteobacteria; order Sphingomonadales; family Sphingomonadaceae; genus Sphingobium. The sequence goes on along the minus strand of NZ_JBHIWJ010000093.1, from coordinate 11,586 downwards.
AGGCGCATCTTCCGGTTTGGGCATCAGCTTGTTCACCGCTTTCACCAACAGGAAGATGATGAAGGCGAGGATCAGGAAATTGACGAACACGGTCAGAAATTCGCCCCAGCCGAACATGGCGACGCCCGCCGCCTTCAGATCGGCATAGCTTTCCGGATTGCCCTTGAACCCGGCGGGAAGATCACCCAGTCGGATGAAGTAGCGCGAAAAGTCCGCTCCCCCGAAAAGAAAGCCGACGACGGGCATGATCAGGTCCTCGGTCAGCGATTTGGTAATGGTGGCGAAGGCCCCACCGATAATCACGCCGACTGCCAGGTCCATGACATTGCCGCGGTTGATGAAAGTCTTGAATTCGGAAATCAGCCCCATGGCGAACCCCTTGTCCTGATTGCGATAATGACAGCATGAGCCGTTGCGAAGGGTTCGACAACCGCCTATTTCCATCAGCGAAACAAGCCTTGAGGATGTTCCATGACGATCCTGCGCCAATTCCGCCTCCTCCTTTTGCCGATGCTGGGGGCGTTCGCGCTGTCGGCCTGCGGCATCAACAGCGTCCCCGCCGCCGAGGAGGTCGCCAAGGCCAAATGGGCCGACGTTCAGGCGCAATATCAGCGCCGCGCCAACCTGGTCGGCAATCTCGTCGCCACGGTGAAGGCAGCTGGCAAGCAGGAGCAGGACACGCTGGTCAAGGTAACCGAAGCGCGCGCCAAGGCGACATCGGTGCAGGTGAATGCCGAAGACCTGTCCGACCCCGCCAAGGTGCAGCAGTTCCAGCAGGCGCAGGCGCAATTGTCGCAGGGCCTGGGTCGCCTGCTCGCGTCGGTCGAGGCTTATCCGGACCTCAAGACCAACCAGAATTTCCTCGACCTGCAATCGCAGCTGGAGGGAACGGAAAACCGCATCGCCGTTGCCATCCGCGACTATAATGAAGCCGTGCGCGCCTATAATACCCGCATCCGCACCTTCCCCGACGCGATCGGCGCCAAGATCATCCATGGCGCCAAGCCCATGACCCCGTTCCAGGCGACCACGCCCGGCGCGGAAGAAGCGCCGAAGGTCGATTTCGGCAACTGAGCCGATGATGCTTCGCCGCCTGCTCCTGATCCTGTCGCTGCTGGCCTTCATGCCGGTGGCGGCGGGCGCCCAGACCTTCCCCAAGCTGACCGGGCGGGTGGTGGACGATGCCGCCCTGCTCTCCCCTCAACAGAAGCAGGCGCTGACCGACAAGCTCGCCGCGCTGGAAAAGCAGAGCGGGCGGCAATTGGTGGTGGCGACCATCCCCGACCTTCAGGGCTATGATATCTCCGATTATGGCTATCAGCTGGGCCGGGCCTGGGGGATCGGCGACAAGGGGAAGAATGACGGCGCGCTGCTGATCGTCGCGCCCAAGGAGCGCAAGGTGCGGATCGAGGTCGGCTATGGGCTGGAAGGCATCATGACCGATGCGCTTTCCTCCCAGATCATCCGCAACGCCATCACGCCGCATTTCAAGGCGGGCGACATGGCGGGCGGCATCGACGCCGGTGCGGACGCGATCGGCAGGCTGCTGACCCTTCCGCCCGAAGAGGCCAGGGCGCTGGCGGCCAAGGCGGCCGAGCAGGCGCGCAGCGCCTCCGGCGAGGGCGGCGGCTTCATGGTCGTCTTCTGGATGATCGTCGTCTTCATCATCGTCGTCGCCATGCTGTCCGGCCGGGGCAAGGGGCGGCGCTATCGCGGCGGATCGAGTCCCGTCATCATCTGGGGTCCGGGCGATTCCGGCTGGGGCAGCGGCGGATCGGGTTGGGGCAGCGGGTCGAGCTGGGGCGGCGGAGGCGGCGGATTTTCCGGCGGCGGCGGCAGCTTCGGCGGCGGCGGCGCTTCGGGGGACTGGTGATGCGTCTGCACTTCAGCGAAGCCGACCATGATCGCGTGACCGCGGCCGTGGCGGAGGCCGAAAGGGCCACCGACGGCGAGATCGTCACCATCGTCGCCCGCCGCTCGGACGCCTATCATGATGCCGGGCTGCACTGGGCGATCGGCGTGGTGTTCCTTGCGCTTTCGGTCGCGGCGGCCTTTCCGCAGCAATTCCGTGCCCTTTGTTCCTGGCTGCTGCGAAGCTGGGAGCATGAGGTCGAGGACTGGAAGCTGCTGACGGTGCTGCTCGGCCTGCTCATCCTCAAATTTCTGGTGGTGCGCTATGCGCTGGCGTGGATGCCGCTCCGCATCGCGCTGACCCCGAAGGCCACCAAGGCCCGGCGGGTGCGGCGGCGCGCCATCACCCTGTTCCGCGCCGTGGCGCAGGGGCGCACGCGGGGGAAGACGGGCGTACTCATCTACCTGTCGCTCGACGAGCATCGCGCCGAGCTGGTCGCCGACGCCGTCATCAACGAGAAGGTCACGCCCGAAGTCTGGGGCGACGCCATGGCCGCGCTGATCGACGGCGTGCGTGCAGGCCGCGCCGCCGAGGGCATGGCAGAGGCCGTGCGGCAGGTGGGGGTCGTGCTTACCCGCCATTTCCCCGCGACGGGCGACAATCCCAATGAACTGCCCGACAGGTTGATCGAATTATGAGCGAACAGGATATGGCCTCACCCGAAGAAACCATGTGGGAAGGCCGTTTCATCACCGCCAAGCGGCGGGGAAAATGGGAATATGTCGGACGCGCGCGCGGTATCCATGCCGCCGTCATCCTCGCCATCGACGAGGCGGCCGACGGCCGCCATGTGCTGCTGGTCGACCAGTATCGCGTGCCGCTTGGCTGCCGCTGCATCGAACTGCCCGCGGGGCTGGTGGGCGACCATGACGAAGGCGAGGAAGCCATGCTCGCCGCCACCCGCGAACTGGAGGAGGAAACCGGCTATTTCCCCGGCCGGATGGAGGCGCTGGGCGAGTTCTACAGTTCGCCCGGCATGGTGTCGGAAAGCTTCACCCTGTTCCGCGCCCATGATCTTACCAAAACCGGCGAAGGGGGCGGCGTCGACGGGGAGGATATCCGCGTCCATCGCGTGCCGCTGGCCGGGCTGAAGGAGCAGATCGCCATATGGCGGCGGGAAGGCTTTGCCGTCGATGTGAAACTGCTGTTGCTGCTCGGCGCGGCGATCGTCGGCCAGGGGTCGATTTAAGACGCCGCCGCCAAACCGTAACGCCAGCGAAGGCCGCCGGGAGGCACCTGACTCCCGGCGAGGTCTCAGGCCCGATTGCGCACCCTCTCCCGAGATCCCAGCCTTCGCTGGGATGACGGAATGTAGCCAAAACGACCTCACCTCACCCGATACCACCCAGCCACGCGCTCCAGCGCCAGCGTCAGCACCAGCTTGCCTGCACGGCTCGGCCAGCCCAGCGCCCTTTCCGCCGCGACCAGCCCTTCACCCGCACAGGCCACGCGCCACAATATGTCAGCCAGCCCCGGCCCCGCCGCCCGGATCGCGCCGGCGAACCGCTCCCGCGCGGAAAGCTGGGCCAGCGTCGGGTCGGCTTTCCCACCACCCGCCGCACCCTGCGCGGGCGTGGCGTCCCACCGCATCGTTACACGCGCTCCCAGTCCCGCCTTCTCCCAGTCGGCCCGGAGCATGTCGCCTGCGGCATAATGGCGCTCACTCAAATGCCCCCGCGCATGGAGCCAGGCGAGCGGCGATTCGCCCAGATTGACGGTCACCTTGCACGCCTGACCGAAAGGATCTTCAATGACCCGCTCGACATATTGCGTAGACATGAGAAAGCCTCCTGCTCAAAAATCCTCTGGAAGGGCCTTGCCATCAACGCTGCTTTGTAGGAAAGCTAAAAAACCAAATAGGTGAAAACAGGACGCAAGATGATCACCCGCATCCGGGAAGTGCGCAAGGCGAAGGGGTTAACGCTGGAACAGGTTGGCGCGCTTTGCGATCCACCCACTACAGCGCAGACCATCGGCCGTCTGGAAACCGGTACCCGAACCGTATCGGTCAACTGGTTGAATCGCATCGCCCATGCGCTCGGCGTTGCCTCTTCCGAACTGGTCGCACTGCCCGGCCAGAGCGTCGTCCCCGTCGCCGCGCTGCTGGGGCCGGAGGGTGCGCGCGCCCCGACTCGTCCCCTTTCCCTGCCCCCGCCCGCCCCCGCCGACGCCATGGTCGGCGTGCAGGTGTCGGGCAGCATCGGCGATTACCGCAGCGGTGATGAAATCTGGTGCCGCCGTATCCTGCCGGAAGAATTTGCCAGCGTCCTCAACCGCGACCTGCTGTTGCCCCGCCATGCCGGGCGCTTCCTGTTCGGGCGACTGATCGGGCGGGAAGATGACCGGCTGCAGATCCTCCCTCTGGGCAGCGGATCGCGCCAGCAGGTGATAACTGACCCACCTTGGGGCGCTGTCGCCGTTCAGCTGGTAAGACGGCTGTAGCCAAGGCGCGGCCTCATCCTTTACGCTGCATTGACCAAAATGCCCTAGGAAGAGGCTATGACGCTGAACGTCCTGACGCTTTCGACGCTGTTCCCTGACATGAGCCGCCCCAATTTCGGCGTCTTCGTCGAGCGGCAGGCGCGTGAACTGGCGAGCCGGGACGGGGTACGGGTCACGGTGATCGCGCCACTGGGCATCCCGCCCTGGCCGCTTTCCACCGCCAGGCGCTATGCCCCGCTGCGCGCCCTGCCGCGCAAGGAGCGGTGGAAGGACCTGACCGTCTATCGCCCGACCTTCCCGATCATCCCCAAATTCGGCGGGCGGATGAACGTCCACAGCATGACCCGCGCGATCCTGCCGCTGGTCAGGCATCTCCACGCGCAGCAACCCTTCGACGTGATCGACGCCAGCTTCTTCTTCCCCGACGGGCCGGTGGCGCAGCGCCTGTCCCGCGCGCTGGGCATCCCCTATTCGGTGAAGGCGCGGGGCGCCGACATCCATTATTGGGGCACGCGCAGCGGCACCCGCAACATGGTAAAGCGCGCCGCCCACGGCGCGGCGGGCCTGCTCGCCGTATCGGATGCGATGCGCCGGTCGATGGCGCGCATGGGCATCGATGCGGACAAGATCCGCGTCCATTATACCGGCGTCGACCTCGACCGTTTCGAAGTGGCCGATCGGGCGGCGGCGAAGGAAGCGCTGGGCTTCGAAGGGCCGGTGGTGCTCTGCGTCGGCGCTCTGATCCCGCGCAAGGGGCAGGAACTGCTGGTGCGGGCGCTGCCGCAATTGCCCGCCGTCACGCTGCTGTTCGCCGGACAGGGGCAATATCGCCGCAATCTGGAAAATCTCGCGGCCGAACTGGACGTCGATCGCCGCATCGGTTTCCTGGGGTCCGTGCCGCACGACCGGCTGCCGCGCATCTATGCCGCCGCCGACGTCATGGCGCTGCCCTCCTCTTCCGAAGGTCTTGCCAATGCCTGGGTCGAGGCGCTGGCCTGCGGCACCCCGATCGTCATCAGCGACGTGGGCGGCGCCCGCGAGTTGCTCGACCGTCCGGAAGCCGGGCAGATCGTCGAGCGCGAACCCGATGCGATTGCCGCGGCCATCAACGCCATTCTCTACAACCCGCCCGATCGCGACGCCGTGCGCGAAACCGCCCGCCGCTTCACCTGGAGCGCCAATGGCGACGCGCTGGTGGAGCATTTGCGCGCTGTCGCCGGTCAGCTTTCCTGATCCCAACTGGGAACCAGCCGCGCCTTGCCATCGGGGGTGGAAAAGCGCCCCTCGTCGAACGGCACCTCGCCCCAGCGCCACGGCGTCAGTTCCTCATAGGCCGGGTTGGAGATCGGCGCATGCCGCTTCAGGTTGAGCAGCCGCGCACCCTGATTGCAATAGGCGGTCAACCGCACATGCTCGCGATAAATGTCGGCGGGCCGTTCATAGTGAAAAGCGTCGCGCCAGCCCATGGCGCGGGCGAGCCGGGTCATGATCCACCAGTCGGGCTTCGCTTCCCCCGGCAGGGGAAAGAGCCGCCGCTGCCGGCTGATCAGCCGGTCGGCGCCCGTCAACGTGCCGTCCTTTTCGACCCAGAGCGGCGAAGGCAGCGCGATCGTGCGCGGCCCCGATGCTTCCGCTTCGGTCCATGGCGTGGTGAGGATGGCGAGCGGCACCTGCTCCAGCAGAGCGCGGATGGAATGCGAGGCTGAGGGCAGGCCGCCTAAGACCAGCAGCGCCCTGACCTGCCCCGCCGTCACCGCCTCGGCCAGCGCCGCGTCCGACAGCCCCGGCCGATCGGCTATCGCCGTCGCACCCCAGAAGCGACCGACCTCCGCCAGAGAGTCGACCGAAAAATCGCGATGCGCCGCCAGTTCGCCCGCCCAGCACCCGACCTCCCGCCCACCCATGCCATTGGCGGCGCCGGTGACCGCGAAGGGCGCCGCGCCGGGCCGCCCGATCCGTCCGGTGGCGAGATGCAGGTTCAGGACGGCCGCCGACAGCCGCCGTGCTGCCGCGCCCGCCCCAGCCGGGCTGAACAGCGTGACCATCCGGGGCACGCCCGCGACCGCCTCGTAAAAGCCGCGCACCTCTCCCGGTCCCAGCCCACAGGCCCGCGCCACCGACCAGAGATCATGCCCTTTCCGCAACGCCGTCCAGAAGCCATCCGGCACGGTCAGCCGATTTGCCGGAAAACCCGCATCCACCGCACCGCTGTCATGACAGTGCAGCAGCAATCCGGCGAGCAGCACCGCCTCGCTCCCCGGCGTAACATTCAGACGCAGATCGGCCTCCACATCCTGCCCGTCATCGCCCGGAGCGATCAGGATCATCGGCGTCCCCCGCTCCGCCCGGATCGCCTCTATCCGGTCATGCAGCACCGGATGACGGCGGGCCGTCGATCCGCCGACAAGCAACAGCAGGTCCGCCTGACCCAGATCCTCATAGGCGGCGGGCATCACATCCTCGCCAAAGGCCGCCCGCTGCGCCGCCGCCATCCCCCCCGCTCCGGCAAACGGCGCGTCGATGTTCGCCGAACCGACAAAGCCCTTCATCAGCTTGTTGGCGACATAATAATCCTCGGTCAGCAGCCCGCCCGGCACATGCAGCGCCACGCTGGCCGGGCCATGGCGGGCGATGATATCCCCCAGCCGCCGGGCCGCCTGCCCGATGGCCCGATCCCATCCGGCCGGACGCCCGCCGATCGTCGGCCGCAACAGGCGGCCTTCCAACGGCAGCATGTCCACCAGCGCATGGCTCCTCTCGCAGAGCAACCCGCCATTGGCCGGATGCACCGGATCGCCCGCGATCGTGACCTCGCGCGCCTCGCCGGTCACGGCGCGAATGCCGCAGCCCACGCCGCATTGGCCGCAAAGCGAACGGGTCACCGGCACGGCGCGATCAGGCCACGAAAGAAAAGTTCATCACCGTCGCCGTCTAGCCGAGGAGCGGCCAAGACAAAAGACCGGCAAGCTGGCACAAGCAGCGCATGATGAACGCGATTCTCCGCACGGCCGCGCTGTTCGCTCTGTTTCTTCATATATCGACTGCGCCGGCAATGGCCCAGCAGCGCGGTCCGCTGGTGCTCGCCGCGGCCAGCATGCAGGAGGCGATGAACGCCGCTGCCGACGCCTGGGCAGCGCAGCGCCATGCCCGGCCGGTGCTCTCCTTCGCGGCCTCTTCCGCGCTCGCCCGCCAGATCCGCAGCGGCGCGCCTGCGGACCTGTTCGTTTCGGCCGATGAGAACTGGATGGATGACATCAGCCGAGCGGGCCTTATCCAGCGCGGCACCCGCGCCGATATCGCGGGCAACAGGCTCGTCCTGATCGCGCCTGTGCGGATGCCGCTGCGGCTGCGCATCACCCGCGCCATGCCGCTGGCCAGGGCGCTGGGCGCTTCGCGCCTCGCCATGGCCAATCCCGACAGCGTGCCTGCGGGCAAATATGGCAAGGCGGCGTTGATGACGCTCGGCGTCTGGCCATCGGTCACGAAACGGCTGGCGCTGGGCGACAATGTCCGATCCGCCATGGCGCTGGTCGAGCGCGGCGAAGCGCGGCTGGGGATCGTCTATGCGACCGACGCCCGCGCCTCGCGGAATGTCATGGTGGCGGGCATTTTCCCGGCGGACAGCCATCCGCCGGTCCGCTACCCGCTGGCGCGGCTGGCCAACAGCCGAAACCCCGAAGCGGAGGGCTTCCGCCGCTTTCTGCTGTCGCGGGCCGGGCAGACGATCTTCGCCCGCTTCGGCTTCAGCAAGCCCTGAATGAGACTATTTCTGACACGCCACGATCGCATCGATGACCGACAGCGTTTCCTGCGGATCACGGACTCTTACCGTGTCCAGCCCCAGCTGTTTCGCCGGATAGTCGTTGCCGCCGGGGAAGATCGCGTCGCCGATGAACATCATCGCATCGAGCGCGATTCCGCTCGCGTCGCGCAGCTTCTTCAACCCATAGGCCTTGTCGACGCCCTCCCGCGTGATGTCGATGGAGGTCGCGCCGCCCATGTTGATCGACAGGCCGGGCAGCCGGTCGCGCAGGTCCGCCTGAATGATCCTGCGCTTGGCGAAGTCCGGGTCCCACACTTCCTTGGCATGGATCGGCGCCTGCTGACCCAGCGCGGAAAAGGTGATCTGACTGCCCCGATCCTCGATCCGCTCGCCCCACACCTCTTCCGGCACGAAGCCGGTGGCTTCGAGCGAAGCGTCGAACGCCTCGAAAATCGCCCGCTTCTGCGCCTCGTCGAACAGTTCGGCATAGACCGGCGCCCATGCCCCGTCGCGATGCGTGTAGAGCTTCGTCCCCGTCGTCGGCATCAGCCAGAGGCGCGACACATCGGCCCGTCCGGGCAGACGGCTCGCCACCTGCCTGTCGAACTGCGGCCAGTCGCCGCCCGAAATCACCGCGACATGCGCCACGCGCAGCAGGTCGGCCAGCGCCTCGCCCATGGCCTCGCCCAGCGGCTGCTTGCTCTCCGCCAGCGTTCCATCAAGGTCGAAGGCAATCAATTCTTTCATGCGAATGGCTCCGTGCAGCGTGACCGTGCGGCTTTGCCTTGCGCCGCGTTGCGATGCAACGCCCATGACAGGGGCTGGCGTTTGTCTACAAGCTGTCGGAAAGAGGCGGCATGATCCTGTCTGCGGAAGAATGGGGCATCGTCCTGCTATCCTTGCAGGTCAGCCTGGTGGCGGTCGGCCTGATGCTGCCTGCCGCCTTTGCCCTGGCCTGGCTGCTCGCCCGCTTCCGTTTTCCCGGCAAGCTGTTCGTCGATGCGCTGGTGCATCTGCCGCTGGTTGTGCCGCCGGTGGTGACCGGATGGCTGCTGCTGTTGCTGTTCGGCGCCAATGGCCCGATCGGCAGGCTGCTGGAACAGGCGCTGGGCGTCAGCTTCATGTTCCGCTGGACCGGCGCAGCGCTGGCCTCCGCGATCATGGCGATGCCGCTGATGGTGCGCGCCATGCGCCTGTCGATCGAAGGCATAGACCGGCGGCTCGAAAGTGCTGCCGAAACGCTCGGCGCCGGGCGCTGGCGGGTATTCTTCACCATCTCCCTCCCGCTTGCCCTGCCGGGCGTGCTGGCGGGGCTGGTGCTGGGCTTTGCCCGTTCCATCGGCGAATTCGGCGCGACCATCACCTTCGTTTCCGACGTGCCGGGGGAAACCCGCACGCTGCCGATCGCCATCTATTCCGCGCTGCAACTGCCCGGCGCGGAGGCGGCGGTGACGCGGCTCGCCGTCATTTCGATCCTGCTGTCGCTGGGCGCTCTGCTGGCGTCGGAAGCGCTGGCGCGCCGTGCCGGCGGCGGAAGGACCAACCATGTCCTTTGAAATCACCATCGACCATCGCATCGGCGATCGCCAAATCCGGCTGGACTGCCGCACCCGGCCGGGCCTCGTCGCCCTTTTCGGTCCGTCCGGCGCGGGCAAGACCAGCATTCTCAACATGGTCGCGGGCATCATGACGCCCGACCGGGGCCGCATAACGGCAGCGGGCGAAACGCTGTTCGACAGCGAGGCGGCCATCAATATCCCACCCGCCCGTCGCAAGGCCGGCTATGTCTTTCAGGACGGACGGCTCTTTCCGCATATGCGGGTGCAGGCAAACCTGCTCTACGGACGCCATGCAGGGGCGCCGATGTCTTTCGAAGCCGTGCTGCAATTTCTGGGCATCGGCCATCTCCTTGACCGCTGGCCCGTCACGCTTTCGGGGGGCGAGGCGCAGCGCGTGGCGATCGGCCGGGCGCTGCTGTCGGGGCCGCGCTTCCTGCTGCTGGACGAGCCACTCTCCTCGCTCGACCCGGCACGACGGGAGGAAATCCTGCCGGTGATCGAGCGGCTGAAGCGTGAACTCGCCATGCCGATCCTTTATGTCAGCCACGACCGCGCCGAAGTCGACCGGCTCGCCGATCAGATCATCGCCTTATGACAGGGTCGGCTTGGGAAAGGGACGGCAGGCCCGCTTCCGCCAGCGCACGGTTGAGATAGCGCATGAAAGCCTTCTGCCTGATGCGCGCCCGCGCCCGCAGCCAGGCCAGCGCCACCACGGCGCGCCACTGCGGCACGAGCTGCACCCCCTCGCCCGCCATGCGGGAATAGCTGGCGACATAGCGTCGCGCTGCCCAGTCCCGCGCGATGTTGGTCAGCCCGTCCTGCGGCCCCTCGCCGAAGCGCAGCAGCATTTCGGCGCGTAAGAGGTCTGGCGTGACCGCTCCCCGCGCCGCCTTCGACCAGTCGATAGCGACCAGCCCCGCAGGCGAAAGAAGGACGTTCCGGATATGGAAATCGCCATGCAGCAGCCGATCGCCCTCAGGCAGCCGGTCCAGAAGGTCGAGCGCCGCATCCTGCAAGGCGCCAGCCGCCGGGCCATGGAGAATATCCGTACGCAGCACCTGCCTGAGCGAACGCAGACCCGGCGCGGCGCAGGCGTTGATCTGCCGGTGCAGCAACGCCATGTCGCGCAACCGCGATCCGGAATGCAGCGGCCGCAAGCGCATGTCCCGCATCAGCGTCTGCCCCGCCACCTCCGGAAAGAGGATGGCCCGCCCCTTTGGCATGTCCCGCCGTTCCAGCGGTCGGGCAACAGGCAACCCCGCCTCCGCCGCCAGCGTGGCCGCGGCGAATTCGCGCGCGATCATCTCTTCCGAGACGGCACTGTGGAAGATCTTGGCAATGCGGCCTCCAGAGAGCCGATAGACGCTCGAACTGACGCCGGCTGCAATCCGCACCGGCACAGCCTCCTCATCCGGCATGACGGGGACAGGCCTCAGCGAAATGCCGTGCGCGCCCGGTCGCGGTCATGCACAAGACGCGGCTCCTTCGAGGGCGAGCGGGCAGGCGGCTTGCGCGTCAGGCGCTCGACCGCATTCCTGACCAGCATCTCCAGCCCTTCCTCGCTGAGCAGGCCGCCCCGGATCAGGCAACGGTCGATCAGCACCCGCCGGAAGGCTGAATAGAGCGCCGCATCGGGGGCGCCTGGCGCCGACCAGAATTCGTCCAGCGACCTTTTATGCACCACGCCGGGCACCTTGTAGACCGCATGGCCCAGCACGACGACGGGCTTGCCCGCGTTCAGCGCCAGCGTTCCGACCGTGCTGTTGACCGTCACCACGCCCAGTGACCTGTTCACCACTTCGGATATGTCCCAGTCGGCAAGGTAGAAAACCCGGTCGGAGACGCCATAATGCGCCGCCAGCCGCCGGGTCAGCCGCCCCCAGGCCACCAGACCCGGATCGAGCGGATGC
>NZ_JBHIWJ010000092.1:7184-16476 GCF_041987595.1 Sphingobium sp. | reverse complement strand
GGTGCCAAGGACAGCGATTATCAGCGCGCTGGCGCTAAGCTGATCGAGACTGCCGCCGAAATTTTTGCCGAATGCGAGATGGTGGTGAAGGTCAAGGAGCCGCAGTCCATCGAGCGCGCGATGCTGCGCGAAGGCCAGATCCTGTTCACCTATCTGCACCTCGCGCCCGATCCGGAGCAGACGAAGGATCTGGTCGATTCCAAGGCGGTGTGCATCGCCTATGAGACGGTGACGGACGACAATGGCGGGCTGCCCCTGCTCAAGCCCATGAGCCAGGTTGCCGGGCGCATGGCGATTCAGGCCGGTGCGACGGCGCTGGAAAAGGTGCATGGCGGACGCGGCGTGCTGCTGGGCGGGGTGCCCGGTGTGCTGCCCGCCAAGGTCGCGGTGATCGGCGGCGGCGTGGTCGGCTTCAACGCGGCGCAGATGGCGGCCGGGCTGGGCGCGGACGTCACCATTCTCGACCGCAGCCCGGAAGTGCTGGAGCGGCTGGGCATCTATTTCGAGGCGCGGGCGAAGACGCGCTTTTCCAACCGCGCCAATCTGGCGGAATGCGTGGCCGAGGCCGATCTGGTGATCGGCGCGGTGCTGATCCCCGGTGCCGCCGCGCCCAAGCTGGTGTCGGCGGATATGCTGAGGACCATGAAGAAGGGCGCGGTGCTGGTCGACGTGGCGATCGACCAGGGCGGCTGTTTCGAGACCAGTCATCCCACCACCCATGACGACCCCACCTATATCGTCGACGGCATCGTCCATTATTGCGTCGCGAACATGCCCGGCGCAGTGGCGCGGACAAGCACCTATGCGCTCAACAATGTAACCTTGCCCCATGCGCTGCACATCGCCGATCTGGGATGGAAGGAGGCGCTGCGCGCGGACCGGCATCTGCTGGAAGGTCTGAACGTGTGCGCCGGGCAGATTATCTATCGCGCGGTGGCGGAGGAGCTGGGGCTGCCTTTCACCCCGGCGGAACAGGCCATCAAATAGAGGTTTGCCCAGGGATCGTGATCGAAGACCAAAGTGTCTGATCTTTGGACAATTGCGAACGGCAAAGCTTCCCCTCCCTGAAGGGGAGGGGCTCATTGCCCTGAACTCGCCCATTCCGCCTTCTCGACCACAATATCGCTGAGGCCTTGCGGGTTCTGTGTCCTCGTTCGTTTGGCGGGATGAGGGGGCTGTTGATCGCCCCCCTTTCGATAGTTTCCGCCGAAGAGAGGCATGGTTTCCGTCATGGTCGATCGCACAGCTCCCGCCGCCCTGCTCCGGCAAGGCATTGTCTTCCGCATGGCCTTCAAGGCTCGGACAGAGGGGCAGCGCTGATGCAGGGTGATATGATGAGCTGGCTCATTCCCCTCGCCGCCATGCTGGGCGCGGGGTTGTTCGCGGGCTTTGCCGCAGGGATTTTCGGCATTGGCGGGGGTTTCGTCGTCGTGCCCGCGCTGTTCGTGGTGCTGCCGCTGCTGGGCGGCACCCATGAGGCCATTGCCCATGTGGCCATCGGCACCTCGGCAGCGACGATCATCGTCACATCGATCCGTTCCCTCCTCTCCCATGCCAAGCGCGGAGCGGTGGAATTTGAGGTGCTGAAGACATGGGCGCCGTGGATCATATTGGGCGACGGCGTCGGCGTGTTACTGGCGGGTCATGTCGACGGCCACATCCTGACCATGATCTTCGCGGTCGGCGTGTTCCTGATGTCGCTCAACTTCCTGCTGCCAAAGGTGGGCGGCAAGGTCATCAGCGACACCATGCCGTCGGGCATCGCACGGGTGGGCATCGCCGGGGGGCTTGGCACCTTTTCCGCGCTGCTGGGCATTGGCGGGGGCACGATCGCGATCATGGTCATGACGCTCTGCGGCCGGTCGATCCACCGCGCCATCGCCACCGCGTCAGGCATCGGCACGCTGATCGCCATCCCCAGCGCTATCGGTTTCGCCCTGATCGGACTCAAGGAGACCGGTCTGCCCTGGGGATCGCTGGGCTATGTCAATGTGCCCGCGACGCTGGCGATCGCTTCCATGTCGATCCTGACCGCGCCGCTGGGCGTGGCCGTGGCGCATGCCATGCCCGCCGCGCCGCTGAAAAAAGTCTTCGGCGTCTATCTGGTCATCATTGCCTTCGTGATGTTCCGCAACGCCATCAGGATGTGATCCTGCTTCCCCCCCGACCGCCCGCGGCGCCGCACTGGCCGCGGGCGGTTTTTTGTGTCCATGCCCCCTCCCGCCGATGCGCGTCACGATCATGCGAAGGAAATGCGCGAGAAGGGCTATCGGACCGGTGAGGTGCGGGTCTGCGGGCGGGGCCGTCAATCGGCGTCCGGATCACGGAAATTCAACCGGCGCGTCACAGTGTAATCCAGCACGCCGACCAGAAAATAGCTGATCCATTGTTTGATGAGGGTCGGCAGACTGCGCTGGGCGCGATGCGTTTCCAGCGTCACCTGCCGACTTTCCTCTGCCCGACGGTCGATGAAGCCGCGCATCGACCGGGCAAATCCCGCATCCTCCACCCGCAGCATGATCTCCAGGTTGAGGAAAAGACTGCGCATGTCGAAATTGGCCGATCCGATGTAAACGGCGTCGTCCACGACGATCAGCTTCATATGCAGTTTGCAGGGCTGATACTCCAAAATCTCCACGCCGCGCTTCAGCAGCGGACCGTAGAGCAGCCGCGCCGCTGCAACGGTGGCGCCATTGTCGGAGCGCGACGGCAGGATCAGCCGCGAACCCTGCCTGCGCGCGGCATGGGCGAGCCGCTTGAGCATCCCCCGCCCCGGGGAGAAATAGGCCGCCACCATGTCCAGCCGCCCGGCGCGCTCCAGATCATGTTTCACCATCTGCGCCCAGGGGCTGAGGCGACGGGTCGGGCCGCCGATCACCCAGCGCAACGGCTCGTCAGCGCCAGGGTGGGGCGGGTGCCAGTTGCGCACCATCCGGCGCAGCGTGCGGAAGCGCTGCTTGCGGGTCGAGACCCAGCGCCAGAGCTGGGCGAACCAGCTGGTCATCGCCTGCACCTGCGGACCTTCGACCCAGAGGCCAAGATCATACCAGCAATCCTCCGGCGGGATCCCGAAATAGCCGTTCTCGACGTTGAAGCCGCCCATCAGCAGCCGCCGGTCGTCGGCGATCGCCAGTTTCTGATGATTGCGGATCAGATAGCGGGTCGAACGCCGCGCCCCGAAACGGCCGAAAAGCCCGCCCGCCGCCACCAGCGGATCAAAGAAATGGGCAGGCGTATCGGCCGATCCGAAGGCGTCCACCATCAGCGTGACCGCCACGCCACGCTCCCGCGCCGCGATCAGCCGGTCGAGGATCAGCTGCCCGCTGCTGTCTCCCGCGAAGATATAATAATAGAGTTTCAGGCTGGTTTGCGCGCCGTCGATCAGATCGACCAGGGCCTGACGCAATGCCGCGCCGGTTTCGACCACCCGAAGCCGGTTGCCGTGCAGCGACAGGCTGATGCGGTCGTCCCCCTCATCCCCCTCTGCCTGTCGGATGGTCGCCATAATCCCTTCATGCCCTCATTCCCGGCGGCTGACCATGACTTTATGGGCTTTTCATTGACTCTTCCGACAAGCGCTGTTAGGCGGCGGTTTCACGACTTTTCATTGGTTGTTCAGGAGCGCCCTTTTGGCCCGCGTTACCGTCGAAGATTGCGTCGACAAGGTTACCAACCGTTTTGACCTCGTTCTGCTTGCCGCGCAGCGCGCCCGTGAGATTTCGGGCGGCGCGGAACTGACGCTGGACCGCGACCGCGACAAAAATCCGGTCGTCGCCCTGCGTGAGATCGCGGAGGAAACCATCCTGCCGGTGGATCTGCATGATTCGCTCGTCGCCTCGCTGCAGAAGGTGCAGATCGACGACGACGATACACCGGACGAAATCGGTTCGATCGCCCAGTCGGCAGAGGCCTTGCGCCTGACCGCTGCTGCCCCGCCGCGCAACCAGAATATCGGCGGCGATTACGACGGCTGATCCGACCTGACCAGTTTGGAGAGGGAATGAGGCCCGGCCTGCGCAAGTAGGACCGGGCTTCGACTTTTCGCCCTATGACGGTAAGCGACCATTATTGGGCAAAAGAGGCATGGCCAGCTTGCCCCTAAGTAGTCATTGGTCCAGTCTCTCAATCGAACCCTAGGGAAGAGTTATGCGCCAGCGCCGACGAATGAACAGCGCGGCTAACGACTGGGAAGCGGCGCCGTGGGACGCCAGCGACGAGATCGCCGACGCCCAACTCAAAGGTTATCGCGAGCGCTCTGATAAACCTATCCATTGGCAGGCAGTCGGCACCATCCCTCCTAACGGGAAGCTGTTCGGGCTGAATAAGCAGTGGCATATATCTCGCGATGTCGAATATTTCGCCGAGCATGAGGGCGAGCAGCTATTGCTCATCCAGCTTGCGTGGCACGGATTTCCTGATCCACCGGAATGGGGGCTAGTCTCACGGGTGGTAGGAAGCGAAGCCGCGCCGTGGAGTGAATGGGGCTACTTTGTCAATCTGCCTGCTTGTTGGTCGCTTCCACAAGACGAGGGGTGACGACCATTCAAGGCCGTTTTTTGGTCTTGCGTCACCCTTTGATAGCGGACACGATCCTACCCGAACAAGAGACATGAAGATCGACGATAAGGCTCCCTCATTTATGCCATTGTTGAAATGGATGCCGAGGAGGGGGGTGTTAGTCGGGATTCTCGGATTGACAGTGCTGGTCGATGCCCTGTTGGTGGCATATTGGATGCGGCCTCCTTTAGTGACTGTGGAAGCCGAAATCATCATAGGAGTCCGGCAAGCGTCATCGACCATTGCGCGGCAACAGTTGCCTGTATTTGATATAGCGCAAAAGCGTTGGATGATCGGCGATCAAGAAATCAAAGACTTTCGCCAACACCTGATATATCCAGATCGACAGAGCCGTCTGCTGGACAGCATGGGCTCTTTCTTTCCCATGCGCCTTCCCGATGACGGGGGATTAGAGACGCTCCATCTCGCAGTTAGCCAACTTGCGAAATCCGGCGTATGTCAAATTGCGATCTTCGATATGCAGAGACGGCTCGATAGCATTGCAGTCATCCTGAGAATCCGGCGCTATCGGGACTGGGCAGGACAGTGGAAAACCTGCGAGGATGCCGTTCATTCTATCCCGGACCATATAGACTAAGGGCTTCGACCCCCCGTCTGCTTTCATCGCTATTTCCTCAAAATGGGACTGTATGCCATCCACCCATCAACGCTCCCGCCCGTTTTATGGCATGCGCGATCCATGCGCCGAGATCATTTCGCCATGTCGAGGATTTTGGTCTGCGCCCCGTCTTCATCGGCCTTATCCGGCGTGGGGCTTGCGATGGATCGGCGCCGCCGCGTCCGGCTCGCGGCGCTGCCCGGGCCGCCGCCGACCAGCTTTTGCAGGTCGATCATCGCGCGCGACATGGAAATGCCCCGCGGCCCGGCGATAAAGCGCGGCTCCCAGCGCGGGCCGAATTTGTCTTTATAGGCGCGCAACCCTTCAAAACCGTAGAAGCTCTCGCCATGGCGGAAAAAGAAGGCGCCCGCCTTGGCCCAGAAGGGGGACAGGCGCCGCGCCTCCAGCCCTGACAGGGGAGCAGGGCCCAGGGTGAACCAGTCATAGCCCTGGCTCCGGCCCCAGAGCATCAGGTGGATGAACAGATAATCCATCGTCCCATAGGGCATTTCCGACGCATGCCGCATCAGATCGACGGAAAGCTCGCGGTGGTTGGCGGTCGCCCAGATATTGGCGAAGGCGACGATCCGTCCCTCCTGCCGCACCACCGCGCAATCGCAGGCGGCGATATAGGCGGGGTCGAAGCGGCCGACGCTGAAGGCCTTTTCGCCATGGCCCTTGGCGGCCAGCCACTGGTCGGAAACATGTTCCAGTTCGTGCAGCAGCATCGGCACCTGCGCGGCGGGGATGATGTCGAAGCTTGCTCCCTCTCGCACCGCGCGGCGCTCGGCATAGCGCAGCGGCCGGGCGTCGGGACCGTCGAGCGTGAAACGGTGCAGGTCGACGCGGGCCTCCTCGCCATATTTGACGATCGCCAGGCCCAGGTCGATGGCCAGCGGCAGGGCATTGAGGCTGAGTTGATAGAGCAGCAGCCTGCCCTGCTCGGCATCCGCTCTTTCGCGCAACTGCCAGAGCAGGTCGGGCCATTCTTCCCGGTCGCCGACGGGATCGCCCATGACGATCCAGCTATGCCCCTGCACCTGATACATGACGAAGGCGCGGCCGGTGGGCGAGGTCAGGAACAGCTTGTCGCCGGTCGTCGCCAGAAAGGCATCGGTGCGCTCGGCCAGCGCCAGCGCCTCCCGGCTCGGGCGGGTGGAGGGCCGGTCGGCGCCGCCCGGCGCGCCTGCCGGCCGGAACATGCGCCAGAAGGCAGCGGCGACGACCAGGATCGCGCTCGCCAGCCCGGCGCGCAGGAAACGGGCGGCATTGGCCTTCGGTCCGAAATGCCACCAGAGGTCGTTCTGATATTCGACATGCTTATAGGCGAAGAAGCCGATCCAGAGCGACAGTCCCACCGCCACCGCCAGCGTCGCCACCCAGGCGGGACTGAGCGCTTCGGCGGTGAAGCGGGTGCGGCGATAGAAGGCCCCCCGCGTCCATTGCAGCAATGCGGCGGTGATCAGCAGCGCAATTGCCTCCTCATAATCAAGGCCCTTGATGAGCGAGAAGAGGGCACCCGCCAGCAACAGGCTGCGCGTCATCCAGAAGGCGGCGTCCAGCCGGCGGTAGAGGCCCGAAGCGAGCAGGATCAGCAGCGTGCCGATGATGCTGGCGGCGAAATGCGACGCCTCGACGAAGGTCAGCGGCAACCAGCCGGTGACGATGTGCATGCGGTGCTGAATCGCGGGGAGCGCACCGGAAACCAGCAGGATCACGCCGCTGACCGCGACCAGCAGCGACAGCATGACCGGGGCCATGCCGGACGCCGCCGACTGCGCGCCGTCCAGCACGCGGCTGACGGGATGCCGCCAGCTATTGCCCTCATGCAGCGCGATCGCGACCACGCCCAGCAGCAGCGGGATCAGATAATAGATCAGGCGATAGGCGATCAGCGCCGCCAGCAGGCTGGGCCGGTCGACATCGGGCAGGGTCGCGACGATCACCGCCTCGAATATGCCGATGCCGCCGGGCACATGGCTGACCAGCGTGACGATGATCGCCAGCGCGTAGGCGAGAAACAGCGTCGGATAGAGGGTGGGGGCGATCCCCGGCACGAGGATGAACAGGGCCGCGCTGGCGGCGGCAAGGTCGATGCAGGCGACGCCGATCTGCGCCAGCGCCTGACCCCGCGTGGGCAGGGCCAGCGTCCAGCCGAAGAAGCACGGCGCCCGGCCTCCCCTGCCGATGGCGGCCAGCAGCCCCAGCGCCGCCAGCAGGATCGCGCCTCCGGCGACCCGCTGCACCGGCAGGCCCAGCGTCACGCCCATGACCGCGATATAGGCGGGATGCACCAGCATCAGGGCGCCCGCCAGCACGAGCACCCCGCCCCAGAAGGACAGGCCCGCCGAGGCGATGATGCGGGCGATGTCGCCGCCCTCCAGCCCCGCCGCCGAATAGATGCGGTAGCGCGCCGATCCGCCGGTCAGCAGCGAGAGGCCGAGATTGTGGCTGAGCGTATAGCTGCAAAAGGAGGCCAGCGCCGCCGTGCGCCAGGGCAAGGGACGGCCGATGATGCGAAGCGCGACATAATCGTAGAAGGTGAGCGCGACATAGCTCGCCGCCGTCAGCGCCAGCGCGACGGCAAGGCGCCAGCCGGCGATGGCATGGACCGCATGGCGAACGTCGTGCAGCCGCACTTGCGCCAGCAGACCGTGCAGCGCCGCCAGCCCCAGCGCCGCCACGGCCAGCATGACCGACAGGGTCAGTGCGCCCTTGTTCGCCTTCATCCAGCTGCCGATTTTTTGGGCTTGCAGCGTCATATCACGAGTCCCCTGAGCATCCGGTTCACCAGCAGCGGCGCATTGCGGTCGAAATGATGGCCGCCCGGCACCACCGCCACATCCGCAAGGCCTGCGGGGATGGCCGGGCAGGCGCTGTCATTTTCCTGCGCGCCCCTGACGCAGAGCAGGGACAGGCCGCGCAGCCGCATGATCGCCGGGATCGTCGGATATTGGCGGGTCGCATCCATGTTGAGCCAGCTCGACAGGTGGAACTGGAAATCGGCCGAGGGGCTGAGGCCCAGCATCGATATCCGCTCGATCCGGGCGCGCAGCGGCGGCGGCAGGCTGCCCGCGATATAGGGCAGCACGTCCGCGCCGAAGCTATAGCCGACCAGCAGCACCCTGCGCCGCTGCCAGTGCTGCGAATAGCCGCGGATGATGGCGGTCAGATCATGCGCGGCGCCCCGCGGCGTGCGCTGGCTCCAGAAATAGGACAGGCTGTCCACGCCGACCACGGGAATGCCCGCATGCGCCAGCTGCGCCGCCACATCCCTGTCCAGACCCACCCAGCCGCCGTCGCCGGAATAGATCACCGCCATCATGCCGGTACGCGGCGCGGCGGGATCGGTGACGATGGTGATGGGCAGGTCGACCGGGAGCGCGACGCTGCCCGTCATCGGGGTAAGCCATGGCTGGACCTGCGACAGCAGCGCCGCGTCGCCCTGTTCCGCGGGGCGGGACAGCAGCCTGCCGCTGCCGGTGCGGGCCACGAAGGCGGGAAGCCGCTTGCGCCCGCCGTCGCTCAGCGCGATCCAGGGCGAAGGAAGCTTGCGGCTGGGGGCGAAGGCCCAGCCCCTGTAGGGACGCCTGATCGCCGCGATCTTCAGGCTGCCGGAGCGGCACCAGCTCCGCGCGCCGGGCAGGATCGGGGTGAAATCGTCCGACAGCACGGCGGCATAGGCGCCGTTCGGGCCGGAGGCGAGCGCCGCATAGGCCAGCGCCGCCCCCTCCCCGCGCCCGATCAGGACGGGCTTGCGATACATGGGCAGGGCGAAGCGATGTTGCAGGTCGCGGGCGAGGCTGAGGATGCCGTAATTGGGGTTGATGCACCGCTTCGAACCGTCGAGCGCCTTCAGAAAGTCCGGCGTGGAGACGCCCGCCACCAGCGCGCCGCGCGCGGCGAGGCGGCGGGCGAAACCGGCGCTGTTCCCGTCCCACCCCCGACGGCCGGACAGGGCGATCACCACGCCTTTGGGCAGGGCGGCCACGCCGATGGCGGCGCGGGCGGGATAGGGCTGGGTGAAATATTCGGCCATCACTTCGTTAAACACGGCGAAATTGCCCAAATCGGTGAGGTAGGCGTTGAGCTTGACGATGTCGTCGAGCGAGCCGC
>NZ_JBHIWJ010000092.1:0-7174 GCF_041987595.1 Sphingobium sp. | reverse complement strand
CCAAGGGTGCAAGGGCATAGGCGGTTTCGCTGATCGCGCCGTCGCCCTGCGCCGGATCGGCGGCGGCGCGGGCGGGGTTCAGCGCATTGACCCCCGCCAGCAGCAGCGCCGCGCCTGCCAGCAGGCCGGGGACCAGCCAGAAGCGGGCGCGGCGCGGGCGGATCATGATTCGCCGCCGGGCACCCGGTCGATCCGGGTCCAGATTTGCGACTTGCAGAAGAGGCCGCCCAATATGCAGCCCTTGACCCGCATCCTGCCGGGCGAAAGCTGGCTGATCTGGGAGGCGAAGCGCCGTTCCATGTCGGGCACGAACACGGTGCCGCGCCACTGGTTCTTGCCGTCGGGGCGGTAATCCTCCAGCAATTCGGTGCCGATCAGCCGGTCCACGCCGCCATCGCGGGCGTCGGCCTGCGCCTCGCCGTCGGCCCACACGACCCAGCCGCACAGGCGGTCGCCGCAGGCGCCGGTGCGCACCGCGACATTATTGTGCGGACCAAGCCAGATCCCTTCGGGCGGACGAACCGCGACAGCCGCGAGCGCGGGTCCGGCCGGAAGCGCGGCCGAAACCAGAAACGCCAATGTCGTCCGAAGCCTCCCCATGTCATCCATCCTTCCCAGTGAAGGACCGGGAATAGCGGCTGTCACATTGCGGGGCGCTCTGCGCTGCCTGAACTTTTGGCAATGTTTGCGGCGCGCAGCAGCGTGGCCGCCACCCCGGCCGAATCGTCGTTGAGGAAATGGCCGCCCGGCAGGCCGACGACGTAGACGTTGCGCTGACGCCAGCCGGGACAGAGGCTGCCGCTTTCCTCGACCCCGTGGATGCAGAGCACAGGCGCCCAGTCCAGCGCGCGGGCGGCAGGCCCTGCCGGGCCGTCATCGCCAAAGTCGAAGACCCCGCCCGGCGTGGCGCGGAACAGCATGGTATCGGCCGGCACGATCAGCGCGACCATGGCGACCCGCGAGCGCAGCGAAGGGGCAAGGCGGTCCAGTCCCGCCAGCAGCATGTTCGCGCCGAAGGACTGACCGACGAGCATCAGCCGCCGGGCGCCGGGCAGCGCCAATGCGCGGCGCGCAGCCTGTTCGACCAGCGCGGCGGCCTCGTCGGGCGATCGCCTGCGGGCGAAGGCGGTCAGCGAATTGACGCCGACCACCGGCAGGCCGCCCTTCGCCATATGCCCGGCGATCACCGGTCCCATGCCTGCATTGAAGCCCATGTCCCCGGAAAAGAAGACCGCGACCGTGCCGTCGCGGCCGGGCGCGGAAGCGCGAACAAGGGTGAAGATCGGCCCGCGCGGATAGCCCAGATGGCGGCAATAGGCCGTCGCGCCGGCCAGCAATGCCGCCGCCAGCAGCAGGGCGGCCAGGGATTTGCGTTTCACGCGGGCGGGAAAGCTCATCGGATGCGCGAGACTCCTCAGATCAGGCCAGGGGCATTAGCGCAGCTTTGCTGAATGCAAGCCTATCAGGATTGCGGCGTGACGGAATAACGGCCCGGCGAGCGGCGTATAGGACGCATGAACAATGACGCCGACCTTCGCGCCGCTGCCGATCGCCTGCCCGAGTCCCGCATGGCGCTGGCTGCGGCGCTGGGGCGTCCGCTGCGGGTCGCGCTGTTTTCGGGCAATTATGATTGCGTGCGTGACGGCGCCAATCAGGCGCTCAACCGGCTGGTCGCCTATCTGTTGAAGGAGGTGCGGGCACAGGTGCGCATCTATTCTCCAACCGCGCCGCGCAAGGCCTTCGTCTCCGTCGGCGATATCCTGTCCGTGCGCTCGATCAGCATTCCCGGACGGCCCGAATATCGGCTGGCGCTGGGCTTCACCCGCGCCGCGCAGCGGGATTTCGACGATTTCGCGCCAGATCTCGTTCATCTCTCCGCGCCCGACCTGCTGGGGCGGCAGGCGCAGAAATATGCCCGCGCGCGGGACATTCCCGTGGTCGCCAGCCTGCATACCCGCTTCGAAACCTATCTCGACTATTACCGCCTCTCCTTCCTGCGCGGGCCGGTCGAGCGCTATCTCGACCGCTTCTACGGCGATTGCGATCGCATCCTGTGCCCCACCCGGCCGATCGCGCGGGACATGGCCGGGCGGTTCGGGACGGCGCGGACGGCGATCTGGGGCCGCGGCATCGACCCCGCCTGCTTCCGCCCGGACCTGCGCGATCAGGATCTGCGCGCCCGTCTTGGCTATGCGGCCGACGAGATGGTGCCGCTCTTCTTCGGACGGCTGGTGCTGGAAAAGGGACTGGACATCTTTGCCGAGGCCATCGATGCCGTGCGGGCACGCGGGCTGGCGGTCCGGCCGCTCATCATCGGCGATGGTCCGGCGCGCGGCTGGCTGGCGCAAAGGCTGCCCAACGCCACCTTCATGGGGCATCTGGCGGGCGAGGCGCTGGGCCGCACCGTCGCCAGCGCCGACATATTGATCAACCCTTCGGTCACCGAGGCGTTCGGCAACGTCAATCTGGAGGCGATGGCGTCGGGCCTCGCCGTCATCTCCGCCGATGTGCCGAGCGCGGCGACGCTGCTGGAGGCGGGGCGCACCGGACTGCTGGTGCCGGCGAGGGACGCGGCGGCCTATGCGGACGCAGCCACCGGACTGATCCGCCATCCGGAGAGGCGGCGCGCGCTGGGTGCGGCGGCGGCGGCGCAGGCGGCGCGCTATCACTGGCATGATGTGCTGGAGGATGTGGCGCTCTGCTATGCCGACGCCCTTCAGATCCCGCTTGCAACGCCGGCGGCGCAGGCCGCATGAGAGGGCCCTGATGGACGACAGCCCGGATATCAGGGACGATCTGGTCGCGATGCGCCGCTATGCGCGGTCGCTGACGCGGGACGATCAGGACGCCGATGATGTCGTGCAGGATGCGCTGCTGCGCGCCATCGAGCGGCAGGAAACCTATCAGCCCGATCGAAACCGCCGCCGCTGGCTGCTCGCCATCGTCCACAATGTCTTTTTCTCCGCCAAGCGACGCGAGGCGTCGGAGGCGCGGCGCAACAGCCGCTTCGCTGAAACACTGATTGACCAATTGGAGCCGGGGCAGGAAGAATATGCCCGACTGTCCGAGATCGCCCGGCAGTTCGCGGCGCTGCCCGAACATCAGCGCGCGGTGCTGCACCTCACCGCGATCGAGGGCCTGAGTTATCAGGAGGCGGCCGAGACATTGGGCGTGCCGGTGGGCACCGTGATGTCGCGACTGTCGCGGGCGCGCGCGGCGCTCAGGGAAAAGGAACAGGGGCAGCAGGGGGCAGGCGGCCTCCGGCTGATAGGAGGAAGCGATGACTGATCGCCCGACCGATCTCAACATTAGCGATATGGACATTGACGCCTATGTCGACGGCGAACTGGACGCGGAGCGGCGCTTCGTGATCGAAACGCTTCTGTCGCGCCGACCCGCGCTGGCGGCGCGGGTGATGGGCGACCTCAGCACGCGCAGCGCCTTGCGGATGCTGGGTCAGGACAGGCGGCCCGTCCCCGCGCATCTGGCGGCGGCGGCGCAGCAACTGGCCCCGGCGCAGAAAAGCCGCTGGCGCCGCCTGATGCCCGCGGGGCTGATGACGGGCGGCCTTGCCGCCGCGCTGGCGCTGTGGGTGGGTGGGGTTCAACACACGCCCGCCTATGTCAGCTATGCCGTCGCCTCGCACCGCATCGCGATGATGCGCGCCGACATGAATTCGCAGATCGAGGCGCCCCGCTTCGATGCGCGGGAGATCGCGGCGAACACCCGGATCGCCATGCCGCAACTGCCCGGCGACTGGCGGGTGACCGACGTGCAGCTGTTCCCGACCGACAAGGCTCCCGCGCTGCTGATGGCTGTGCGCACCGATGAAGGGCGCCGCATGACGATCTTCGCCGTGCGGGAAAGGACCGGCGCGCCCGAACGCCCCGACGCGGTGCGGGAAGGAGCGCAGTCGGTCGCCTATTGGCGGCGCGGCGACATGTCCTATGCGCTGACCGGCGATCAGGAACCGGGCATGATGGACGAGACGGCGGAGGCGTTGGCCCGGACCTGAGCAGGCCCGGCGCCCCCGATCCGATACTTCAGGCTGCGAAGTTGCCCGCCGTCACGAAATCGGCAATGTCCTTGCGGCCGCTGGGCGCTTCGCGGGCCTGAAGCGCTTCAGGCAGAATCGACTTGTCGGCAATCGTGCCGATGGCCACGGCCGCCTCGATCCGGAAACGGTCGGGCACCTGCAATTCAGCCCGCGCCTTGTCGAACTCGATTCCCGTCATCGCATGGCTGTGATAACCCAGCCGCGTCGCCTGCAACGCCATCAGCGCCCAGGCCGCGCCCGCATCGAAGCTGTGACTGTGCGACGGCTTCATGTCTTCTGATCCCGGCGCGGCGATCTGCGTGTCGGACAGGATGAAGACCAGCGCCGAGGCATTTTGCACCCAGCTCTGGTTGAAGGGCAGCAGCACGCCCAGAAAACGCTGCCAGTCGGCGCTGTCGCGGGTGGCGTAAAGAAAGCGCCAGGGTTGGTAGTTGAAGGCCGACGGCGCCCAGCGCGCCGCGTCGAAAATCGTATCAAGATCCTCTTGCGGCATAGCGGAGGAATCGAAGGCGCGCGGCGACCAGCGATCAAGGAAAAGCGGTTCGACGGCGCGCGTCACGGCGCGGGCGGATGCAGTCATGGAGTCTCCCGGCATAAGGGGTCGAGATGGCAGGGCGCCATCGGCAAAGCCGCTGCTATATCGGAAGCGGTTGCGGGATCGGCAAGCCCCGGCCGCCGCCTTACTGACGTTCGAGCGACATTTTCGGCTGGGCGGGCTGTTCGGGCTGCGGCGAGAGCGCTTCGGGTCCGCACTCGATGAGAATGCGCTCCGGCTCGCGCAGCAGTTCGCGCTTCACGGCGTCGCTCCACCTCCCCCATTTCTGGCCGATTGCCGAGCGCCAAACCATGCCTGTCCTCCCCCTGAGCCGAATCGGCACCTGTCTATTTTCGCGGTAGAGATCTGTCCTGCAAACTTTGCTGATCGTCCAGCTAGAAAAGCTTGAGCGGTGCCGAAGCGGTGTGCCGGAGCGATACGGTGCGACTTTCATTCCATCATGACCAATATTTCATTTACGGCCCACCCGCCCGGCAATCCGCGCAGCGTAGGGGTGATCGCGACAAACAGGGCAAAACGCGACATGAGCAGACCGATTTTCTTCGACCCCACCGGCCGCAGGGGGCTTTGGGCCAGACGGATCGTCGCCGGGCTGCTGATCGCGATCCTGCTGGCGGCGATCGCCTTTGCCACCACGCTGGTCGCCGTGCCGTCGGAACGGGACCTTGCCCTGCCGCTGCCCCAGCCCCATGCCGCGCGCCTGTCGGGCATCTCCTCCCTGCGCCACGACATCGCCAGATGGCTGCCGCACTGGGGCAAATTCCATGTCCAGGCCAAGCCGCTGAACGTCGGTTTCTATGTGCCGGGCGAGGAGAACAGCATCGCATCGCTGCGGCGGCATGTCGGCCAGCTCGACTGGGTGGTTCCCGCGCTGGTCAACGTGGCGGGGCCGGGCCAGCCGATCCGCTTCGCCGCCGATCCGGCGTTCGACCGCATGATCGCCGCCATGCCGCATCCGCCCAAGGTTCTGCCGATGGTGCAGAATCTGGGGACCGACAGCTGGAACGGCGCAGGCGCGGCGCGAGCGCTGCATGATCCCGTCGCGGCGCGGGCGCTGGCAGGGCGGTTGGGCGCCTATGTCGCCCGCCGCCACGAAGCCGGGCTGGTCATGGATTTCGAATCGCTGCCGGGCAGCGCCATGCCCGCCTATCTGCGCTTCCTCCGCATGCTTCGCGCCCAGTTGCCCGTCGGTGCCAAGCTGGCCGTCACCGTGCCCGCCGAAGAAGAGGCCTGGCCGCTCGCCCGGTTCGCGGCGGTCACCGACCGCGTGATCCTGATGGCCTATGACCAGCATTGGCAGAGCGGCCAGCCCGGTCCGATCGCCGCGCAGGACTGGTTCGCGCGCGAGGTGAAGGCCGCCCTGCGCGAGATCGGCGCCAACCATATCGTCGTCGCGCTGGGCAGCTATGCCTATGACTGGCATGGCGGCAGCGCCGATGCCCTCTCGCTCGACGACGCGTGGCTCGCCGCGCATGACAGCGACGCGCGCCCCGCCTATGACATGGCCAGCGGCAATGCGGGCTTCGCCTATGACGAGGCGGGGCAGCGCCACCAGATCTGGATGCTGGACGCTGCCGCGAGCTGGAACGAATTGCTGGTGCTCAAGCATCTGGGCATCCAGAGCATCGCCCTCTGGCGCCTCGGCAGCGAGGACCCCGGTTTCTGGACCGACCTCATCGCCTGGCGCTCGGGCGGCCGCCCCAACCTCAGCCGCATGGCCAGCACGCTCAACACCGATGTCGAGGGATCGGGCGAAATCCTGCGGATCACCGCCACCCCGACGGAGGGCAACCGCGCCATCCGCTTCGGCCCGCAAAACATCATCGAGCGGGAAAGCTATGGCGCGCTGCCCACCCCCTATCAGGTGCAGCGCACCGGCGGGCAGCATCCCAAAATGCTGGCGCTGACCTTCGACGACGGGCCGGACCCCACATGGACGCCGAAGATCCTGAGGGTGCTGGAACGGACGCGCACGCCGGCCACCTTCTTCGTGATCGGGGAAAACGCGCTGGAACATCCGGGCCTGCTCCAGCGGATCGTCGCGGACGGGGACGAGATCGGCAACCATACCTACGATCATCCCAACCTCGCCACCTGGTCGGACGACGCCACGCGCCTGCAGCTCAACGCGACGCAGCGGCTGGTGCAGGCCTATACCGGCCATGGCATGCGGCTGTTCCGAGCCCCCTATTTCGGCGATGCGGAGCCGACCACGGCAGACGAGCTGGGACCAGCTCTGGCGGCGCAGAAGCTGGGCTATACGGTCGTCGGGCTGCACGTCGACCCCAATGACTGGCAGCGGCCCGGAACGGACGAGATCGTCAGGCAGGTCGTCGATCAGGTCCATTCGGCCGATGCCGACCGGTCGGAAAACGTCATCCTGCTGCATGACGGCGGCGGCGACCGGGCGCAGACGGTGGAGGCGCTGCCGCGCATCATCGCCCGGCTGCGGAGCGAGGGCTATCGCTTCGTGCCGGTGTCGCAGCTGGCCGGCCTGCCCGCCAGCGCGGCCATGCCGCCGGTCAAGGCCAGCGACCTGCTGGCGGTGCGGGTCGATGTCG
>NZ_JBHIWJ010000091.1:0-16485 GCF_041987595.1 Sphingobium sp. | reverse complement strand
AGGGCCGCCAAGTCGCGAGAGTCAGGCTGCTCTGTTTCGTTCATAAACAGAAAGGCAGGCGATGACAACACGATGGCGAGGGTATCGATCATGGCTATTTGGAATGGCTTGTCCAGCGCCCGTTGCTTCTCGAAATAGCCCACGAGACCATCGATGTAGGCAGGTGTTGGGGGACGGCGTCGGAACGCTTCAAGGGTGAAGCGCTCGATGAGTTCGCGGGCGTTCTCATCGTTCCAGGCAATCTCAAGACCGCGCGGTCCGCCCGTTTCGGAGAAACAGTCGCCCAGGAGAATGACGCTATCATGATGGAAACGCTGGACTTCAAGGTCCGCGCTGCAGGTGATGGCCAATTCTTCTGCTGCCCCGATATCCTCCAACGACATGGGTCCGCCGCGGCGCAGGATGATCGAATAGCGCGTGTTCATGGCAGGGCAAGCACCGGACGAAATGCCCGGACAGTCTCAATATCCTGTCCCAGAACCACATCTCCATGCTGGACCCAGCAATGCGCCTGGAAAGGCCCCAACTGGACGCCAAAGACGATTGTCGTGCGCAACCTGCAAAGGGCAAGATAGGCTTGCAACGCGAGCGCATCGGCAAGACAGCGATCTTTGCGGGGAAAAAGCAGGCTGGCGCTATGAAAGGCTGCAAGAAGTACAGAAATTTTCGATGGCAATAACGCCTTTTCCCCTGATCGCACCAGGGATGTCGCCAAGAAGATCCTCATCCTCAACGGGCAGTATCGCGCCACAAGATGGAAGAATGCCAGACAAAGAAACGCAGCGACGTAATGGGCGCCGAAGGCAAGCTTGTCCGAAGTCACTTCATCTCTATCGCACAATGCGCGGGTAGGTCTGATCCCGGAAAAAGGATGGGATGAACCCGTTGCAGCGTGTGAAGATATGAACAAGCCGGTTGCAGCCAGGGCCTCCCGTCCTTTGGCATCAACGATACGGCCAACCACCAGGTCGCGAACGGCCATCTCCAGTTCGGGCGCTATCATGAGATAGCGATCGCGATCGACGTCCAGGAAAACCAGCCGATCGCCAATATCGCAATATCCAACACGCGGTTTCAAGATGACGGCATTCATCGCTGGCCCCTTAAACCTTGTCTGGTCCGGCATGGCGGCCGAACCAGACTTTTGGTTGTCAGTCGTCGAGAATGCCCGCGGCCGACTGCCCCTGCGGACTGTCGGTAAGGCGCTGCCCCTGGCCGTTTGTCACCTTGCTGGCGACACCCAGTTCAACGACGGCTTCGTCGGATTTGCCATATGTGCGTTCCATATTTGCCTCCTTCTGATTGACCACGCGGTTCGTGGCGACAGAAAGGCTATGTCGATGGAAGAATATATTCGCCAATATTTGCTTTCATTGTGAAAGCATTATCCGCGAATATTGCAATCATGAAATCATGATATTCACGCTCTGAATATTTTGTCTTGTTATGAATTATTTGCCTATCATTCACACAGCATCGGCGCTGCCCTGATCCGGCGGCGATGATAATTCCAGAGCATCTCCAGAAGTGCTTTTCCTGTCCCGGAAACTGCCAACATATTGGCACGACGAAGTTCGTCGGCGCAGTCTGGCCAACGGTCCAGCTCGCGGAGTCGGACGGAACGTAGCCGTTCTCCGGCATTGGCAATCGCCGCGACAATTTCCGCTGACTGGGATGCGGCTGCAAGTGCGAGAAACATCCGCTCGGCGGTGCCTACGATCGCGGCTGAGGACGTGTAGTCAGTGACCCAACCATCCGGGGCTATAGGGCGTTGCATATTTTGCCGTGCGCGGCTCTTGAGCGCCATACGAATGAGTTGACCGTGCCATGTATAGCAGTCGCATAATGCTTCTGAAGTCCAGTCGATAATGCGGAAACCATGATGCTGTCCGGCCTGAAGCAAGCGTTCGCCATACATGCGATGCAGTACGTCTCGAATAGGCGAGGGACTGGTCCCGAATTCCGAGGCGAGAACGGCAATAGACAGATCGGTAGAGCCGACGTAACGCCCCGAAAGCAGTGCTTCTTTGAGGTCTAGATAGACTTGTTCAGCATGGCGCGTTCCTGGTGACATGAGAAGTCACTCGTCCAGCTTTTTATCAGGATTGGCATCTGCATCAGGCGTGAAGAGCTGGCGCGAAAGCGTTTCGAGATTATGTTGTGCGATGGCATCGATGCAGACGGTTTCCAGTTTCGAGAGATCCCCTTCCAGTAGCACGCGCGGAAATACCCGACGGTGTTCCATGAAAAGCAGGGGTATGACGAGATGACCGGTCGAGAGACCCAGCGCATGCGCACAGCGGAAATGATCGTCGAGACGGGACTTGGGGTTGCCGGCCTCGATTTCGCGAAGCCAGCGCGTGCCGATCCCTATGTTCGCCGCGAAATCTTCCTGCGTTATCCGTTCGACCCGTCTCTTCATTTCGATGCGCCTCCCGGACATCAGCTTGATCATCTCAAGGACCGAGGGATCGCGTGCATTGGGTATCGCCTGTAGCGGCATGACAAGGTCTCCCTGCCAATGGCTCAAAGCTCCCGTGCACAGCCCACGGGTCAAAAATGTTGTTAGTCGCACCAAAGGTCAAATTTTTACGCTTTCATAGTGAAAGCATTGGGAAACGCCCTATGTCGCAGGAGTAGACGCCTTATTACCCATCGTTACGAGGTGATCAGCGCTGCCCGTCGATAGGCGCTTTGCAGCTCCCGATCTTCGGAAGCCTGGAACATGATCAGCGCCACATTATAAAGTCGCCATGTCGCCACCCCACTTCCACATTCGCCGCTCTCGATCAGGCGGCTCGCGATGCGATCGACGATGTTAGCCAATCGGGATGTCGTACCGACAAAGCGAAATGCAGGACCGCCCAACGCCCCGCAAAGCGGCGATTCGAGTTCTGCGACAATCTCGGCAGGGTCGCAGCGATCCAGAATGCTCATCGCGACATGGAGAGTCGTTCCATAGGAAATAAACTCGCGCGTCATTCTGGCAAGCCTGCAATGGCAGGCGAGAAATTGATCGACGCCCTTCTCCGATAACTGGAGTTTGTAAGTCCTCGATGTCCTCATGCACGCTCTCCCTGCATGATTCGCAGCCTGCCAGCGCCCGTCGCGGCAGCGTCCCGATGAATAGAGACGGGCAAATGACGCCGAAAAAGCGGAGAAATCGGCACTGAAGTGCCGATTTCGGTACTGAGGTGCCGAATCGGCATCTCAGTACCCGGCCCATTGCGTGGCTTGCTCTGACCTTTCATCCTTCATCCATCCGAACAACACGGTGACGGCGAGCACAGCCCTTGAACAGTGCTCCCAGCCCAAACCGCATAACGAAACCCGGCGTGCAGCGATGCGCGCAGGATGAAGGAGGCTTATGTCAGTTTCGCATAGACATTCCGGATTGGCGATCCCTCCATTTGTGAGCGAGCCAAAGCCTTCCAAATGGCCAACGCAGATTTGCGGCAGATCGCGTGTTTGGAATGGGACCGTAGCAAAATGGTTAGGCGGGATCAGTGCGGCTGCACTGATTGCCTTCCTTCAGCCTGGTGCGGCCTATGCGCAAAAGGATTCAAAGCCTATCTCCAGTGCGCAGCTCACCGAAGCGGCTGGCGAAGCGGAAAGGCAGCTTCAACAGACCTTTACCAATCTGCGCTTTGAGGAATTTGGTCCCGCGCCCGTCGCGGGCCCCATCTATCAGGCGACCGCTGGCGGCCGGATCATCTACTATGCGCCGCAAAGTGCGCATCTCTTGTTCGCTACGGTCTACGACCGCAACGGCGTCAACCTGACCGCGCTGGCGCAGGAACAGGGTGCCACGCGCCGTGTCAAAGCCATCGACCCTGCCAAGGCATTGGCGATCGGCCCTGTAGATGCGCCAACGGTCATAGAATTCACCGACCCGGACTGTCCTTACTGCCAGGCGCTCGATCGGTTCTGGAGCGCCAAGGCAGCAGAGGGCAAGCCGGTAAGGCGTCTCATCTTCTTCGTGAGCGGCATCCATCCGACCGCTGCTGCCAAGGCGGAGCATATCCTATGCTCGACAGATCGCGAGGCGGCCTTCCGGGCGGCCTATTCCGGCCAGACACCCCCCGTCCTGCGCCAGTGCGCGCAGGGCCGTGCCAAGGTTGCGGAGGACGCTGAACTGGTCGCCAAAGTGGGCGTTTCAGGAACGCCGACGCTGGTCGCCGATGGCAAGTTCATCTCGGGCTTTCAGCAGGCCGAACTCGAAGCGTTCCTCGATCGGCACGCAAAGCCTGCGCTTGCAAAGGCAGTGTCCGATGTGCGCCGCTGAACGGGCGCGCGCCATCGCGGCTGCGCACACTCTCTTTGCGGAGGGCATCCGGCCCGGCCCCAACTGGCCAGCGCGGATGAACCAGGATGCCGGCGGCGGCGGGCTCATGGAGCCGTCCACCGACGCCCCGGCCGACACCGATCTTGCTTCGATGCCGGCAGGCTTTGGTTGGACGGCTCCTTTTTGGAGCAATGCTATGATGCAGAAATTTGGCAACAAGGTCCTGGCGGTGGCCAATGTCGGCCTCCCTTTAGGCGCGATGGCCCTGGTCGGTGGCCCGGTCCATGCCTTCTCGGCACCCGCCCAGGGCGATCTTGGTTACGACATATACGATATCGTCGTGAACCAGGGCGTGAAAGGTCCGATGGGATTTGTGGGCGGCGTCGCTGCCTTCCTGTTCGGCGTTTCGCGCCTTTTCTCGAATATCATGATTGGCATCCCGACCATCGTCGCGGCTGTCTGCCTCATCAAGGCGGACTCCATTCTCCAGACCTTCGGGATGGTCATCTGAGACGCGAAGGTGGGGCGCGCACCTGGCTGACCAGGCGCTTCCCCCACTGGCAACAGGCTGGGAACCGATGGTCGGTTCCTGGAGGATGATACCTTTGAAGGTATCATGAAGCCAAGAGGAGAAGGGCAGATGGACGAACGCCTTCCGCAATATCTGCATCGGCCCGTCCAGATCCTTTGGTTTGGATCTGACGAGTTTCTGCTCGCGACCTCGAGCATTTTCGTGGCCGCGATCGTGGGCGGACTTGTCGGCTGGGCGCTCATCGCTGCCCTTCTCCTTTTCATCCCGTGGAAGCGGACCAAGCCCAGGGGCTATCTCCCCCATCTCGCCTGGCGCTGGGGTCTTGTTTCCTTTCCTTATTATCCGGGTCCTACCCAGACCCGCTTCTTCGAGTGAGCGCCATGGGCATGTTCGGGCACAAAAAGACAAAGGAGGATCCGCTACTGGGCAAACCGGCCAGCTACGGCATCCATCGCTATCTGCAGGGCTCGGCCAACCTGTTCGAGGAAAACCGCCTGCTCAAGGTTGCCATTGCGGGCATGTTCGGCGTCACCGCCGTGCTGGGCGTGGTCATCTACACGACCAACCAGAATGCCCGGACCGTGATTGTCCCCTTTGGCGCCACAGGCGATCTTCATGTCTCGGGTAATACGCCATCCGAAGCCTATATCGTCGCCATGACGCGCAACATCGTCGCGCTGTCGGGCACCTGGTCGGCTTACTCGGCCGACCGGCAGTTCCAGGAGCTGTTGGGGCTCGTTCACCCGTCCGCCTATGGCGCGATGCGCGACAGCCTCAACGCCATGCTCGACGAACTGGCGAACAACCCTACGCTGTCGATCGCGACCTATATCCGCAACGATCAGCCGGTCCGCTGGACCGCCCATGAGATCGTCGTCCCGGTCGAGAAGGTCCGTGTCATCGGCGGCGTAATCCGCAAATTCCGGGGCATTTTACGCATCGGCTACGGCATTGAAAATGGCCGTTTCTGGCTGACGCGTCTTTCCGAGGAGCAGTTCGATGTCGAAACACGCTAATCAGCGCATAGGAGCGTGCGCCGCTTTAACCGGGTTCATGCTGCTGGCGATCCCGGCCTCAGGCCAGACGCTCCATGCGCTGCCCGATCAGACCAGTCGGATCCGTCTCTCCAACCGCGACATCAACCATGTCGTGTGCGAGGGCGGCGAGATCGAGGATATCAAATTCTCGGCCGAGAAAGGTCTTGCCGTCGAGAAAGGCGGATCGGACGCCTGGATCAAGTTCCTCGCCCGCGAGATTGACGATGCAGGGCAAGTGACGCGCAGCTATGTGACGCAGCCTTCCGAGTTCTTTGTTCACTGCAACGGCGCGACCTACCCGCTCTATGCTGAACCGGCGGAAATTCCCGCGCAGACGGTGATACTTGTGCCCGGCGCGCGGCAGCGTGCCCAGGCCAATAGCGCCTTGATGGCCGCGCTGGCCGATGAAGATCGCGCCGTTTCCATCACCATGGCCCTGCTCGACGATCGCATCCCTGCCTCGTTCAGCGAGGTCGCGCCGTCGGGTGACGCGGTCGGCATTGCGGCGCTGCCGGGCCTCTCGATAACCGAACAACGCCGTATCGCCGTCGAGGGGGCAGGTCTCTCGGCCTCGCAATATCATGTGCGAACCACGGCGGCGGTGACGCTGGATGAGCGCCAGCTCGTCGATCCGGCCCTTGGGGCAGGCATTTTTTCAGTCACGTTGGACAGGGTCCGCCTCGATGCGGGCGAAACGGCCCGACTTGTCGTGGTGCGCCGGGGAGCCGGGCAATGAGCGGCGACAAGAACAAAGACGCAGCGGAGACGCCTGAAGGCCTGTCGCCCTATCAGGCCCATCTTGCCGCCCAGAGCGGCGGACCGAAGGATGACGCCGCGCGCCGTCCGTCTCCGGCCTTGCTCGACCTTAAGGCGCAATGGGCCAAAATGTCGGCGCGGCAGAAACTGCGCGCGCGTCAGCTCGCCGTCGGTGTCGCTGTCGGAGCGCTCGGGATCGGCCTTTACGCGGCATCGGGCAGCAAGGAAGACGTCAAGCCCACCGATCCCGCCGCATCGCTCAACATGGGCGCGGGGCTGCGCGGCGACAGTCTCGAGGTCAAACTGCGCGGGGATTTGAAGAAGGTTCTCGACGGCCAGCAGTTGCTGGGCGACCGCGTCAGCGCGATCGAGGAGGGTAAGGTCATTCCCGGATCACGTGTCCCGGGAACTGAGGGCAGTCAGACCATGGATGGCGACCTGCCGCCCGCCCTGCCCGACAACGTTCCAGCCCTGCCCTACCCGCCCGAAACCGGCGACATCAGCGCGGATGCCGACAGGCTGCCTGCGCCGCCCACCGGCCCGGTTACGCCGCCTGCCCCGCCTGCGCCTCCGGTCGAAAAAACGGTCGGCGCGATCGGCTCGGCGGCCGGTCCGGTCATGGCCCAGGGCGCGGCCGACAATGCCGCATCGTCTAAAAAAAAGAATCGGACCATCTATTTACCGCCTGGTTTCATGAAAGCGCGGCTCCTGACCGGGATCGACGCGCTGGCGAGCCGGGACGCGACCAGTAATCCTGAACCCATCATCGCCCGGGTGCAGGCGCCCGCGGTCCTGCCCAATGAGGTGAAGGCCAATCTAGCCGGCTGCTTCGTGGTCGGCAACGCCACCGGGAGTCTTGCCAAGGAGCGGGTCGAGGTCCAGCTCGTATCGCTCTC
This sequence comes from Sphingobium sp., assembly GCF_041987595.1. Classification (GTDB taxonomy): domain Bacteria; phylum Pseudomonadota; class Alphaproteobacteria; order Sphingomonadales; family Sphingomonadaceae; genus Sphingobium. Next base: position 8,979 of record NZ_JBHIWJ010000091.1, on the reverse strand, counting down.
CTGCGTGGATTTCGACGAGCATTCGATCGTCGATCAACCGGTCAAGGGCTTCTTCGTCGATACCGACGGCAAGAAGGGCCTGTCTGGCAAGGTGGTGACGCGCGCCGGGGCGACGCTGGCGCGCGCCATCATTGCCGGGACCATCAGCGGCATTTCGCAGTCGGTCGAAAGCACGTTCGGCAACACTTCGACCTCAGCGCTGGGCACGGTGCGCACGCTCGATGCCGGCGATGCCGCCAGGACGGGCATTGCCGGGGGGCTCTCCAAATCCTCGGACAAGCTCACCGACTTCTATCTCGATCTCGCCCGCCAGGCTGGTCCCATCGTCGAGGTGGGCGCCGCCAAGGATGTGGTCGTGGTGATCCAGGAGGGCGCCACCCTCGAAATCAAACCCGGCGCGGGAGTCAAATTCTGATGTCCGCGCCCATGGGAGACAAAGCCATGAAGATGCTCCGACCCTGCCTCCTCGTCCTGCCCCTTCTCGCGCTGCCCGGCTGCGCGACCATGGGATCGGTGATGTCACCGTATAGCGAGAAATTCTCGTGCAAGAATAGCGATCATGGCCAGTGCATTCATCCGGGCCAAGCCTATGCCGATGCGGTCGCAGGCCGCGCCTCCAAATCCGATCCTGCCGTCACCCATGATCGCAAGCTGCTCACTCCGGACAAGAAGCGAGCCCGCGGCATAGAAATAAGCCCCGCCAGGGCTGCGGCGACACCCTCGCCTATGGCGCAACCTGGCCAGGGCCATGTCGGCGCGCTGATCGAGGGGCCGCAATCGCCAATGCTGCGCCCTTCGCGCACGATCCGGACATTAATCCTTCCCTATGCCGCCAAGCAGCGCCCCGACCGGCTCTATATGGCGCGCTATGTCTATTCGATCATCGACCGGCCCGCCTGGGTCGTGGGCGACTATCTGGTGGAACCGGGCGGGCGAACGCCCGCGCCACCGGTGCTGCGCACGATGCGCGAGCCCGAACCGGGCAGCACAGACGTGCCAACGCAAGAGGCCATGCCGCTTACCGTCCATCCGGACAAACGGCCATGAGCCCGCGCCCCGGTCACAAGGGTCTGAGCTATCAGCGCCTGCGCGCCGCCGTGACCCGCGATGCCTATTCGGATTTCCTGCCGATGGTCGCCTGGGTCGAAGAGGAGGAAGCTTTCCTCTGCATCGACGATGGCTGGGGCCAGGCCTGGGAGCTTGTTCCGTCAGCCTATATGTTCGCCCATGTACAACAGGCGTTGCTCGGGCTGCTCAACATTCATTTCCCCGAAGGCACGGTCCTCCAGCTTATCACCTTCGCCGATCCGCTGATCGACCCGGCGCTTGACGCCTATCTCGATATGAAGGTCCGGCCAGACCCGCTGGTCCAGGCTTCGGCCCGGCGTACGGCCGACTATCTGCGCGGTGGTACAAGGGGCCTGGATGCACTCCATGCCATCCCGGTACGCGACTTCCGGTTGTTCCTCGCAATCAAGACGCGGGTGAAGCTCGGCGCGGACCTGCGCCGCCAGGTGGAAGAGCAACTGGCGAAGATGGGCATTCGGCGTTTGCCGCCCGACGAACTCATCAGCGTCTATCGCCGGATCTTCAACGGCGTCTTTGCGCCCGCGCCGGGGGTATTCCTCAGCGAGAGCATGGGCGGCATGCCCGCCCCGTCGATCGCGCGGCAGATTATCGAGGCCGGACCTGACCTCTGCTTCGAAGGCCCCGAGGTGTTCCTGGGCAACCAGGTGGCGCGCTGCCTCACGCCCAAAGCGCCGGCGCGCCGGATCACCGCCGAGCGCGCCAACCGCCTCATGGGCGGGATGCGCGGCTCTGCGGAGGACAGCGACCAGATTGGTGGGCCATTCCTCTATTGCCTCTCGGTCCTGTTCGATCATTCGCAGTTCGAAATCCACAAGAGGGCGCAGATCCTCTCGGCGCAGAAGGCCGCGGGCAGTTTCGCGGTCGAGGTCGGCAAGCAGATCGAGGAGATCGGCTGGATCTTGGATGAAGCGTCCAACAGCCGGTTCGTGTCGGTGATCCCTACCATGTGGGTATTCGGCCGCGACAGCGCCCAGGCCCGCGAGATGGCGGCGCGCGCCAAGCGACTGTGGGAATCAGAACCCCTGCCCTTCATGGTGCAGGAAGAAAGCTATCTGCTTCCCGTGCTGCTCGCTGCCAGCCTGCCCTTCGGGCTTTATCCCGAAAAGCAGACAATCAAACTGTTGGAACGCGATTTTCGCATGGCCGTGAAGGCCGCCAGCCTCATGGCGCCGGTCCAGACCGACTTTCGCGGCGGCGGCCGCCCGGCTCTCCTCTACGTAGGCCGCAAGGGCCAGCTCATCACGCTCGATCTCTTCGACCCGCGGATCAACAATTATAATTTCATTGTCTCGGCCGAAAGCGGCGCAGGCAAAAGCTTCCTGCTCAATAATTTGTGCCAGCAATATTATGCGCAGGGCGCTCTCATCCGCATCATTGATATCGGCGGCAGCTACCGCAAGCTCTGCACGCTCTGCTCTGGCCGTTATATCGACATCGGCGAGGAGCGCCTGGTGCTCAACCCTTTCGACATGGGGCTGGCGCTCGATGGCGAGGACAAGCAGTCGGCCATTGCCATGGCGGTCGCGATCGTCGCGGAAATGGCGAACGCCTCGACCCGCAAGCCCGTCACCACATCGGAATGGAACCTGCTCAAGTCCGCCGTCCAATGGACCGTTGATAGCGGGCGCGGCGACGACGGCATCGACGCGGTGCGCCATTGGCTCGGCCGCTATCCCGACAATGCCGCCTCCGACCTCGACCGGGTCGACCATCTGGTGCCGGTCGCGCGCGAACTGGCGTTCAATCTGCGCGATTTCGGGTCGCAGGGCGCCTATGGCCATTTCTTCAATGGTCCTTCGACACTCGACATCTCGCGCGATGAATTCGTGGTGCTGGAGCTCGAACGGTTAAAGGCGCTGCCTGACCTCTTCAATGTGATCGTCATGGTGGTGGTGAACGCGGTCACGCAGGAACTCTATCTCTCGGCCCGCGACAAACCCCGCTTCGTCCTGTGCGATGAGGCAGCGCAGTTCATGACCCGTAGCGACGGGCAGGATCTCTCCCGTCTCGCCGAGGCTTTCGGCCAGGGCTATCGCCGCGCGCGCAAATATCAGGGGAGCTTTGGCATCGTGCTCCAGAGCATGAACGACCTCATGCTCTTTGGCGGCACCGGACAGGTGATCCTGGAAAATGCCGCGACCAAATTCCTGTTGCAGGGCTCCACTTATGACAAGGCAGTGGATAACAAGATCCTCGATTATTCGGGCTTCGTCCTCGATCTTCTGAAATCGGTCCGAAACGCCAAGCCCAACTATTCCGAAGTGTTCATCGACAGTCCATTGGGCCTCGGCATCGCGCGACTGGTGGTCGATCCCTTCAGCTACTGGATCAATACTTCTGCGCCCAATGAGGTTGCCGCGTTCGAGGCGCTTGTGCGGGCCGGTCGCAATCCGCTGGAAGCGGTGTGCGAACTGGCCGGTGTCGATCCGGCCCAAATACTGAGCGGAAATACTCGCCAGGGCGGGAGGGCGGCATGACGCACAAGCCTGCAACCCATCCCGATCAGCTGGCACTCGACTGGGAAAATGACCCGGCGATCGAAGCGATGATCGAGGCGCGTGTCGCCCGTCGCGCGGAGGCCGCCGCTTTCCATTGGCGACTGCGGCTTGTGGCCATTGAAACCTGCATGATGGGCAGTCTCGTCATCATAGCCGGGATCGCGCTCCATCAGCAGCCGCTGCAGGCCATACGGGCAGGCATCCTTGTGGCTGCCGCCTGCTGTGCGAGCGGCATGCTGCTGATCGGCCTGTCTGGCGCATGCGGGATGGTCTTCTCACGCTTCCGGCAATGGAGGGCGCGATGAAGGCCGATCACAGCAATGGCTTCGATCTTGGCCTGGACGTCGGAGACGATGTCCATGGGCTCCTTGCCTACGCGCGCAGCGTGAGCAACCCGGCGCTTGGTATCGACGCGGTCGCGCAGGCGATCGTCACGGTCATCCAGGCGGAACGGCGTTTTGCGCGGATGAGCTACGCCCTGTTGGTGACCGGCGGCATCGCCAATGCCGCGTTCTGCGCATTTGCGGCGGCGTGGCTCTTCCAGGCGCCGCTTGCCCAAGCCATGTTCATCGGCATCTGCGCCGGAATGGGCGCGGGCTCGACAGGTCTGATCCTTATTCCCTGGGATGCAATCGCCGAGCGCTTTCATACCATCACCCAGCGGTGGAGGCGGATGTGAACGGCATCTTCTCCGCCACGCCCGCGCCAGGACCCATCCGTCTGCTGATCGGCAGCCAGGGCCTTGTGCTCGTGCAATCCTGCATCGCCTGGCAATTGCCGACCGTGCCCGCGGTCGTCCGCATTCTCGGCGCGGTCATTGCCGTCATTGCGATAGCGGCATTGATCAGCGCCGCGATCGGCGAGGCGCGCGAGAACCGTGCGCCATATTGGAGACGGCGTCATGGGCGCTAGAAGCATGGGTCCAAGGCGCTCGCGTCATGCCCTATGGGTAATAGCGCCCTTGGCGCTCATTACCGGACTGCTGGCGCACGCGCCGGTCACGGCTGCGACCAGCATTATCGGCCGCACCTGGCCGATCGCCGAGCCCGATGCGCTGAGCGAGATAGAAAGCCGCGCCGCGCATGTCCCCGACATCAAAGCCGCCTTCGGCCCGCGCGAGCGCTGGTCGGCCATGCAACCTGCCACGCTCGGCATCGCCCGCGCCGATCGGAACCAAACGGTGGTGCCCTTCTATACCCTCGATCAGGATATCCGACTGCCGAGCGGAAAGCTGCTTTACGCCAAAGGCTATAGCTTCAATCCGCTTGCCTATGTGTCGCTGCCTCAGCGGCTGATCGTCGTGCACTCCAGCGATCTGGCCTGGGCACTGCGCACCGCAAGGCCCGCTGATTTCATCCTTCTTGCCGCCGGTGGTCTTTCCCAGGCTAGTGATACAAATGCCGATGCCATCACATTGGGTGAGCAGCACGGCCGGGTACTGTTTTTGCTCGAGGAGCGCGTCAAGGCACGGCTTGGCCTGACGGTCGCGCCGGTGATCGTCGCGCAGGTGGGGCAAAAGCTGGTGCTGACCGAGGTCGTCATGCCCCCAAGTCCGCGGAGGGCTGCGCGATGAAGATGCTCTCCGTCCGCAGCATTTTGACGCTCGGCTCGGCCCTCGCGGCACTGGCATTCGCGTCCCCCGCCCATGCCTCCAAATGCGAGGCGGGCACGATCTTCAATCCGATCACCAAGGTGCGATGGAACTGCATCTTCCCGATCACCATCGGCGGGGTAAAAGTGGGTCCGAGCGATCCGCTCGGCAAGGCGCTCGATGCGCAATCGGCCTCCAAGCCTTTATGCGCCTGCCGCAAAGGCGTGACCTTCTGGTTCGGCGTCAAGGTCAGCTTCTGGTCGCCCAATCGCATGGTCGATGTTGTGACCGAGCCTGGCTGCATGATGGCGCTGGGCGCTGACATCATGCCGACCGGTGGCAGGCTGCAAGGCAGCCAGACCAGCATCGCCGACGGCACCAACACGCGCAAGATGTTCGCGCAGATGCACTATTATATCGCGCCGGTCTGGAAGATGCTCGACATGTTCACCGACCTGCCCTGCATCGAGGATGACGGCTTCGACGTGGCGCTGATCACCGAGGTCCTGCCGACCTGGCAGTCGGCGACCTTGGGCGCGATCATCCAGCCAGAGGCGATCCTGTTCGGCAATCCGGCCGCCGGCCTTGCCTGCATGGCCGACAGCGCTGCGGCCGCAGCGGGCAAGGTCGTCGATCCGCTCTTCTGGTGCATGGGGTCCTGGGGCGCGACCTATCCGGTGGCCGGCGACATCCATTTTGGCGACAGCGTCGAGGCCTGGGCGGGGCTCGCTGCGCGCGGCGTCTTCATGATGGGGCGGCTTGGCGCCCTTACCGTCAGTTCAGCGGACGGCTGCTCGTTCATCCCGCAGCCGGTCTGGACCAAGAGCCGCTACAAGTTCCAGCTGATGGAACCGGTCAAGGGTGGCCAGTGCGTCAATGTCGGGCGGCCAGGCGCGCTATGGACGTCCGCCAAACATGCGCCGGGCAAGGACAATGCCCAGTTCATGCTGTTTGAAAAGACGATCTGCTGCGCCGGGGTTTCGACGCCATGAACAGGTCGCCTTTCCCGATCCGCATGTCCTCGCCTGGCATCAGCCGATGGTCTGCCCGTCATTCCACCGAGCCAGGCGTTCCCCATGCGGTCAGGCCAGTGTCGCATCCCCCCTGCGGCACCGGTCGGACGGTCGGCGTGGCCACAGATACAGACGATCATTCGGCGGTCCCCTCTTCGCCGCATATGGTCGTGACCACGCTGACCGTTTTTGAAGGCCAGGCTGTATTCCGGGCAGAGCTTGCCGACCCTGTTCCAGCTATATTTCTGTTCCGGCTGCGGCGCGGGTCGCGGCAGATCGCTCTGCGCGAGACGCGGCCATGAGGCCAGCTACCCTCGTCCTTGTCGCTGCGCTTAGCCTGCCTGTCCCGCTCCATGCGCAGACCGCGCAGGACCGCGCCCGCACTGCGGCGGCCGCCGCGCGGGCGAAGAGCGCGGATAGCGATGCGCTGCTGGGCAATTATGTGACGCCGGGTCTGGCGGGACAGCCCATCACCACGGTCGACACCAAAAAGACCTTCACCCCCAATCTTGCCTGCCAGAAAAGCGCGACGCTGCTCGAACTGCTCGCTCAGCCCAGCGCCACCGGCGATATCGGCACGCTCAGCATCTCGCGCGACAGCGATCTCGACGGGAGCTTCGATGAGGCATTGACCGTCCCGGTCCCCACGTCCGGTATTTGCGCCAATGGGATCATCTCCTGCGCGCCGGGCAGTTGGGACGCGTGCCGCTTCTTCCGCTGGGATGCTTCGCCGTCCGGATCGTTGAAGCTGTCCCAGGTCGAGCTGACCGATCTGGCCGGCTGTTACTGCGTCAATAATAGCTGCGGCAGCAATCTGGTCTGGGGCAATATGGCCTCGATCCTCAAGGATCTGGGCGGCGGCGTTGTCGGCGCGCTCACCACGGCCGATCCGCGTATCGGCATCGCGCAGGCGTCCATCGATGGCCCGCTCATCCGCTATACCGGCGCGCAAACCACATCCTGCACAGCGCAACCGCAGGTTGGCGCCACAGCGTATAAGGCCAATCCCGGCGCCATGGCGGGCGACGCCTATGGCGCCGCGCAAACGAGCAGCATTTTCCAGGCGCTTTCCGCCTCGTCGACCGGAACCGGCACGTCGCAGGTGCGCCGGAGTTGCGCCATCACCCGGCAGATCACGCAGGAAGAGATGACCGCCGAGATGATCGTCGATCGCGTGGCGGGCGGCTACGCAACCTTCGCAGCAGATCCAAACAGCCGCACCTTCGTCATGGGCTCGCCCACCGACAATAGCCTCACAGGCGGATCCTGCACGCTTATCGATTTTCACATGACATTGCGGGTCAAGGACGCCGCAAGGCTTCAACAGCTACTTCTGACCCGCTTTGGCGGGGACGATTGGGCGCAGATCAGGATCGATGGCGAACTGGTTGGCTCTGGCCCGGAAGTCTGGACCGGATCGGGACCGCCGCCAGGCAAATGCGAGAAGAAGAGCGCCTTCTATGTCGATCCCGGCCTCGATCTCACCTCCAGGCTGACGCAAGGCGATCATGATATCTGGTTACGGGTCGCGGTTGCCGATGGCGGCGAAGCCTATGCCGCGATCGAGGCGAAGGTGGACGCCGGCTGCATGACGAGCGAGCAGCTTGTCGATAGCTGTTCAGGCTATGCGACCAATGACGCCTGCCGTCTCGACGATGAGGATGTCGATGGCGTCATCACCTATCGCAACGGCGTCAAAACCGGGCTCACCCCCCTGCCCCAACCGCGGTTGATCGGCACGGGCGCCTGCGCGATGTCGATCAGCCGCGCCTTCTTCGAGCGGCAGCGCAGCTATGCCTGCACGGTTGATAGCGGCGCGCTCCCACAGCCTGATCTCTCCCGCGGCACCTATATCATCGATCATTCGACCGAGACTTTGCTCGCTGATCGGGTGATGAATGCCGATGGCAGCCATAGCCTGACAACCCGCAATTTCTCCTTGCCTATGTCCGGCAGCGTCAATGCCTGCGAGCCTATCTGCAAAACCCGCAAGGCGCAGGTCAATATTGCCGCAGCCCTCGATGGCGTGACCGGTTCCAGACAGACTGATCCCTTGGGCTGGGACTATCACTATCACGCCTGCCAGGAGAATGATGTCTGCCCTGCGGGGGAGGGCGAGGAACTGGTGCAGGGCTGCGGCTGCATCGATGATTTTCCCGAAGCGGTGGTGATGATGCAGACCGTGCGTCTGGGCGGCGCCGACATGGTCTGCACGAGTGCCGTGCGATGAGATGGCGGCGCACCTTTCCCTTGGGGCTGATCCTCCTCGTCAGCGCTGTTTCCTTATTTCCCGGCACCGCAAGCGCTCAGCAGCTTTGCGCTGTCGATCTTAACGGCAATGGCGATGCGGCGGACGACGGCGAAACGGCAAGCTGTCACCTGACCGGCGCGGGCGGATGGATGTGCCCCATTGGCGAAACGCCGTGCCTGGCGGATCAAGGTGGAGCAATGCGCTGCCCCCTCGGCGATCAATATGCCTGCGCTGTGCCCGCGAGCGGCGACGCGCCGACCTGCTCGGCCAACGCTTGTATCGACACCAGCGCCAATCCCATCATTGAGGAGCCAGTGGTGGATGATCCCGGCGTTGCGGCCGACGGCCCCGTCGATGCCGATGGCAATTGCCTTGGCACGATCGAGATTTTTTCCGGCCGCGCGGCGCGCTGTCGTCCTGCCGGGCTCAGCACCACCTTCCAGAACTGCTGCAAGGACAAGGGCAAGATCGTCAAGGACGGCATGGGCTCGTCGCTCGCATCGACCCAGACCAAGATCGCGATCGCCAAGGGAGTGT
>NZ_JBHIWJ010000090.1:0-16655 GCF_041987595.1 Sphingobium sp. | reverse complement strand
AAAGCTGGTCATGAGCCCGCGCGATTTGCGCAACCGCCTCTGCGAGCTGATCGACGCGGAGATCGAGCATGTGCGTGCCGGGCGGCCGGGCACGATCTGGGCGAAGATGAATTCGCTGGTCGATCCGGCGATCATGGAAAAGCTCTATGCCGCCAGCAACGCGGGCGTGCAGATCGAGCTGATCGTGCGCGGCATCTGCTGCCTGCGACCGGGCGTGCCGGGCATGTCGGAAAATATCCGGGTGAAGTCGGTCGTCGGTCGTTTCCTGGAACATAGCCGCGTCACCGTGTTCGGCAATGGCAAGGCGCTGCCCAACAATGGCGCGAAGGTGTTCATCAGTTCCGCTGACTGGATGCCGCGCAATTTCGACCGTCGCGTCGAATTCCTGGCCCCGATCGAAAATCCGACCGTGCACGACCAGATTCTCGATCAGGTTATGGTCGCGAACCTCATCGACACCGAACAGAGCTGGGAGCTGGACAGCGAGGGCCAATATCATCGGGTCGAGGCGACCGACCGGCCGTTCAACCTGCACCGCTATTTCATGACCAACCCGTCGCTTTCCGGCCGGGGCGCGGCGCTGGACAGCGAGGCTGTTCCCACCTTGCGCCTGCGCGGGCGGGCCTGAAGCCTCATGAATTCGATGCTCAGTCAGGTCCGGGCCATCGCCGAAACGATGGCCACTTCGCCCCAGCACGCGCGGGCGCGGACAGCGATCATCGACATCGGTTCCAACAGCGTCCGGCTGGTCGTCTATGACGGGCCGCGCCGCATTCCGTTCATCCTCTTCAACGAAAAGGTCATGGCGGGGCTGGGCGCCTCGCTCGGCAAGACCGGACGGATCGAAGCCGACGCCATGGAGCGGGGCCTGCGTGCCGTGGGCCGGTTCGCCCATCTGTGTCGTGAGATGAAGGTGGATGAGCTGCGCTGCGTCGCCACCGCTGCGGTGCGCGACGCGGAAAATGGCGCGGACTTCATTGCGCGGGCTGCCGCCATGGGCCTGACCGTCGAGCTGCTCACCGGCGCGCAGGAGGCGATGGCGGCGGGGTATGGCGTGCTGTCGGGCATTCCCGGCGCCAACGGCATCGTCGGCGATCTGGGCGGCGGCAGTCTGGAACTGGCGCGGGTGCGCGACGGCGCGGTGCATGAGACGGTTTCGCTGCCGCTGGGTGTGCTGCGCCTGCCGCAGATCCGCGCCAAGGGTCCGGGCGTGCTGGAACGGCAGGTGAAGAAAATGCTCGTCAGGGCCGGCTGGGCCGCGCAACCGGACCTGCCCTTCTATATGGTCGGCGGCTCATGGCGCGCGCTGGCCCGGTTCGACATGGAATCGACGCATTTCCCGCTTCCGGTCATGCACCAGTATGAAATGACCGCCGCCCGGGCCGAGCAGCTGACGCGCAGCCTGTCCCATGTCGGCAAGGCGCGTTTCAGGGAGATACCCCAGATTACCGGCTCGCGCGTCCCGACGCTGCCCGATGCGGCGGCGCTGCTGTCCGTCATCGTCCGGCAGCTGAAGGCAAGCCGGCTGGTGGTGTCGGCCTATGGCCTGCGCGAAGGGTTGCTCTATGGCGACCTGCCGCCTGAAATCCGGCAGCATGATCCGTTGCTGGTCGCCGCTGAGGCGGAAGGGGAGGCGCAGGCGCGCTTTTCGGGTCATGGCGACATGATCGAGCGCTGGATCGCGCCGCTTTTTCTGGAGGATGGCAGCGCCTGGCGGCGGATCCGCCGCGCCGCCTGCCTGTTGGCGGATGTCGGCTGGAGGGCCAATCCCGACTTTCGGTCGGACCGCGGCGTCGAGATCGCGCTGCACAGCAATTGGGTGGGCATCACCGCTGCCGAGCGCGCGATGCTGGCGCAGGCCCTGCACAGCAATTTCGGCGGGGGCATGTCGACGCCGCCGGGCATCGAGCGGCTCGCCCCGCCCGAGGCGCTCAGGCGGGCGATGCTCTGGGGCTTGGCGATCCGGCTGGGGCAAAGGCTGTCTGGCGGAGTCGAGGGACCGTTGCTGGCCTCACGGCTGGAAATGGAGGGAGACGTGCTCGAACTGCGCCTGCAGGGTGCCGACGTTGACCTGTTCGGCGAGGCGGTCGAACGGCGTCAGCGGCAGCTGGCACAGGCGATGGGCGTGAAATACCGGCTGGCCTGGTAGGTCCAGGCCCGGATTTGAACTTTGGGGTGGTAAGGGGACGGTCGGTTTTCAACCAGCCGCTCGCCCATCACATCCAAAGAGCGGGCCTAAAGGTCCAAACTGCCCTGCTGTGCATTTTCCTCAGCACGTCGCACAGCCTTGGCTTGATGCTCCATTGTAGAGGTGATCATGTCGCTGGTAGTCGAGAAGCTGGTGATGGCGACATTGAAGCGTGATGCAAGAGCGGGGTTTTGCTGGTTCGGCACCACCTCGTAAGAAATCGCATGCAGGCAAGGAAGGGCCTTGTCCGTTCGGAGGCTGTGGCTGCGGCATTCTCCATAGCTTGTATTGCTGCTAGCCATGCGTTCGCCGTCTCGCGAACGAACAATCCAGCCCGAACGCTGATTGCCATAGCCGGCATCGTCGAACGCTCCATATTTGGCAGCTACATCCTGCGCGATGTTTGCGATCGGCAGTTCCTTGCCGTTTGGATATTCAATGGAGCGATCTATGTGGACCACTTGCTCTCCCCCCGAAGGGCCGAGCAACCAGACATTGACCTTGTCGAGGCCCGTGTCGGCATTCAGGTTGATCTGAGACATTTGGCCGCCGGTGGGGATTGAAACGCTATGTTTGCTGACATTTATCGCATAACTGGGATTCTTGCACAGAAGAACACCACGGACCTGGTCTTCGGTCATTCCCTGCCTCAGCCCGCCCACATCATCGGCTGGCTGTCCCTGACGCGCTGATTGCGGCTTGAACTTGCTACAGTTCAGATCCACTTTTTGAACCGCCGGGGCCGCGGCGGAGCCGTCGGGTTGAGGCTCCAGCGAGGCATCGCCCGCTGGATTGGTGCTTTCACCAGAACCGCCGCTTCCGCATCCGCCAAGGAAAATAAACCCTGCGATCAATAAATGCGTGCCGCGCATCTGTTCGCCTTTCGCTGTGAGTGGCAGACGTCTGTGCTAATGTGTCACTTTCTTTTACATGTTCGCGACGGATTGCCATCGGCGCAAAAGGGTAATCTGCTTAATGTCTAAAACGGGTCGAAACCTGCCCTTATCCCTGAAACCTTCTGCGGTGGCGGCTCTTTCCACTGCGTGGAAATCCCGTTAAGTCGCGGCAATGGCTTCCAATCCCGCGCCGATTGCGCGTTCGCTCTTCGTTTTTTCCATCTTTTACGGCGGCATGGTCTGCATTGCGGGGGTGCTGGGCAACAAGCAGGTAACGCTGGGACCGCTGTCCGCGATCGGGCCCATGTTCGGCCTGGGGCCACTGGCGGTGGAGGCGGGCATTTTCGCTTTTCTGTTGCTGGTCACCATTTCCAGCGCGGTGGCCGAACTTCATGGCCGCGCCACCGCCAACCGGCTGGTGCAGGTAGGTTTTCTGCCCTTGATCGCATCCATATTGCTGTCGATCATCGTGCTGTCGGTGCCCGCCGCGGGGGACATGGACCCTGCGCGCCGCGACGCCTTCGCGTTGATGATGGGCGGCACGCCGCGCATCTGGCTGGGCGGGATCATCGCCTACGGCATTTCGCAGACGCTGAACGTCACCCTGTTCGCGGCGCTCAAGGGGCGGGAAGGGAGCCGCCTCCTCTGGCTGCGCGCCGCGGCGGCGAGCATATTGTCGCAGATCGCGGACACGCTGCTCTTTGTTTCGATTGCCTTTTACGGCGTCTTCCCGATCGGGGAACTGCTGATGGGACAGATGCTGGCGAAGGTGACCCTGTCGGCCCTGCTGGTGCCGCCGGTCATTTATGCGCTGGTGGCGCTGGGACGGCGGCTGGACCGTTGATTTCGTTGCCGCATTTTCCGAGCCGGCAATCCGTGCGGCTTGCCTTGAAAAGGCTCCGGTTGCGGTAGGGCGTCAACTGCCTTATGCGCCCGCGCATGAACAGCAAGCATGCCCCCGATCCGGCGCTTCTCGCCAAGGCCGAAACCCTCGTCGAAGCGCTGCCCTATATGCAGCGATATGCGGGCAAGACCTTCGTGGTGAAATATGGCGGCCACGCCATGGGCGATCCCGAAGCGGCGCGCGATTTCGCAGAAGACGTCGTGCTGATGAAGGCGGTCGGCATCAATGTCGTCGTCGTCCATGGCGGCGGGCCGCAGATCGGCGCGATGCTGAAGAAGCTGGGCGTCGAATCGCAGTTCATCGGCGGGCTGCGCGTCACTGACAAGGAAACCGCGCAGATCGCGGAAATGGTGCTGGCCGGGTCGATCAACAAGGAAATTGTCGGCTGGATCAGCGGCGCGGGCGGGCGCGCGGTGGGCATTTCCGGCAAGGATGGCGGCCTCGTCCTGTGCGAAAAGGTACTCGGCAAGCGCGAGGCGGACCCCAATTCGGGCATCGAGCGCAATGTCGATCTGGGTTTCGTCGGCGATCCGGTGAAGGTCGACCGCCGCATCCTCGACACGCTGACGCAGGATGGCATCATTCCGGTGGTGGCGCCGGTGGGCATCGGCGCGGACGGCCACACTTATAATGTCAATGCCGACACCATGGCGGGCGCCATCGCGGCTGAGCTGGGCGCGTCGCGCTTCTTCCTGTTGACCGATGTGGCGGGCGTGCTGGACAAGCAGGGTCAATTGCTGACGGACCTGGACCCGGCGGCGATCCATGAACTGGAAGCGGACGGCACGATCAGCGGTGGCATGATACCCAAGCTGGAAACCTGCGTCCGCGCGGTCGAAGGCGGGGTGGACGCAGCCGTCATCCTCGATGGCCGGGTGCCGCATGCGATGCTGCTGGAAATCTTCACGGATCGCGGTGCGGGGACTTTAGTGCGCCGGTAAGAAGCACCGCCGGGTCGGGCCAGTGGAAGCGCTGCTCCGGCTGGGTCCGGCCGTCAGGACCGGTTTTTTCGGTATTTTCGACGACCAGCCCGCCGCGACGCGCGTAGAAGCCGCGCGCGGCCCGGTTGTCCGCATAGCACCAGAGGTAGAGGCCGCTTTCCGGGAACCGCTCCAGCGTCCAGCGGGCAGCCTCCGCCAGCAGCGCACGGCCCAGTCCCTTTCCCTTCATCGTGGGCAGGGCGTGGAGATTGTCGACCAGCGTGCCCCAGCGCGGATGATCGGCGCCGATCAGGCAGGTGAAGCCGATCGGCTGGCCGTCTGCTGCCGCGATGATGATCCGCTGCGCGGGTGAAGGTTCGGCCAGCCGCCGTGCCCAGTGCGCCAGCCGTTCCGCCTCGATCCCGCTCGCCAGATAGGCCGGGTCCATGAAATGGGCGTAGGCGCTGCGCCAGCTTGCCACATGGAGGGCAGCGATCAGCGGAGCATCGTCCAGAGTGGCGTCGCGAAGGTCCATGGCGGCGGCCAATAGCGGCGTCGGGCGGGAAATTCCATTGCCGCTGGCCGATGGCGTCCTGCATTCGGTGGAATAATCCCCTGTCGGCGCTTGTCCCGCGCCACTCCCCTCGGCTAGAGCAGGCCTCAATCAATTTGGAGACCGCATGGCCTACGCCCTCTATCAGATCATCGTCATCCTGCTCGATGTGCTGTGGTGGATCATCATCATTCAGGCCGTCATGAGCTGGCTGATCGCCTTCAATGTCGTCAATCTTTCCAATGATTTCGTGCGGACGGTGATGGTGGCGCTCGATCGGATGACGGCGCCCATCTACAATCCGATCCGCCGGATATTGCCCGATCTGGGTGCGCTCGACCTGTCGCCCATGGTCGTGCTGCTGGCCATCCTCCTCATCCGTCAGGCGATCTTGCCGCCACTCTTCGGCCTGGTGTGACGGTCCTCGTCCGGGACGGCGAGGATATGGTCCTGTCCGTCCGGTTGACGCCGGGCGCGACGAAGGAGCAGATTGGCGGCGTCTGGACAGATGAAAAGGGCGCGCAATGGCTGGGCGCCCGCGTGCGCGCCGTGCCCGAAAAGGGGAAGGCCAACGCGGCGCTGATCGCCCTGCTGGGCAGGTGGCTGGATTGGCCCCGCAGCGCGATTTCGCTGGAATCGGGCGACACCAACCGGCTAAAGCGGCTGCGGATCAAGGGAGGCGGTGAAGCGTTGGTTTTTCGCCGGCTCTCCGCCATTATCGAAGAACAGGGTGAACCATCATGACCATCGGCAAGATCATTGACGGCAAGGCGTTTGCCGAGACGCTTCGCGGGAAGGTCGCGGACGGGGTCGCCGCCTTTGTCGGCAAGACCGGGCGCAAGCCCGGCCTTGCCGTGGTGCTGGTGGGTGAGGACCCCGCGAGCGCCGTCTATGTCCGCAACAAGGGCAAGATGACCGTCGCCGTCGGCATGGAGAGCATGGAGTTCAAGCTGCCCGCCGCGATCGGTGAGGAAGAACTGCTCGATCTCGTCGAGGAACTGAATGCCGACGACCGGGTGGACGGCATCCTCGTCCAGCTGCCGCTGCCCGCGCATATCAACGAAGCCTCGGTGATCGGCACGATCAATCCCGCCAAGGATGTGGACGGCTTCCACGTCGTCAATTCGGGCCTGCTGGCGACCGGGCAGGAGGCGCTGGTGCCCTGCACGCCGCTGGGCTGCATCATGCTGCTGAAGGATGAGCTGGGCGATCTTTCCGGGATGGAGGCGGTCGTCGTCGGTCGTTCGAACATCGTGGGCAAGCCGATGGCGCAACTGCTGCTGGCGGAAAACTGCACCGTCACCATCGCGCACAGCCGGACCAAGGATCTTGCCTCGGTCGTGCATCGGGCCGACATCGTTGTCGCGGCCGTGGGGCGGGCCGAGATGGTGAAGGGCGAATGGATCAAGCCTGGCGCCACCGTGATCGATGTCGGCATCAACCGCGTCACCGATACGGAGGACGGCAAGAGCCGGATCGTCGGCGATGTCGCCACGGCAGAGGCGCTGGCTCATGTCCGTGCGATCACGCCGGTTCCGGGCGGCGTCGGGCCGATGACCATCGCGGTGCTGCTGCGCAATACGCTGGTGGCGGCACATGCCCGCGCCGGACTGCCCAAGCCGGAGGGGCTGTGAGGGCACGCGCCGCGTTCCTTGCCCTGACCTTCCTCGCCTTGGTGGGCGCGCGCCCGCCGATGCGCTATCAGCCCGACCCCAGTTCCGTCTTTGCCGCGGAGATCGCCTTCAACCGGCTGGCGCAGCAAAAGGGTCAGTGGACCGCTTTCCGCGAGACCGCGGCGGAAGAGGCGGTGATGTTCGTGCCGCAGCGCGTGTTGGCGAAACAGTGGCTCAAGGGCCGCGCCGATCCACCTGCTTCGGTGAGCTGGGCGCCCTCCATCATCTATGTCTCCTGTGACGGCAATCTGGCCGCCAGCACCGGCGGCTGGAAGCGGCCGGACGGATCGGTCGGCTATTTCACGACCCTCTGGCAGCGCGACAAGAAGGGGGAATGGAAATGGATCATGGATCATGGCGACAGGCTCGCCGTTGCCCGCGAGGCGCCGGAGTTCCTTGTCGGCAAGGTCGCGACCTGCAGGCGGCGCGGGCCGGGGGATGAGGCGCGTCCAGCTGGTCCGCCGCCGGGGGTCAGGCCGGGTGGCAAGGGCGACATGCCTCCCTCGCCGAAAGACGACAGCCTGACCTGGACCGCCGATGTGGCGACGGACGGCAGCCGCCGCGTCACCGTGCGCATGTGGAACGGCGCGGATTATGAAACGGTGATCGACGACAGGGTCGCGGCGGGCGCATGACAGAACTCTTCATTTCCGCCTTCGTCACCCTGTTCGTGGTGATCGATCCGCCGGGCTGCGCGCCGATCTATGCCAGCCTGACGACCGGCGCGTCCATGGCCCAGCGCCGCGCAATGGCGATCAGGGCCGTAGGCATTGCGGCGGGCATCCTGCTGCTCTTTGCGCTCTGGGGCAAGCAGTTGCTCGGCGTGCTGGGAATCGAACTGGACAGCTTCCGCATCGCGGGCGGGATCATGCTGTTCATCATCGCCATGGACATGGTGTTCGA
Source organism: Sphingobium sp. (assembly GCF_041987595.1). Taxonomy (GTDB): domain Bacteria; phylum Pseudomonadota; class Alphaproteobacteria; order Sphingomonadales; family Sphingomonadaceae; genus Sphingobium. The sequence goes on along the minus strand of NZ_JBHIWJ010000090.1, from coordinate 8,618 downwards.
AAAGCGCACCCAGCGGCGGGAAGACCGGGCGCAGAAGATCGCGGAAACCCCGGAAGTCGAGGATGTCTCGGTCTTTCCGATGGCGATGCCGATGATCGCAGGTCCGGGATCGATCGCGACGGTCATGCTGCTGATGTCGCGGGCCGAAGGGCTTCCGGAGCGGCTGGTGGTGATTGGCGCTGTGGTGGTGACGCTGGTGCTGATGCTTGGGTCGCTGCTGGCGGCGGGACCGATCATGGCGCTGTTGGGCGCGAAGATCGAAGCGGTCATCACCCGCCTGCTGGGCGTGCTGCTGGCTGCGCTGGCCGCGCAGTTCGTGATCGATGGGTTGAAGGCAAGTTTCTGAAGGTGCCGGCGCGCTCGTGCCGAGCGCGCCGGCCGCTGGCGGATCAGCTCCGCACATCCTGCTCCGTCACTGGCGCGATCTTGATTTCGACGCGGCGGTTGGAAGCTTTGCCTTCCGCCGTCGCGTTGGAGGCAATCGGCTGGGTCTCCCCAAAACCGCGGGTCGCGATGCGCGCCGACTGCACGCCATGAGTCGTCAGATAATCGCCTACCGCCTGGGCGCGGCGTTCCGACAGGGCCTGATTATAGGCATCAGTCCCGTCGCTGTCGGTATGCCCATAAACGTCGATATAGGTTTTGGGATATTGCGCCAGAACCGAAGAGACATCGTTCAGCGTCGGCTGGAATTGCGGCTGCACGGCGGAACTGTCCGTCGCAAAGGTGATGCCCGAGGGCATGCGCAGCACCAGATTGTCGCCGTCGCGGATCACGTCCACGCCGCTGCCCGCGGTTTCTTCCCGCAATTTCCGCTCCTGCGCATCCATATAGGCGCCGATGCCCGCGCCGGCGACGGCGCCGATGCCCGCGCCCAATATCTTTTCGGTGCGGTCATGCCGCCCGCCGACCAGATCGCCCAGCAGATACCCGCCCAGCGCGCCGCCGATGCCGCCGATCGCGGCCTTGGAAATGGTGCGATTGCCCGTGTTGGGATCGGTGGTGCAGGCTGTGGTGGCCAACAGGGCCGCCAGACCGGCGGCGCTCATGATGCGGTGCAGATGTCGCATGGATTTTGCGTTCCCTTTTTCTCGTGCCTCCGACAAGCGGCGGATGCATCCCCAATGGTCGAGTGCCTGCCTTTGTTCCACAAGCGAACTGAACTGCGGATGATGGGATGGTTGTGAAATTGTAAGAATCAAGGCTATAGGTGGCCCTTGACCGCCATGGCCACTATTCCCCCGCACGCTCCGACGCCCTTTCCCTGGGCAGATCTCGTCATCATATTGGCGCTTGTCGCGCTGAATGGCGTCTTCGCCATGTCGGAGCTGGCGATCGTATCCGCCCGTAAGCAGCGGCTTCAGGCGATGGAAAAGGCAGGGCGGCGCGGCGCCAGATCGGCGCTGGCGGCGGCAGCCGATCCCGGCAAATTCCTTTCCACCGTGCAGATCGGCATCACGCTGATCGGAATCGTCGCTGGCGCCTATTCGGGCGCCAGTCTGGGCGGGCCGGTGGGCGAGCGGTTGCAGGCGCTGGGCCTGTCGGCCAATATTTCGGAAAATGCGGGTTTCGCGCTGGTCATTGGCCTCACCACCTATGCCTCGCTGATCGTCGGGGAACTCGTGCCCAAACAGTTCGCCCTGCGCGCGCCGGAGCCGATCGCGGTGCTGGTCGCCGGGCCGATGCTCTGGCTGGCGAGGATCACCGCGCCCATCGTCTGGGTGCTGGACGGGTCGAGCGCGCTCATCTTCCGCCTGCTGCGCATGACCCGGGAATCGGAACAGCAGGTCACGGCCGAGGAACTGCATCTGATCGTCGCGGAGGCCAGCAGGTCTGGCGTGATCGAGGAAAGCGAGCGTGCCATCATCTCCGGCGTGGTGCGGCTGGCCGACCGCCCGGTGCGCGAGATCATGACCCAGCGCATGGATGTCGACTGGATCGACATCGCCGCGGATGAGGAGGCGATTCGCGCCAAGCTGCTGGAAACGCCGCATACCCGCCTGCCGGTGGGCCGCGGATCGGTCGAAGACATCATAGGCGTGGTGCAGGCTCGCGACATCATGACCGCGCTGTTCCGGGGCGAGGGGCTGAACCTGGAGGCGCTGATGCGCAAGGTGGAAGTCGTGCCCGATCAGGTCGACGCGATGGACGCGCTGGAAGTGCTGCGCCGCGCCGAAGTGCCGATGGTCATGGTTCATGACGAATATGGCCATTTCGAGGGCATCGCGACGCCGGCCGACCTGCTGTCGGCCATTGCCGGGCATTTCGTGTCCGACCTCGACAGCGCGGACGAGCCGGATCTGGTCGAACGCGAGGATGGCAGCCTGCTGGTTTCGGGGCAGATGCCGATGGATTTGCTGGCCGACCGGATCGGCATTGATCTGCCCGAGGACCGCGATTACGCGACGGTGGCGGGTCACGCGCTATGGCTGATGAAGCGGTTGCCCGAAGTCGGCGACTATGTCGACGACCAGGGCTGGCGATTCGAGATTGTCGACATGGACGGACGCAAGATCGACAAGCTGCTGGTCGCGGCGCGCTGAAGATAAGGCGCTAGGGCCAATAAGCCGGTGCGTCCTGCAGGGCAGGAAAGGCACGGCGCCGGCGGCGGTGGAGGCTCTGGTCCGGGACGCGCTGGCTGACGGCCGTTCGTCGCGGCAGGCCCACGCGTTAAGAGGGGGTGTCGAGAAAGGGCGCGATCACCCGCATCGCCTGTTCGACGGTGGTCGCTTTTTCGCCGACCGGCGCGACATAGTGCAGCGCTTGCTCTGCTTCGGCGAGACCGGCGCCCGCGGCGATCATCCATGCCGCAAGATAGACCGACGCCAGGCAGCCACCTGCCGTTGCGACGCGGCCGTGGGCGACAAACGGCGCGTCGACGACCTGCACGCCTGCCTCCATGACCCAGGGCCTGGTGATGAGATCGGTGCAGGCGGGCAGGGGGCCTATCAGTCCGAGCTTCGCGAGCAGCAGCGTGCCTGAACATTGCGCGCCGATCAGCTGGCGGGTGGAATCGAGCGGCATGCGCGAAAGGAGCGTACCGTCAGCGGCGATTTCCCGCGTCCTGATGCCGCTGCCGATCAGCACCGCATCCGCCTCCGCAGCGAATTCCAGCGGTTTCTGACGCTGGACCGTAACTCCGTTCATGGAGGTCACCTCTGCGCTGGGCGAGGTGATGTGCGCCTGCCAGCCCCGGCTCTTCATGCGGTTGAGGATGCCGGCGGCGATGAAGCTGTCCAGTTCGTTGAAGCCGTCAAACGTCATTATGGCGATCTGCATGGGAAGACTCCGCGGGTTCTGGCTTTTCCGCGACTTAATCAGGCAGCGGTCGGCGCGGAATGGCCAGTTTCCAGCATGTGGCCGCGGCTCCGCCAGAAGGATCGAGCGGCGAAGTAAGCGGCATGGTCCGTCATGAGAGCGGCCTTTCCCGAAGCGACGAGCCGGCCGCCGCCAGGGGTCCCGGCGATCGGCGCGCCGGGACCTGGCGCATAGCGGCAACAGGCGCGCTCATACCCCCGGTTACGGATGGGAAGGCATGAACGGCGGGAAACGCACAGATCCACAAGCGGATCGGGCGCGGCAATCAATGCCGCGCCCGTCAGATTTTCGACCCGGATGGATTGCCGGTCAGCGCCTATTGGCTTGCCGCATTTTCGGCTGGGGCAGCCGCATTGGAGGCTGCATTTGCGCCTTCTGCCGGGGCGGCATTGTCGCCACCGGCGGCCGGGGCCGCGTCGGCGGCGGGCAGCGGCAGGTTCGCCCCCTGCTTGTTGAGCCAGGCGATAAGGTTTGCGCGGTCGGCCGGGTTGCCCAGACCGGCAAAGGTCATCTTGGTGCCGGGAGCGAATTCACGCGGGGAGGTTAGCCAGTGATCGAGATTCTCGAAGGTCCAGTTGCCGCCCTTGCTCTTGAGCGCGTCAGAGAAGGCAAAACCGCCCTTGCCCTGGCCGATCGCTTCGCCGACCGTGCCGTAGAGGTTGGGACCGATGCCGTTGGCGCCGCCCTGATTGACGGTGTGGCATGCGGCGCATTTCGCGAACACTTTCTCGCCTGCCGCGACGTCGGCGCTGGCGAGCAGGGTGTTGAGGCCGGGGCCGCTGGCTGCGCCGCCTGCACCCTCGGCTTCGACGCCTTCGATGGCATAGCCCATTTTCTCGGGCCGCTCTTCGTGGAAAAATTTGGAGCTGACAATCGCGCCGCCCAGCGCGATGATACCTGCGAACAAAGCCCAACCGGCAGCGGTGTTGAAACGATCGCCCATTCGCTCGGATTCCCCTGGATTTCTGTTCTGGGCGCTTGTTTTCGCGACCCCTCTCGCCCGCTGCCATAATGGCGCAAACGCGAACGTGCAAGCCGGGTTGAACGGGATCGCGCGCCCTTTTCATGGCTTTGCGGTTTGACAGGGCGCTTGCACATGCGGGACGGAGTGAATAAGCGCGCGGGGCGCTTATGGAAAACTTCCCCGCCCCCGCCCGCCTTCTTGTCGCGGAAATGGCTGCAAAGGCCGCTGCCGACCCTGTCCGCGCCGTCGCCTTTCAGGGCGCGCCGGGCGCCAATTCGCACCTCGCTGCGCTCGGCTATGCACCGGATTGCCTGCCGTTGCCCTGCTTCGCGTTCGAGGATGCGATCGATGCTGTGCGCAATGGCGATGCCGCGCGGGCGATCATTCCGATCGAGAACAGCCTGCACGGGCGGGTCGCGGACATGCATTTCCTGCTGCCCGAATCCGGGCTGCACATCATCGACGAATATTTTCTGCGCATCCGGCATTGCCTGATGGCGCCCGATACCGTGCCGGTGAAGAGCGCGGTCAGCCATCCGCAGGCGCTGGGGCAGTGCCGCCACTATCTGCGCGAGCGGGGCATACAGCCGGTCAGCTATGCCGACACGGCGGGCGCGGCGGCGCTGGTGGCGGAAACGAAGGTGGCGGGCGAGGGGGCGATAGCGCCCTATCTGGCGGCGGAGCTTTATGGCCTGCGGCTGGTGGCGGAGAATATAGAGGACAGCGACGATAATATGACGCGCTTCCTCATCCTCTCGCGCGAACCGAAGATGCCCGCCGCGGGCGTAGGCCCGGTGATGACCACCTTCCTGTTCGAGGTGAAGAATATTCCCGCCGCGCTTTACAAGGCGATGGGCGGCTTTGCGACGAACGGCGTCAATATGACCAAGCTGGAAAGCTACCAGCGCGGGGCCAGTTTCGCTGCGACGGAATTTTATTGCGATATCGAAGGGATGCCGGGCGATCCGGCGGTCGATCGGGCGCTCGCGGAGCTGGAGTTCCACACCAAATGGGTCCGAATCCTTGGCAGCTACCGGCAGGCGCGTCCCCGTACGTGACCTTGACGGCGGGGCTGCTATAGTTCCGCCATGGTCGCAGCCATTTTCCTTTCCGCTTTGGCGATGAGCATGATCGTCGGTCTGCGCTATCTGCTGGCGAGCGGCGGCTTCGCACTGGCGACGCGGATGCGCAAACCCGGCCTCTATCGCGGGCTGGACCGGCAGATCCGGCGGGAAATCGGGTGGTCGCTGGCCTCGGCGCTGATCTATGGGATTCCCGCGGGCGTGGTGGCGTGGGGCTGGCAGGCGCGGGGATGGACGCGGGTCTATACGGACGTCCATGCCTATCCGCTCTGGTATCTTCCGGCTTCGGTTCTGCTCTATCTGACCGCGCATGACGCCTGGTTTTACTGGACGCATCGCTGGATGCACCGGCCCCGGCTCTTTCGGATCGCCCATGCCGTTCATCATGCCAGCCGCCCGCCGACGGCCTGGGCGGCGATGAGCTTTCATCCCTGGGAGGCGGTGACGGGCGCGGTGGTCATTCCCGCGCTGGTCTTCCTTGTTCCCATTCATGTCGCGGCGCTGGGCGTGGTGTTGACGATCATGACGGTGATGGGCGTCAGCAACCATATGGGGTGGGAGATGTTTCCGCGCTGGTTGGTGCGGGGACCGATGGGGCGCTGGCTGATCACCGCGAGCCATCATCAGCGGCATCATGACCGTTATGCCTGCAACTACGGGCTCTATTTTCGTTTCTGGGACCGGGTTTGCGGGACCGACAGGGGTCTGGGCAGTTTCGAGGAGGCGGCGTGAAGGGTGCAACGATAGTGCTGATGACCTTGCTGGTGGGGGCGGCGCCGGTCGACATGGCGCAACCGCTCAGCATGGATGTGCAGGGTCTGCGGTCCGCCAGGGGAAATTTCCTGATCTGCGTCACCCGGTCGCCGGAACATTTTCCCGATTGCAGTCATGATCCCGACAGGCGGCATTTCACCGTGCCGGTGACGTCCGGGGCGATCGCGCTTGGCGCGATGGCGCCCGGAACCTATGCGATCGCCGTCATTCACGACGAAAATGGCAATGGAAAGCTCGACACCTTTGCCGGCATTCCCCGCGAAGGGGTGGGCTTTTCGCGCAATCCGGCGATCCGTTTCGGCGCGCCGAGCTTTCGTTCGGCGCAATTCCAGATGCTGAACGGCGGGGTCCGTCAGGACATAAAGGTCAAATATTTCCTGTAAATAGAGGACGCTGGAACCAGCAGGGGCGCCAGGACTTTCTGACGTTCTGACAATTTATCAGAACAGGGTTGCCATGATTCATCGCCGTTTTCTTGTCACCGGGGCGGTTGCCGCGGCGTTCTTCCTCGCGCCTGCGGCTTTGGCGCAGGATGAGGACCGCAGCAGCCTGACCGTCGGCGCGGGCGTCGCCGCTGTTCCCAGCTATGAAGGTTCGGACGATTATCGCGTCATGCCGCTGCCCCAGCTGCGGGGCAAGGTAAAGGATTTCGCCTTCTGGACGCGCGGGCCGGGCCTGTATGTCGATGCGATCCCGAACACCGACCCGCAGGGGCTGGATTTCGAACTGGGGCCGGTGGTCGTGGCCCGATTCGACCGGTCGAGCCTCAAGAACATCAAGGATGATGCGGTGCGCATGCTCGGCAAGCGCGATGTCGCGGTAGAGGTTGGCGGCTTCGTCGGCATCGGGAAGACCGGCGTGATCACCAGCGACTATGACAATCTGTCGGCGCGCGTCGCGGTGACGAAGGATGTGGCGGGCGCGCACGGCAGTTATGTCATCACGCCTGCGATCGAATATATGACGCCTCTGTCGCCATCGGCATTTGTGGGATTGGGCGTGTCGGCGGATTATGTCGGCAAGAAATATGGCCGCTATTATTTCGACGTGGACGCCGCGGGATCGGCCGCTTCCGGTCTGCCGGTCTATGCGGAGGCGGGCAACGGATCGGGCTTCAAGAAGATCAACTTCAGTCTGGCCGGGGGCAAGTCGCTGTCGGGCGACATTCGTCACGGCTGGGCGGTTTTCGCGGTCGCCGCCTATTCGCGCATGCTGGGCGATTATGCGGACTCGCCGATCGTGGCCATCGCCGGTTCGAAGAACCAGTGGATCGGCGCGATCGGGATCGGCTATACCTTCTGATCTTGCCAATCTTGTTCCAAAAGGGTGACGCCCCACATAAGGCGCTGTATGGAGGCGGCCAGTAACCGCACGGACAGCAGGAGGAATAGCGTGGCGACCCTGGGAATGAGCGAGGCCGACAAGGCATCGGTGGAGGCGTTCCGCCGCGATGTGGTGGAGCCGTCGCGCACGAGCCTGGTCATCGTCGATTTCTGGGCGGAATGGTGCGGCCCCTGCAAGCAGCTTGCCCCGGTGATCGAGAAGGTCTGCGCCGACTACGCGAGCAAGGGTGTGAAGCTGGTCAAGATCAACGTCGACGAGGACAAGTTCATCGCCGCGCAGTTCCGCGTTCAGTCGATTCCGACCGTCTATGCCGTGTTCCAGGGCCAGCCGGTCGCTGATCTGAGCCAGGCACGGACCGAAGGGCAGCTGAAGCAATATCTTGACCAGCTGCTGAGCCAGCTGCCGATCGAATCCGATGAAAAGGCGCAGCTGCAGGAAATCGCGCCGTTGATCGCCATGGGCGAGGAGCTGCTGGCCGGCGGCGAAGCGGAGCGCGCCCTGTCCGTGTTCCAGCAGGTCGGTCAGATGGTGGCTGACAATGCCGAGGTGGCATCGGGCGAGGCGCGGGCGCTGGTGGCGCTGGGGCAGGTCGATGAGGCTGAGGCGGTGCTGGCGGCGCTGCCTGCCGACGTCGCCAGGGATCAGGCGATCGAGCGGGCGCGGGCGGCCATTGCGCTGAAACGCGATGCAAAGCCGGTCGCGGACCTTTCCGGCGTCGAGGCGCGGGTGGCGGCTGATCCCGACGATCATGAGGCCCGCTTCGAGCTGGCCAACGGGTTGATGGCCAATGGCGACCGGGACGGTGCCGCCGAGCAGTTGCTGGAGAGCGTCCGGCGCGACCGGGCGTGGAATGACGGCGCAGCGCGGGCGCAGCTGGTCAAGCTGTTCGAGGCGACGGGGCTGGAAGATCCCTGGGTCGCGACGCAGCGGCGCAAGCTCTCGCAAATCCTCTTTTCCTGACCGGACCGATGGCGCGCGTCTCCATCTTTCCCCTCTCAGGCGCCCTGCTTCTGCCCGGGATGGAGTTGCCGCTCCATATTTTCGAACCGCGCTACAGGGCGCTGATCCATGACGCCATGGCGCGCGACCGGCGGATCGGCATGATCCAGCCGCGGGAGGCGGGCGAGAAGCCGGCT
>NZ_JBHIWJ010000089.1:0-16689 GCF_041987595.1 Sphingobium sp. | reverse complement strand
GATCTCGAAGCCATAGCGGCTTTCGGCCAGTTCGATCGGGATATTGAAGGTCTCGCCATTAGCAGCGCAGAACTGTCCCGCGTCACCGTCATGATCGATGCCCGCGCCCCAGCCGCCGACCAGCGGTTCGCCCATCACGAACAGCTCGTTGCTGTCAGGCAGCAGGCCGGAGATGAAGGTGGCGCCGACCGTGCGCTGGTGGCCGACCGGCAGCTTGTGCGGCATGAGCGGGGCCAAAGCCTTCCACATCACCTCGATCGCGCCGAGCAGCGATTCATAATAGATGGAAACCGGCGCGGGGCTGGTCGCGGACAGGATCGTGCCTTCCGGGCAGATCACCTCCAGCGCGCGGAAACAGCCGCCATTGGCTGGAATATCGGTGTTGGTCACGGCCTTGAAAGTGCAGCGCACGCCGGTAATGAGGCCGGCATAGGACAGGTTGATCGGTCCCAGCGCCTGCGGGCTGGTGCCGGTAAAATCGGCGATCATCTTCTCGTCGGTGATCGTCACCTTGATCTTGATGACGAAGGGGCCGTTGCCGTGCCCATCCTCTTCCACCACATCCTCGGCGGTGAACACGCCCTTGGGCAGCTTCTTCAACTCCTCCAGCGTCATGCGCTCGCCATAGTCGAGCAGCGAGTCCATCGCGGCGAGCAGGCCCTCGACACCATATTTCTCGGCCAGTTCCACGATCCGGCGCCCGCCCACGCGACAGGCGGCAACGCCCGCATGCATGTCGCCGATGGTGCTGTCGGGCAGGCGGACGTTGGTGCGGATCATCTCGACCAGCGCCTCGTTCATCCGGCCTTCGTCGAACAGCTTGAGGAAGCGCAGGTGCAGCCCTTCCTGGAAAATGTCGGTCGATGCCGTGGTGGCGCTGCCCGGATAGGTACCGCCCACTTCGGTCCAGTGTGCCTTGTTGACGGTCCAGGCGATCAGCCGCTCCCCGACGAAGACCGGATAGAGGATGACCACGTCGGACAGATGCGTGCCGCCGCCTTCATAGGGCGAATTGGTGGCGAAGATATCGCCCGGCCTGATCTTCTCCAGCGGCCAATGTTGCAGCGTGCTCTGGACAGCCGTGTCGAGCGTGGCGAGGAATCCGGTTACGCCATTGCCCTGCGCCAGCAGATTGCCCCGAGCGTCGGTGGCGCCGACCGCGAAGTCGGTGGTTTCGTAGATGATCGGGCTCATCGAGGTGCGGATCATCGCGTTGAACATCTCGTCGCCCAGGGCAACGAGCGCATCCTTGATGATTTCCTGAGTGAAGGGATCGGTGCTCACGGGCGTGCTCCTTCCGGCTGGGCGAGATGGACATGATAATTGCCGAGGCGATCGACTTCAGCGCGGCTGCCCGGCGGTAGCGGCAGGGTGACGGAAGGTTCCTGAATCACGGCCGGGCCGGCGAGGCTCATGCCCGGTTCGAGCCTGAGGCCATCATAGATCGTCGCCTTGTGGATGCCGTGCATGTCGAAATCGACCTGCCGCTTGCCCTTGACCGCGTCGGCCAGCGTCAGGGCCGTGACCGCGCGCTCGGCCAAGTCCGGCTTGTCGACCGGAAGGGTCGCGACAAGGTGGAAGTTGACGAGCTGGACCGCCGCGTCGAGCCGATAGGTGAAGCGCTTCTCATGCGCATCGTGGAAGGCGGCGATCGCCGCATCGACCGGCGATTCGCCGTCCAGCGGGAAGGCGATGCCAACCGTATGCTCCTGCCCCGCATAACGCAGGTCCGCGCGATATTCGAACAGCGGCGCACGATCCTGTGCTTCCTCCGCGAAATCGCGGATCGCTTCGGCCTCTATTTCGGCGAAGACGGTGCGCACGGCGTCCAGGCTGTCCGGGCGGAGTTGAGTCAGCCGGGTGCGGATATAGTCGCGCCGCAGGTCGGTCAGCAGCATACCCCAGGCGGAGAAGACCGACGAATTGACCGGGATGATGACCCGCGGCACCTTCAACTCCTCGGCCAGCGCCACCGCGTGCATCGCCCCGCCGCCGCCAAAGGCCATCAGCGCGAAATCGCGCGGATCATAGCCCTTGTTGGTCGAAACCAGCCGCAGCGCCGTGGTCATGTTGGCGTTGGCGATCCGGATCACGCCGCGCGCCAGTTCCTCCTTGGACAGGCCAAGTTGATCGCACAGCGGCGCGAAGGCGGCGTCCACCGCCTGCCAGTCCGGCTCGACCTCGCCACCCACGAAACTTGCCGGATCGATGCGGCCAAGCAGGAGATTGGCGTCGGTCGTGGTCGGCCGCAGGCCACCGCGCCCATAGGCTGCCGGTCCCGGCCGGGCGCCGGCCGATTGCGGCCCGACATGCAGCTTGCCGCCGGCATCGACCCAGGCGATCGATCCGCCGCCATTGCCGATCTCCACGATTTCGGACACCGGCGTCTGGACCGGATAGCCGGGCGACTTGCCGTCGCGCTCGATATAATAGTCGGTCGAGACCTTGATCTGCCCTTCCTCGATCAGCGTGCACTTCGCCGTCGTGCCGCCGATGTCGAGCACGATGAGGTTGGGTTCGTCGATCTGGCGGCCCAGATAGGCGGCGGCATAGATGCCGCTGGCCGGCCCCGATTCCACCATGGTGATCGGATTGGCCTTTGCTGCATCAACCGTGGCAATGCCGCCGTTTGACTGCATCATATAGGGCTTGTCGCCAAAGCCGCCATCGGCAAGACGCTGTTCCAGCCGCTCGATGTAGCGCCGCGCGATCGGCGAGACATAGGCCGACAATACCGTCGTGTTGGTCCGCTCATATTCGCGCCATTCGCGGCTGACCTCATGGCTCGCCAGCACCGCGACCTCGGGCCAGGCGGCGCGGATCGCCTCCACTGTCCGCCGCTCATTCTCGGGGTTCACATAGGCGTGCAGATAGGCGACCGCGATCGCCTCCACCCCTTCCGCCCGGAAATAATCCAGCATGGAGGGCAAGGGTGAGAGATCGACGGCCAGCGTCATTTCGCCCCTGAAGGTACAGCGCTCGGCCAGTTCCGTCCGCAGATAGCGGTCGACGAACGGACGCGGCTTCTGGAAATTGAAGTTGAACAGGTCGGGCCGGTTGCCGCGCGCGATTTCGATCACGTCACGAAAGCCTTTGGTGGTGATGAGCGCGGTCTTCACGCCCTTGCGCTCGGTCAGCGCGTTGATCACCACGGTGGAGCCATGGGCGAAGAAATCGAGCGCGGCTGCGGACAGGCCCGCCTTGGCCATGGCGTTCATCACGCCTTCCTCGAATTCCGGCGGTGTGGTGTCTGCCTTGGCTACCTCGACCGCGCCGGGCTTTCCGGTCGCAGGATCGATGGGGTAATAGACCAGGTCGGTGAAGGTGCCGCCGACGTCGCTTGCTGCACGCACAATATATCTCCCGCCGGACCCCTGGCCCGGCCTAAAGTTGCTCTTTTGTCGGATCGCTCAGGTTCGCGGTACGATGACGGTGTTGCCGATCGGCGCCGATCCCGCGAAAATGCCGCCGTTCGCCAGCCGCTCCGCATCCGGCGGCTCCATGCTGTAGAGCCTGCTCGGCTTCCATCCGAACTGCACCTTGTTGAGTGCGGCCGCTTCGGTCGACTTGTAGCAGGCATAGACCGCATCGACGATGGGAACGCCGAACTCTTCCTGAAGCTGCGCGTAGAAGCCGAACTCGATCGTGCAGCCCAAGATGATGGCTTCGGCCTTGTCGATCTCGATCGCATCCTTCACCGCGCTGCGGATGGCGGCTTCGGTGACTTCGGGGTCTTTCTGGAAATCGTCCACATACAGGCCGATCGTCCGGAATGAAGCGAGGCGGTCCTGATAGCCATAATAGCGGATGCGCTCCTCCATCTGCACCTTCCACTTCTCCATGCCGATAACGACCGAAAAGCGGTTGCACAGGTTAGAGACGATCTGGAGTGAGGACTGGCAGGGCGCGCAAACCACCGCGTCGCCGGAAATCTCGCGCGACTCCTCCAGCGCCGTGTCGTAGAAGCAGCCGATCGCGTAGCCATCAAAGCCGTTATTGCCGGCATAGTTGGCGATCGCCGTGACCGGGAACCATATCTGGCTTTCGAATACCCGCCATTCCAGGTTGGTCAGGGCCACCGGCTCTGGAATATCGAGCGATACGACATGCACCTCCGCATTGGGCAGTTTCACATTCGCGATCAGATCGGCGATCGCCTGATCATAGCCCGACTGGTTGATCGGATTGACCCAGAGGATCTTCAAATCGGAGTTTGCGGGATTTTCCCTGATGATGCCATGTGCCATGTCTTCGTTCCTCTCAGAAGCTGGTCCGCAATTCGGCGCCCCAGGTGCGTGGGGAAGCGGGCTGGACGAAACCGCCGCTCACAAATTCCGCGTTATATTTCTTGTCGGTCAGGTTGCGGACAAAGGCGGTCAGGCTCCAGCGGCCGTTTTCGGCTTCGATCCCGCCATGCAGGTTGATGAGCTGGAAAGCAGAGCGCGCGGTCGCATTTTCCGGGTCCCAATATTGCTTGCCATGATGTTCCATTTCGCCGCGGGCGAACAGGTTCATGCTGTCGGTCACGGGGAAGCGATATTGTGCGCCGATCGATCCGCTGTCGCGCGGGATATAGGGCGCCCAATTGCCGACATCGGCGGTGTTGAAGGTGAACTTCCGGATCTCACTATGAGTGAACCCGTAATTGCCGAAGAAATCGAGACCCTTGACCGGCGTGAACATCACTTCCACTTCGCCGCCATAGAGATGAACCTTGTCGACATTGACGAGTATCTGGGCACCTACCGCGCCGACGAACAGGAAGTAGAAGGGGTTCTTGTCGACGGTGTAGAAGGCCGTACCGTTGATCTTCAGGCGGCCATCGAGCAGCGTCGTCTTGAAACCGGCCTCCGTCGTTTCCGCGCTTTCCTGGCGGGCCAGGTCGAAGGCGCCGGGCAGATTGGCGGCGGATGCCGCGCCAGCCTGGTTGAACTGTCCCGACCGGAAGCCCACCCCCCAGTCGGCGAACAGCGTCAGCGCGGGGCTGGCCCGGTAGCGCAGCGTGAACTTGGGCTGCGCCTTGCTGAAATTGGCGACCCGTGAACAGGCGTCCGCACCCGGCGTGGTGCAACCCGTGGGCACGCCGGCGCTGCTGAACGGGTCGATGATCTGATGGCGGCGATCATGATCGTAACGGAAGGCGAAAGAGGCTTCCAGGCCTTCGGCCAGATCGTAGGCGACGTTGCCGTAGAAAGCATAGGCCAGATTGCGGTTATGGTCCGCGAGATAGGACAAGGTTGGATTGGCCGCGTCGCTATATTTGGGCGCGGTGGTGATGTCGGTAATGCCAAGGCCATTATCCTCCCCGGTGGTGGAGGAAATGAAACGGCGGGTGCTTAGAATATAGGCGCCAGCCATCCAGCGAAACGCGCCGCTGTCAGGTGATGCAATGCGGAAGTCATTCTGCACTGCCTTGACCGTTTCCAGCTGGGTCTGCGTGCCGTCGGTGCCGTAGACGTTGCGGCTGGCGGTGTAGGGGAACTGGTCGCCTTCGAGATATTCCCTGATGTTGATATAGGACAGGACATTGGTCACTGTACCCCAGTCCGCTTCGTTCTGAAGCTTCAGCGAGATGTCGGTCAAGCGGCGCACATTATGGCCGCGATTATTGGCGCAGAAGCGGCGGCTGACGCTATCCGCATCGGGGGCGGGGCCGCCAAACGGATTGGTGGCATCAAGGAAGCACGACGTGTCGGATTCGAACTTCGCGGGTTGATACTGGAACTGGTCGCCGATGGCTTTGGTATGGCTGTAGCTGGCGCGCAGGTCCGCCGTCAGCGTATCGGTCAGAAATGCCTTTAGCTGGCCGCGCACATTGCGGTCATGCACCCAGTCGACCGTCTTGCCGAGATAAACATTATGCAGCAGGCCGCCGAAGTTGCGGGCGCTGCCCGCAAGGCGGAACAGCAGTTTGTCCTGGACGATCGGCCCGCTGACCGAAAGCTGGCCGCGATAATCGTCGCCATTGCCCACGGATATCTGTGCATCGGCATGAAATTCATTGGTTGGCTGCTTGGTGGTGATGATGATCGCGCCGCCGATCGCATTGCGACCGTACAGCGCGCCTTGCGGACCGCGCAGCACCTCGATCTGCTGGACGTCGAACAGGTCGCTGGTGAACTGGCGCGGGGAAATCTGCTGGATGCCGTCCGTCACCACCGCGATCGGGCTTTCACCGTTGCGGACCTGTGAGATGCCGCGAATGGTCACGAAGGAATTACCCGCGTTTTGCGACTGGACGATCGAGATATTGGGTGTGATGCCTATGAAGTCGCCGACGCCCTTGATGCGGGCATCTTCCAGCGCCCTGGTCGAAAAGGCGGTTATGGCCACCGGCGCGGATTGCAGCGCCTCGTTACGGCCGCGCGCCGTGACCACGATCTCACTATTATCGACCTGCGTGTCGGCGGACGCGATCTGGGCCTGTGCGACCGGCGCCAGCCCGCACAAGGCGAGGGCCGATACGCAACCGGTGAAACGAGCAAGAGTTCGCATGGACATTCTACCCCCTTTATCGGCTTATGATGGGGTGAAGTTTCGTCATCGGTTTGCAACAAACAAGCTGCCCCGAAGAGTAGGAAAGCGTACCTGCCTGTTCGCTCCAACCTACTCGTTTAGGTAGGTCGGGAGGCCTTCCTGGTCTGGCGCACGGCCGAAAGGGCATGGGCACGCCTGTCGACTCCCAGCTTTGCAAAGATATTCTTGAGATGGAACTTCACCGTATGTTCGGTCATGTCGAGCGCGCGGGCGATTTCCTTGTTCGTCAGCCCGCGTGATAATTCAGCCACGACTTCTTGCTCGCGTGCACTCAACAGGGACATGGGGCCTTCTGCCGGGGTGAGGGCGGCGAGCTTTTCCTCGATGTCGGAAAGGAACGAGGCTTCGATCGGATCTTCGCCAGCATCCCACAGCTCGCGTCTGAGTTGCCGGATCAATGGGGTCAGCGCCGCCTGCTCGATGAAAGGCAAGGCTATTCGCAGTCGTGCCGCCTGTCCGACGGCAGCGCGAAGATGCACCATTGCCTTATACTGGGCGCCGCTCGCGGCTTCGATGGCGGCAAGCATAAGGCGCGCGCGCACCTCGTAGGATCGCGTTCCAACCACCTGTGCGCATTCGAGCATATCGCTGGCCCAACGGCGCGCACGCCTGCCATCGCGAGGCAGATACCAGGATGCGAGCGCAAATGCGGCGTCCATATGGGGCCGCCAACACGCACGATTATCGCGCCAGCAACCTGCCTCAAACTGCCCTCCAATCATTGCCGCCAAAGCACCGCCCGCTGGATCGTTCGCGGCGCCATGGCGCAAAAGGCGCTGGGCATCGACAATATAGGCAAGCCGTTGAAGCCCTCGGGAACGGGTCAGCCCATCGCCGTCGGCGATGACAAGGTCCATCGACTTGACGTCCCCCGCAAGGAAGGCGAGCCGGAATCGGCTATCGAGGCCGGCGGCATAGATTTCGAACCAGCCATCATAGTCGCAGACATGCCGGAATGCTTCATCCAGTTCCTCGGTCGACATGGTCAGCCTGCCGCCCCCCCACAGTTCGACCAGGGCCAGCAATGTCTCGGCCAGCGCTTTGAGGCCGCTGTCCGCCCCGAAATTCTCGATGGCCATCGCCTTGGCACGCTGGAGATAGGCTTCCGCGCCGCGGAAATCGCCACGATAGGCGCAGGACAATCCTGCATGCAGAAAGCAGTAGTTGAGGCCCAGCACGGAATTGGCCTCGCGCATGGCCCCCATGGCCTGCCGGGCGAAGTCCTCGGCCTTGTCCAGACCGCCCAGGCACAGGCACGCCACCGCACCCGCACAATCCAGCACCCCGCGTGTCAGCGGGTCGGCGCCCGGCATGCGCTGATGTACGAGATCGAAGAAGGTGAGGAAGGGCGCATCGACCGTATTGTCTTCATATGTCCGGATGAGAACGCTGATATTGAGGATGTCGCGCTCGCAATCATCGAGTCCGCTCCACTCCCCGACAGGTTCTGCGACATCGTTCGCGACGAGATCGAACGTGCTGCGCGCTTCGCGCAACAGGCCCATTTTCAGTTCGACATAGGATTTCGCGAGTAACAGCCTGGGATGTGAAAGGCGTTCCGATGGCGGAATGAAATCAAGCAATTGGCTAAGCTGACCCATACCCCCGAACAGGACGAGCCGCCATCCGCCCGCGCTTTCGACCAGTTCGGCGCACCGCTCGAAATCACCGGCGAGACTGGCGTGGCGGACCGCCTCGGCCAGCAATCCGGAACGCTCGAACGCTGCGGACGCGCGCAAATGCAGCCTGGGGACGGCGGAGGGGCGACGCTGACGCAACTGCGCCTGCAGATATTCCGCGAAAAGATGGTGATATCTGTACCAGATCGTGTCGGCGTCGAGCGGGGTAAGCAGCGATTGCAGCGGTTCGAGCTGTTCCATGATCCGCCAGCTGTCGTTCCTGTCGCGGACCTGGTCCGTAATCTCCGCGCTGAAGCGCTCCAGGATGGAGGTCTCGAGCAGGAAGTCGACGGCATCGTCGCTCAGTCCGCGCAGCACCTGATCGGACAGGAAACTCCACAGATGTCCACCCCGGGAGATCAGCTTGGTGAGCGCGAAGGGGTCCGATTGGCCCTGTAGGGTGATGACCCGGGCGAGTTGCAGCGCCACTGGCCAGCCTTCGGTGCGTTCGGCCAGTACATCTCTTTCGATTTCATTCAGTCCGACGTCCAGGACCTCACGCGATTCCAGGGCATTGAACCGCAGCATGTCGCCCGTGATTTCAATGGCCTGTCCCGTACTCAGAAGCTGGTGCAATCCGATATCGGGACGTCGACGGGTGCTCATCAGGAACCGTGTGCCTTGTGGTAACAAGGGAATCCAGCGGCTGAGAAGCGCATTGAGCGCTGGGGACGCGGTGCGATGATAATCATCAAGGATAAGTGTCACCGGCCCGTTCGCGAGATCCAGCCGTGACTGGACCTCGCGAATGACGCCATCCACAGTGACTTCACTCAGCCCGCGCTCCGCCTGTGCGGAAAGTGGCCCCATGTCGACACCAGCTTTCTCCAGCGACCGAATGATGCCGATCATGAAGCGGCGCACATCGGCATCGCTCTCATCCAGGGTCAGCCAGCCGACATGTTCCCCCGCCTGGCGCAGATGCTCGCGCCATTGCGACAGGAGGGTGGTCTTCCCAAAGCCTGCCGGCGCCGCAAGCAGCATGAGGCGGCTCGTATCCACGGCTCCAAGAGCCGATATCAGGCGCGCGCGATATACGACGCTCGCAGGCAGGCGCGGCACTTCGAGCTTGAGCTCGTGCATTTTTTGCACATCTGTTGGGTTGCCCGAACTCGGCATCGATCCTCGATATATTGCGGCCCTCTCCTCCATATTGCGGGGCCGCTCCCGAAGATACAATATAGCGTTTACTGTCTTCGGGAGCGGGTCCGGTTCAGTTTTGCGTCACCTTCTCGAATGCCAGCGGCCGGATATCCGTCTGGACATAATTGCTGCTGGCGGCGGTGACGTGATTGGTGAGCAGTTGCAGGCTCAGCACGCCCGTCGCGAGCTCGATCCAGCCACCCAGGGATCGCGTAACGCCTTTTTCCGTATCGCTGGCGATGATCGAGACAGACTGGAACTGCAGGCCGTCGGCGGTGGCATTGACGTCCGTGAAGCCCGATATCGGCGTCTCGCTTCCTTCAACTGCCAGCGTTCCGCTGACATAGCCGAACCGGTTTTCCGTGTCCGGCGTGACCAGGATCGAAAGCATCGCCCCATCAGCGCTCGTCCATTCCCCCGAGAGCGGATCATCGGCATCCGCGACGCCCGGTTCCGCACTACCGGATGGGGGTGTCGTGTCCGTCACGCGATGATAGGTCAGCTTGTCGACATAGATGCCGCTATCGGCCAGTCCTTCGAAATCGCTCGAGGCGATCATCAGGTGGCTGAGGATCAGGCTGTCCTCGCCATCGACGATATTGATCTGCCCGCCAAGAGCGGAGACCCAGTTCCAGCTGGCGTCCGCAGGACCCTCCACAACCGAATGCCATTCAATGGCCAGCGACACGGGTTGCCCCGCAGCAGCCGTTGGTTCGCTGTCGAGTTGCCACCCGGACACCAGATACTGGCCCGTCGATCCGGTGGTGGATTCATAGACTCCCGCAATCGCATCGCCCTCCGCCGAGAGGGTCATGCGGGAACCATAGGCATTTTCCCAGATGCCGACGAGGGTCATGGCCGTGCTCCCGTGCTGCGCATGGCCCGCCGACCGAGCCTGAAGCGACCCGACACCGGCTGGACGGAGGTCGGGAGCGTATCATTGCCATCGATGATCTTCGATCCGCCCGGCTTGTTGAAAAGATAGACGCCGACCGGCGCGAGCGAGAAGGTCGTATTCGGGCACTCGACCACAGCATATTCATACACCGCATAGCAATGGTCGAGCAGCACGGACCCCACCAGGGCAAGCTGGTTGAGGCCGAGCGGCTGGAATTGGGGGATGGTCTGCCCTTCGTCGGGGCCAGCCTCGATCAGGACGTTGTAGATATCCGGCCCGATCGTGATCGTGCCACCGTCGAACACCATGACGATGTCGGGATTGCCCTGCGCGGTGAGCTGCGTGAGCGTATCGGCCATCAGCTTGTCGTCCCCCTTGAACTGGGAGGCGCCCGTATCGAGCGCGAGCATCAGCGGATGGTCTTCCGTGATCGGCAGCGTTGGTTCCATCACGACGGTGCCGACCGTGAAACTGTTCATTACCGACGACCAGATATATTCGACGCCGGAATATTCGGCATAGACATGCCACGGCAGGAACAGGCCCAGGCCGTCGATCTTCGTCTCGTCATACCCGCCCATCTGGCAGGTCCCGGCGGAGGTGGCCTGGTCGGTATATAAGGACACGAAGGGCAAGGTCGGCTCGACCAGCCCCTGTTTCATCATCTCGTGATACAGGAAGGTGCTGCGTCCTTCGATGAAGGCGCTCGAGGACGGAAGACCGATGCCGCCGTCCCAGTCGAGCTGGGCGAACTGATCGCCGTCATAATCCGCCGAGAAGAACATGTTCGCGCGAACGGTTGATGACTGAGGCAGGGTGATCATGTCCGATCCCGTTTCCACCTGCATCGTTCCCCAGGGGCCAAAGCTGAAAGGCCGTTGCAGGCAATCAGTGAATTCGAAGGTTGAGGAAGCTTCCCAGTCGAAACGGTCTTCACCGTAATGGGTGCAGGATTCTGGTGGACATAACGTCGATGTGACCCATGTTATATTCGTTCCGCTATCAATGTTTATCTTCATCGTCTGGGCAGGTGTTCCCAATTGAAGATTGGCATACCACGGACTTGCTCCGTTATTTTGAAACGGGCCACTATTTAAATTAAAAATGATTCCGTCCGAATTCGACATGGCGCATTTCCTTTATGAGTCAAAATTACGTTTCGTCGATAACCATTTTGAATCGATTCGAATAAAACATCGTTTTTTAGGATGAGGTCTAGCTACTCTCATGGGTAGGTGCCGCGTATCTGACGGAACAATTGTAACCATCCACCGAGGTAAGGTGCGCACGCAGCAGACTCGCCCTTAATGTTCTTGTAATGCTGTCCATTGATGCGGACTTTCCTACCTCAGTTGAGTACTGGATTCAGTCAAATATACGTGGTTGCCAGTGACTTGACGCAAGCCGACGCCAGCAAAGCGACAACCAGTCTCACCAGAATTAATTGAGAGCGTGACAACCGGCCGATCAGGCTTTCTCTCGCAACTGATCCGGTTCATTATCTCATCAAATCGAGCTTGGTTCAGTCAGGCTGGTCTATCCTGATCGTGCAGCGCACAGGCTCCTCGGCCTTCGCCGCCGCCCTCTCGCATGCGGCGATGGCGTCCCGGTTCGCCTGTCGCATTTCGACTGCATCAACGATTGCCTGCCAGCCGAGCGGATTCCCGGCGCGCATCAGGCGAAGGCCCGCATCCCATTGCGACGGTTCCCCCATCGTGCGCTTCGCGACCCGTTCGGGCCAGTTCCAGCCGCTAGGCGCAAGGCCCGCCGCCCATCCCGGATAAACCAGCCACAGGAGCGAGACGGCAAGCGCCGTGCATATGCTGGTATAGAGCATATGCCACCATTGCCGGTCCTTGGTGCGGATCGCGCCGATGGCTTTCATCTGGTCGGCATGGGCTTCGTGCAGAATCATCTGCGCCTGCTTGATGGACGCCTTGTCCGTCTCCCGGGCCGCTTCCGCTGACACGATAATTCGTTCCGCGATGCTCTCCGGGGTCATTTTGAGCGCTTCAGACTGCGAAAACGCCTTCATGTGCTTGGCGATCTCCGCCAAGGCGGCATTGATTTTGGAGAGCGTGGGATTGTAGTCGGGAACCTCGATGCTCTGCTTCTCAACGGCGATATGCTCAAGCGCGCGGGCGATCACCGCCAAGCGCCCATCAAGCCGCTGCTCCATCGCCTCGACGCGCGCCGCCAGGTGCGCGAACGCCTCCGCCGCCGTGCCGGTCGGCGGCTGGGATTCCGGGCCGTTCAACAGGGGTTGCTCGTCCATACGTCTTTCTCCTTTGGTTTAGCGTTCCATGCCGCGGCTCATGTCGCGGCCATGATCGAAGGGGATGGAAGCGGCGAGGTTACGGCCGATGCTGCGGCCCATGTCCTGACTGATCTCAAGGCCAAGCTCGCGGCTGCGCAGTCCCAGCACCGATTCAAGCTGGGCGTCGCGCTCAAGGCTTTTCGCCATGTCGGCCATGTGCTGCGCCGTGGTCTTAGCGGCCCGGAAATTGCCGTCGCGCACCAGTTCCTGATGCTGGCGCTGCAACTGCTGCCAGCCTTCCACAAACCGGTCCGCGCGCTGAAACGGATCGATACGGATTTCCGCCTCCGCCTGCATAGCGCGCACCGCTTCATGGCCGCGCCCCTCCGCCGCCTCGCGGATCAGTTCCGGGCCTGCCCGGAACGCGCTGTTCAAATCGGTCGAGCCTTCGGGCCGGATCGCGTCGAGGGCGTCGCGCGCCTTGTCCAGCGCCTCGCGCTGGTGGAGCATGGCGTCGATACCCTGCGCGTGGGTCTGCCGGATCGCGTCCACCGCCTTGGCGTAGCGCTCGACCGCGCCGCGCAAGCCGCCTGCGCGCATAGGCTGCGGGTCATGCTCACGCTGCTGCTGGCGGGCCGGATCGTGGACAGGCGCGGAAGCGAAGCGGTCAAGGTCCAGACCGTCGAACATGCCACGTCCGGGTTCGGGCGCGGGCAATACCGCGCGATCCTGTCCGGGTAGCGAAAGGCGCAGCCCGTCGAAGATCCCGCGCGCCTTCTCCACTACGGGCCTGACGATCTCGGCAACGCGCTCGCCGAACGTGATGCCGCGCCGTTCCGCGAACTGCTGCGCAGAATCGCGGCGATCATAATCGCCCGCCATGTCCTTGGTGCGCTCGCGGGACAGGGTGCGGACAAGCCGGGAGTCGTCCTTGAAATCATCCCGCCCATAATGGAAGTCCACGCCCTCCCGGTGGCGGGTAAGGACGACATAGGTTCCATGCCGGTCCATCCCCGGCGTAGCGAGCGCATGAGTGCGATCGACACTGACGGCCTGCGTCTTGTGGATTGTGGCGGCATAGCCATGGTCAAGATCGCGATAGTCCTTGAGGTCGAACGATACGGAGCGCCCGTCATCGGTGCGGACGGCCATGCTCTGTTCGTTGACGCGCTCGATGGTTCCGAGGGTGCCGTTCTTGACCTCAAGGCTGCGTTCGTTGCGCCGGAACATGACCCGATCCCCGGATGCAAAGTCCCGCTCGCCGTTCGCGGTCTTCACGCGCGCATCGTCGCCCAACTCACCCGCCTCGCGGCGCTTGTCGCGCGCCATGTCGTTGAGGTTCCGCACCTCGTCATTGGTGTGGGTGAAGATCATTCGCATCTTGTCGGGTTCGGCCTGCCGCGCCGCATCCCAACGGTCGATCAGGTCAACGCGCGCCTGTTCGCGCGTCTCGGCGGCGTGGATCATGCCGCGATCCGCATAGGCCCGGATCGCCTCGCCGGTCCTGCCGGTCGCCAGATGGCGGGTAGCGTCCTTCTGCCAGTCCTCATGCTGGCGGCGGATTTCGGTGATCTCGACGCCGCCGTGCCGTTCATGGATGGCGCGGAACGCCGCGCCCGCCTCGATCGCCTGCAACTGCTCCGCGTCGCCGACCATCACGACCTTCGCGCCCGCTGCTTCGGCATGGGACAACACGCGCTCCATCTGGCGCGTGCCGACCATGCCCGCCTCGTCGATCACCAGCACGTCACGGGCAGTCAGAAGATCGCGCCCGTTGGCCCAGCCATATTCCATGCTGGCGATGGTGCGCGACGCAATGCCGGAACCGTTCTCCAGCCCCTCCGCCGCGATTCCCGATAACGCTACGCCGCGCACCTCGAACCCCGACCGCTCCCACGCTTCCCGCGCAACGCCCAGCATCGCGCTCTTGCCGGTCCCGGCGTAGCCCACGACGATGCTCAAATCCCGATCGCCGGTCACATGCTCGAACGCCGATCGCTGCTCGCCCGACAGCAGCAATCCGCGTCCCTCCGCGCTGGTCAACGCCGCCTCGCGCGCCTTCTCGTCGGTGCGATGCCGTTCGCGCTCCGCCATCAATTCCGAAGCACGCTGCAACCGCTGTTCCGTCTCGATCATGTCGCGGCTGGTGAACCGATCATCGCCGCGCCCGTCCTTGCCAAGCGCGATCAAGTCGGGCGAGCCTCGAACGGCACTCATCGCCCGGTCATACTGCTCCTTGCCGTCGCTGTGCCGGTGGATGAACATCGCAAGGTCGCGATTGGTGAACGTCGCCTGCTGGTGCGTGATCGCGTTGAGCGCGACGGAAGGGTCAGCAATGATCCGATCGCCGTTGCGCTGGGCGACGGCGCGGTGATCCTCGATCCGCTCGGATTCAAGACCGCGAGTCCCCATGCGCTGCGCGGCGGGGCCGATCTTGTCTTGCGGCTCAAGGTCGATGCCCTGCGCCTCAAGGCTGCGGTGATCGATGCGGGCGTCTATATCGAGTTCGGCAAGGCGCGCGTTGACGTGATCGGCCCAACGCTCGCGCCATTGCTCGACGAGCTCGGTTCTGTTCCAGTCGCGTTCCTTCGCGCCAAACCCGCCTTCGCCCACTTCCCGCATGGTGAGCATGACATGGGCATGCGGCTTCGCCAGCTTGTCCGCGCCGATGTCCCAATGCACATTCAAATCCGCGATCATGCCGCGTTCGACAAACTCGGCGCGCACGAAATCCTGTGCGAGCGCGACGCCCTGCGCTTGGTTCATCTCGCGCGGAATGGCGAACTCGACTTCGCGCGCTAGCTGCGCGTCCTTGCGCTTCTCGGTTGCCTCGACCTCGTTCCAGAGGATCGCGCGATCCGAGAAGCGTTCGGGCGCGCCTTCAGGCAGGAGGATTTCCGAATGGACGACGCCCGCCTTGCTCGTGAAGTCATGGTCGCGGTCGAGGCGATCGTCGTGCAACCGCTCGGCCGCGCGATAGGCTGCCGCCGCGACGGCGCTGCGCCCTTGCGCGCGGCCAATGACCTGAACGGAAAAATGGAAGATCGCCATGACGATCGTCCATTTACTACTCTGAGCGCACGTCGGCACGACGTATAAGCGCGCCCTTCTCGAAAATTTCTCGGACGGGACTAGGCGGTGTCAGGCTGTCCCGGTGACTCTACTGCGCGGCGCGCGGGTTCATCTTATCATCGCTACGTCATCACTCAATGGAGACTTTGCAATGCGCAAACCCAAGAACTTCGATTCGGAACTCAAGGCGCTGTCCGACAAGGCCAAGGCGCTCAAGGAACGGCGTGTGAAGCAACTCGGCGAACTGGTGACGGCGACGGGTGCCGATACGCTCGACGCCGACATACTCGCCGGGGCGTTGCTCCATGCCATCAAGGCGAGGGACGCCGCGACCAAGGAGGGCTGGCGCAAGGCGGGCGCGGCTTTCTTTCTCGGCAAAGGCGGCAAGCCTGCGGACGGACCTGCTGGCTAGCAAAGCGGCACTCTCCCGCTCGACGGCGGCGCGGCACCGACTTGAGGCGCGAATGGCGCGCACCGACATGCGGGACTGGGCCATTGCCCGCCGGACCCGCACACGGCACCTCATCGAACTGGGCGGCCTCGTCATCAAGGCGGGGCTGGTCGAACTGACGGATGATGATCGCGCGACACTTTACGGTGCGTTTCTCACCGTGGCGGAGAGACTGCGCGGTGATGATCGCCCCAGCGCCCTCGCTCTCTGGCAGCGCAAGGGTAAACGCGCATTCGAGGCGGACGCCGGGGCTACGATTCGGCACCATGATGCAGGCTGACACGGGTAAAACGGGGACGCTGTAATCGCCCCTGCTGCTGGCATTTTTGTGTTACATCGGCTATGCAACCGGCAGGAGGTGATGATGCTCGGACTGATCCTGACGGCTGTGACAATTCTGACTCTTGCCGCCATCTCATACAGAGCGAATATACGCTATGGCGATGAGGACCGTTTGCCGATGCAATGGTCCTTCAAGGGCGAGGTGAACTGGTCTGCGCCGCGTCGCTGGGCTTTGGCCTTTACGCCTATTCTGGCGGTCATTTGCATAAGCCCTGCGGCTATCCTGCTGGTGACTGCGCCGCCCTCCGAAGGTGACGCGATAATCGGGATCGCGGTATTGTCACTGATGGGCGCATGCTTCATCGCCGCG
>NZ_JBHIWJ010000088.1:0-16828 GCF_041987595.1 Sphingobium sp. | reverse complement strand
GCGGGCGCGAAGGTGACGCTGATCGAAAAGGCGGACCGGCTGGGCGGCACGCTGCGCTTTGCAGCGCTGGCCTATGAACCCAATGAGCGGCTGTTGAACTGGCTGCGGCGGGAGGTCGGCAAGTCCTCCGTCGACGTGCGCCTGAAGACGGAGGCGACGCCCGAGCTGATCGCCAGCCTGAAGCCCGACAAGGTGATCGTCGCCACCGGCGCAGTGCGCGACATGCCGCCGATTCCCGGCAACGATCAGGATTTCGTGCTGTCGGGCGATGATCTGCGCGGCATGATGCTGGGCGAGGACAGCGCCTCGATTCGCCGAAAGACGAGCTGGACGACGCGGCTCGCCACCAAGGTCGGCGCGGCGACCGGCGCCACCTCCAATCTGGAACTGGTGCGCAAGGCGACCCGCACATGGATGCCGTTGGGCAAGAAGGTCGTCATCATCGGCGGCGAACTGGTCGGGTGCGAGCTGGCCGAATTCCTGATGGAGCGCGGCCGCGAGGTGACGATAGTGGGCGAGGCGCCGAAATTCGGCGGCGGCCTGTTGCTGGTGCGGCGGATGCGCCTGCTTGCTGAATTGCGCGAACATGACGTCGCCATGTTCCCCGGCGCGAGCCACATCCGCATCGACAGAGGGGCGGTCAGCTTCACCAGCGCGTCCGGCGAGGTGGAGAGCGTCCCGGCTGACCATGTCGTCGTCGCCATGGGGGCGCATGGCGATAGCACGCTCGCCAATGCGTTGCGGGGCGCCGGCCATGACGTGGTCGAAATCGGAGACGGCACTGGCGTCACCTATATTGAAGGCGCGATCCGCGGCGCGGCCGAGGCGGTCGCTGCCATGGGACGTTGATGATGGGACGGGGGCGGAAGCGAAGGCCGCCCCTGCCCTCTCCGGCGCCCTTGGTCAACGACCGCCGACACGCTATGATGTCCTTGCCCCATGGGAGAGAACCGCAGGGGAGAGGATCATGGAAACGGACAATTCAGCGCTGTTGGCCTGTCCATTCCGCTTGCTGTGTCTGGCGAGCGGCGCGTCTGCCCTCATCGCGCTTTGCGTCATTCTCTTACTCTCTTAATTCCGCATTTCCGGTCGTAGCTGCGATAATCCTTGCCGCAAGGCATGGGGAGAAGCAGATCTGCCAGCCGACTTGCCGAAATGGTGGACATTCATGACCGCGAATCATGTGGCGTCGGCAGGCGCGGCATCCCTGCTGCGATCGACACCCGCGCGCTTTCGGAATGGGCTTCGCGGGCGTCGGGCGCATTGGCCAAGGGGCCCGCGCCCGTGACGGGGATCGAGGCCGTTCAGACCCGCCGCGCAAATACGTCTGACTGGCTGGCCGTGGCGGCTGGCACGCTGGGCGCGATGATGGCGATGCTGGACGTTTCCATCGTCAATTCCGCCCTGCCCACCATTCAGGGAGAAATCGGCGCCAGCGGCACGGAGGGGACCTGGATCGCGACGTCCTTCATCGTCGCGGAAATCGTCATCATCCCTCTGGCCGGCTGGTTGCAGCGGCTATTGGGGCTGCGCAATTTCCTGATCATCTCGACCATCGGCTTCATCGCCTTTTCGATGGTCTGCGGCATGGCGCCGAACCTGACCGTCATGATTCTGGGCCGCATCGGACAGGGCATAACCGGCGGCGCCCTGATCCCCACGGCGATGACGATCATCGCCACCCGCCTGCCCCGCCACCAGCAGCCGGTGGGCAATTCGCTCTTCGGCGCGACAGCGATATTGGGGCCGTTGATGGGGCCGATCCTGGGCGGCTGGCTGACGGAGAATATGAGCTGGCACTACGCCTTCTTCCTCAACCTGCCCGTCGGCATCGCGCTGCTGATCCTGCTGTTTGCCGCCATGCCCTATGAGCGGCCGCGGTTCGACCTGATCGGGGAAGCCGACTGGCTGGGCGTCTTCGGCATGATATTGGGCCTGGGCGGCCTGACCGTCGTGCTGGAGGAGGGCGAGCGGGAACAATGGTTCGAATCCGCCGCAATCGTCTGGTTGACGGTCACGGCAGTCGCGGGTTTCGCCATGCTGCTGGCGGGCCAGATTTTCGCGAGGCGGCCGGTGATCCGCCTGCGCCTCCTGCTCGACCGGCAGTTCGGCGCAGTGTTCATCATGGCCATGATGATCGGCATGGTCATTTACGGCACATCCTATGTGATTCCGCAATTTCTGTCGCTGATCGCCCATTATAACGCGCTGCAGTCCGGCCAGATCGTTCTGCTGTCGGGCATACCGATGGTGTTGATGATGCCCTTCATGCCCTGGGCCATCCGCAATGTGCCGATCCATGTGTCGGTCCTGTTCGGCCTGCTGCTGCTGACGATGAGCGCCTATCTGGAAACGACTTTGACAGCCGCCTCCACCGGGAGCGATTTCGTCGATTCCCAATTGATGCGCGGCGTCGGCACGATCTGCGTGATGATGTTTCTCAATCAGGCGGCGATCCGATCCGTCCCGACTTCGCTGGCGAGCGATGCGGCGGGTCTCTACAACGCGGCGCGCAATCTCGGCGGGTCCTTTGCGCTCGCCGGCATTGCCGTCGTGCAGGATCAGCGCCTGTGGCTGCACAGCCGCCGCATGGAGGAGAGTCTGTCCGCGAACAGCCTGAATGTGCAGACCTATCTTGCGGCTCAGGCGCGCGGCCTTGGCGGGCATGATGCGGCGCTTCGTGTCATGGAACAGACGATTCAGACCCAGGCGCTGACGATGACCTTCATCGACCTGTTCTGGATGCTGATCATCGGCGTCGCCTGCACGGCGCCGCTGGTGATCTTCCTGCGCCCCCTGCCGCAGCATGCCGCGCCCGTAGCGGCGCACTAGGATGCAGGGAAAATACCAGCGCAACGGAAGCGGAGAGAAAAAATGACTGATACCTCGGCCATGGGATGCCGTCGCATGACGGACAGGATCGCGATCGTGGCGGGCGCCGCCACCGGCATCGGCCGGGCAACGGCCCTGCGCCTTGCTGCAGAGGGCGCCACGCTGGCCGTCGGTTCGCCGGAGAGCGAACGGGCGAAGATCGATACGCTGGTGGCAGAGATTGAAAGCGCCGGAGGACGCGTTATCGGATGCGCCTTCGACGCCACGGATGACAACTCTGTCGCGGCTCTGATCGATGCAGCCGTGGATGCCTTTGGCGGCTTCGACGCGGTCCATGCGAATTTCGCTGACCTGCGCGTGATCTTCAAGGATAGCGATGCGCTCACCGTGTCCGACGAGGTGCTGGAGCGCACGCTGGACGTCAATCTGAAGGGTATGCTGCGCATCACGCGTCATGCCCTGCCAAAGCTGCTGGAACGGGGCGGTGGCGCTATGATCTACACCTCTTCCGCCGCCGCGGTCTGGGGCGAGCCGGTCCGGCCCTGTTACGCCATGGCGAAGGCCGGGATCAACGCGCTTGTCCGGCATGTGGCAAGCGCATGGGGCCAGAAGGGCATTCGCGCCAACGCCATCATGCCCGGCCTGGTGGTCACCCCGGAAACGCGCCAGTCGATGCCCAGCGATTTCCAGGCGGAAGTGCTGGCTCGCGGGCGCTCCATGCGTTTGGGGGAAGTCGAGGACATTGCCGCCATGGTCGCCCATCTCGCCAGCAGGGACGGCGAATGGATCAACGGCCAGTGCATCGCTGTGGACGGCGGATCGACGCTTAACTGAGCCATATATGTTTCGACTGCGCGCGCCCACATCGGACGCAGACCGGACCGAAGAAGGGCGACGGAATTTCTCTCGCCCAGCACCAATGACGAGGAGAGCGACATGCGGTTCCACTATGCCGAAAGCATGACGGCAGTTGCCAATTACATTCCGCTGGCCCAGGCGGCCGAAGCGAGCGGCTATGCCGGTTTCACCATCCCCGACAGCCTGATCTACCCCAAGTCATCGGACACAAGTTACAGCTATACCGAAGATGGCGGGCGAGAATTTCTGGAAAACAAGCCCTTCATCGAGAGTTTCGTTCTGGCCACGGCGATCGGCACGGCGACCAAAACTCTGGAAATGACGACCAACGTGGTCAAACTGCCCGTGCGGCCCCCGCTCTATTCGGCCAAGCTCGCTTCCTCGATTGCGGCGCTGACCGGAAACAGGTTCAATCTGGGCGTGGGCCTGAGCGTCTGGCCCGAAGATTATGCAGTGATGGGCGTGCCCTATGAGAAGCGGGGCAAGCGGTTCGACGAATGCATCGCCATCGTGCGCGGCCTGTGCGCGGGCGGCTATTTCGAGTTTCATGGCGAATTTTACGAGCTGCCCCCGGTCAAGCTGAATCCGGTACCGGACAAGCCGCTCCCGATCCTGATCGGCGGCTTTTCCGATGCGGCGCACAAGCGCGCGGCGCACAATGACGGCTTCATGTATGCAGGCGGCGACGGCGGCACGGCGGATTTGGCCAATGTCGTCAGCAAGATCACCCAATATCGGACCGAGGCGGGTACGCTCGACCGGCCGTTCCGCATCTTTGCCACCGCGATGGGCGCGATCGACCTTGATGTCGTGAAGCGGCACGAAGATCTGGGCGTCACCGACATGCCGGTGGCTTTCCGCAATCTTTATGCCGTCGAAGAGGACAGCCAGCCGCTCCAGCAGAAAATCGACGATCTCAACCGCTTCGCGGACGAGGTGATCGCCAAAATCTGAAGCGGCGCGCCAGCCGCAAAATCAAAAAAATAGCGCGAACGGGCCTTCCATCCCGTTCGCGCCAGGCTTTGACCGGGGCGGCTCATCCCCTGTATGAACCGCCGCCGAGCCTTCTCAATCGGATCGAAAGCCCCCTCAGAACTGGATGCGGGCGTCGATGCCGTAAGCGATCGGCTTGTTGAAGGTCGCGCCCGCAAAACCCAGCGCGCCGAAATCGATGCCGTAGGTCAGCCGCTTCTGGTTGAGCAGATTGTCGCCCCAGAAGCCGACGTCCAGCTTGCCGCTTCCCAGACGAATTTCCTCGACGGAGAGGCGGGCCTTAACGTTGGTCTGGCTCGGTGAAATCAGTTCCTGATTGAAAGGAGCCGTATTGTCGAGCGCGTTGAACCAGATCTTCGTGCGGCGCGAATAGTCGCCCCGCAACCGGATCAGCGCATCGCCGATCGGATGGGAATATTCTGCGCCCAGATGCACGCTCCACTTCGGCGTGTAGAGTGGCTTGGCTTCATCGGCGACGTCCAGAAGGACATTGGTGGCAGGATCGCGGAACAGGAAGGTCTTGTAATTGGTCTTCACATAGCCGACCGAACCGTCGATCTGGAAGCCCTTGAACGGCAGCGCCGTCAGTTCCGCTTCGAAACCGGACAGCCGCACCTTGCCCGCATTGACGATCAGCGAGGTCGCGCCGCCGCTGCCCGCGGCGAACTGCTGGACCTGAAGATCGTCATAATCGGTGACATATCCGGCCAGGTTGAGGCGCACGCGATTGTCGAGGAACTGCGACTTGATGCCCGCTTCATAGGCGGTCGCCTTTTCCGGATCGAAGCTGTTGATGACGCTGGCGCGCGGGTTGATCCCGCCCGAGCGATAGCCCGTCGACACGCGGCCATAGACCATCACCCCGCGCGTGACGTCATAGGAGACCGACGCCAGCCAGGAGAAATTGTCGAAGCTCTTGCGGCCGCGCTGGACCGGGCTGACGTCGCCCGCCAGATAGGCGGTCTTGTCATCGCCGGTGTAGCGGCCGCCCAGCGTCACTTCCAGCTTGTCGTTGAGCGCGGAGGGCTTCCAGCTTGCCTGACCGAACACGGCCATCGACTGGGAGGTGCCGCCAAAGGCCTGAACCGGATTGGCGTTGACGCCAACCGTCGAGAGTCCCGGGTTGAGGGCGGTAATGCCGTCCACCGCGGACTGAGGGAAGCCGAGCGAGGTCAGCGCCGACACGGGCATGACGAGGGTCAGCGACTGACGATTATATTCCGACGCCTTTTCGTAGAAATAATACATGCCCAGCAGGTAGCTGACGTCGCCGACCTTGCCGAGCGCCTGCAATTCCTGACTGAACTGCCACTGTTTCTGCGGGGCGTTGTTGCCGGCATAGGGCGTCACCTGCTGGACCGACACCAGCGTCGGCGATGTGAAGTCGACCACCTTGCCCAGCAGCACGCCGTTGCCCGACAGGTTCAGGATCGTATCCTGGAAGAATTTGCGATAGCCGGTAATCGACTTGATCGTGAGTTCCGGTATCGGTTCATAGGCGATGGTCAGCGCATGCCCCTGGACGCGGGTCTGGCTGGTGTAGCGATAGTCGCCGCTGCGGTCGACATAGCCCGCCTGCTGCACCGTGCCCTGCCGAACCGGATTGACGAGGAAGGGATCGCCGCCGTAGCTGGGCGACTGCGAATAATAATCCTCCGCCAGCGGAGTTGCCGCGACGATCTGGAAGAAAGCGGGCGTGCCCTTCCGGTCGTCATAATCGAAATTATAGTTGACGGTCACATCGCCGAAATCGCCTTCAAGGCCGACCGCGACCGAATTGGCCCTGAGCGATCCGGGGTCCTTCGAGGAGGGCGTGAGCGTGTTGTTCACATAACCGTCGGATTCGCGATGCTGCGCCGCGATCGACGCCTTGATGACGTCACCGACAATATAGCCCGTATCGAGCCGCGCGCGCGTATACCAGTCATTGAAGCGGCCAAAACCGGCCTTGGCCGTCACGCCCATGGTGTCGGCCGGCTTTTTCGAGATGAGCTGCAACGCGCCGCCAATGGTATTGCGGCCGAACAGCGTGCCCTGCGGCCCGCGCAGCACTTCGATGCGTTCCAGATCGATGAGGTCGAACACTGCCCCTGCGGAGCGGGCGAGATAGACGCCGTCCAGATAGATACCGACGCCCTGTTCGGAGACGGCCGAGGGTTCCTGGTTGCCGATGCCGCGAATATAGACCGTTGCAGCGGACAGGCTGGAAGGCTGCTGCTCAACCGTCAGGTTGGGAGCGAACTGCGGCACGTCGGCCGCGCTGGAGATATTCTGGCGCTCGATGAAGTCGCCGCCCAGCGCAGTCACGGCAACCGGCACGTCCTGCAAGGTTTCCGCCGAACGGCGCGCCGTCACGACGATATCGCCCAGATTGGCAGCCTGTTCCTGCGGCGTATTCACAGGATTATCCTGCGCGCTTGCAGTCGTCGCAAAAGGCAAAATCACGATGCCGGCAACGCCAGCAAGATATGCGGATTTCATTTACATCCTCCCTTAATTCATTGTCCATGTTGGCATATATTTTTGACGGTCATTATCGCGATCGACGGCGGCTTCACGCGAAAAGTGGCCGCAAGAGGCGGATACAGCACTAATATGTCCGATTGGGTTCCGTTAGTCGCTAAAATTCCCCTCAGCAAGCGGATCAATCAACCGATTGCGTATCGTTTTTTTACCAAAAATACGAAATTGCGATTTTTACGGCGATTTCATCATCCAAATGCATTAGAAAATCGGAATTAGACAATAAGCATGATTCAGGCGAGCAGCCATGCAGGAGATTGGAGACATCGTTCGATGAGCGGGGTGGATTTCACCCCGCGCGTCATGGAGCGCTGCCCTGTTTCAGGGGGACGTTTCGAACTGGTCGAATGGCATTGGCCCGACATGGTCAGTTTCGAGCGCACCGAAACGCAATTGATGCTGGAAATGTCGTTGCCGCCCATGGCCGCCGACGCGTCCGCCTATTTTCCCGATTTCGATCCGGATCGGCGCTGCTTCATGGGCGCATTATTCGTGCGCCATCCCGGCATCGCTCTGGGCGGCCGATCGGAAGGCGGCCAGATCCGCGTGATGCGGTGCGTGCTGGACGATGAAAATACGGCCGCCATCATCGGGCAGGGCGAACCTGCACTCAGCTTTCTTCAGGGCCTGCTCAACATCCGGAACGACGCGCTGCGCAGCCTGATGCGGCTGGCCCATCGCGAACTGGTCAATCCGCTCGACAGGTCGCAGGAAGGGATGGAGGCGCTGTTCGCGCTGATCCGGATCGAGCTGCGCCGCGTCTTTCACCAGAATGCGGGGGCCGAAACTGCCAGCCGCCTCGCGCCCTGGCAGTTCCGCCGGGTGCGCGAGCGCATCGAATCGGGAACGGCCATGCCGGGCATTCCCGAACTGGCGGAATTATGCGGCATCAGTCCGCGCCATCTGCACCGGCAGTTCATCGCGCTGACCGGAAAGACCGTCTCAGCCTATATCGACGCCTATCGCATCGAGGAGGCGAAACTGAAACTCGCGCAGCCCGACGTGCCGATGAAGCAGGTCGCCCAGCAGGCGGGCTTTTCTCACGCCAACAGCTTTGCGCGGGCGTTCCGGCGGGCGACCGGCCTGTCGCCCCGCGAATATCGCCAGCGCACCGCCACCATCATGCCCGAGAGCGAAAAGGATCAGGATGCATGACATTGCCGCACGATGGCCCCGCCTTCGCCTTGCCGCCCTTCGTGCCTGCCGCGGGCGACGCCATTTCGGGTATCGAAGCGCCGCGCCTGCTGAAGCGGGATGAAACGATCGTCTGGGATGTCGAGACCGATGTGGTGGTGGCCGGGCTGGGCGGCGCAGGCGTCTGCGCAACACTTCAGGCACTGGAGGAAGGCGCCGACGTCGTGGCGCTGGAACGGTTCGGCGGGGGCGGCTCCACGGCCGTTAATGGCGGCATATTCTACGCCGGAGGCGGCACCACCGCGCAAAGGGAAGCGGGCGTTGAGGACAGCGTCGAGGACATGTTCCTTTATTTGCGGGAGGAAACGCAGGGGGTTGTCAGCGATGATCTGCTGCGCCGCTTTTGCGAAGGCAGCGCCGACGACGCCGCCTGGATGACGAAACATGGCGTGCGCTTTTCCGGCAAGCTTTATGCGGGAAAGACATCCTATCCGCACACCAGCTATTATCTCTATCATTCGGACAGTTCGCTGGCCGCACCCTATCGGCATATCGCCAGGCCGGCGGCGCGGGGGCATCGCGCCTTCCTGCCGCCGACAAAATCAGCCGAAGGCTATGGCGCAGGGCTGTATTTCCCACTGGCCGCATCTGCCGAACGGCTGGGCGCCAAAGTCATGCGCAGGACCGAAGCCGTGCGGCTGATCGTGGACGCGGACGGGGTCGTCGTCGGGGTAGAAGCCCAGCATCTGCCGCCCGACGGCAAAGCCGCGCAGGATTACGCCCGGCTGGTGCGGCGAAGCGAATATTGGACGCGCCTGTTGCCGCCCGCTTATCCCGGCGCCACCATCACGCGGGCGATCGGAGCGCGGCTGATGAAGGCTGCCGATGCAATCGAACGCAAGGCGCGGCGGCGCATCACCGTGCGGGCGCGCCGGGGCGTGGTGCTCAGCACCGGGGGATTCATTTACAACCGGGAGATGATCGCCGAACATGCGCCCGCCTATATCGACGGCATGCCGCAGGGAACGGCCGGCGATACCGGCGCCGGTCTCCGGCTGGGGCAGAGCGTGGGCGGTGCCGCAGGCCGGCTGAATCATTGCAGCGCCTGGCGTTTCCTGAATCCTCCCGCCGCCTGGGCACGCGGGATGCTGGTCGATGCGACCGGCGCGCGTTTCGTCAACGAAACCCTTTATGGCGCGGCCATCGGCAGCGAAATGGTCGAGCGTCATGGCGGCGTGGGCTGGCTCATTCTGGACGCGGAACTGGTGAAACAGGCCCGCAAGCAGATCAGCCATCCCGAAATACTGCCCTTCCAGCGCTATCCGGCAATGCTGGCCATGCGGCTGGGCCGGAAAAAGGCGCCGACGATGGAAGCGCTGGCGCGAAAGCTGGGCTTCGATCCAGCAACCTTCGCGGCCACGGTCGAGAATTACAATCGCGCTGCCCGCGCCGAAAGCGCCGACCCGTTGGGCAAGGAGGGAGAAGAACTGCACGCGTTCGGAGCCGGCCCCTTCTACGCCGTCGATCAGTCAATCACCGCACGATATGAGCCGCTGCCCGTCATGACGCTTGGCGGGTTGAAGGTCGACGAGAGCAGCGGGCAGGTGTTGCGCGAGGATGGCAGCCCCATTGGCGGCCTCTATGCGGCCGGACGCACCGCCATCGGCATCTGCTCCAACCTGTATGTCAGCGGACTGGCCGTGGCGGACTGCGTCTTTTCCGGGCGGCGGGCCGGGCGCCATGCGGCTGAAGGCGGCGGCTGACCGCCCCCCATCTTCACCCTCACTGGCGCTGGGAATGGATGTTGCCGCCGTCGACGACGATTTCCGTCGCGGTTATGTAGCTCGCCTCGTCGGACAGCAGGAATCGGATCGTGCGGCCCAGTTCCTCCGGCTCGCCATAACGGCCCAGCATGATCCGGCGTTCGAAATGGCCGGGCAGCGCCGCCTTGGTTCCCGCCATGATCGGCGTGTCGATCTGCCCGGGGCTGACGGCGTTGATGCGCACGCCGTCCTGCGCCAGTTCGTCCGCCATAGAGCGGACCAATGAGAGGATTGCGCCCTTGGCAGCGCTGTAAATGGGGATAAGACCGTTGCCAAGCGTCGCGTTGATCGAAGCGATGGCGACGACCGCGCTGCCCGGATGGGCACGAAGGTCCTCGCGGAAGGCCTGGACCATCAGCAGGACGGCGCGGGCGTGAAGGGCAAGTCCTGCGTCCCAATTGTCGGGCGTCACGCCATCGATGCCGGTCGCTTCGGCAGTGCCCGCGCCATGGACGATACCGCCGACGCTGCCCAGCGCTTCCCGCGTGGCCATGGCAGCAGGGGTGACGGCCTGCGAATTGCGCAGGTCGACACTGACCCCCAACGCGCGCACGCCGTAACGGTCCGCTATCTCCTGTGCGGCAAGGCGGGCGCCGTCGGCATTGATGTCCCACAAGGCCACCGGCCGTCCAACGGCGGCCAGCGCATGGGCCGTGGCCAACCCTATGCCCGACGCGCCGCCGGTAATCACGACGCCGGTATGGGGCGATCCCAGCCTTGGCGAGAAGTCGGCCGTCATATCCTCTCCTGCATCTTATTCTTGGCCAGGATTACAGCTGGCGGATGTGGATTGTTTGGGTCCGCGCCTTTCCCGCTCAGAAATCTAGCTGAACATTCTGGTCGAACCGGACGAAGCGGCGGGCGATCTTCCACCCCTGATCCGTCCTGACCACGGTGTCGCGCTGGCGCCCGGTGACGACGATCTTCGAACTCATCGGCGCATGACCGGCATTGACGTTCATGAAGGCATAGTCGGCATGAACCTCGCCATTTTCCTCGCTGACGATCAGGTTGAAATTATAGTGGCGATTCTTGCCCTCGGCCTGCCGATCGGACTCTCTGGCATGTTCGACCTGCTGCTCGATCCCTTCATAACGGATAGCAATGCCCTCCATCTCCGTCACGACATCGGCGGTGTAGAGCTGCGCCAGCCCGTCCCAGTCGCCAAAGTCCGAACAGCGGGTGAAGCGCGCCACCAGTTCCGCGATCGCAAACCTGTCCTCAACCGTTATCATGGCATCCTCTCCTTCTCTTACCTGTCGCCCCACCAGGGGAAGAAAGGCGGCATCTGCGACGCCTTCCCTGTAAATTCGGCCGGACGCTTTTCGTTGAATGCCTTCACTCCTTCGCGGCCATCCGCCTGACTGGTGTAGAATACCGCCAGGGACTCGCTCAGATGCGCCTCATAGGGGCTGTTGAAGGCGCTGTTGCGGTTCAACATCTGGCGCATCAGCGCGATAGAAACGGGCGAGCGGTCCTTGACCAGCGAACGGGCAAAGGCCTTCGCTTCATCCAGCAGCGTTTCGGCCGGGAAGACGGCGCGGACCAGTCCCTTGTCATGCGCTTCGGCAGCGTCGAAAATATCGGCGCGATAGGCCCACAGCAACGCCTGTTCCAAACCGACGATGCGCGGCAGGAAGAAGGAGGAGCAGGCCTCCATCGTGATGCCCAGCCGCCCGAAGACGAAGCCGAAGCGCGCCTTGTCCGACGCGAACCGAAAATCCATCGGCAGCAGCATGGTGGAGCCGATGCCGACCGCTGCGCCATTGATGGCGCCGACAATGGGCTTGAGACAATCATACATGGCCAGCGTCACGCGCCCCCCGGTATCGCGCACGCCCTTCAGAATAGCGGGATCATCTCCCCGCTCCCGCAGGTCCTCCATCGAGGGCGAAAGGCTTTCATCGAGACCGAAGACATTGCCGCCAACCGACAGGTCCATGCCCGCGCAAAAGGCCCGGCCCTCGCCCGTGACGACGATCACCCGAACGGCATCGTCCTGACTGGCGCGGTTATAGGCGTGGATCAGTTCCTCGCACATTTCGACGGTAAAGGCGTTGAGCTTGTCGGGCCGCGACAGGGTCAGCAGCAGCAGGCCGTCATCCTCGACCTCATAACGGATCGTCTGATAGTCCATGGTCATCAAGCCTCGCTGGTCAGGGCAGTGGCGCGGGCGAGCGCCTGACGACATTCGCCGACGACGCGTTCGATGAGTTCGGCGCAGGTCGGAATGTCGTCCATCAGGCCGATGCCAAGGCCCGCCCAGACCAACCCGCCGTCGACATCGCCGGTTTCCAGCGCCGCGCGGCCCCGCGCGCCCGCCACCAGCGCCTTGATATTTTCGAAGGTCGCGCCGGGTTCCCGTTCCTTGACGTTCACTTCCTCCGACACGGCGTTGCGGAACACGCGGGCGGTGTTGCGCAGGGCGCGGAAGATGAGGGTCGTGTCGCGCTCGCTGCCCTGCACCACAGCCTGCTTGATCGCTTCATGGATCGGCGCTTCCCGCGTCAACATGAAGCGCGTGCCCATGGTGATGCCCTCGGCGCCCAGCGCCAGCGCGGCAGCCATGCTGCGGCCGGTCGCCATGCCGCCCGCCGCGAGGATGGGAATGTCCAGCGCCTGCGCCGCGGCGGGGATCAGCACCAGCCCCGGAATATCGTCCTCGCCCGGATGACCGGCCGCTTCGAACCCGTCGATCGACACGGCATCGACTCCGGCACGCTGCGCCGACAGAGCGTGGCGGACGGCGGTGCATTTATGGATGATCCTGACCCCGGCCTCCTTGAAGCGGGCGATGAATTCAGCCGGGCTGCGGCCTGCGGTTTCCACCACGCCGATGCCGGAAGTGGCGATGACCTCCGCATAAGCCTCGTAAGGGACCGGCTGGGCGGTGGGCAGGATGGTAAGATTCACGCCAAAGGGCTTGTCGGTCATGGTCCGGCAGCGGGCAATCTCGTCCGCCAGCGCTTCGGGCGTCGGCTGGGTGAGCGCGGTCAATATGCCGAGACCCCCGGCATTGGAAACGGCCGAAGCCAGCTCGGCGCGACCGACCCACTGCATGCCTCCCTGGATGATCGGATAGCGTGTGCCGGTAATGTCTGTGATCCGCGTCTTCATGAATCTTTCCTGTTTGATGGCATGGAATCAGGCTCCGGCAGTCTGTACCCAACCCAGTTCGGCGAGCAACGGATAATGGGAGGCGAATTCCGCCGCATGGGCCGAAGCCGCCGTGCCGCGCATCGCCCGCGCCTTGATGCCGTGATAGATGGCAGCCAGCCGAAACAGCGCGAAGGCGCGATAGAAGCCCGGATGATCGATGCCGTCCCGTCCGGTCCGGCGGCAATAGGCGTCGATATAGGCCTGTTCGGACATCAGGTTCAGCGCAGCGATGTCTACCCCGCCAAGCCCGGACAAAATGGTCGGCGGCAGCCGATACATCATCAGATGATTGGTGAAGTCGGCCAGCGGATGACCCAGCGTCGACAATTCCCAATCCAGCACGGCCGCGACGCGCGGTTCGGTCGGATGGAAGACCATATTGTCGGAGCGATAGTCGCCATGGACGATGCGGCTTTCGTCGCCCGCCGGGATATGGGCGGGCAGCCATTCGATCAGCCGGTCCATATGGGGATCGCGCCCGGCAATCTCATCCGCCAGATATTGGCGCGACCAGCGGGCGATCTGCCGCGCGAAATAATTGCCCCTTTTCCCGAAATCGTCGAGGCCGAGTGCGGCGGGATCGAAATTGTGCAATCTCGCCAGCGTAGCGTTCATCGCGTCGAAATAGACGGGCCGCTCCTCCGGCGGGATCGTTTCGAACCGGGCATTCCAGAACACCCGTCCTTCGACACATTCCATGATGTAGAACCAGGTGCCGATCACTGCGTCGTCGGTGCAGAGGCCATAGAGGCGCGGTACCGGAAAACCGGCCTTACCCAACGCCCCGATCACCCGCGCTTCCCGGTCGACCGCATGGGCACCCGGAACGGTCACGCCCGGCGGCTTGCGTCGCAGAACGAAGGAACGGCCCGGCGTGTCGAGGCGGAAGGTCGGGTTGGACTGGCCCCCCTTGAACTGACGGACCGACAACCGCCCTTCCGCCCCCGCAACATGGGTCCGCATCCATTCGGCCAGCGCGCCTTCATCAAAGCGGTGACCTTCACGCACCTCCGTCGTGCCGGCATTTTGCGCTTCGACGCTCATGCTCCGGTCAGCGCCTCGCGCTTGATCTTCTTGGCGAGCGACCATTTATGCACCTGGGTCGGTCCGTCATAGATGCGAAAGGAGCGAATCTCACGGAAGACCTGCTCGACGATGGTATCGTGGCTGACGCCGGTGCCGCCCATCACCTGCACGCAACGGTCGGCGACCCGGAACAGGGTTTCGGAGACCGCAACCTTCGTCATGGAGCTTTCGGTGATCGCCTTTTCGCCCGCGTCGAGCACATCGGCACACCAGTCGATCATCAGCTCGCACTGTTTAAGGTCGATCAGATTGTCCGCCAGCATGAAGCCCACGCCCTCATGGTCGATCAACGCCTTGCCGAAGGCCTGCCGCTTCACCGCATAATCGGTGGCAATCTCGTGCGCGCGAGTGGCAGCGCCCAGCCAGCGCATGCAGTGCGTCAGCCGCGCGGGGGCGAGACGAACCTGCGCATAGGCAAAGCCCTCGTGCGCCGCGCCCAATATGGCGTCTTCAGGCAGTCGCAGATTGTCGATCCTGACCACCGCATGGCCGCCGGGCATCGAACTGTCAATCGTGCCGATCAGCCGTTCCTGCACCAGCGCCGGATGTGGCAGGGGCACAAGGAACATTGTCGCCGCCGCAACGCCGTCATCCCGATCCGTCCGGGCCATCAGGATCGCGAATTTCGCGCCGTCAAAGCCGGTCGCAAACGCCTTGCGCCCGTTGACGATCCATTCGTTGTCCCGCTTTTCCGCGCGGGTCTGCATCATCGACGGATCGGAACCAGCGCCACCCTCAACGGCCGGTTCAGTCATCAGGAAACAGGACCGCCCCTCGCCCGCGGTCAGCGGCGCAAGGAAGCGCCGCTTCTGGTCCTCGCTAGCGACCTTGCCCAGCAGGAACATATTGCCCTCATCAGGGGCATTGGTGTTGCAGGCGAGCGGTCCCAGCGGCGAGAGGCCGGACGCGCGCAGAACCCGCGCCGTTGCGCGATGGCTTAGATGGCTGCCGTCTGGCCGGATATGGGGTGTCAGAACACCCGCGTCACGAGCCTTCGCCCGCATCTCCGCCACCATGGAGTCCAGCGGCCCATGCGAGTCGCGGCGCCCGTCATTCTCGTAGGGAACGACCACATTTCTTACGAATGCCTCAACTTTGAGGGCAATCGTCATGTCGAAATCATCAGCAGCAGGTGCCATGGCAGAGCCTCCTGCATATGGCGCTTGCCAAGCTATAAACGACAATGCAAGGTGTAATAAATCGCTTCCGGCAAAGACGGGCGCCTTACTCGGCAAGCCTGCACCTGGAGGCCCGGATTACCGGAGGAGAGAGATGCCCGACGCCACGGCGATGCATGGTCTTCGCAAGGAACTGCACCATGGCAGGGTCGTCGCCTGTCATGCCGATCGGCCCGCGGATATTTGCGCCATGTTCGCCGACGCCGTGCGGCGAACGCCCGGCGCGACCGCCATCGTGGATGGGGACGACCGCTGGACCTATGCCGATCTCGCGGCGCGCGTCGGACGATGCGCGATACGGTTGACGGCTTTGGGGTTGAACGCAGGAGACCGGCTGGCCCTGCTGCTCGACAATCGGGCCGACTATATGACCCTGCTGCTGGCGGCGGCGCAGCTGGGCATCATCAACGTGCCGATGAACATCCGCCAGCGCGCGCCGGAGACTGCCTACGCCCTTGCCGATAGCGGGGCCGTTGCGATCATCCATGAAGATGCCCTGGCCGATCAGTTGC
The DNA here is from genome assembly GCF_041987595.1 of Sphingobium sp. Classification (GTDB taxonomy): domain Bacteria; phylum Pseudomonadota; class Alphaproteobacteria; order Sphingomonadales; family Sphingomonadaceae; genus Sphingobium. The sequence continues at coordinate 730 of NZ_JBHIWJ010000088.1, read as the reverse complement.
CCGATCGGAACAGCTTGCCGCATGTGCGTCACTGGTTGCCCTTTGACGCGGAAACTGCGGCGTGGGCGGCTGGCCCTGACGCGGGCGCCGCCCCCGAACGGTCAGCGGTCGGGGAAGATGACCCCTTCTGCATCCTCTATACGTCAGGCACCACCGGCCGGCCCAAAGGCGCCGTCCTGACCCATCTGGGCGTGGTGACGACCTGCATCGGATCGCAGGCGCATCTGGGGCTGCGGGATGGAGAGTCGATGGCGCTGTCCGTCCCGGCTTCTCATGTCACCGGCATCGGGCTGGTGCTGATGCTGAGCATAAGGGTGGCGGGCAAGGTGGTGATGCAGCGCGGCTTCAAGGCGCGCGACTTCCTTGAGATCGCCCAACGGGAAAGGGTGAGCTATGCCATCATGGTTCCGGCCATGTACAAGCTGTGCCTGATGGAACCCGACTTTGCCCGGTTCGATCTTTCCAGCTGGCGGGTCGGAACCTTCGGCGGCGCGCCGATGGCGGAATCGACGATCAGCGCGCTGGCAGCGCAACTGCCGGGCCTGACGCTGGTCAATATCTATGGATCGACCGAAACCACTTCGCCCGCTGTAATGATGCCGCTTGGCCAGTGCGCCACCCATGCCGACAAGGTGGGCCGTCCCCTGCCTTATTGCGACATCATCGTGATGGATGACGAAGGACGGCAGTTGCCGCCCGGCGATCAGGGCGAGATCTGGATCGGGGGCGC
>NZ_JBHIWJ010000087.1:0-17028 GCF_041987595.1 Sphingobium sp. | reverse complement strand
AGGCCTCGAAGTAATCCTCCTTCCTCGGCACGAATATCCAGGGCCGCGCACCGGGATGCCGGTCCAGCGCTTCAATGAAGCTGCGGAAGGCGAAGGGCTTGGTCTTATCGTCCTCGGCGCGCAGGAACTGGATCAGGTCCGCTGCCTTCGCCAACATGAACAGCACGCTGCCCGTTGCCCGATCGGCATCGTCGGCGAAAGTCCGCGCCGAAGAACTGGTGGCGAGCCATTCCTTGAGGTCGTCCTTGGGCCGGTTCTTCAGGGCATGGAGCAGGTCGGGCAGGGTGCGCTTGTTCTCCTGCCACAGGGCGCGGATCATGTTGGCGACAAGGATGCGGCTGGTGTCGAGCCATACGTCGCTGTCGTGCTGGCCGGTCTCGGTGATCAGCTGGTGGGCGATGCGGTCGGCATCGGCCGGATGGGCGATCTCGGCAAAGGGCGACCAGAAGGCGCAACGGGTGTCGAACGGATTGAGGATCACATCGCCGCGGGCCGGATTGTAATAGTGCGCGATGAACTCGCCGCTGGTGTCGTAGACCAGCGCGGCTTCGCCCCGCGCCTCGATCCCATCGAGCAATTGCCGCAAGGCCGTGGTCTTGCCGCTGCCGGTCGTGCCGATCATCGCCATGTGACGGGTTTCCAGACGGGCGGGGATCGCCACCTTGCCAATCGACAAAGTGTGGGCGTCAGCTTGCCTGCCGGTCAGCCTCGCAAGCTGCTTCTCGCTCACCACCTGCGTTCCGCCGATCCAGCGGTCGGCCAGCAGGCGCTCGCGCCGCCGGGCCAGCGCGCCGCGCAAGGCGATCAGGCCCACAAGCCAGGTGCCGAAGCCCAGCCAACATCCCCGCCTGGCCCAGGCCCAGACAAGATCGACGCGCCGCCGGAAATAGGGATGGGCGATGATCTGGCGTGCCGAACGCCCTTCCTCGACATGGTCGGGAAAGTGCACGTCGATTCCCGCATCGGCTTCCCAGCTGGACACGGCCCAGAGCTTGGTCCTTGCCCAGTAGTAGGTGCCGGTGGCAAGCATCGCGTCGTGGCCCAGCATTATATTGGGCAGTGCCAGTCCGCCGAGGGCAACCGAGGCCAGCATGACGAGGGCCTGCCGCTTGAGGCGGGCGCCTTGGGTGCTGAGATGATGCTTGCGCAGGGCATCGGCATGGTTGCGGCGATCGTCGGGGCGGGTCATGGCCGGTTTCCCCGTGCAAGGCCCCGCTGGCGATTGTAGGCGGCGGTGATCTCCTCGGTGAGGATCGCGTCGCTCTTGCGCGCGCCGCTGGCCGCGCTGCGGGCGTAGCAATAGGCGGCGCAGGCGGTGAACAACGCGCGGTCCAGCATCCGCTCCACGTCCACGATGCGCGTGCCGACCGATGCCAGTTCGGACACGATCTCGCGGGTGTCGATCGCGCTGCCTGTCCCTTGCACGAGGGCGGCCAGTCCCGTGTCCACGACGCGGGCGAGCATGGCATATTCGCTCAATCCGCGTTGTCTGGCGAAGCCGGCAAGGGTGAGGTGCTGGACCGAAGAGAGCCGCACGGTCTGGGCGCGGGCGCTCACGATGCCGCTCCAGCCGAGATGCTATTCGCCATCGCGGGAAACGGCGCAATTGTGCCGTTCCCGATCCCTCCTGTTTGACGGGATGCTATCCGCATCCCGTCAACCTCGCAGGAATGCGCGATGCACCCGTGCGTGAGGTGTGTATCTGAATTGCTGGCTCGATGCGCAGCATCGCAGCCCCGCAACATTGCGTTTTGGCGCCCCCGCTCAACCATGATCCGGCCCTTTCCGGCAGGCTTCGCAAAGGCCATCGCCGGGTTCGTGGGAACAGCATTCACCGGGTTGGCCGCTTGCATCCGGCATGGCGCCGGTCGCCGGTTTCGCGCTATGGTCCGCAACCCATCGGGCTATGACGGCGCGGGCTTCTCGATCAGCCTCGTGACGATCGATCTCCCGGCACTGGCGCGGCTGGTCGTAAAGGCCATGCTCCACGATCCAGTCATGAAGGGTCCGGTCGATGGCTTTCTGCATCCGCCTGTCGAGCCGGTCGGCGTCGATCGGATCAAGATGCGCGGTGACGTGCTGGGCTTCGATCAGGCCGCCGAGCGGCAGATAGGTGCCGCCTGCATTCTGCAACGGGCCATCGATACGCAGGTTCGAAATGACCCCCCGGTGGATATGCAGCGTCGGGCGTTCGTTGATGGTCCATTGGGCAATGGAGCAGCGATAGGTTTCGCCGTCCTCGTCGTTGGTCAGTAATCGCTGAATGAGGGGCAGGGCGAAGCGAGCGATGCGATAGTCGGCCCGGAAGTGCATGGTAACGGTGCGGCCGGTCCAGAGGAAATCGGCCAACCTGTCCAAGGCGTGATGGAAAATGGTCACGGGAACTCCTCTCGTGAATCTCACGATGGTTCGAGTGCATGGGGGAGGGAAGATGCAGGCGCGGAGCGGCCCGCCAACTCAAAAAAGCTGGGGCCGTGGAGCGCCTGCGGGTAGTCAATAGCGGCGGGGTTGAAGGCCGTTCAGCCAGTCTTCCACATCGCCCGAACGCCACCGAATCTTTCCGGCGCCGATATGGCATGGGCATGGAAAACTGCCGCTTCGCGCACGGCGATAAAGGGTGGTGCGGGATTTGAAGCCGGTGACGTTCAGCACGTCGGCGACGGTCAGAAGCTGGTTCCGATCAGGGGGCATGATGTCGTCCTACTCCATTGGTGGGAGTGCAGGGCGTGCCGCTAGGAGGCGATGGGAGCCATTCAGTTCCCCATTCACGGAAATTCATGCATGGGCAGAGAGCGCAAAAAGCCGTTGAATGCGGGGTATACACCGGCATGGATTTTTTCCAACCGGCTGTCGCTGATGCCTTCGGCGCGCAGGATTTCCTTTTTACCCTCGAAAGTCATGCCGTCGAGTTCAGGACGCCTCAGCGCGACGATAATCTGGATGGCCTCTCGAAAGGAGTGGGCGCGACGATCATTGGCATGTGAGAGAAGCCATTCCACCCGCCGGTCGAATAGATTGCGGTCGAGTGTGTCGAGCAATGTTCTCGACGTGACCAGCGCGGACGCGACCCGCCCTGCAAGTTTGACTCGCAATTCACTCATCGGGATTGGTCGGTGCGGCGTGCAATGCCAAAGAGCCTGATCCCGGCTGAGGACGAACAGGGCGCCATGATCCGCGACGAATGCGCGAAGGGCTTTTGTCGCTACGGGCTTGAGTGTTCCATCAGGCAGCAATTCCGCGCAGGGAATATCTCCGCTCGCGATCAGGTTCCGAAATTCGGCGAGCGCCCGTAGGTCACGTTGAAGCGCCTCATTCGGCTCCGCGACAATATCTTCGATTTCCAGTTCATCACGAACCTTGGTGCGGAAATGGGCCAATATGAACGCAGTGCCTGCACCCAGAAGCAGCGGCACGCCGATACCAGTCTTGATGGGATCGGGCGCTAGGATGAGGACAATCGCGATTAGAACCGCTATCATCGCAGCCAATCGCACGAAGTCGAGCCACAAGCGCCGCTTGCGCCCGCGCTTCGCTGCCGAAGCCATCGCGTCGAGTACGTTCGCCGGGATAATGGCTTGCAGGGACGTTCCAATCGGTTGCCTCAGAAACGTAATGAAGCCGTCCCGAATTTTGACGAACTCGGCGGGGCGAAGAGGCAACTGCTCTTGCATCTGGGACAAGGGCTTAAGGGCAATGGGAGGCGTCTTCAATTCCGAACAGCCATCGCATCGCGTTCAATTCCGATGCGTCCTGTTGGATTGCCGTGAAAAAATTTCCCGATGATCTGCACCACCAGTGCACCACCAGAGGAAATTTGGCCCCGCTGGAGGGGTGAATTCTTCGGCTAAGTCATTGAAATCTTGGTCGGGACGAGAGGATTCGAACCTCCGACCCCCACACCCCCAGTGTGATGCGCTACCAGGCTGCGCTACGTCCCGACCGGAGCGGCGCAATTAGAAGCAGTCGGTGGAATATGCAAGGGCTTCGATGCAGGCTTTTTGCCCTTTTGTCGGCAAATCCTAATCATGTTGCCTCACCCGGCCCATCTGTGTTAGCCGCGCGCCCTTGATTTGTAGGCGCTTTGCGTCTGCAACTGGACAAGATTATAAGGCGAAAGTCCCAAGCATGTTCATATCTCCAGCCTTTGCCCAGACTGCGGGCGGGGAATCTTCCGGCGCTTCCATGCTGGTACAGATGGCCCCTCTGGTCCTCATCTTCGTCGTCTTCTACTTCCTGCTGATCCGTCCGCAGCAAAAGAAGATGAAGGAGCATAAGGCCAAGATCGACGCCGTGAAGAAGGGCGATCAGGTCGTGACCGGCGGCGGTCTTGTCGGCAAGGTGGTTCGCGTCGACGAATTTTACGCCGAAGTCGAACTGGCGCCGAACATGAAGGTCAAGGCGGTGAAGTCCACCCTGACCGATGTGATCGACCCCGCCACCGCCAAGCCCGCGAACGACTGAGCGGCCAGATGCTGAACTTTTCGCGCTGGACGGTCGCCGCGATCCTGTTGCCGCTGCTGATCGGTATCGCCTGCGCGGTGCCGAGCTTCCTGCCCGATTCGGTGGTGACGCAGCTGCCCAAATTCATGCAGACCCGCGTGAATCTGGGCCTCGACCTGTCGGGCGGCAGCCATTTGCTGCTGGAAGCCTCGACCCAGGATGTCGCCAAGCAGCGCATCGCCAATATGGAGGAGCAGGTCCGCACGGAACTGCGCCGGGGCGACAGCAAGATCGCGATCGGCGATATTTCCAGCCGCGACGGGAAGCTGAGCTTCATGGTGCGCAACCCGTCACAGGTCGATGCCGCCGTCGAGCGCATCCGGCCGCTGACGCAGGGGGCGGGACTCACCGGCCAGCGCGATTTCAATGTCGAGGTGGTGAACAGCTCCACCATCGTCATCACGCCGACCCAGGCGGGTATCGACAATGCGGTGAAGAGCGCGATGGAAGTCGCCACCGAAGTCATCCGCAAGCGCATCGACGAAATGGGCACGCGTGAGCCGACCATCCAGCAGCAGGGCGGCAACCGCATCGTCGTGCAGGTACCGGGTCTTCAGAACCCCAAGGCGCTGAAGGATCTGCTGGGTCAGACCGCGAAGCTTGAGTTCAAGCTGGTCGACGTCAACGCCAATCCCAGCGAAGTGGCGCAGGGCCGCGCGCCGGTGGGCAGCGAAGTGCTGCCTTATCCGGCCAATCCGTCCGGTTCGCCGGTGATCGCCGTCTACCGGCAGGTCATGGTGTCGGGCGAAGACCTGACCGACGCGCAGCAGGGTTTCAGCCAGCAGAGCAATGAGCCGATCGTCAATATCCGTTTCAACGGAGCGGGCGGCCGCAAATTCGGTCAGGTGACGTCGCAGAATGTCAACCGGCCCTTCGCCATCATCCTGGACGGCAAGGTGCTGTCGGCGCCCAACATCAACGAGCCGATTCTGGGCGGCAGCGCGCAGATCAGCGGCAGCTTCACCGTGGAAAGCGCCAATCAGCTCGCCATTGCGCTGCGTTCGGGCAAGCTGCCCGTTGCGCTGACCGTGGTGGAGGAACGCACCGTCGGGCCGCAGCTGGGCGCCGATTCGATCCGGGCGGGTCTGCTCGCCTCCGTGATCGCGGTCGCGGCGGTCGCGGCCTTCATGTTCGTCAGCTACGGCCGCTTCGGCATGTATGCGAACCTTGCCGTCGCCATCAACGTGCTGGTGATCCTGGGCGTGATGGGCATTCTGGGCGCGACGCTGACGCTGCCGGGCATTGCCGGTTTCGTGCTGACCATCGGCACGGCGGTCGACGCCAACGTCCTGATCTACGAGCGCATCCGCGAGGAGCGCCGCCGGGGCCGCAACGTGGTCCAGTCGATCGAACATGGCTATAAGGAAGCCAGCCGCACCATTTTCGAGGCGAACGTGACCCACGCCATTGCCGGCGGCATCATGCTCGCGCTGGGATCGGGCCCGGTCAAGGGTTTCGCGATCGTGCTGCTGATCGGTATCGCGACCAGCGTGTTCACCGCCGTCACCTTCACCCGCTGGCTGGTGTCGCTCTGGGTCCGGGCCAACCGCCCGACCGAGATCCACATCTGACGGGGCGGGAGAGAAAATATGAAACTGCTAAAACTCGTCCCAGACAACACCAATATCGGCTTCGTCAAGCTGCGCCACTGGGCCTTTGCCCTGACGGCGCTGCTGACGGTCCTCGCGGTCGGCGCGACCTTCTACAAAGGCCTCAATCTGGGCGTCGATTTCGTCGGTGGCCTGATGATCGAGGCGAAGTTCGAGTCTGCGCCGCATCTGGAAAAGGTGCGCGGCGTGGTCGACCGGCTGGGCGTGGGCGATGGCTCGCTCCAGCAATTCGGCGATCCCAGGACGGTCCAGATTCGCCTGCCGCTTCCCGAACAGGGCGGTGCGGGCGCGTCCAACGCCATCGTCGAAAAGGCGCGCAAGGCGATGACGGCGGAATTCCCCGGCGTCACCTTCTCCCGCTACGACACGGTGTCGGGCAAGGTGTCGGGCGAACTGATCCAGAACGGCGTGCTCGCGGTGATGCTGGCGGTGATCGGCATCGCGATCTTCTCCTGGTTCCGCTATGAATGGCAGTTCGGCGTTTCGACCTTCGTTGCGATCATGCACGACGTCCTGATGACGCTGGGCTTCTTCGCCATCACCCAGCTGGAGTTCGACCTCAACATCGTCGCTGCCGTGCTGACAATCGTGGGCTATTCGATCAACGACAAGATGGTGATCGACGACCGCATCCGCGAGAACATGCGCAAATATCGCAAGATGGACATGAAGGCGCTGATCGACCTGTCGGTCAACGAGACGCTGCCCCGCACCGTCATGACGTCGGTGACTGTGCTGCTGGCGCTGGGCGCGCTGTTGCTGCTGGGCGGGCATGTGCTGCGCGGCTTCACGGCGGCCATGATGCTGGGCATCATCGTCGGCACCTATTCATCGGTCTATGTGTCCTCCTCGCTGCTGATCACGCTGGGTCTGTCGCCCGCGAGCGCCGAGAAGAAGGCCGCGAAGGCCAGCATCGCGGCACAGGCCGAGCGCACGGGTCCGCGTGACGACGGAGCGCGGCCCTGAACGGCCAGACATCTGGAAAGGGGCGCAGCGGAATCGAGCTGCGCCGCGACGAGGCGGGGCAGGGGCCGATCGTCACCGGCTTTCAGGGCCGGGGCTTCCGGGTCCGCGACGATGTGTTTCCCGATGGCCTGCTGCTCTCTCCGGTTCGCGCGCTGGCGTGGCAAAGCGCCCCTGCCATCGACGCGCTGACGGTGGCGGATCTGGGCGATCTGCTCGATCTTGATCCGCAGCCGGAATTTCTGCTGATCGGTACTGGAGCGGGGCTGCGCCGGCCGCCGCGTCCCTTCGTCCGCGAACTGGAAGCGCGGGGCATCGGCGTCGAGGTGATGGACAGCCGCGCCGCCGCGCGCGCCTGGGGCGTGCTGCGTGCCGAAGAGCGCTGGATCGTCGCGGCCTTGCTGCCGTTGATCTGACCGAGGGCCGGTTCCGCCATGCGCCGAAAGGCGCATCCAAACAGACTCTGACCGCCCTCCTTGCGCTTTCTGCTTCCATTGCCTACTCTTGATCCCAAGTTCCGGTGCCTTTCGGCACTGGCGAAGAAGAAAAGAGATACGGCCATGGTGCAGCAGAGCCGCCCATCGCCGCAGAGTTCCGGCCCAGCCGGCGGAGTTTCGGGCAAAGGGGTCCGTTCCGGTCAGGGCAATGGGAGCAAGGCTGCGGCCCTCACTCCCCCGTCGAAACCGCGGGGCCTTTTGCCTCATCCGCCGCGTGGCCGCAGGGCTTATGCCGCGATCGATCTGGGCACCAACAATTGCCGCCTGCTGATTGCAAAGCCGTCTTCGGACGGCTTCATCGTCGTGGATGCCTTTTCCCGAATCGTCCGTCTGGGCGAGGGGCTGGCCGCGACCGGGCGGATCAGTGATGCCGCGATCGACCGGGCGATTGCAGCGCTGTCCGTCTGCGCCGACAAGTTGCGGCGGCGGCACGTGACGCTGGCGCGGTCCGTGGCGACCGAGGCTTGCCGTCGGGCGTCCAACGGCGCCGAGTTCATTCAGCGCGTCTATCGCGAGACCGGCATCGCGCTCGACATCATCAGCGCGCAGGAAGAGGCGCGGCTCGCGGTGCTGGGTTGCCACGCGCTGCTGGAGCCGGGCAACAGTCCGGCGCTGATCTTCGACATTGGTGGCGGATCGACCGAACTGGTGCTGGTGGACAGCTGCCGCGAAGGCGCACCGCATATCGTCGACTGGGTGAGCGCGCCCTGGGGCGTGGTGTCGCTGACGGAGAGCGAGCCGTTCGATCATGCCGATCCGGCCGACCGGCTGAATGCCTATGTCCGCATGCGGGAGCGGGTGGCGGATGCCTTTGCGCCGCTGGCGAGGCGCTTGCCGCCGGTGGAGTCGGATATTCGCCTGCTCGGCACGTCGGGAACGGTGACGACGCTGGCCAGCCTGCATCTTGACCTGCCGCGCTATGACCGGCAGGCGATCGATGGCCTGATCGTGCCGTCCACATCGATGCGCGCGATTTCGGCGCGTCTGTCGACCATGCCGCTGTCGGAGCGGCAGAAGCTGCCCTGTATCGGGACGGAGCGGGCCGATCTGGTGGTGGCTGGCTGCGCCATTTTGGAATCGATCCTCGATATCTGGCCGGCACAGCGTCTGGGCGTGGCCGATCGGGGCATTCGTGAAGGCATATTGCGCGGCCTGATGGACCGCGACGGAGTGAAGATGTGAGAGGCACCGGTGCCGGCAAGGTCAGGGTCAAGACGGCGAAGGGGCGCACGGCTCAGTCGACCCGTTGGCTCGCAAGGCAGTTGAACGATCCCTATGTCCGTCGCGCCAAGGCGGAAGGGTGGCGCAGCCGCGCCGCCTTCAAGCTGATCGAGCTGGATGAGAAATTCCATTTCGTGAAAGGGTCGCGCGCGGTGGTCGATCTGGGCGTGGCGCCGGGCGGCTGGGCGCAGGTGGTGCGCAAGCTCTGTCCCAAGGCGAAGGTGGTGGGGATCGACCTGTTGCCGACCGATCCCATACCGGGCGTGACCCTGTTCCAGATGGACTTCATGGACGACAAGGCGCCGGAGCTTCTGGCCGAGGCTTTGGGCGATGCGCCGGACCTTGTTATTTCGGACATGGCCGCGAACACGGTGGGCCATGCGGCGACCGACCATCTGCGCACCATGGGGCTGGTCGAGGCGGCGGCCATGTTCGCGGTCGAAAATCTGCGCAAGGGCGGCACCTTCGTCGCGAAGGTTTTTGCGGGCGGGACCGATGCGGAGCTGCTCGCCATCCTCAAGAAGCATTTCACCACGATCAAGCATGCCAAGCCGCCCGCGAGCCGGAAGGGCAGCGTCGAATGGTATGTGGTGGCCCAAGGGTTCAAGGGGCGGCCGGAAGAAGGCTGAACCGGCAGGGTGCGCTGCATTGCCTTTGCCAAGACGTTGAAATGCCCTTCTATTCCTGCGAAGGCAGGGCCAGCCTCCGAAAGGGGCGGGCCTACAGGCGGGCAGGGGGATTTTCGCATTGGTTTCGACGGTATCGACGGTCGCCTATCTCGGGCTGGATGCCCGGGGCGTAGAGGTTCAGTGCCAGCTGGTTCCGGGCCTGCCCAATTTCATCGTCGTCGGTCTGCCCGACAAGGCGGTGGCGGAAAGCCGGGAGCGGGTGCGCAACGCCATTGCCGCCATCGGCCTGTCGCTCCCCCCCAAGCGGATCACGGTCAACCTCTCGCCTGCCGACCTGCCCAAGGAAGGGTCGCATTTCGATCTGCCGATTGCGCTCGCCCTGTTGGGTGCGATGGGGGTGATCGATGCCGAAACGCTGGCGGGCTATGTGGTCGTCGGCGAGCTGGGGCTGGACGGACGGATCGCGCAGACGCCGGGGGTGCTGCTCGCGGCACTGCATGCCGGGGAGCGCGAGTTGGGACTTGTCTGCCCGGTGGCGCAGGGTGCGGAGGCGGCCTGGGCCGGGCAGGTGGAGGTGATCGCTGCGCCGGACCTGCTCAGCATCCTCAACCATTTCAAGGGCACCGCCGCCCTGTCGCCGCCGCAGCCGGGCGAGGTGGAGCCGCCGCTGCGGACCGCCGACCTCAAACAGGTCAAGGGACAGGAGACGGCCAAACGGGCCCTGGAGATTGCCGCCGCTGGCGGACATAATCTGCTGATGATCGGGCCTCCGGGCGCGGGCAAGTCGCTGATGGCGAGCTGTCTGCCGGGAATATTGCCCGAGCTGACGCCGGGCGAAGCGCTGGAAACCTCGATGGTGGCGAGTGTCGCGGGCACGTTGGAGGGCGGACGGATCAGCCGGGCGCGGCCCTTCCGCAATCCGCATCATAGCGCTTCCATGGCCGCGCTGGTGGGCGGCGGGCACAAGGCGCGGCCGGGCGAGGTCAGCATGGCGCATCTGGGCGTACTGTTCCTCGACGAATTGCCGGAGTTCCAGCGCACGGTGCTCGATTCGCTGCGGCAGCCGCTGGAGACGGGCGAGGTCACGGTGGCGCGCGCCAATGCGCATGTGACCTTTCCGGCGCGGGTGCAGTTGATCGCGGCGATGAACCCCTGCCGTTGCGGGCACCTGGGCGACCCGGCGCTGGCCTGTTCGCGGGCGCCGCGCTGCGCGGCGGACTATCAGGCGAAGATATCCGGACCGTTGCTCGATCGCATCGACCTGCATGTGGAGGTCCAGGCGGTGACGGCGGCCGACCTGGTGCTGCCCCCGCCCGCCGAAGGATCGACGGAGGTTGCGGCCCGGGTCGCGGCGGCGCGCGCGGTGCAGACGCGGCGCTATGAGGGAAGTGCCGTGCGCACCAATGCCGAAGTGGATGGCGAGCGGCTGGAGGATGTCGCCGGTCCCGATCAGGCGGGGCGCGAGCTGTTGGCGCAGGCGGCCGCGGCGATGAAGCTGTCGGCGCGGGGCTATACGCGGGTGCTGCGCGTGGCGCGGACCATTGCCGACCTCGCCGGGGCGGAACGGGTCGGAAGGGTGCATGTGGCCGAGGCGCTCAGCTACAGGCGTCGGGCGCCGGTCAATTGAGCCGCTGTCGGCTGGCGGGTTTCGGGCAATCCAGTCAGAGCATCGGGCGGAAAAATGGGAACCGATTTTCGCTCGAAACGATGCGATCACAATAGCTTAGGGCGCGCGAGCTGCGTCCGGTTTCATACAGCGCACTCCAGCCTCAGGCCGCGCTGTCGTTGGCGATCAGCTTGAGTTCGCCCACCGCGACCGGGCCGTTATCCTTGTGCGTGAAGCGGCCTTCGATGCGGCTGCCCGGTGCGATCGAGATGCTGTCGTAAACCACGTCCCCGGTGATGCGGGCGCTGCTTTCCACCACCAGTTGCCCGGCGGTGATCGAGCCATCGACCAGTCCGGCCAGACGCGCGCTTTGCGCCGTCACATGGCCGGCGATGCGGCTGTCGGGTCCCTGCACCAGCGCGGCGCAGCTGATGTCGCCTTCCACCGTGCCGTCGACATGCAGGTCGACGGTCGCGGACAGGTTGCCGATGATCGTTACATCGCTGCCGATGAGGGAAAAGGGCGTGTTCTTAGCCCCGGTTGCCGACATCGGCGAGGCGGGCCGTTGCGACTTGCTGGATCTGGAGAACATCTTTGCGGGCCTCAAGGAAGCGGCGGGGGTTGATGGGATTGCCGTTGACGCGCACCTCGAAATGGAGATGCGGCCCGGTCGAGCGGCCGGTCGAACCCATGCGGGCGATCTTCTCGCCGCGGGTCACCTGCTGGCCGACGCGGGTGTCGAAGCCTGAGAGATGGGCGTAGCGCGTCATCAGGCCATTGCCATGGGTCACCTCGACCACATTGCCATAGCCGCTGCGCTGGCCGACGAAGCTGACCTTGCCCGATGCGGCGGCGAGGATCGGCTGGCCTTTGCTGCCGGGAAAATCGAGGCCCGCATGGAAGGCCGCGTGGCCGTTGAACGGGTCGCTGCGATAGCCGTAGCTGCTGCTGAGCATGGGCGTCGCGGTCGGTTTCCCGGAGGGGATGGCAAGCAGGCTGCTTTCGAGAAACTCCATGCGCGCCATCGCCTTGGCCAGCTTTTCGAACTCGCCGGGCATCTTGTCCTCGCTCGGCCAGGGGACATAGGGGCCGCCCTGGGCGCGGGCGGCGCTACGGGCGAGGGCGTCGGGGTTGAGGCCGAAGCTGCGGATCGCCGCGGCCGCCTTGTCGGCGCGCTGCTCGACGGCGCCGGTCAGCAATGCGGCGAAGCGGCGCTGGCGCTGGTCGATCTGGATCAGCGGGGCGGCTTCGGGCGCGAGGCTGATCTTCGCGTTCAGCTTATGCGCGCCCTTGCCGTCTTTCTCGGGCGTGCCGACGACGGCCGCGGCGGGCGCAGCGTCTTCCTTGCCGAAATGGGTGCGGTAGAGATCATCCATGAAGTCCTGACGCTCTTCCAGCTCATGGGCGAGCTGGTCGACCGACTTGCGATAGGCTTCGACCTGGCCAGCGGTGCTGGCGACGGCCTTGCCCCGCGCGGAAAGGGCAGCGCGATCCTGTTCGATCCTGGCGCTGCTGGCGGCCATCGACAGGGTCAGGCCTGCCCAGCCGATCAGCGCGGTGGACAGGACGCCCGCCGTCGCGAGCTGCATCCGGCGCGAAAGGCGGATGAACTTCACCTCGCCGCCCGAACGCAGAAAGATTTCCCGCTCCGGGCACAGGGCAATGATCCTGGCCCAGAGGGTGGCTACCCCCTTCTTGCTCTGTTGCGACAATTGCGACCCCGCGTGATTTTTTAAGTGAACGGGGCGCTAACAAAAGGAATCGAGTCGCGCGAATCCGGGACGACGGACTCGTGACGAATCGAAACATGAACGGGACGAAACGTGGAACCGGGATTTCGGTTCCCGCCGAGGCGAAAATTTATTACGCCGGGCCGACGGCGCCCATCGGGCGTCTCAGTTCAAGCATGGCGCGGACTTCCGAAGCGGGTGCGGCGGCGCCGAAATGGAAGCCCTGGCCGAAATGGCAGCCGCCCGCGCGCAGATAATCGAGCTGCCGCAGATTTTCGACGCCTTCGGCCACGGTGCGGATGCCAAGGCTATAGGCGAGATTGAGGACCGTGCGGACGATCGCCGCATCGTCCGGGTCGGTTTCCAGATCCCGGACGAAACGCTGGTCAATCTTGATGATGTCGATCGGAAACTGTTTGAGGTGCGAGAGCGAGGCATAGCCGGTGCCGAAATCATCGAGCGCGATCGAGATGCCGGCGGCGCTCAGCCGGTGCAGGCTGCGCTCCACCACTTCGGCGTTGCGGCCCAGGAAGACCGACTCGGTGACTTCCAGCTCGATATGGCGCGGCGCGACGCCGGTGGCGTCCAGCGCATTGAGCAGCCGGTCGGGGAAGCTGCTGTCATGCAGTTCGACGCCCGGAACGTTGATCGCGACATGACCGAATTCGATGCCCTGATCCTGCCAGCGGCGGCAATCGGCGAGCACCTGAGCGAGCATGCGTTCGGTGATGACGCGGCCAAGCTCCGAATGTTCGAAGGCGGCGGCGATCTCCCCCGGCATGATGATCGACCCGTCGGGGCGGACGCAGCGGAGCAGCGCCTCGAAACCGATGACCCTGCCGCTCGCAAGGTCGACCTTGGGCTGGTACCAGGGGGCAGGCGGGGCGTGGACCAGCGCGTCGCGGGCGCGCTCCAGCATCCGCGCTTCGCGCTGCCAGCGCTCCAGCAGGCCGGGTTCGAAAATGCAGGCCCGGCCGCGCCCGCCATTTTTCGCCTCATAAAGCGCGATGTCCGCATGCTTCATCAGGTCGGCAATGTCGCCCGCATGTTCGGGGAAGAGCGCGACGCCCATGGACACGCGGCAATCAATGTCGCGGGTCCCGTGGTTCAGCGGCCGGTGCAGCTGGCCGGTCATGCGGGACAGGATGACGTCGAGGTCGCACGCCGTGCGCAGCCGGGTCAGCAGCACCGCGAATTCGTCTCCGCCCATGCGGGCGACCAGATCGCCGGGGCGCACCGAGTCGCGCAGCCGTTCGGCCACGGCGCACAGCAGGGCATCGCCTGCGTCATGACCGGCGCTGTCGTTGATCCGCTTGAATTCGTCGACGTCGATCAGGACCACCGCCATCTGCCCGCCGGACCGCCCGGTTGCCGCCGAAGCCTGAGCCAGCGTCGCCATGAAATGCGACCGATTGGCAAGTCCGGTGAGCGCGTCCGTCATGGCGAGATGGGCGAGGTGACGTTCGGCCTCCTTGCGCGCCGTGATGTCGACGATGCTGGAAAGGATGCAATCCTCGCCGCGGATGACGAGCGGGCGGGACGCGAGCAGTACATCATGAACGGCGCCGCCCTTGGCGACGATGCGGCATTCGGCATTGTCGATCGCCTGACCGTTGGCGATCCGGTCGCGCAGGCTGGCCTGTGCGGCGGAGCCTTCGCCCAGCACATGCACGCGCGAAATGTCGCCGTCTCCCCCGAACGTCCGCGCGGCGGCATCGTTGAAACGGACGACCGTGCCGTCGGGCCGGGTGACCAGCAGCGGAATCGGCACGCTCATGAACATGCGCTCCAGCGTCTCGCCATTGGCGGCGAGGGCGGCGCGGGCCGTCTGCGCCATCTGGCTGGCCGTCCATTCCTGCCGCTGGAGACGGTTGGTGCGGGCGATCGCGATCCACATGCCGCAATGGAGGATCAACACGGCCATAACCATGCCGGGCGCGGTGGGCGCGAAAGGGGCGGGGACGAGATAGCCTGCCAGCAACAGCGCCGCGCAGCCGAGGCCGCCGCCGACATTGCCGCGGAAACTGGTCGGCACGACGAGGTAGAAGATCAGCGGCAGCATAACGAGCACGAAGATCGCAATGTCGCTGCGCGAGGATACCAGAAAGGCGACGCCTACCGCCGTAACGAACTGCCAGCTGAAGCAGATTCGTTCGACGGCGCGGAAATGGACCATGCGGCGGCATAAGGACAGGCAGGCCAGCGACCAGAGCACCACCGCGATGCGGGCCGGGACGGCGACCCAGAAATGCGGAGTGCCCGCAAAGCGCCAGTCGCTGAAGAGGAAAAGCGCGTTAAGTATCGCCGAGAGCAGGAAGAGCATGCGGGCATGGCGTCGCGACTCGGGCAGGCGGTCCGCCTGAAAAGCGGCTTCTCTGTCCGGATTGTTGAACTCGCCGGTAATGGTCGAAAGCTGGGTCACACTCTGTCCACATGTCCGCCGGCTTGGCGGCGTCCGGCCAGAATAGGTTATCTGTTCTTATCAATTTCCTAACGCCTTTTTCACCATGACGGGCCATGCGCGGATCGCGACCCGTGGGCACCGTCCTTGACCGGCGGGGCACGCGTCGCTATAGGCGCGCCTGCTCAAAGGTCGGGCATGGGTGGATTCGTTCGTCCCAGGTCAGCCCCTGGAGCATCAGAGCTGAACATTACCGGTGCTCTTTGCGGCTCCGGGCGGGTTTCCGCCGGGGCCTTTGCTGTTTGGAGGCGTTGCGCCTTTCCGGACAGCAGGACGCGGGACGGTTCCGGTAAAGTAACTGAAAAGGTGAAGGGCTTCATGCCAACAATCAACCAGCTGGTCCGCAAGGGCCGCGAGCTGCAGAAGACCAAGTCGAAGGTCCCTGCAATGGAAGCGAACCCGCAGAAGCGCGGCGTTTGCACCCGTGTTTACACGACGACCCCGAAGAAGCCGAACTCGGCTCTCCGCAAGGTGGCGAAGGTGCGTCTGGTCAACCAGCGCGAAGTCATCACCTACATTCCGGGTGAAGGCCACAACCTTCAGGAGCACAGCGTTGTGCTGATCCGCGGCGGCCGCGTGCGCGACCTTCCCGGTGTGCGCTATCATGTGCTGCGCGGCGTTCTGGATACCCAGGGCGTCAAGGACCGTAAGCAGAGCCGTTCGAAGTACGGCGCGAAGCGTCCGAAGTAAGGGAGACTGAAACTATGTCACGTCGTCGTCGCCCCGAAAAGCGCGTCATCCTGCCCGATCCCAAGTTCGGTGATGTCGTGCTGTCGAAGTTCATGAACAGCATCATGCAGGACGGCAAAAAGGCCGTCGCCGAGTCCATCGTTTACGGTGCGCTCGAAACTGTCGAAGCGAAGTCCAAGAAGGACCCGATCGGCATGTTCCATGACGCGCTCAACAATGTGAAGCCCGGCATCGAAGTCCGCAGCCGCCGCGTTGGCGGTGCGACCTACCAGGTCCCCGTCGAAGTGCGCCCCGAGCGCGCCCAGGCGCTGGCCATCCGCTGGCTGATCACGGCGTCGCGCAACCGCAGCGAAACCACCATGGCGGCCCGCCTGTCGGGTGAGCTGCTGGACGCTGCCAACAACCGCGGCAATGCCGTCAAGAAGCGCGAAGACACGCACCGCATGGCGGAAGCGAACCGCGCCTTCTCGCACTATCGCTGGTAAGCATAAGGAATGGGCGCTTTCTCAGCGCCCGTTTCTGCTCGGCCATGCTCCGGGGAATCCGTCCGTTCGCCTTGGGTCTACCCATGGCGGACGGATTGGTTTAGGGGCCAGCCGCAAGACTCATCCCCTCACCGCCGGCGTGCCGGCAACGGAGAAGCATCATGGCCCGCAGCCATCCGCTCGAACGCTATCGCAATTTCGGTATCATGGCGCACATCGACGCCGGCAAGACCACCACGACCGAGCGTATTCTTTACTATACCGGCAAGTCCTACAAGATCGGCGAAGTCCATGACGGCGCCGCCACCATGGACTGGATGGAGCAGGAGCAGGAGCGTGGCATCACCATCACGTCGGCCGCGACGACCTGCTTCTGGAACGATCACCGCCTGAACATCATCGACACCCCCGGCCACGTCGACTTCACCATCGAAGTCGAGCGTTCGCTGCGCGTGCTCGACGGTGCCGTCGCCGCGTTCGACGGCGTGGCGGGCGTTGAGCCGCAGTCGGAAACCGTGTGGCGTCAGGCGGACAAGTACAAGGTTCCGCGGATGTGCTTCATCAACAAGCTCGACCGCACCGGCGCGAATTTCTATTATTGCGTGCAGACGATCATCGACCGTCTGGGCGCTACTC
>NZ_JBHIWJ010000086.1:0-17110 GCF_041987595.1 Sphingobium sp. | reverse complement strand
TCGATCACCGGCGCGGGCTTGCCGCCAAGGGACGCATGATAGGCATCGAGCGCCACCGCGACGCCAGCCAGATCGCCGATATTCTCGCCCAGCGTGAAGGCGCCCTTCACGTGCGCGCCGGGGAACGGTTCGTAAGCGTCATATTGCTTGACCAGCTTGTCGGTCAGCGCCTTGAAATTGGCGACGTCCTGGTCGCTCCACCACTGGTTGAGCTTGCCCGTCTCGTCATATTTCGCGCCCTGATCGTCGAAATGATGGCTGAGTTCATGGCCGATCACCGCACCTATGCCGCCATAGTTGACCGCCGGATCGGCATGGGGATCGAAGAAGGGCGGTTGCAGGATCGCGGCGGGGAAGACGATCTCCACCATGCCGAAATTGGCATAGGCGTTGATTTCCATCGGAGTCATACCCCATTCCCAGCGATAGATCGGCTTGCCCAGCTTGCCCATCTGATAGTCGAACTCGAACTGGTTTGAACGCAGCGCATTGCCGAACAGGTCGTCGCGCCGCATCGTCAGACCGGTATAGTCGCGCCATTTGTCAGGGTAGCCGATCTTGGGCGTGAAGGCGGCCAGCTTCTTGTGTGCGCGGGCCTTGGCGACGTCGCTCATCCAGGTGAGACCATCGATGCGACGGCCCATTGCGGCGATCACATTCCTGACCAGCTGGTCCATCGCCGCCTTGGTTTCGGGCGGGAAATATTTGGCGACATAGGCCTTGCCGACTTCCTCGCCCATCGATCCTTTCAGGAAATCCACCGCCCGCTTCCAGCGCGCTTCACGCTCCGGCGTGCCGGACAGGGTTGTCCCGTAAAAGGCGAAGTTGGCGTCGGCGATGCTGTCGGGCAACTCATCGGCATAGCTGTGCAGCGTGCGCAGCAGCAGCGCATCCTTCAGCACGCCGATCGGCGCCTCGGCGATCAGCGCGGCTTCGCCGGCGACGGCGCTTGGCTGCGACACCAGCAGATCCCTGGGCGCAAGCCCGTTCGCGGCGAAAAAGGCGGTGAAATCGAAGCCAGGCGCGGTCTTCTGCAAATCCACCAGCGTCATCTTGTTATAGGTCTTGTCGGCGTCGCGGCTGTCGACCTGGGTCCAGTGGACCTTGGCAACCTCCGTCTCGAACGCCATCAGCGCAGCGGCGCGGCCCTTGGCGTCAGCTTCGCCTGCCAGCGTCAGCATCTTCTCCAGATGCGCGACATAGGCGGTGCGGATCGCCGCCATCTTCGCGTCGGGCTCAAGGTAGAAGTCGCGGTCGGGCAGGCCAAGGCCATCCTGATGCAGCACGAGGATGTAGGTTTCGGGATCCTTGTCGTCCTGATTGACGTAGAAGCCGAAGGGACCGTCAATGCCCGCGCGCGCGGCTTCGGCGGCAAGCTTCGCATAGCCTGCCTTGTCCTTCACGCCCCTGATCTTCGCGATCCAGGGCCTGGCGGGGGTCAGCCCCTTTTTCTCGACCGTGGCGGCGTCGAGATAGCTGGCATAGGCGTTGCCGATCTTACTGTTCGGATCGGCCTGCGCGGCGTCGAGAATGGCTTTGGTCCGCTCGCGCGACAGGTCGTCCAACGTGTTGAATGCACCATAATTGGACTTATCGGCCGGAATCGGAGTGTTTTTCGCCCAGCTGCCGTTGGCGTAATCGTAGAAATCGTCGCCGGGCTTTACCGACCTGTCCATGCCCGCACTGTCGAAACCGTAACTGCCGTAGGTCGGTTTCGCCGGATCGGTTTGGGCGACTGACGCGCCGGCGGCCAGCGCAACAGCTGCCGCGCCGAGGAGGAGATATTTCATCAAAGCTTCCCTTGCTTCATTTGGTCAGGCCACGCAGCCGCGCCCGTGATGGCAGGGAATTGAGCGCCCCGAAGTGGCGATGTCCATGTCGTTGGTCGAAAATTTGCGGCGCTTGCTGCTTTCAGGGAAGCACTATGGCGCCGGCGAACGTCTGATGCAGCGTCCGCGCATCCAGCGGATCGAGATATGGCAGGCGACCAAGGCACCGAACCTTGCCCAAAAGCGGAATGATCCGCTCATTCTCCGCATGCGGCTCCCCGATAAACGCGATTCCCGCGATCGGGACACCTCGCGCCCGCAACGCTTCGATGCTGAGCAGACTGTGGTTGATCGTGCCCAATCCCGTCCGCGCGCAGAGGATCACCGGCGCACCCCAATGGGCGAACAGGTCGATCATCAGCAGGCTCTCGCTGACGGGGACCATCAATCCGCCCGCCCCCTCGACTACCAGCGGACCATCCACCCGCGGCAGGGCCAGCCGGTCAAGGTTGATCTGCACCCCATCGATCCGCGCTGCCAGATGCGGCGAGGCGGGCGTGTTCAGGCGATAGGCTTCGGGCAGGATGTGAGACGCCGGAAGACCCGACAGCGCTCCGACCCTTTCCTTGTCGCCTTCAGGATCGATGCCCGCCTGAACCGGTTTCCAATAATAGGCGCCCAATGCACCGGCCAGGCCCGCCGCGAACACCGTCTTGCCGATATCGGTATCGGTGCCGGTAACGATGAAGACGTTCATGCCAGCACCCGACGCAATTCCTCGCCCAGCGCCGCGATGTCGGCGCGCCCGACGTTAAGCGTCAGCGAAATGCGCAGGCGGCTGGTGCCCGGCGGCACGGTCGGCGGGCGGATGCCGCGCACGTCGAAGCCCGCCTGCTGCAAGGCGGCGGCCGCCGCCATGGCGCGGCGATCCTCGCCCAGCACCACCGGCACGATCTGGCTGCGCGGCGCGGGCAGGCCCAGCGGCGCGCAGATCACCTCCGCCGCATCCACCATCAGCGTCTTCAGCCGTTCGCGCAGGTCGTCCGCCTGCTCGATCCGGTCGAGCGCCGCGGACACCGCCACCGCCATCAGCGGCGAGGGCGCGGTCGAGAAGATGAAGGCGCGGGCACGGTTGATGAGATAGTCGATCAAGATCCGCGGCCCGCAGATCAGCGCGCCCTCCACCCCCATCGCCTTGCCGCAGGTGTGCAGCGTCACGACATTGTGCAATCCGTCGAGGCCGGAAGACAGGCCACGACCGGAAGGCCCGAACACGCCCGTGCCATGGGCTTCGTCGAGGATCAGCATGGCGTCATGCTTCGCCGCCAGCGTGGCCAGTTCGGCCAGCGGCGCCATGTCGCCATCCATCGAATAAAGCGTCTCCACAGCGATCCAGATGCGGCCCTTGCCCCCTTCGGCGCGCCAGGCGGCGATCAGGTCGGCAAAGCTCTGCACCTCATTATGCCGGGCAAAGACGGTCACGGCCTTCGACATGCGGATGCCGTCATGGACGCTGGCGTGGATCAGCTCGTCCGCGACGATCAGGTCGCCGCGCTGCGGCAGCGTCGAAAACAGCGCAAGATTGGCGGCAAAGCCGTTCGCCATGAACAGCGCCGCCTGCGTCTTGAAGAAATCGGCAGCCTTCGCCTCCAGCCCTTCATGCTCGGGCGCATTGCCCCGCAACAGCCGCGATCCACCCGATCCGACCGGCACGCCCCGCGCCACTGCGTCGGCGACGGCCTGTCCGATGATGGGGTCTGACGCGAGGCCGAGATAATCGTTGGAAGCAAAGTCCCGCCCGGCGCGGGGCACCAGACGGCGCAGGCGGCCGCGTTTTTCAAGCGCAGCCAGTTGCGAGCGGAAGGGTTCGCTGGTCATGGACCGCGCTATAGGCGCGCATGGCGCGGGGGGGCAAGCATGTCCGGCAAATGGCGGTCATGCCGGCGGGCGGGGGAGCTACGCCTGGGGCAAGGACGTCACGTCCGCAAATGACCGAAACCCAATTCCGCCTAGAAGTTGAAGCTCAGCGAAAAGGACGCGACATTGTCGTTCGGATCATCGGCATCCGAGCGGAAGCCATGCTGGTGCAGATAGCCGATCTCCGCATTCACATTCTTCGCGACCGGCGTGGTGATGGCGATCAGGTTGCGCATCCGCTCCTCGCCCTCGACCCGCTGGAAATTGGTGGTGTTGAGGTCGATGAAGCTCTCATGGCTCAGCACCAGCGCCGTCTTGCCGCCTTCCCTGAAGGGCAGCACATATTTGACATAGGGACGCAAACGCCAGGCGGTGCCGTCGATGCCCTCGCGCCAGCGCTGCTCCAGACGCAGGCGGGCGCTCAGCTGGCCGGGTCCGATCCTGACGATATTGTCGAAAGTGACCTGCTGACGGCCCCGATGCTCCATCACCGTGAAATCGCCGCCATCATATTGCGGATCATGGGTATAGCCGGCCCAGACCGTCACCTTCTTGCTGATCCTGTAGCCGATCAGCGAGTTCATCTCGATTTCATACAGGCCGTCGCGATCATTGCTGAACCGGCCGACGACCTCTTGCGAAAAGCGCCAATGGTCGCTCAGCTTTACCGTCGCGCTGGCGGTGGTCCAGAGCTGTTCGTCCTCGCTGGCATGGGCCACGGCCGGAAAGGCGAGGGCGGCGAGCGCCGGCAGCATTCTGGTGATCAATCGCATCATGTTTCTCCCCCGCCTTGTGGCGTTGGCGGGGCCAATATGACCAATGAGTGACTCTTTTGTGACTATTACATTGCCAATTTGTTGCGATCCGCTTTTCCGCCGTTTCGCATGACCGGCTGCCTGCACGCGGCGATCCTTCCTCCCATGCAGCAGCAGGATCGGCGTAGAAAATTGCGCGGCGAAATGAGCCGGCGACATGGCGGCAAGGTCGGGTGCTGCTCCTTCTTGCGGGCGCCATGGTCTTTGCCCCTGCCCCCTGGCAGCACTGGCCGCAAAAAAGCCCCGTCCATTTTATGGAACGGGGCCGTTTGCCTGTCTTTTCTTTTTATCGGGCGCTTAGGCGCCGTGCGCCAGCGCCGCAAGCAACAGCAGTGCGACGATATTGGTGATCTTGATCATCGGATTCACCGCCGGGCCGGCCGTATCCTTATAGGGATCGCCGACGGTGTCGCCGGTCACCGCAGCCTTGTGGGCTTCGCTGCCCTTGCCGCCATGATTGCCGTCCTCGATGAACTTCTTGGCATTGTCCCAGGCGCCGCCCCCCGAGGTCATCGAAATGGCCACGAACAGACCGGACACGATCACGCCCAGAAGCAGCGCACCCAGGGCCGCAAAGCCATTGGATGTGCCCGCGACCGCCGAGATCGCGAAATAGACGATGATCGGCGCCAGCACGGGAAGCAGGCTGGGGACGATCATCTCCTTGATCGCGGCGCGGGTGACGAGGTCCACCGTGCGGGCGTAGTTGGGCCGCGCCGTGCCCTCCATGATCCCCTTGTTGGTGGCGAACTGGTCGCGCACGTCCTTCACCACGTCGCCGGCCGCGCGGCCCACGGCGGTCATCCCCATAGCGCCGAACAGATAGGGAAGCAGCGCGCCCAGCAGCAGGCCGACGATGACATAGGGGTTGGACAGGCTGAAGTCGACCGGCTCGGTCAGGCCGAGCGCCGTGTTGTAGAATTTGAGATCCTCGGTATAGGCGCCGAACAGCACCAGCGCCGCAAGGCCCGCAGACCCGATGGCGTAGCCTTTGGTCACCGCCTTGGTGGTGTTGCCCACCGCGTCGAGCGCATCGGTCCTGACCCGCACGCTGTCATCCATATGCGACATTTCCGCGATGCCGCCCGCATTGTCGGTGACAGGACCATAGGCGTCCAGCGCCACGACCATGCCCGCCAGCGCCAGCATGGCCGTCGCGGCGAAGGCGATGCCGATCAGGCCCGCCAGTTGATGGGCGACGATGATACCGGCCACGATCACCAGCGTGGGCAGCGCCGTGGCTTCCAGGCTCACCGCCAGCCCCTGAATGACGTTGGTGCCATGGCCGGTTTCGGAGGCGCGGGCGATGCTGCGCACCGGGCGGTAATTGGTGCCGGTATAATATTCAGTGATCCAGACGATCAGCCCGGTCACGGCAAGGCCCACCATCATCGCCCAGAACAGCGCCATGCCGGTATAGCCGCCCGATCCGTCCAGATCGGCGCCGAAGCGGGCATTGAGATCGCCCAGGGTGAACTGCGTTACCGCGTAGAGCGCCGGGATCGAGAGGATCGCCGTCGTCCAGAAGCCCTTGTACAGCGCGCCCATGATCGACTGGCTGGCGCCCAGCCGCACCATGTAGGTGCCGATGATCGAGGTGATGATGCACACGCCGCCGACGATCAGCGGCAGCGACATGAGTTGCATCAGGAAGGCATTGTCAACGCCCTTCACCAGCAGCGCGGTCAGCACCATCGTCGCGCCGACCGTCACCACATAGGTTTCAAACAGGTCGGCTGCCATGCCCGCGCAGTCGCCGACATTGTCGCCCACATTGTCCGCGATCACGGCGGGGTTGCGCGGGTCGTCCTCCGGGATTCCCGCCTCGACCTTGCCGACCAGATCCGCGCCGACGTCCGCCGCCTTGGTGAAGATTCCGCCGCCCAGACGCGCGAAGATGGAAATGAGGCTGGCGCCGAAGGCGAGAGCCACCAGAGAGTCGATCACCAGCCGGTCATCGGGCGCATGGCCTGCAGGTCCGGTCAGATACCAGAAGAAGACGCTGATCGCGAGCAGAGCCAGCCCGGCCACCAGCATGCCGGTGATGGCGCCCGCCCGAAAAGCCACGGTCAGCCCGCTTTGCAGCGTGTCGCGGGCGGCTTCGGCGGTGCGGACATTGGCGCGCACCGAAATGTTCATGCCGATGAAACCCGCCGCGCCCGACAGCAGTGCGCCGATCAGAAACCCTATCGCGGAAGTGACGCCCAGGAAGAAGAAGACCAGTGCCGCGACGACAGCGCCGACCATGGCGATGGTCATATATTGGCGGCCCAGATAGGCCTTGGCGCCCTCCTGAATCGCGCCCGCAATCTGTTGCATGACATCGTTGCCGGCGGAGGCCGCCAGCACCTGTCGACTGGTGAAAACGCCGTAGAGCACGGCCAGCAGGCCGCACCCTATGGCAATCGAGACAATCTGCATGAATGTTCCTCTCCCCCTGTTATGCCTGTCATCGGCCGCTCCGCAGGGAATGACGGGCGAGCGAAGGGCGTAAGGGCGGGCGGCCGGAACAAGCGCTTCCGGCGTCGGGCACCGCGTCAATCAGCATCAGGCTCACGCACATCATGCGGTCCTATTGGGCTGAGAAAGGTCGCGGGTGAAGCTACAGGGCAGACAGGCGGCGTCAACCCATTACGAATCAGGCCATTAAGAATGGGAGACGTCAACCATGTTCCCAGCCGAGCCGGTCGGGCAGCGGAAAGGCAACCCCGTCGATCAGCAGCGTCAGCCCCTCGCCCCTGGTGAAGTGGCCTACCGGAATGGCCCGGACCGGCGGTCTGATCGCGGCGGGAAGCGCGAAGAGCAGTTCATAATCGTCGCCCGCCCGGGCTGCGGCGATCTGGACCGCGCTGCTGGCCCCGCGGGTCGCCTCCAGCGCGGGGGAGAGCGGAATATGGTCGATGGCCACGGCGAGGCCGCTCGCCTCTGCCATGCGCGCAGCGTCGATCAGCAGGCCGTCGGACACGTCCATCATCGCATGAACATGGCGGGCGAGCAGCGCGCCCTCCGCCAGACGCGGGCGCGGACGGCGATAGGCCTCGACGAGCGGCCCTGACGCGCCCGGCATGGTCCGGACCAGGTCGAGACCGACCCCCGCATCTCCTACCGGGCCGGTCAGATAGAGCCGGTCGCCCGCCTGCGCGCCGCCGCGCACCGGAACCGGGCCGGTCGCTTCGCCCAGAGCGGTGAGGCTGTAGCTGCGGGGCGCGCCCCTGGGCATCTTCACCGTGTCGCCGCCCAAGAGCGGCATAGCGTGACGAGCGAGGGCCTCGCCCAGCCCTTCGAGGAAAGCCGCGTCCCACGCATCATCGCCCGACAGTGCATAGTTGAGCAGGCAGCCGATCGGCTTGGCGCCCTTGGCGGCGAGGTCGGACAGGTTCACTGCCGCCAGCTTCCAGCCAATATCTGCCGGTGGGTCGGCAGGAAGATAATGCACCCCCTCCACCATCGTATCGCTGGTAAGGATCAGGCGGGTGCCGCCGACCTCCAGCACGGCGACATCGTCCTGCAAACCCTGAGCGGCAGGGTCATTCGCCAGCAGGCGCAGCAGGGTCAGGAAACGGGATTCAGCGGACATGGCTCTTCCCCATTCCCGATATGTCTATTTCCGGACGTCCTTCGCCACCGCGTCGAGCAGGCCGTTCACAAAACCCGCCTCCCGCTTGTCGTAGAAGGCGTGGGCGACATCGACATATTCGCTGATGACGGTGCCGGTCGCCACATCCTTGCGGGCGAGCAGCTCATAGGTGCCCGCACGCAGGATCTGCCGCATCGGCTTGTCGAGCCGCTCCAGGCTCCACCCCTTGGAGAGACGCGCCACGATAAGGGCATCAATCTCGCCCCGGCGGCGGTCTACCCCCTGCACGACATCGTCGAAGAAATTCTCTTCCGCCTGCGCATAGGTCACGTCCTCGATGGTCGCGCCCAGACGATGCTGGTGGAATTCATGCAGCAGCAGATGAAGCGGCGTGCCTTCCATTTCGAGCTGGTAGAGCGCCTGAACCGCGGCAAGGCGCGCGGCGGAGCGGGATTTGGAGCGATCGTTCATCAACAGGTCCATAGCCGTTCGGACCGGAAATGTCGAAACCGGTCCGTGGTGGAAAAATGGCCCCGCCTGAACAGCGGAGCAATCGGATTATTTGAGCCGCAGCGCGACCGACGCCGCATGCGCCGGAAGCCCCTCCGCCTCGGCCAGCGCGACGGCGGCAGGACCGATGACATCGATGCTGTTCTGATCGAGACTGAGGAAGCTGGTCCGCTTCATGAAGTCCAGCACCGACAGGCCCGAGGAGAAGCGCGCCCGACGCCCGGTCGGCAGCACATGGTTCGGCCCGGCGACATAATCGCCCACCGCCTCAGGCGTCATGCGGCCCAGGAACACCGATCCGGCATGGCGCACCCGGGCAAACAGCGCATCGGGATCGTCCACCGCCAGCTCCAGATGCTCGGCGGCCAGACGATCGACCAGCGGCATCGCCTCTTCGAAGTCGCGAACGACGATGATCGCGCCATTGGCATTCCAGCTTGCGCTGGCCACCGCCTGCGTCGCCAGCAGCGGCAGGCGCTTTTGCACCGCCGCCGCCACCGCATCGGCAAAGGCGGCATCGTCAGTGAACAGGATCGACTGGCTGGTCGGGTCATGCTCCGACTGGCTGAGAAGGTCAGCGGCGATCCAGTCGGGATTGTTCTTCCCGTCGGCCACCACGACGATTTCGGAAGGCCCGGCGACCATGTCGATACCGACCACGCCGTAAAGCTGTCGCTTGGCCTCCGCGACCCAGGCATTGCCGGGGCCGGTGATGACGTCGACCGGCCTGATCAGATTCGTGCCATAGGCGAGCGCGGCCACCGCCTGGGCACCGCCGACGCGCCAGATTTCCTCGATCCCCGCGATCTGCGCGGCGGCGAGCACCAGCGGATTGATCTCGCCATTAGGGGTCGGCGTCACCATCGCGATGCGCGACACGCCCGCGACCTTGGCCGGGATCACGTTCATCAGCAGCGAACTGGGATAGGCCGCCCGCCCGCCCGGCACATAAAGGCCCGCCGCATCGACGGCGCTCCAACGCGCGCCCAGACGCACGCCCGCCGCGTCGACGCTGTCACTGTCCTGCGGCTTCTGTTTTTCATGATAGGCGGTGATCCGCGCCGCCGCGAGTTCCAGCGCGTCGCGCAACTCGGTGGAAATCCCCTCCAGCGCGGCGCGACATTCCGCTGGCGTCACCGCCCAGCCGCTGACGTCCAGATCGTGCCGGTCGAAACGGCTGGTATAATCGGCGAGCGCCGCGTCACCCTCCGCCCGCACGCGCTTGAGGATCGCGGTCACGTCGCGCGACACATCCTCATCGGCCTCGCGCCGGGCGTCGACCAGCGCGGTGAAGGCGGCGGCGAAATCCGCGTCTCGGCTGTCGAGCCTAAGCGACATCCCGCACCCCCACGGCCTTGCGGAAGGCTTCCACCAGCGGCGTCAGTTCCGCCGAGCGCATCTTGTAGGCGGCGCGATTGACGATCAGCCGCGCCGACACCTGCATGATCACGCTGGTTTCAACGAGGCCATTGGCCTTGAGCGTGGCGCCCGAGGATACGAGGTCGACGATCCGTCGCGAAAGGCCCAGCGACGGCGCCAGTTCCATCGCGCCGTTCAGTTTCACGCATTCGGCCTGAATGCCTCGCGCCTCATAATATCTGCGTGTCAGATAAGGATATTTGGTTGCGACCCGCACATGGCTGAGCGCCGCCTCATCCTCATCCGCCAGGCCGACGGGTTCAGCCACCGACAGGCGGCAATGCCCCATGTCGAGGTCGACCGGCGCGTAGATCTCTGAATAATCAAACTCTTCCAGCACATCCGAGCCGACGATGCCGATCTGCGCCGCACCATGCGCCACAAAGGTCGCCACGTCGAAGGCCCGCACGCGGATGATCGACACATCGGGACGATTGGTGGCGAAGCGCAGCGCCCGGCTCTTCTTGTCATGGAACTCCGCCTCCGGCTCGATTCCGGCTTTGGCGAGCAGGGGCAGCGCTTCATCGAGGATGCGCCCCTTGGGAATGGCGAAGGTGAGCGGACGAGTCATGACGGGCGGGCCTTACTTGCGACGGCGCGAAAGGACAAGGTTCATGCAGCCTCGGCCATCGCGGCTTCCGTTGCCGCGATCCAGCCGCCGCCCAGCACCCGCTCACCCGCATAGAGCACCGCCGCCTGCCCCGGCGCGACGCCATATTCGGGCGCGTCGAACACCAGCCGTTCGCCCTCCAGCCGCGCGGGAACGGGCTTGGCCATCGAGCGCACCTTGGCGGTCAATGGCCCGCTGAAATCGCCACCCAGCCAATTGATGTCGGAAAGCCGCGCTGCCGATACCGCCAGCGCAGCCCTGGGGCCGACGATCACGCGCCGCCCTTCGGCATCCAGCCGCACGACGTAGAGCGGCTCGGCCTGCCCGCCAATCTCCAGCCCCTTACGCTGGCCGACAGTATAATGGATCATCCCCTTGTGCGTGCCCATCACGCGTCCGTCGATATGGACGATCTGCCCACTCTCATCGGCATCGGGGCGCAGCTTGCGGACGATCTTGGCATAGTCGCCATCGGGCACGAAACAGATGTCCTGACTGTCCGGCTTCATCGCCACCGACAGGCCCAGCTCGGCCGCGATTTCGCGAACCTGCGGCTTGGGCAAACCTCCAAGAGGAAAGCGCAGATAATCCAGTTGCGCCTGAGTCGTGGCGAAGAGAAAATAACTCTGGTCCCGTGCCGGATCGACGGCGCGATGCAGTTCGGCACCCTGCGGCCCCTCCATCCGACGCACATAATGGCCGGTGGCAAGGCAGTCCGCCCCCAGGTCCCGCGCAATCTGAAACAGGTCGGTGAACTTCACCCCCATATTGCACTTCACGCAGGGGATTGGCGTGCGGCCGGCCATATATTCGTCGGCAAAGTCGGAAATCACCGATTCCCGGAACCGGCTTTCATAATCAAAGACATAATGGGAAATTCCGATGCGGTCTGCGACCGCCCGCGCATCCCGGATGTCCTGCCCGGCGCAGCAGCTTCCGGTCCGCCCGACCGCCGCGCCATGATCGTAGAGCTGGAGCGTCACGCCGATGGTCTCCGCCCCCGTGCGGGCGGCGAGCGCGGCCACGACGCTGGAGTCCACGCCGCCCGACATGGCGACAACGATCCGCCGCGCATCGAGCGGCTCAGGAAGCTGGAACTGGGGCTGCATGGGCGGCCCTATAATCCCATTCGAACCAAATTGCACCTCTCACCAAAATCGACGGGCAAGTTTACCGGACCTTATCCTTTAGCCCCTACACCGGCTTTCCATGGATTTGGGATTCCTTCGGACAGGCGGGCTGAAGCCCAGCTTCGTCAAGCCTTCTGGCCGGCGACGCGTGCCGGTCTGGCCGTCCCTGCGGGCCGCTTCGGCGGCGGCGCAGGCTGCCAGCCCGACCGCATTGGCGGTGGCGGAGGTCCTGCGGGGGCAGGAAATCGAAGGCGACTGGATCCAGGAACTGGCCGATATTCTCGCGCCACGTTCCAGCGGCAATATCGAGGCCGCAGGGCTCGCGGGCAGCTTTAACCCGTTGATCGCGAACCGTTTAAGAGTGGGGCAGGGATGATGAAGGGGGCGTTTACCGTGGCGCTTTAGGCCCTGTTCAGGGCTTGGGGCGCAGACAGTTTCGCACTGCTGAAATCGGCAATGCCAGTGCCGCTTACTTGAGGGTGATAATGATCGAAAACCAGAAAATCAGACCCGCACAGGTCGTAGGGCCGCTCGGAGAACCCCTGACTCTGGAAAGCCTGCCGCCGGTGGATACGACCCGCTGGGTCGTACGCCGCAAAGCGGAGGTCGTCGCGGCCGTCAATGGCGGTCTGCTGACCGTGGATGAAGCCTGCGCCCGCTATTCGCTGACGCTGGAGGAATTTGCGAGCTGGCAGCGCGCCGTAGACCGTTCCGGCATGCACGGCCTGCGCGTGACGCGCATCCAATATTACAAGTCCCTCTACGAACGTCAGCAGAAATACTGAACTTTCTCAAAGGGTCGCACCGCAGCAGGGCCGCCGGATCAACCATCCGGCGGCCCTGCGCTTTTCCGGCCAACCGGGGTTTATGGAACGCAAAGCCTGTTTCTGACGTTGAACCTGTCAGCCTACCCGAAAGGGGCTGTGGTCCAAGGAGAGTGAGAAATGGGCATCATTTTGTGGCTTGTCGTCGGCGGCATCATCGGCTGGCTCGCCAGCATGGTCATGCGCACCGACGCGCAGCAGGGCATCCTGCTGAACATCGTCGTGGGTATCGTCGGCGCATTCGTCGGCGGCCTGATCTTCAGTGGCGGTTCGATCAATGAAGGCCTGACGCTTTACAGCTTCCTGGTCTCGCTGGTCGGCGCGATCATATTGCTGGCGATCGTCAATCTGGTCCGTCGGGGATCCGTCCGCTAACCCACCCGTCGTCCTGCGAAAAGGGCCGCGTCATTGCGATGGCGCGGCCCTTTTCCTGATGTCAGTTCCGTCCGACAAAGAAGCGGTATAGACCCAGAACCGCGATCGACCCCAATATGGCGGCGATGAAGCTTGCCTGCTCCCCCGGCGCATAGATGCCGAGCATCCTTCCGACATAGCCCGCCAGCAGCGCGCCGGCGATGCCCAGCAGGATGGTGACCACGCAGCCCCCCGGATCGCGGCCGGGCATCACCAGCCGGGCAATCGCGCCCGCCAACAGGCCCACGACCAGCCATCCCAGCAATTCCATTCACGCCCTCCACCCGCTATAGCAAGGGACATAGCGCCACAGTCGGACGCCTTTGGCAAGGGGCGGCGCCCCCATGCTGAAGCGCTTCTGCCACGCAGTTGGGTAGCGGCATATTTGAGGGCTTGAGCCGGGTGATGTATTCATATAATACAGCAGCCGCACGGCGTCATGCCGAAAGATGGATTTACGATGAATTATGAAACCCCAGTGGTCGGTGACGTGCCGGTAGACATGCTTGACGAGCAGGATGGGCAACCTCTGTGGCGCCGTCGAATCGTCATCGGCGCTGTTATCGCTATCATTCTGGTGACGGTGGCCGCTTGGGTCAGCATGCGCGGCAAGGGCGCGGAAATCCCGGCGAATGCGACCCAGGCCCCGGTCGTCACGGTCATCAGCCCAGGCCAGTCGATGGTATCGCACACCATCAACGCGACCGGATCGCTGGCCGCGCGGGTGGAAATGCCTGTGGGCGTTGTGGGTGAAGGCGGCGCGGTGACGCGGGTGCTGGTGCAGCCGGGCGACTGGGTGCGCGCCGGGCAGGTTCTGGCGACCGTCGAACGATCGGTACAGACCGAGCAGATCCGATCGCTGGCCGCCCAGGTGGAAGTGAACCGCGCCGACGCCAAACTGGCGCAGGCGCAGCTCGACCGCGCGAAGGCGCTGGTATCGCGCGGCTTCATCAGCCAGGCCGATATCGATCAGCGCACCGCCACCCGCGACGCCGCCAACGCCCGCGTCAATGTCGCGATCGCCCAGCTCGCCGAACAGCGCGCCCGCACCGGGCGGCTGGACATCCGCGCTCCGGCCGCCGGGCTGGTGCTGACCCGCGGGGTCGAGCCGGGCCAGATCGTGGGTTCGGGCAGCGCCGTGCTGTTTCGTATGGCCAAGGGTGGTGAGATGGAAATGCTGGCGCAGGTCAGCGAAGGCGATCTGGCGGCGCTGCGCGTCGGCAATGGCGCGACCGTGACGCCCATTGGCGGCACGGCGCAGTTTGCCGGGCGCATCTGGCAGATTTCACCGGTGGTCGACAATCAGAACCGCCAGGGCATCGCCCGCATCGCCATTCCCTATAATCCCGCGATCCGTCCGGGCGGCTTCGCCTCCGCGGCGATCGTCAGCGGCACGGGTTCGGCGCCGATGCTGCCGGAATCGGCGGTGCAGAGCGACGAGAAGGGGAATTATGTCTATGTCGTCAACGGCCGCGACGCAGTGCAGCGGCGCGACGTCAAGATCGGTCAGGTGACTGATGCGGGCGTGTCCATCCTGAACGGTCTCAATGGCGATGAACGCATCGTCGCTTCGGCCGGCGCTTTCCTGACGCCGGGGCAGAAGGTGAAGCCAGAAGTCAGCAAGTCGAAATGAAGCGGCGGGGCGCGCCTGAGCATCGTGCGGAAAGGTGGAAGCCGGTTTTCCACTGGAATCGATGCGACGACGGAAAGTCGCGCGCCCACCGGCAGGCGAGGAAGCCGTCATGAGTTTTCGCAATATTTCCGCTTGGGCGATCCGCAATCCGGTGTCGCCGATCGTGTTGTTCGTTGCTCTGCTGCTGGCGGGGATGGTCAGTTTCGGTCGGATGGACGTCAACCAGCAGCCCGACATCAGCTTCCCCATGGCCAGCGTCGTGGTGCGGCAGCCCGGCGCCGCGCCCACCGAACTGGAAACGCAGGTCACCCAGCGGATCGAGGCCGCCGTGCGCGGCATCAGCGGCGTGGACGAGATCACTTCCTGGGTGTCGGAAGGCGAATCCAACACCAATGTCCAGTTCCAGATCGGAACCCCGGTCGACCGCGCCGTCAACGACGTGAAGAATGCCGTGGATCAGATCCGCAGCGACCTGCCCGAAGGAATTCTGGAGCCCCAGGTCAGCCGCGTCGACATTGACGGCGGGCCGATCGCCTATTTCAGCGCCGAAGCCACCGACATGACGCTGGAGGAGCTGTCCTGGTATGTCGACAACACCATCGCCAAGCGATTGCTGGCGGTGCCCGGCATGGCGGCGGTCAAGCGCGGCGGCGGCGTCAGCCGCGAAATCCGCGTCATCCTGAATCCTGCCAAGCTGCAATCGCATGGCATCACCGCGTCGCAGGTCAACCAGCAGCTTCAGCAGGTGAACCTGAATGCGGCGGGTGGCCGCACCGAGATTGCCGGCGCCGAACAGGCGATCCGCGTGCTCGGCAACGCGCGCGACGCCTACGCGCTGGGCCAGACCCAGATCGCCATTTCCGGCGGCCGCACGGTCAAGCTCGCCGATCTGGCCGATGTCCGCGACATGTATGCCGAACAGCGTTCCCTGTCGCTGATGAACGGACGGCAGGTGACCAGCTTCAGCATGGAAAAGGCCAAGGGCGCGTCCGACGTCACCGTATTCGACGAGGCGATGAAGGTGCTGGACCAGCTGAAGAAGGAAAATCCCAAGGTCCAGTATAAGCAGCTCTACACCAGCGTGGAATATACCAAGAGCCAATATCATTCCGCCATCGCGGCGATGATAGAGGGCGCCGTGCTGGCGGTGGTCATCGTCTTCCTGTTCCTGCGCGACTGGCGGGCGACGATCATTTCCGCGCTGGCGATCCCGCTGTCGGCCATTCCCGCCTTCTGGTTCATGGACATGATGGGTTTCACGCTCAACATGACCTCTTTGCTGGCCCTCAGCCTCGTGGCGGGCGTGCTGGTCGACGACGCGATCGTGGAGATCGAGAATATCGTCCGCCACATGCGCATGGGCAAAAGCGCCTATCAGGCCGCGATCGACGCCGCCGACGAGATCGGCCTCGCCGTGCTGGCGACCACCAGCGCGATCGTCGCGGTGTTCCTGCCGGTCGGCATGATGCCGGGCATTTCCGGCCAGTTCTTCATCCAGTTCGGCCTGACGGTCGTGGTCGCCGTGCTCTTGAGCCTGGCCGTCGCGCGCCTGATCACGCCCATGGTCGCGGCCTATTTCCTCAAGGCCCATGGCCAGGAAAGCCACGGCGAAGGCTGGTTGATGGACGTCTATATGTCGATCCTGCGCTGGTCGCTGGACGAACGCCGGGCCATCGCCCACCGCGCGCGCGGCGGCGCGGCGCGTTTCACGGCCTGGCTTCGCGACCATCGCATCTGGACGCTGGGATTCGGCTTCGTCGCCTTCCTCGCGACGATCGCCGCCTTCGGCACGCTGCCCATGTCGTTTCAGCCGACCATGGACACCGATTTCAGCCAGGTGAAGATCGAAACCGTGCCCGGCAGCACGCTGGAACAGACCACGGCGATCACCCGGAAGGTCGCGGACATGCTGGCTGCGGACAGGGATACGGTCGACGCCGCCTTTGCCGACATCCAGACCACCGGCGCCGACATCTTCCTGACGCTGCGCAAGGACCGGCCGACCAGTTCGGTCGACTGGGAACGCAGGATGGCGCCCAAATTCCAGCAGGTCGCCGATGCGCGGGTCAATTTCCAGTCGCAATCGGGCGGCGGCTTCGGCCGCGACATCATCATCATGTTCGGCAGCGACGATCCGGTCCTGCTGGAAAATACCGCCAACAGGCTGGTCAGGGAAATGGCGGGCATCCGGGAACTGCGCGCGCCCCGCGTGCAGGGCGACATGAACCGGCCCGAAATCGTCATCAAGCCGCGCTTCGACCTGGCCGCCAGCATGGGGGTGACGACCGCCGCGCTCAGCCAGACGATCCGCGTCGCGACCATTGGCGACATTGACCAGAACAGCGCCAAATTCTCGCTGTCGGACCGGCAGATCCCGATCCGCGTATCGATTGCTGAAAACAGCCGCCGGGACCTCTCCACCATAGAGAATATGCCGGTGCCCACGGTCAACGGCGGTTCCGTGCCGCTGAAGGTCGTCGCCGATATCGAAT
>NZ_JBHIWJ010000085.1:0-17258 GCF_041987595.1 Sphingobium sp. | reverse complement strand
CGTGAATCACGATCGCGGCACCGTCAGGATCGAGCAGCGGCGTCGCACCGCCGCTGATGGTTCCGCCCTTGACCACATATTCCATTTCGCCTGAACCATCGGCCCCTGCAACAAGGTTCGGCATATCGCCCATATGCATGCCGTCGGGATTATCCTTGCCATGCTTGTGGCCTGTAGGGTTCCAATGCCCGCCCGCACTCGTGAAGTCTGGCGGCGTGCAAGTGCCGGTCGTATGGATATGGACCGCGTGCATCCCAGGCGTCAGGCCCCGTGCCCGCACAAGGACATGCAACCCGTCGGCGGCTTGCGTGACCATTGCCTCACCGTGCGCCGCCCCATCGCCCCCAAGCAGTTTCGCATGGGCGGTGGGCGCGCTGGCCGGCGCAGCGCTTCCCGTTGTCGACGGCGCAGCCGCACATGCTGAAGACGTCAAAATCAGCGACGTGGCGATTGCGATTTGTTTCATCATGGCGGGAAACTCCCAAAGGAACAGCTGAACCGCCAACGCGGCATGACAGCTTTTGTTGCCGATCCGAGCCGGATTGTCACCCGATTTCGGCCATTTAGCTTTGCCCGAAAGATAACTGGAGCCATTCGCAGCCACACCGGGACCAAATCAACGCATAGAAAAAGGGGCAGGTCTTTCGACCTGCCCCTCGCTCCTTTCCATCCCGAAGGAGGAAAATCAGCTCTTACTGACCCGAACCCGGACCGTAGGTGATTTCCACGCGACGGTTCTGCAGTTCGCGCACGCCGTCGGCGGTTTCGACACGCGGGTTCGATTCACCGAACGCCTGGGTCGTCATCACGCCATCGGGGATGCCCTTCGAGGCCATGTAGGCCTTGACGGCATCGGCGCGACGCTGGGACAGGCCAACGTTGTACGAGGCCGAACCCGAACGGTCCGCATAGCCCGCCAGCATGACCTGGGCGCTGCCGCAGTTGCTGTAGGCCGAAACCGCGTTGTCCAGAATGGTGGCGGCGTCAGGCGTGATGTCCGACTTGTCCCATTCGAAGAAGACGATGTACGGCCCAGGGCTGCACTCTGCCACCGGCGGCGGAGGCGGCGGGGGCGGAGGCGGCGGGGGCGGCGGCGGGGGCGGCGGAGGCGGCGGCGGAGCAGCCGGCTCACCGAAGTTGTAGGTCAGACCCATGAGCAGGCTGTGAGTGCGCAGCTTGGTGTCAACCGACGAACCGGCGGGGCCACCAATGGTGGTGTAAGCCGGAACCAGCTTGATATCGTCCTGATTGAAGAAGCGATACTTCAGCGAGACGTCGACATGGTTGGTCAGCGGATAGCGAACGCCCGCGATCGCCTGCCAGGCGAAACCGGTGTCGGAATCGTTGACGAGGTCGTTGGCGAGCTTGCCGCGCGACACGCCGACGCCGCCGCCGACGAAGCCCTGCAGGCCATCATCGGGACCGAAGTCCAGCATACCGTTCAGCATGAACGACAGGGCCGAAGCCGCACCGCCGAAGCCGCTCTTGTCGAGGTCGACCTTGGCGCGCTTGTAACCGGCTTCCGCTTCCAGACGGAAACCGCCGAAGTCGTAACCGATCACGGCGTCGCCGTCCCAGCCCTTGTGGTAGTCCACGCCAGCAACGGTGTTGCTGACGGCGCCGGCGTTACCGGGGGTGAAGGTGATGTCCTGATCTTCGACGAGAACAACGCCAGAGTCGATACCGACATACCAGCTGTTGTCACGCGCCAAGGCCGGGGTGGCCAGGGCGCTGGTCGCAAGCACAGCCGCGAGGGCAAGCTTCCGCATCTGAATTCCCCTTTCAATAGTGTCACGAAGGACTGCTGAAACCATGTATCGGCTAGAAAGTTTCATGGCAAGTCCACAATTGGCAAAACTGTTGCAAAAATAACGCAGTTAACCTTGTTGCCTCCCCACTTCAGGCTATTTTGAGGGGGCGTTTTCGTAAAAGCCGCCGGGAACGCAAGTCATGAGCCGATCAGGCCATGTGTCCGTAGCGCAGATAAGAGGGAGGCAATCGCCGATCGCGCTTCTGTGTCGACGGTCGTGCCGCCCGACGGGTCACTGATGGCGGCTCCCTGCACGGCCACGACGCGCCTGCCGCCGATATACAATCCATCCTCCCGCACGGCTTCATCCTGCCAGCCGGACCCGTCATATTTCATGACGTGGCCTCGATCGGCGACCGCAATCGCAAGCCCCGCCCGCGGAGCGGCAAAACGCCATCCGCCCGCCGTCCAGCAGGCCAGCGCCCCATCCTGCCCTTCCCAGTCTCCCGTCGCTCCAGGCGCCACGATCCAACAGCAGCCGATGGCAGGCGACGCTGGCGGCCCGGCTGCATCTGCGCTCTCCGCGGCGCCGTGCAACAGCATGTCGATGCGCGAAAGCGCTTCGTTATGGAAAAGCTCCTTATGCGCCTGCCCCGCAAAAAGCTGCGGCAGCGCCCAACGGAAAGTCGCATCCATCGTCATGATTCGGTTATCCTTTTTCTTCCGAAAGAGAAGCTTGCCGTCAGGCTGGCAGGAGGACGCGCACCGGGCGTCCAAGCGCATGGGAACCGGCCTGCCGGATTTCGACGGACCGTTCCCCGGTCCCGCCCTCATCCGCCGCCAGCATCGCCGCATCATAAGTCCAGACGGGCTGGTGGATGACCGACCGCCGCACGATTTCGGTTCCTGCCAGCACCCGCAGCTCATAAGCTTCGCGATCTTCGCCGATAGGGACGTCAGCGCCGCTGACCCAGCGCCATCCATTGCGGCTGCGCCGGGTCCAGCCGATCGTCCAGCCGCCCGCGCCGTCCGCATCCACCCGCACGTGCACGGGCGCAGGCGGCGTCATCGCCTCGCCGCTGATCGTCAGCGTCGCCTCCGCCTGTTCGCTGTCCCCGACGCCGATGGCCGCCATCCGCAGGCTGCCATCGATTTCCAGCCCGCTGCCCTGACCCGTCAACGGTTCCACCAGCCGATCCTCCTCCAGCAACAGGAAGGGTTCGCCCGGAGCATGGGACATCATGGCCCATTCCGTCCCGAACAGACCACGCCGCAGGCCTTCGAGCCGAAAGCTTGCTTCACCCGTCTGCACGGCACGGCTGAACTGGACCAGCTCGCGCCCGACCAGACAAAGGTTGCGCCCCTGCGCCAGAGCCGCCTCATCAGCTCCGCCCAATTCCATGTCGGCGGCCAGCAAAGTGACCTGGAAGGCATGGATGTCATCGATCAAGATCGCGCTCCCGGCCGGCAGGGCCGTATCCGCATGCCCCATGACCGCCCGCGGCGCCGTTCGCCCGGCCGGAATCGCCTCCCCTGTCGCGCTCATGCGAAACAACGCTGCACCGCGCCATCCTTCCCCGCCGCTCGCGGCCGCCACGATCAGCGGCGCGCTCGCCGCTGCATCACCCATGGACGGCAGATCGGCCAGCATCAGCATCGTCGCCCCGTGCGGCACATCCGCCTCACGAACGATCGCGCCGGAAGCAGCACCCGCCGGCATCGCGCCGCCCTCGCCCGGCACCCGCCTCAGGCTGAGCCGCACAGCCATCGCCTCCCACTCCCGCTCCTCGATACGCCACAAACCGGGCGCGCCCTCGACCGTCACCACGTCGCCCGGCTCATGGCGCAGCGCATCCCAACCGCAACGCAGGCTCATGGCCGATCGCCCCGTCCAGAGGCTCCTCAACTTCCGCGCGGCCATCGCGCGCGCCTTGTCGCCCGACAGCACGAGCGGCAGGTCCATCCCCTGCTCCATCCGTCCAGCCCCAGGCCTGCTCACGCGCTGCACTCCCGCCTGATAGTCCCGCAGCGGATCATAGTAGCGAACCGACAGCGCCACCGGCACGGCATCAGCAGCACCGCCCGACTGCTCGACGGCGTCCATGGTCTGACCGTTGACCGACCGGCAGAACATTGCCGAACCGACTTGCGCGCCAGCCACCGGCGCAGCAGCCTGCCATCGCAAACCATGCTCTCCCGCGACGAAGGCCAGATCGCAGGCCTCCGCCAGCGGCGCCAGCGCCTCGGCTATGTCCGCGCCACCCGCCGCCATGCCACCGACGCTCCCCAGGGCATCTCCCGTCAGCAAACCATCGCTCAAAAAGGCAGCCAGTTGGCTGACGGCAACCGATCCTTCGTCCGCCTCCACCTCGAAGGTCAGTGAGGGAATGCGGTTGCCATAGTCCGCCAGTGCCAGATCCTCGAACAGCACATAGGCGATGCCGCGATGCGCGGGCGTCAGATCGATCCCTTCGGCCGCCGCGATCAGCGGGTCAGCCATCTGATCCTCGCTGCCTTTGTGCAGTCGGAACGCCCCCAGCTCGGTCTTCCAGTCTCCCGCGCTCCCCCGCAACAGATTGCCGTCCGCCCAGATCCGCCGCACATTCCGGATCGCCCGCGCCGACAGCGCCACCGCGAAACTTGCCGAATAGCTGTAGGTGGTGACGCTTGGCCGCCCCTTGCCGCCGCCGCTCCTGTTCTTCGTCTCCTTCAGGTCCGTTGCCCAGATCACCGTCCCCGCCACACGCAGGGTCCCGAACAGCCTGGGCAGCTGCGAACCATAGGTGGAGGTCTGCACCTGCATGTCGGTCAACCGACGCCCCTCCACGCCCCTGGGCTTGAAAAGCACCGCATGATCGAAGGCATTGCCGATCAGCCCGCCAATGGCACCACCCAGCGGCCCGCCAATGGCCGTGCCAAGGGCGGTCAACACAATCGTCGCCATGATATCTCCTATGTTGCCCGCCAGTGCCCCAGCACCGGCCATGGGGACGCTCCCGGCATCTCCACCACGCGCCTCAGCCCGGCATGGGCATGCACATGCCCGCCCGGCACCACGATCATCAGATGCAATTGCAACGGCCCAGGCCGCACCAGCGCAAGGTCGCCCGGACGCGGTTCCTCCACAGCGCGCAAGCCGGCCGCAGCCAGCCAGTTTCTCGCGCGTCGCTCCTCACCCGACCGCAACCCATAGCCCGACGGCGCCGCCCGCCCCAGAGCCAGCGCCGCCAGCCCCACGCAGTCCAGCCCCCGCCGGTCCCGCCCGTGCAGCCGGAAGGGCACGCCCACCAGCGTCCGCGCCGCCGCGACGACGTCGCTCACGCCGCCCCCGGATAGCGGGTCAGCAGATCCATGCCCGGCAGATAAGGCTCTCCGCGAAAATTGACGGCATTGCTGAACCGCCCGGCGCAGGTTGCCAGCTGCCGGTCGCACCCCTCGGTCAGCAGCGCCAGTGCTCCCGCCTCCACGGCAAAGGGCGGCGGATCGGCCAAGGTCACCCCGTCCGCGCCATTATCGATCACCGCCTGCACGATCCCACAATTGGCCCCGCTGAGCCAGCGCAACGTCCCGAAGGCATAGACCCCCGCCTCCAGCCCCGAAACGCCGACCACCACATCCTCGACCGCGTCGACCGCCACCACCCGCCGCCGCCCGGCAAGGTCGACCCGGCATTGCCGGTCCCCCAGCGCCGCCCGGCAATTCGGCGAGGTCGAAGGCGCGACCGGCGCCTTGAGCGCCGCCATCGCCCCCACCAGTTCGGCCGCGAACGCCCCCGCTTTGCGCGTTACCGACCCGATCTCGCCCCGCGCCAGCAGCAGCCAAAGCTCGCCCGGCGCCTCCCACTGGGTCAGCCGCAGTTCCAGCGCCGCGCCATCCCAGCGCCCCGCCATCAGATCGACCTCGCTGATCGCATCCGCCACCAGCGCGCCCTCCACATCGGCGTCGCTGCCTTCGGCGCTGATCCCGCTCCGCACCGCCGAGGGCGTCATTCCCGGCGCAGCGCGATAAAGCACATGGCCGATCTGCAGATCGCGATCATGGCTGGACAGCCCGATCGTCACGCCGTCCCGCCGCTCCACCCGCCAACAGAAAGTCAGCGTCGAAAGCGGCTGGGCCAGGCTCTCCAGCCCGCTCATTCCCGTATCTCCACCAGCGGCACGGAAGGCGCTTCCCCCGCAGCGAAGGTGGCGCGGTGTATATCCAGCCGATCCTCGGCAAAACGCACCGGCACATCGAACCGATAGCCCGCCGTCAGCACCGCGCCCGAAGCAGGCGCCTCATCAAAGGCGATGACGCCCATCCCGGCATGGCTCCAGCCGCTCGTCATCTCGATCCCGTCCTTGGCCACCCGGATGGTCCCCGCCACGGGCCGCGTGATCCGACGCACCTGCGCCTCCTCGCCCGGGCCGTAAAAGCGCTGCAAGGCAAACTCCGCCTTCACTCCATCGCCCATGCCCAGACGCTGATCGAGCGGTCCCGGCGCCTCACCCGGCGCGCAGCTGCGATCATCATAGGGATCGGCAAAGCGAAACCCCCGCGCCGCCCCTCGCCTTGCTCGAAAGAAAGCGATCAGCGTCGCGATATCCGCCTCCGACCGGACACCCGGTCCCGCATCGAAGTACAGCCGCGCATCCGCCCAGTCGCTGCTCCGCCGTTCATGGCCGGAAGGCGCCTCGACGATCTGCGTCGAAAAGGCGGGCGCCAGACTTGCCTCCCTTCCGATGCTCAGCGGGAAAACCACGTCATCAAAGGCCTGCACTTCATCCTCCCCATCCAGTCTGAAACAGGTAAAGCCGTCCCGAGCCACCTGCGGCAGCGCCCAGACAAAGGTCGCCGCCGCTCCCCGCTTCACCGCCGCGTCCGCCGCCGCTGCAATCTCCCGCCATTGCACGGCGTCCCCGGCGCGCAGCACGAAGCCCGAAAAATAATGCTGCTCGCTGACGGGATAGCCCAGCCGCTCGGTCGCCAGTTCGATCCCCCGCGCCGTCAGCCGCTTGCGCCCCTCCGTCACCCAGTCATAATCTTCCAGCTGCAACAGGTCGAAGGCAGGCGAAGCCCAGCCCAAGGGCATGTTCGCCCGCTTCGCTTCGGGCGCAAGCGGATCGAGCACGGTCGGCAGATAGGCCAGCAGATGCGTCACCGCCCCCGGCGCCACCCCCTTCACCCAGCCGCACAAGGCCGACGTCGACGCCGCCAGCACGGCGCCCGCCTGATCCAGCAACGCCTTCTGCGCCCCGCCCAAGACCCCGCGCACGTCGGGGATCGACACCGGACTCCCGCCAAAGGCCGCCCGCGCCGCGTCGTCATACAGGCAGATGCGCCCATCGGGCATCACCCACCACCAGGGTTCCCCGACCTGAAAGCCGATCGCCAGTCCCGCCGCCAGACCAATGGAAACAAAAGCCCCCGCCACCAGCCGCAAATAGCTCATCGCCCCATCATGCGCGGGCGAGAGCAGGGTCGACGGCGGCGACCAGCCGGTCAGCGCCGGATCGCCATTTTCCGCCCGCTGCTTCCAGTCGTTCCAGCAATGGGCGTCGAACAGCTCATAGGACAGCGACCAGATCACCCCCAGTCCCAGCGCCTTCGCCCTCGCCGCGAAATCCGCATGCCAGACCGCGCAGGGCGCATTCAGCACCCCGCCCGCCAGACTGACGTAAAAGCCGCCGCCCAGCGGTTCGAGCCGGAAATAATGGCTCATCCCGACATAATGGTTGATGGCCCCGCGATAGCCCAGCGCATGGATCGACGCGACGATCCGCTCCGGCGTCTGGTTGAAACAGTCGTCATAGCCGGTCGCCATGGACAGCCCATGTTCGGGCACCATCACATCGCCCACGGCAAGCACGGACCCCGCCCCGTCGCAGCTTATGCCGGACAGTTCGCACCACCCCTCGACCCCCTGGGCAAAGGGCGTGTTCGCCGCATCATAATCCGGCGCGGCGAGCGAAATGAACACCCGGTCGACGTCCCCCGTCCAGACCGTCTCGCCCTCGCTCAAC
The DNA here is from genome assembly GCF_041987595.1 of Sphingobium sp. Classification (GTDB taxonomy): domain Bacteria; phylum Pseudomonadota; class Alphaproteobacteria; order Sphingomonadales; family Sphingomonadaceae; genus Sphingobium. The sequence continues at coordinate 9,506 of NZ_JBHIWJ010000085.1, read as the reverse complement.
AGGAAGCCGCTTTTGACGGCGGAAAAATCGAGCATGACCTCCGCATCTTCCGGATCGCCGCTCGCATAGTTCCACAGGCGCACATACCAGCTGCGCGGCGCACCCGACGCATCCCGCCCCTCGATGGTCAGCGTCGGCCCATGCGTCTGGTCCAGCCGCCGCAGACCCGCGCTCCGCCAGCGAAAGCGCAATACGCATGCCCGGAAATCGCGCGCCGTCTCATAGGCGAGCAGAGGATGGCTCCACTTGTCCTCCGCTTCCCAGATCAGCCCCGCCAGATCGCCAGATCCATAGAAAACGGCATCCACCCGCAGCGCATCAGGCGCGCTGGTCACCACGCTCGCCATCATCGGCCGCGGGAAATTGACGGTCCAGTGCGTGGGCGCGAAGCGCTTCATGAAGCGCCCCTCCTGCCCCCGCCGCGCATCCGCCAGCCAATAACCCAGACTGCTCATCCGCCGATCGCTCCCTTGACCGCCCGCGCCACCTGCCGCGCACTGCGCGCCAGCAAGCGGGCATTGTCCTGTCCGCCTCGACCCTGCACGGCGATGCTCACCCGCACGTCCCGCCCGCCGCCGCCGTTCGCCACGACCTGCCCGCTTGCAGTCGGCACAAAGACCTCCGGCCCACGCTCGCCCACGACATAGGCGCGTCCCGGCGCCACCGGCCCGCCTGTCGCCCGCCCCGGCAATCCCAGCGCAGATGCCGCCAGGCCGATCAGCCCGGCGCCATCTCCACCCAGGCTGGAAATGCCCGCCCGCAAGGCGCTCGCCGCAATGTCGTCCAGCGTCCGCAACGCGATGGTCCGCAGTTCCTCGAACCCGAACTGCCCGGTGCGCACGGCGCGCAGCAGCCCCTGCTCGATCCGCCGCCCCGCCCGCTCGGCCCCGCTCGCCAGCGGCCCTTCCAGATCCCCGCGCATGGTCTCGACGTCCCGCGCAAAGCCCTGCGTATCCGCCCGCACCCGCACGACCAGATTATCGATTTCTTCGTCCATCCCACCCTCCCGGCAGCTCCGTCAAAGCATCCATGCTCAATCCGGCATCGCCTCCCGCAGCCGCTCCAGTTCCGTCCGATCCATCCCCACTTCCGGCTCCTCCTCACCGCGAGCCGCCCGCAACACGCCCTCCAGCTCCACCGGCGTCGAGCGCCAGAATTCATCCGGCCGCCATCCAAGCAGCCATCCCGCGACCCCCGCCAGCCGCGCCGCCGTTTTGAAAAAGCTCATCGCCCCGCCAATATCTGTCTGAGTATCCCGCGCAGCACCGGCGACAGCTTCGCCAGTCCCGCAGCCACGATCGCCTCGCCCAGCGCCTCCCGCGTCAGCCCGCCGGGCGGATCAACCAGACAATGCCAGAACAGCCCCGCCATCTCGGACAGCGACAGCCGGCCTTCAGCCGCCCGCTCCACCAGCGCGAACAGCGGCCCCAACTCCGATTCCGCCGCCACCAGCGCCGCAAAACTCGGCCGCAGGGTGAAAGTCTCGCCCCCCAGTTCCAACGCTGCCTCGCCCCTTGCGCCGTTGGGCGCCTGACCGGCCCCGCTCACAGCGACACCACCGGACCGGAACTTTCCAGGCTGAGCGCATAGTTGCGCTCGCCATTATAATCCCCGGCATAGTCCAGCCGCGTCACCAGAAAGCGCCCGCGCATCCGCTCGCCGCTCTCGAAGCTCAGCTCATAATCCTCGATGGTTCCTGCCAGCGCATGGTTGCGCAGCCGCACCTCCGCCGCCGATCCGGTGAAGATGCCCGCCGCCGACACGCTGACCGAACGCACGCCGGCGCCCGAAAGCAGCTCGCGCCAACCGCCGCTGTCCTTGCTGGTGACGTTGACCGCCTCGCCGTTGACGGACAGTTGCGTCGTGCGCATCCCCGCCACCGTCGCATAGGCCGCCGGCGCGCCGCCATTGCCTATTTTCAACAGAAACGCGCTTCCTTTTTCCACGCCCATGGAGCATTCTCCTCTAAGATAAACCGTGCAAGAATCGGGATATGGAGAGGTCTCAAGATGCTTGTCGCAGCCCCCCTCATGATGTTGATGCTGGCCGCTGCCCCACAGGGCGGCGACGCCGTCGGCGCAGGCCGGAAAGCCTATTCTGATTGCCTGTCGAAACAGATCCAGCCTGCGCTGGACAGGAAGCTGTCGCTTGGCGACTTCCAGTCCGCGCTGAAGGACAAGTGCGGCGACAAGGAGACCGCCTTCCGCGCCGCCATCGTCGCGGACGACAAGTCGAGCGGCATGTCCGAAAAGGATGCCCAGTCAGACGCGGACGAGCAGATCAGCGAATATAAGGACAAGATCGTCAGCGAGTTCGAAGATTATTCGAAGAGCTGATCCTCAGACGCGCACCACGCGCAGCCGATAGTCGGCCAGCGCCTGCCACCCATCGCGCGCGCCCGTCCGCGACAGACGCGACCGCACCAGCCGCGCATGGACGACCCGCCAGCCCTCCGTGACCTCCATCGTCCGCAACAGCGGATCGACCCGCGCCAGCAGCCCCGCCAGCCGCCCCGGCCCTTCGCCCGCATCGAACAGGCTGACCGTCACCGTGAGTTCGCGCCCATCGACATCCTTCGCGCCCCAATCGGTGGCTACGCATTCGCCAACCACGCCATAGGGCGCGCTGGCCCGCGCGGGCGCCCCATCGAACAGGCCGTTCAGCCCCGCCATCAAGACCGCATCGCCGCGCAAGGCATCGATCACCGCACCCCGAACCGCCACTTCCGCGCTCATAATCGCCCCCTTCCCGCTTCCCGCAACCGCAGATCCGTCATCCAGCGCCGCATCAGCCCCACGCCCGACAGGCGCACGCCTTCACCCTCGACCGTCGCATCCTGAACCCCGGCCGCCCGCGCCGCCTCGGCGATCGCCCGCCGCCGCCGCTCGACCCGCGCTTCGAACAACGCCTCCAGCGCCGCCTTCACGCCAGCCGCATCCGCCGAAAGGGTCGCCACAAGGCGCTCACCACCGCGGGCGGCGTCGCTACCTCCCCATCGCGCGCCACGAAATGCTCGGCCGCCAGCCGGACGATCCCCTGCCGGATCGCGTCGGGCACGCCATCCAGATCCGCCGCCATGCCCGCCTGATAGCGCACCGTTATCTTGCCCGGCCCATCCACCAGCCGCGCCCGCACCCATCCGTCCCCGGACGCGTCGATATCGACCGCATAGGCCCCCGGCGCCAAAGCCGTCCCCGCCACCTCCACGGCGGAGATGGCGATCACCGGCCGCGCCGTCAGCCTTTGCCAGCTCCCGTCCGCCACGACCGCCTCGGTCGCCTCGCGCACCACCAGCCATTGCCCGATAAACTGCTCGCAAAGCCCGGTCGCACTGCCGATCAGCCGCTCCAGCAATCCATCCTCATCATCCGACCCGATCCGCAACCATGATTTGAGATCCGACAGCACCAGCCACCCTCCCAAAGAAAAGGGGGCGCCCGAAGGACGCCCCCGCCTTCCTTCTCCCCTTGCGGGAGAAGGATACGCAGCCTTGGCGGCAAAGCCGCCCAGGCGAAGTTGCATGAGGGATGATCAGGAAGCCGCAAACTTCATCAGCTTGATCGCCTCAGAATTCGCGACGGCGCCGCCGATCCGCTTCACCGCATAGAAATGCACGAACGGCTTGTTGCTGAACGGATCACGCAGGATGCTGGTCTCGCTGCGTTCGGAGATGACATAGCCCGCCTGGAAATTGCCGAACGCGATGGACAGCGATCCAGCGGCGATATCGGGCATATCCTCCGCCTCGACGACCGGATAGCCAAGCAGCGTCGCAGGCTGCCCCGCCACCATCGAGGGCTGCCAGAGAAACTGCCCATCCCCCGTCTTCATCTTGCGGATCACGGCCAAAGTCGCCGAGTTCATCACGAAACAGGCCCCCTGACGATAGGGCGCCCGCAGCGACTGCACCAGATCGATCAGCTTGTCCTGCCCCGTCGCCGCAAACGCACCCGATGCGCCCGAAGCCACATATTGCAGCGAACCGAACGCGCGAACGCCGTCCGCCTCATTGGTCGCGGCATAGGTCAGGAAGCCCTTGGGCTTGTTCGTCCCGTTGCCGTTGACGAAGGCCGCGCCCTCGGCCGCCGCAAATTCGCGGGCGATCTCCCCCGCCAGCCAGCTTTCGACGTCGAACTGCGCATCGTCCAGCATCGCCTGAGATGCCGCCGGATTGGCGTAAAGCTCGCCCGACGGCGGCACGATCTCGTTGAAGACAGGCGTCGCCGTCTCGGTCCGGGCGCCCGTCTCGCTGGCCCAGCCGGAAACGATGCCGCCCGACGTCACCAGCTTGCGATACCCCGCCGATCCGGTGCGCACGACATGGGCGATGGACCGGATCGGCGAAATGCTCTTGAGCGTCGCATCGATGATCTGATCGATCTCCCGCGGCACCGCATAGCCGCCCGCCGCGCCGGACGCGCCCGAAAAGCTCTTCAGCTCGACGCCGGCCTCCAGCCCCTGCCGCACATAGCGCTCGACAAAGGCGGACCGGCGCGGATCGACCGCCCCGCCCTTCACCCCGTCCAGCACCGGCCTCTGCGCGCTGAGCAAAACCCCCTTCAGCGCGGCAACCTCATTCTCCAGCCCGGCGATGCGCTCACCCTGCACCACCGCATCAAAGCTCGCTTCCAACTGGTCCGTCATAGCCACTCCCACAAAAAAGGCGGCCCCAATGGACCGCCCGAAAACCTCCTTCTTCCCATCTGAAAGAAGGATATAAGCCTTGCCAGATTGCTGGCCAGGCGAAGTTGGACGAGGGCGACCTGCGCCTATCCCACCGCAATCACCCGCGCCATATCCTGCATCGGATGCGTGACGACGCTCACCTCCACCACCTCAAGATCGATCAGTTCCCTTGGAGAAGCCCCTCGCGCCTCCCGCACCCGATAACCGAAGGAAAGGCCATCCACCGTTCCCTCCCGCAAGGCCCGCGCCGCCTCCCGCCCCGCCGCCGTCCGCCCGGAAACCCGCCCGATCACCCGCAGGCCATGGCGGTCCTCCTCGACCTTCTCGACGGTCCCGATCGCGTCGCCCGGCCGGTGCTGCCAGAGCAGCGGCATGCCCGCCCGCACCCCCGCAAAGGCGCCCGCCCGCACCACGTCGCCGCCGCGATCCACCCGGTCGAACACCGCCGCATAACCGGCAAAGCGCAGGTCCCCGCTCACGCCCGCACCAGCCCGAGCAGCCCCAGCTTCACCGCCATTCCGAGCAGCAGCAGCGCCATCACGATCCGGACGGCCCAGGCCATGACGGCCCCCCGCGCCGCCTTCTTCGCGTCGCGCCACGCCCCCAGCAACTCCCGCAGTTCCCGCACATCATCCTCCGCCCCCCGATCCGCCAGTCCCAGCCGCTCCAGCGCCCGCCCGGCACCCAGCTCGCTCGCCTCCTCGATCAGCGCGCGGATCATCACCATGTCGCATCCCACCGGCTGCGCCTCGGCCTGCGCCACCAGCCGCGCCAGCATTTCGCCATCATATTTCACGGCCTGAACTCCCAATCGCCTCCCCGATCCCCAGCATCGCGCGCTTCTCCTCCGCCGACAGGAAATCCGCCGCCGACACCCGCTCCCATAGCGCGCTGCGCTCCTCGGACAGTTCCGGCACGCGATCCAGATCGACGCTAAGACACAGGCCCGGCCACCAGCCCTGCAACCCCTGCGCCAGCCCGCCGCAAATCTTGCCCATCAGCGGCAGGATCGTCTGCCGCCACAGCGCCCGGTTGGCCTCGCGATAATTGGCGTAGGCATTGTCGCCGGGCAGCCCCATCAGCATCGGCGGCACGCCAAAGGCCAGCGCGATCTCCCGCGCCGCCGCCGCCTTCAGCCCCACGAAATCCATCTCCGCGGGCGTCAGGCTCATCGCCTTCCAGTCCAGCCCGCCCTCCAGCAGCATCGGCCGACCGGCATTGGCCGCTCCCGAAAAGGCGACCTCCATCTCCCGCTTCACCCGCTCGAACTGCTCCGGACTCATCACCGACCCGTCACCCGGATCATAAACCATGGCGCCCGAGGGCCGCGCCGCATTGTCCAGCAGCGCCTTGTTCCAGACCGTCGCCGCATTGTGGATCGCCACCGCGCCGGCCGCCGCACCGGCGCAGCCCAGCCCGTAATGATCGTCCAGCGGATGCAGCGCCTTCAGATGCAGGATGCCCGTTCGCCCCGCGCCGTCCTCGGGCAGCAGCCGCGTCACGCTCTCCCCCACGCGATAAAGATAGGCCGCTGGCCACCCGCGCGCGTCCGCCTCTACGCTCACCCGCTCCGGGCGCAGCGCATAAAGCTCGCTCGGGCTGCCGTCCGCGCCCGACATCAGCTGGACATAGGCATTGCCATGCAACAGCAGATGGCTCGCCAGCGCCTCGATCAGCGCCTGCCCGGACGAGCAACGCGTCACCAGCGCCTTAACCCGCGCCTGCACGTCCGGCGCCACCCCATCCGCGACCAGCGCCATCCCGCCCGCCGCTTGCGTAACCAGCCGCATGGCCCGCTGCGCCACCGGATTGCCGATGACCCCGGCCCGCAACTGCGCCTCATAGGATGCGGGCCACTCCCCCAGCGCGACCCCGCCCGAACCCCAGGCACGCGCCAGCACCGGCCGCACCGTCTGGCGCGCCGCCTTCGTTCCAAAGAATTTCATGAAAACCCCGCCCCAAAAAAACCTCCCCCAAGCGGGGGAGGATCAAAATGCCTGGAATGAATATAAAAGGGACATCGCCCTCAGGGATTGCGCTTCAACACCCGATCACAGGCATCGCCGCCCGCCTGCCCCCTTCCGATCAGATTGCCCGCCACGGCCCCTGCCGCACCGGCCAGCAAGGTTTCGCCCACGCTTCCGCCCGCGATCACGCCAGCCCCGGCGCCGCCGGCCGCGCCGATCACCGTGCCCTTGCGCGCATCCTTCTTCCGCTTGAGCAGGCAGTAGCGCACATCATCCCGATCCCTGGGCGCCGCCCGCGCCACCCGCGCCCGGTCCTTGCCCGACAGCGTCACCGCGATGGCAGGCTCGACCACCAGGGTCAGCGCCGCCAGACCCGCCGCCATTTTCGCAATCCTCATGAAGCTTCTCCTGTCGTAACCGTTGCGAAACCAACGCCCTGAAGGCCGATTTGTTTCCTCGTTACGCATCCGTTCAGAGGCCGCGGACCTGCGCCATTCCCCGCTTCCCCAGCATCAGCTCGGTCAAGGCCCAGACCAGCGCGTCGGCCCGGTCCGGCGAGCGTCCCGGCCCGACATAGCCTCCGCCCAGCATCATCCCGCACATCTGATCCTCCAGCGCCGGGAAAGCGCCGCGATGCGCGACGCGCCCGGCCTCATAGAGCGCCGCGACCGGCTCCGCCCGCGCCACCTTGCCCCGGCTGGCATGCACCAGCCGCACCGGCAGGCCGGCCTCCGCGGCGCGCAACACGCTCTCGACCATCGACCCGCCATTATTCGCCTCGGCAACGACGCGATCCGCGCCGTGCACCAGCGCGCTGGCCGCCACCGCCCGCGCCCAGCCTTCGGGCGTCGCCCCCTCCACGCTGGCGTCGGCAATCACATAGGCCCGCCCATCCTGCCCCAGCCCCGCCACGACGATGCCGCAGGCGTCGCCATGCGCGGAAGCGGGCGGATCGACCGCCACCACCACCCGCGACAGACCGGCGCCCCCGCCGCCCCGCACATGCACGACGCGGCAGCGCTCCAGTAGGTCGCGGCTCCAAAGGGCGCCCTCGACCTCCTCGATCAGCTCGCCGTCCAGCTCCTGCCGCCCCAGCCGCGTCCCGCCATAGCTGCGCTCCATCGCGGCGATGAAGCCGTCCGCCAGATGCGCCGCATTGTCCGCCGTGCGCCCCCGCGTCACCACCACGTCGCCCCGCTCCAGCAACCCCCGCACCAGCGGCACCGGCCGGGGCGTGGTCGTCGCCAGCACGCGCGGCGCCACCCCCAGCCGCATTCCCATCATCAGATTATCCCACGCCGCCTCGCCGCCCGCCCATTTGGCGATCTCATCGGCCCAGCCATGGCTGAACTGCGGCCCGCGCAGGCTTTCGGGTTCCGCCGCCCCAAACAGGGTCGCGACCGCCCCGTTGCGCCAGATCAGCTTGCGCAGGGCGGGCGAAAAGACCGGCCGGTTCCACCAGGGCGCGATGGACAGCAGCCCCGAAGCGCCCTCCACCATCACCGACCGCACTTCCCCCAGCGTCGCCCCGACCAGCGCGATCCGCGCCGAAGGGTCGCTCTCCGCAATGGAACGCACCCATTCCGCCCCGGCCCGCGTCTTGCCGAAGCCGCGCCCCGCCATCATCAGCCAGATGCGCCAGTCGCCATCGGGCGCCAGCTGCTCCGGCCGCGCCAGCCAGCCCCAGTCATGCGCCAGCGCCTCCGCCGCCGCGCCGTTCAGCCCGGCCAGCACCCGCTCCCGCTCCGCCTCCGGCATTTGCGCCAGCCGTTCGAAATCCGAATGTCCCATGCCCGCCGCCCCACCGTTCATCCCATTTGCGCGATCGCCGATTTGGGCAATCCCGCCGCTGGCCCTATATGGCCCTGCATGACTTCGATCCGCCCTGCCCGCGCCGCCGACGGCGCCCGCCTGCTCGACATCTGGCGCCGCGCCGTCGATGCGACCCATGATTTCCTTTCGCCTGAAGACCGCGCCGCGATCGACGCCGAAGTCGCATCCTTTCTCCCGCAGGTTTCCGCCTGGCTGGCCACCGATCCGGATGACGTCGCCATCGGTTTCATGATCGTGGACGGCGCCCATATGGAGGCGCTGTTCATCGATCCCGACTGGCGCGGACAGGGCGTGGGCCGACGGCTGGTCGACCATGCGCTCTCGCTTCACCCGACGCTCACCACCGACGTGAACGAACAGAATGGGCAGGCGATCGGCTTCTACGAAGCGATGCGCTTCGCCCGCACGGGCCGTTCGGATCTGGACGGCCAGGGCCGCCCCTATCCGCTGATCCACCTGCGCTACGCCGGTTGAATACTACGCCCGGCCGGATAACGCTCGCCCGGCAGGCTCAGGCGAAGCGCATGTCTCGTCTGAGGGAGAGAACCGGGCGCAGCGCAACGGAAGGATGGGTCAGGGGCGACCTAAATTGTCACCCTCCCCCTCCCACCCTGCTCCGCGCAATGGCCCGCATTGCGGCTCGTCCGGTTGCTCACGAGTAAGCTGCCCGTGCGCAATCGACCAGTTTTGGACGTTCGACTAACCTAGGCTCAGGACCCATTGATTGGCAGGCAGCGATGTGATTCAGGGCTCCGCGAGGAGACTGGGCATGAGCGACCTGTATTGGCTAACGGACGATCAGATGGCGCGTCTGTCGCCGTATTTTCCCAAGAGCCACGGCAAGCCCCGGGTGGATGACCGGCGGGTGTTGAGCGGGATCATTTTTGTCAACCGCAACGGGCTGCGCTGGCGGGATGCGCCCAGAGAATACGGGCCGCACAAGACATTGTATAACCGCTGGAAACGGTGGGGTGAGATGGGTGTATTCACCCGGATGATGGAAGGCCTGTCCGCCCAGAG
>NZ_JBHIWJ010000084.1:8243-17279 GCF_041987595.1 Sphingobium sp. | reverse complement strand
CATGCCAGGGAGCAGTTGGGCGATGCACCATTCTTCTGCGCGAACAGCGATAATCTGTGGGTAGACGGCCCGCAGGAAACGTTGGGTATGATGCGCCGGATCTGGGACCCGGAACGGATGGACGCGCTGCTGCTGCTGGTTCCGCTGGCCCGTGCGACCTGTCACAAGGGTCCAGGCGATTTCCATATGGACGCCAATGGTCGCCTGAGTCGGCGTAGGACCGCCCACGTCGCGCCTTTCGTCTTCACCGGCGTGCAGATCATGTCGCCAAAGCTGCTGGTCGATCCGCCGTCGGAGGTGTTTTCCACCAACGTTTTCTGGAATCGCGCCATAGAGGCAGGGCGGCTTTACGGCGTCTCGCATCAGGGGCTGTGGTTCGACGTCGGCACTCCGCAGGCGATCCCGGTCGTGGAGTCGATGCTCGCTTATGGGTGATCGAACCCGGCCGGCGCTGTTCAACATCCCTGCGCACCGCGCTTTTTCCGATGCGTTGGTAGCCGGCATCCTGGCGCAGCAAGGCGGCGATCCAATGCGGCTGGCGCAGGGCATGGTTCTGTTGCCCAGCAACCGTGCCGTGCGCGCCGTCAGCGACGCCTTCGTTCGCAGATCCGGTGGGGGACTGTTGCTGCCCCGGCTGGTTACGCTGGGCGACCCGGACCTGGGCGAGCAGGTCGGCGGCGCGCTCGACCCGCTGGAAGAAGGGGAAGCCATTCCGCCGGCCATCCCGCCCATGCGCCGCCAGATGATCCTGGCGAGGATGGTGCAGCAGGCATCGGCGCATCCCGTGGATGCGGGTCAGGCGCTCAAACTGGGGCAGGCGCTGGGTGCGGTGCTCGACCAGATGCAGGTGGAGCGGGTTCCTGTCACGGCGCTGGCCAACATCAGCCTGTCGGACGAACTGTCGCAGCATTGGCAGACGTCGCTCAATCTCTTCTCCATCCTTCTGGAGCGCTGGCCGGAAGAGCTGGCGCGGCTGGGCTGCATCGACCTTACCGATCGCCGCAACCGGCTGCTTGACCGGGTTGCGGCGCGCTGGGCGAAGGCGCCGCCCCCCGGTTTCGTGACCGCGGCGGGCATCTCCACGACGGCGCCTGCGATTGCGGCACTGCTCCGCCGCATCGGGACCATGCCGAATGGCTCAGTCGTCTTTGCAGGGCTGGATCAGGAGATGGATGCCGAAAGCTGGGACGCGATCGGGCCGTTCGATCCCGATCCGATCACCGGCCGCGCCCCTGCCGGGCACGAAACCCATCCCCAATATGCGCTGAAGCGCCTGCTCGACCGGATGAGCGCAACGCGGGAGGATGTGGCTCTCTGGCGCTGGGGCAGCGAACATGATGCGCGATCGGTGCGGGGACGGAACATTTCCAACGCGATGCTGCCGCCGCGCCTGACCAGTCGCTGGCGAGACCTCAAGACCGCCGACCGCTCGCTGGCTGGAGTAGAGGCGCTGGAGGTCGCAACGGCGGGCGAGGAGGCGCAGGCCATCGCCATTGCGCTGCGTGAAGCGGTGGAGACCGAGGCGCGCACCGCAGCGCTGGTGACGCCCGACCGGCAGCTCGCGACCCGCGTGTCCGCACACCTGAGGCGCTGGGGGATCGAGGCGGACGATTCCGCCGGCCAGCCGCTTTCCCGTCTGCCGCCAGGCACGCTGCTGATCGCCATGGCAGAAGCCGTCGCGGAACGTTTTGCGCCCGTCGCGCTGCTGACGCTGCTCAAGCATCCTCTGGTGATGCGGGGCGAGGGGCGCGTCGCCTGGCTGGAGGGGGTCCGCGGGCTGGACCTGCTGCTGCGCGGACCAAGGCCGCAAGCGGGCATCAACGGTCTCGACCTGCTGTTGGCCGAACGGGAGGGCGAGGATCGGCAGCGCGCCCTGCGCGCCCGGACGCGTGACTGGTGGTCACAGGCCCGCGCCTTGCTGGAACCGCTGGAACAGACCTTTCTGACCGCGCCGGACCTCGCGACCCAACTCGCCGCCATACGCGAACATGCCGGGCGGCTGTCGCGGGATGCCGTCTGGGCCGGGCACCAAGGCCATGCCGCAGCCGAACTCTTTGCCGAAATCGAGCAGGCTGCTGGCGAAGGCCCGCGTCAGGCGGACATCCGGTCTCTGCCTGCGCTGCTTGATCATATGCTGGGCGGCCTGTCCGTGCGGCCGCCGCAGGGCGGCCATCCGCGCGTCAGTATCCTTGGCCTGATCGAAGCACGGCTGGTGCAGACGGATCTGATGATCCTCGGCGGCCTTAACGAAGGCACCTGGCCGGGGCTGCCCGCGCACGATCCGTGGCTTGCGCCGCGCATCCGGCGAGAACTCGGCCTGCCGGGGCTGGAAAGCCGCATTGGCCTTGCAGCGCATGATTTCGCCAGCGCGCTGGGCGCGCCGCAAGTGCTCATCACCCGCGCCCGGCGCGGATCGGGCGGCCCGGCGGTAGCCTCGCGCTTCTGGCTGCGGCTCAAGGCCATGGCAGGACCGCAATGGAAGAGCGCCGATCGCTATGCCGCGCTGGCGAAGGCGATCGATCATGCCGCCGAGCATCATCCGGCCAGACGCCCCGCGCCGGTGCCGCCGCTTTCGGCCCGGCCCAAGCTGATTCCCGTCACCGATGTCGATCGGCTGAAGGCCGATCCCTATGCCTTTTATGCCAGGCGCATCCTTCGTCTGAGCCGACTCGATCCGGTGGACGCCGATGCGGGGCCGGCCTGGCGCGGCACGGCGGTACACGAAATCCTGCAACAATGGGCGGAGGCCGGCACAGGCGATCTGGCCGATCTGGAAGCGCGCGCCCGCGCCATGTTCGAGCGGCCGGATGTCCATCCGCTGCTGACCGCGCTGTGGCAACCGCGCCTCATCGAAGCGATCCGCTGGATCGCGGAGGAGGTCGCAAGCGACCTTGCCTCCGGCCGAAAGATACTCGCCGTCGAAACCGAGGGGCGCGCAGACATCGCGGGCGTGACCTTGACGGGCAAGGCAGATCGGATCGACCGCTTGCCCGACGGGAAAATCGGCATCGTCGACTATAAGACCGGCAAGCCCCCCAGCGCCCGGCAGGTTCGCGCCGGCTTCGCGTTGCAGCTGGGGCTGTTGGGGCTGATTGCGGAACATGGCGGATTTCCGGGCACCGATGAAGCGCCGGTCGCCAACGCCTTTGAATATTGGTCGCTCGCCAAAAAGGGCGACGCCTTCGGTTATCGCGAAAGCCCGGTCGATCCGATGGGGAAGCGCGACAAGATCATCACTGCCGACTTTACATCGCACGTCCACGCCCAGTTCGAATGGGTTGCCGCCGCTTATCTTACCGGATCGGCCCCCTTCGATGCGCAGGTGAACCCGGAAGTCGCGAATTATGGCGATTATGACCAGCTGATGCGGCTGGAGGAATGGTACGGCCGCGACGATGGCTAAAAAGGCAAAAGCCCTGCAACCGCTGGCCGGCGCGCAGGCGCAGGCCGCAGCGCCCGACGCCCATGTCTGGCTGTCAGCGTCGGCGGGGACGGGCAAGACCCACGTGTTGACCGCGCGCGTTTTTCGCCTGCTGCTTCAAGGCGTGCGGCCAGAGAATATTCTGTGTCTCACCTTTACCAAGGCGGGCGCCGCGGAGATGGCCGACCGCGTCCATGACCGGCTTGCCGCCTGGGTGCAGATGGAGGAAGGCGACCTTTTCCAGGATCTGGAGGCGCTGGGTGAGCAGTCCGGTCCCGAAGCGCGTGACCGTGCCCGCCGTCTCTTTGCCGAGGTGCTGGAATCGACCGGCGGCGGACTTCATATCCAGACGATCCACGGTTTCTGCCAACAGTTGCTGACCGCCTTCCCGCTGGAGGCCGATCTGCCGCCCGGCTTCCGGCCGCTCGACCAGCGCGAGCAGACATCACTGGCCCGGCAAACGCTGGCGGACATGGTGGTGGTCGCGCAGAATGAGGGCGATGACGGCCTGATAGGCGCGCTGCAATCGCTGAGTCTGCGCATGGGCGAAGGTGGGGCGGAGGCCTATCTGCTCCGCTGCGCTGCCCGGCTTGATGCGCTCAGGGCCTTGCCGGAAGAGATCACGCCCTGGCTGATGCGTGAACTCGACCTGCCCGAAGGCGACATAAACGAGCATATCGCCCAGCAATGCGCCGATGACGCCCTGGACATGCGGTCGCTGGCCTGGATCGCGCAGGCCAATGCCGATTGGGGAACAGGCCGGGCGCTGGAACGCTGCGACCGGATCGCCCGCTGGCGGGGTCTTGATCCGTCGGCGCGGGCCGCCTCGCTCGCCGACCTTCATGCCGTCTGGGCCAAGTCCGACGGCGAACTCATCTCCACCGCCAAAGGCTGGGCGCCGCCCGTCGATGGATATGGCGATGCCATCGCGCGCATGCATGAATGGTGCGCCTCGCTGCTGGGCCTTCGCGTGCGGGCCGAATATGCAGCGCTGTTGGGCAAGGCGCTGCATGCGGGGCGCGCCTATGCCCTTGCCTATGCCCAAGCCAAGCAACTGGCAGGTGCGGTCGATTTCGACGACCTGATCGCCAACACCGCGGCCCTGCTGTCCCAGCCCGGCATCGCCGACTGGATACGCTTCAAGCTGGACCAGCGCATCGACCATATATTGGTCGATGAGGCGCAGGACACCAATGCCGACCAATGGCGCATCGTCCGGGCCATTGCCGAAGAATTTTTCGTCACGGAATGGGAGCCGGGCGAAAGATCGCGGACCATCTTCACGGTCGGAGATTACAAGCAGGCGATATTCGGCTTTCAGGGAACCAGCCCGCAGAATTTCGCCGCCGCGCAGATATTGTTCGGGCGGGATATCCGGCAGTCCGGCCGTTTCTTTCATGAACTGTCGCTGGAACGCAGCTTCCGCTCAACCCCGGCCGTGCTGGATGTGGTCGACCGGACCATTTCGACGCTCAATGCCGAACGATTCGGTCTTGATCCGGGCGAAGTCCGCCATGTCAGCGCCAACCGCTTCCCCGGAGAGGTGCTGCTCTGGAAGCCCGCCATTGCCGGCCTGTCGGACGACGCGGAGGGCGAGGAGGATTGGGCGGCCGATCAGGAACGGCTGCTCGCCCGGAACATTGCCCGTCAGATCAGGCAGTGGATCGACGACGGGTTGATGCTGGAAAGCCGCGGCCGCCCGGTGACGGCAGGCGACATCATGGTGCTCGTCCGCCGCCGCAGCGAACTGGCGCGACTGATCGTCGCGCGGCTGTATGAGGAAAGGGTGGCCGTAGCCGGGATCGACCGGCTGCGCCTGAATGCGCCGCTTGCCGTTCGGGACCTGCTGGCGGCGCTGCGTTTCGCGGTGCAGCCGGAAGATGATCTGAATCTGGCCGCGCTGCTTGTATCGCCGCTGATCGGCTGGACGCAGGACGAACTGATGAACCGCCTGCTCGGCCGCCGCATCGGCCTGTGGCAGCATCTTGCGCAGACGCAGGAGGATGCGCTGCTGGAACCGCTGCGACAGTTGCTGGGACAGGCCGATTTCACCACGCCCTACCGCTATCTGGAGGCCATCCTCTCCGGCCCGATGGACGGCCGCCGCCGCCTGATCGAGCGGCTGGGCGCCGAAGCCGCCGATCCGATCGAGGAACTGCTGAACGCCGCTCTCGCCTTTGAGAGCGACGACCACCCCTCGCTCCAGCGCTTCATCGACTGGTTCGACCGGGGCGAGGTGGAGATCGTCCGCGATGCCGCGGCGCAGACCGAATCGCTGCGGCTGCTGACGGTTCATGGCGCCAAGGGCTTGCAGGCGCCCATCGTCATTCTGGCCGACGCCTGCCTTGATCCCGATGCGGGTAACCGGGCGGATGCGCTGTTTTGGAACGGCTTGCCGGTCATTGCCCCTCGCCGGGGGGAAAAGCAGGGTCCGATCGGACAGGTCGCCGAAGAAGCCAGCGCAGTCGAGCGCGCCGAGCATTGGCGCCTGCTCTATGTCGCAATGACCCGGGCCGAGGAAAAGCTGGTGGTGACCGGCTCGCTGGGCCCCCGCGCCAGAGGAGAGGTGAAGCCGGAAAGCTGGTATGCGGCGGTCGAAGGCGCTCTCATCTCGCTGGACGCCGAATGGGAGGCGGACCCGCTATGGGGCGCCCGCCGCAGGTGGGCGGGACATGAAATTTTGCCGCCCAAGGCGCCTGACCCCGCCGTTGCGGAAGATCGGTCCGATCATGGCGAACCGGCCTGGCTGCACCATCCTGCGCCGGCCGAAGCGCGCCCGCCCCGCCCGCTCGCGCCCTCTGCGGCGGTCGAGGACGACATTCCCTATCCCCCGCCGACTCCGGCCATGCGCGATGCAGCGGAGCGTGGGCGCTGGCTCCACCGCCTGTTCGAACGTCTGGGCGATGTGCCGCCCGGCGATCGCCGCTCTCGCGCCGATCGCTGGCTGGCGCAGCAGGGGCTGGCCGATCCGGGACAACGCCATGACGTCATCGATCAGGCGCTCCGCGTGATCCAAGATCCGCAATTTTCCGCCCTTTTCAGCAAGGAGGCCTTGGCCGAGGCACCCATCGCCGCCGTCGTGGGCGAGGCGGTAATCGCGGGCACGGTGGATCGACTGCGGATCAGCGGCGATCTTGTCCAGCTCGTCGATTTCAAGACCGGCCGCGTGTCGCCGTTGGGCGTCGACGAGGTTCCGCTCGCCCATGTGCGGCAGATGGCGGCCTATGCCGCAGCCTTGCAGGTGATTTTCCCGGACCGACGGGTGGAAGCCTCACTGCTCTATACTGCCGCACCGCGCCTCATCACCCTGCCGCCCGAACTGCTTGCACGCCACAAGCCGGGCTTTTCGCAGGGACAGGAGAATTTGCCGCTGCCGCCCGTTGAGCCGGATGCGAGCCCGTCCTAGATATCTGCCCAACGCAAGGAGACAAGAATATGGCTACCAAGGCAGTCACCGACCTCAGCTTCCATCAGGACGTCATCGAGGCGGACAAGCCCGTCCTCGTCGATTTCTGGGCGGAATGGTGCGGCCCCTGCAAGATGATCGGCCCCGCTCTTGAAGAGATTTCGGAGGAACTGGCTGACAAGGTCACCATCGCCAAGATCAATATCGACGAAAATCCCGACGCGCCCGGCAAATATGGCGTGCGCGGCATTCCGACGATGATCCTGTTCAAAAATGGCGAAGCGGCCGCCACCAAGGTCGGTGCGGCGCCCAAGAGCGCGCTCAAGGGCTGGATCGAAAGCGTCCTGTAACTTTCTGAAAAAAGGCTGGCTTAGGTGAGCGGGATCATCACCGTTTCACGATAAGCCGGCCTTTCGCGCAGCCTGTCATACCAGGCGCGGACATGCGGCACATGGGGGCGCTCCATTTCCAGCGTGAAGAAGGTGTGGGCATAGGTGCCCATCGGCACGTCCGCGACCCCGAACTGCTCGCCCGACAGCCAGTGCTGAGCCGCCAGCGCCTTGTCCAGAATGAGCATCGCCTCGCCAGACTGCCGCGCAGACCGGGCGAGCGCCGCATCATCCCGATCTTCGGGCTTCCTGCGAACGAGGTTCAGAAATGCGTCCCGCTGCGCATCGGCGAAGCTGAATTGCCAGTCCATCCACTTATCCCCCTGCGCCCGCAATGCAGCATCGACGGGCCACATCGCCTCCGGCGCATAGCGGTTCGCGAGATAGCGCAGAATCGCGTTCGATTCCCACAACAGCACATCGCCATCCTCGATCGTCGGAATGAGCCGGTTAGGGTTCATTGCGACGTAGGCGTCGCTCATGCCGAACTGCCCGCCTACATCGTGGCGAACATAGGGAAGGGCGATCTCGCCGGCGAACCAGGCCACCTTCTTCACATTATGGGAATTGAGGCGGCCCCAGATCGTCAGCATGTCATCATCCCTTTAAGTCAGCGGAACAGCTTGTCCGCCGCCAGATCCCAAAGCCGGGGCGAGGAAGCGCCCAGCAATCCGCGCCGCAGATCGCCCACCACATAGGGCGACCCGTCCAGCCGCTGACAGCAGCCGCCCGCTTCATTCAGGAACAGCGTGCCTGCGGCATGATCCCACGGCAGGGTGCGCGCAAAGACCGAAACGTCATTCTGTCCCAGCACCAGACGCGGATATTGTTCGGCGGCGCAGCGGGGAATATCCACCAACTGGAAGGTGGACTGCGACCGGCGCTGGATATCGGCGCGTTCCTCGGGCGTCATGAAATAGACGGCGAGCGCAGCGATCGGCAACTCGGCGCCGCTTTCCTGCGCGTAGACCTGCTGCCCGTCAATATGGCTCCCCGCGCCCAGAATGGCGTGGCATAGCCGCCCGCTCAGCGGGTCCAATATCCACCCGGCCAGGATCGTGCCCGCATCGGCGAGCGCGACCATGATGCCGAAAGGCGGCTTGCCCGCGGCGAAATTGCCGGTCCCGTCGATCGGGTCGATGATCCAGTTCAGCCCTTCTCCGGCCCTCTCCAATATCGCTGGATCGGCGGCGCAGGCTTCTTCCCCGATGATCCCGGCTTCGGGCAGAATGGCAGACAGCCCTTCTGCCAGACGGATCTCGCTTTCCCTGTCGGCGATGGTGACCAGATCGTCTGCCGCCGACTTCTCGCTGATCTCGTGGCTGGCGAGATTTTGATAGCGCGGCATGACGACCTCGCGCGCGACCTCGCGCATCAGCGCGACGACCGGCTCATGCGGTTCGATCGGCATCAGTTGGACCCCATCCTCAACTGCGGTAGTCCGCATTGATCGAGATATATCCATGCGTCAGGTCGCAGGTCCAAACCGTGGCGCGGCCTTCGCCCAGCCCCAGATCGACGCCGATCGCTATGTCCTGCCCCTTGAGATGATCCGCGACCGGCGCCTCGTCATAACCCTCGACCGCAAGCCCGCCGGATGCAACCTGCGTGGAGCCGAATCGGATGGAGAGCCTGTCCCGATCGGCCGGTTCGCCCGCCTTGCCGACGGCCATGACGACCCGGCCCCAATTGGCGTCTTCGCCCGCAATGGCTGTCTTCACCAGCGGCGAGTTGGCGATGGACAGCGCGATGCGATGCGCGCTCGCATCATTCGTTGCGCCTTCAACCGTAATCTCGATGAACTTGGTGGCGCCTTCGCC
>NZ_JBHIWJ010000084.1:0-8233 GCF_041987595.1 Sphingobium sp. | reverse complement strand
TCGCGCACCACGAGATGCGCCAACTGGCGGCAAAGGTCGCCCAGCGCGGCCGCAAAGGCATCAGCCCCCGCGTCGTCCATTGACATGAGCGGCGCATTGCCGGCCCTGCCGGTCGCGAAGGCCAGCACCGTGTCGCTTGTCGACGTATCGCTGTCGACCGTGATGCAGGAAAAGCTCCGCCTGTTGGCGGCAGACAGCATTTGCTGGAGCAGCCGGGGATCGATAGCGGCATCGGTAAAAATATAGCCCAGCATCGTCGCCATGTCGGGCGCGATCATGCCGGAGCCTTTGATGATTCCGGCCAGTTCCACCCGCTTGCCGCCGATCATGGCGGAAACATGCGCGCCCTTGGCATAGGTATCGGTCGTGCCGATGGTCTTGGCGGCATCTTCCCAATCGCAGGTCTCCGCGCCAAAGGCCGCTTCCAGCCCGGCCTCTGCCTTTTCGATCGGCAGGGGAACGCCGATCACGCCGGTCGAGGAAATGAATATGTCCGAAGGCTTGCAGGACAGATGATTGGCGACCTTGGCGGCAATGGCCTCCACCGCCGCCCGGCCGCGATGTCCGGTAAAGGCATTGGCGTTGCCCGCATTGACCACCAGCGCCCGCGCCGAACCGAGCGGAATGGCGTCACGACACCATTCAACCTCGGGGGAGGGGCATTTGCTCTGCGTAGTCACGCCCGCGACCGCCGTGCCTTCATCCAGCTCGACGTAAGTGAGGTCGCAACGATCCCAATTCTTGTATCGCGCGCACGCGATCCTCAGCGTGACGCCGGCGATGGGCGGCAGGAGCGGAAAGGATGCGGGGGCGAGGGGAGAACGCGTGATCATCGGCGCGGGATGATGGAAATCGCGCGTCCCGTCAATCCGCTGGCGGCATGCTCCGCACATAGAGGCGGCCAACACCGTCCGGCATGATGATCATGCGATAGCCCCGCGCCCTGGCATAGGCAATCAGGCTGTCGTCCGGGCGTAGGGGCAGCTTGCGGATGCCCATTTCATATCCGGCGAGAATGGCCGCGGGCGGCTCACGGTCCATGTCGGCCAGCAAGGCCGGCGTCATGACATGGAGCCTGCGCGCCTGCGATTCGTCCAGCGTCCATCCCGTCCGATAGACGAAAGGCCCGGCAGCAAAGCGACGGTCGATCGCCAATCCGCTATCGGCCAGATATTGCGGAGACAGGCTGGCGACCTTGTCATCGCCCGTCAGGGAACGAACCTGCGCGCCCGCCCACCGGGCGTCGGCGGAGGCGGCCAGCATAGGGGATCCATTCCGGACCATCGTCCGGACATGACGTATGGCAGGCAGGCTTCCGAACAGCGCGGAAATGCCAAGCAGCGCGGCGACGGCGGCTCTCGCTCCATGTCTCCAGCGGCCCACATCATCCAGCAGCAAGCCCATGCCAAGCGCCAGAGGCGGGAGCAATGGCATGACATATTGCACCTGAGACGGCGTCGGCAACGCTGCGCCAATCAGACCGCCGGCGATCAGCCAAAGCGCCAGCGCCTTTTCCTGCGAGCGTTCCCGTCGGCGCTCCATCCACGCCTGTCCCGCCAGCAGCAGCAGGCCGACCAGAGCCGGACCCCGCCACAAATATTTGAGGAGGTCGCCCAGCTTTTCCAAAATCGACAGTTCATGGGCCGCGCCGTTGGCCGCATACCATTGGAACGGACCGGTGGCGGCGAAGCTGACGACGCCATAGATGAAGGCCTCGGGCGAGATCGCCCAGGCCAGTATCATCGGCGTCGCGCCAGCCAGTCCCCCTGTGGCGAACCGCAGCGCGGAGCCGATCCTGTCATGCCGCATCTTCAGCAGAAGAAACAGCCCGGCTGCGACGCCGATCGGGATGAAGTTGAGCTTGGACGCGATGGCCAGTCCGAAACATGCCCCGGCGAAGAGAAACCAGATCTGCCGCTCCCGCCGCAACGCCTGAAGCAACGCCAACATTCCTGTCGCGACGAGCAGGGTGGGCAGCATGTCATTGCGCACCACGCTGCCGGTGAACTGGAAAGCGGCCGTCCCCGTTATCGCCAGCGTTGCGATCAGCGCGCTGCCGCGCGATATGCCCGCCACGCGCTGGGACGCCCAGAGCAGCAGGACGGCGGCGGCGGCGGCGCCCCCCGTCGCCAGCCGCATCGCGACCACCATGTGCGAAGGGAAAAGCCAGACCAGCGGCGCGAAGGTCCAGGCGTGCAGCGGCGGCTGGAGATAGAGGAAGTCCCGAAAAATCAGCATATGCGCGCTGAAATAGGCTCCGGCGATATACTGGCTTTCATCATGGTCGAAGGGCGTCGCGAGCGCCGCAAGCGCAAACCATGTTGCCGCGATGACCGCCAGCGCGGGAAGCATGATGAAAGTCGCGCCACGCAACTTTGCGCTGGATGGGCCGGAATTCACGTCACTCACCTTTCATTTTCCGGAGGATTTGCCATAGGACGCCGCGCTCCGCCAATATCCGCTTCGTCCGGGCTTGGACAAAAGAAAATGGCGCTGGCCGTCATTCATGACCGCTTCACCACTGCTTTGCTCTGATTGACTAAAGGCTGTGCGGTCCCTAAATCGCCGCGCATGTCTGTGCGCGTTGCCTACGGTCACGCGCTCCCCTTTTGTCAGGAACTTGCATGTTCGGCGCACTCGCCAAGTCCATTTTCGGCTCATCCAACGACCGCTATGTAAAGTCGCTGGGCAAGACCGTCGAACGCATCGCCTCTTTCGAACCCGCCATTTCGGCGATGAGCGATGAAGAGCTGACGGCGCAAACCGTTCGATTCCGTGAGCGTCTGGCTCAGGGCGAAACGCTGGACGACCTGCTGCCCGAAGCCTTTGCGACCGTCCGCGAGGCCGCCAAGCGGACCCTTGGACAGCGCCATTACGATGTCCAGATGGTCGGCGGCATCGTCCTCCATCGTGGCGAAATCGCCGAAATGCGCACCGGTGAGGGCAAGACGCTGGTGGCGACGCTGGCAACCTATCTCAACGCGCTGGAGGGGAAGGGCGTTCACGTCGTCACCGTGAACGATTATCTGGCCAGTCGCGACTGCGAATGGATGGGGCAGGTCTATCGCTTCCTGGGGCTGACCACCGGCGTGATCGTGCCGAACCTGTCGGAAGATCAGCGTCGCGAGGCCTATAACGCCGACATCACCTATGCGACCAACAATGAACTCGGCTTCGATTATCTCCGTGATAATATGAAGTACGACCGCGCATCAATGGTGCAGCGGCCCTTCAATTTCGCGATCGTCGACGAGGTGGACTCGATCCTGATCGACGAGGCGCGCACGCCGCTGATCATATCCGGCCCGACCGACGACAAGTCGGAGCTTTATGTCGCCGTCGACAGCATCGTGAAGCGGCTCGACGACAGCGATTACGAGAAGGACGAGAAGCAGCGCACTGTCACCCTGACCGAGGACGGCACCGAGAAAATCGAGCGGATGCTGGAAGAGGCAGGGCTGCTTCAGGGCGCCAACCTCTATGATTTCGAGAACACCGCCGTCGTCCATCACGTCAACCAGGCGCTGCGCGCGAATGTCATGTTCCGCCGCGACATCGATTACATCGTCAAGGACGGCAAGGTCATCATCATCGACGAGTTTACCGGCCGCATGATGGACGGGCGCCGCTGGTCGGATGGCCTGCATCAGGCGGTGGAAGCCAAGGAAGCGGTGAACATCGAGCCGGAAAACCAGACGCTCGCCTCCATCACCTTCCAGAATTATTTCCGCATGTATCCCAAGCTGGGCGGTATGACCGGCACGGCCGCGACCGAGGCGACCGAATTCTACGAAATCTACAAGATGAACGTCGTCACGATCCCGACCAACCGGCCGGTGCAACGCATCGACGAGGAAGACAGCTTCTACAAGAATCTGGAAGACAAGTTCCGGGGC
Organism: Sphingobium sp.; assembly: GCF_041987595.1. GTDB lineage: Bacteria > Pseudomonadota > Alphaproteobacteria > Sphingomonadales > Sphingomonadaceae > Sphingobium. The sequence goes on along the minus strand of NZ_JBHIWJ010000084.1, from coordinate 4,337 downwards.
ATCGCGCGGACCATCCGCGAACATCAGGAAAAGGGCCAGCCCGTGCTGGTCGGCACGGTATCGATCGAAAAGTCGGAAATGCTGTCCGAATTCCTGAACCAGGAAGGGGTGAAGCACGCCGTCCTCAACGCCCGCTTCCATGAGAGCGAAGCGCATATCGTGGCGCAGGCAGGTCGCAAGGGCGCCGTGACGATCGCCACGAACATGGCAGGTCGCGGTACCGACATCAAGCTCGGCGGCAACCTTGAAATGCGCGTCGAGGACGAATTGCGCGATATGCCCGAAGGGCCTGAGCGCGAAGCCGCCATCGCCCGCATTGAGGCCGAGATTGAGGCGGAAAAGGCCGAAGTGCTTGCCGCCGGCGGTCTGTTCGTGCTGGCAACGGAGCGCCATGAAAGCCGCCGTATCGACAACCAGCTGCGCGGCCGCTCAGGCCGTCAGGGCGACCCCGGCCTGTCGCGCTTCTATTTGAGTCTCGACGACGATCTGATGCGCATCTTCGGCCCGGACACGATGTTCGCCAAGATGATCCGCTCGAACCTGGAGGATGGCGAGGCCCTGCCTCCGTCGAAATGGCTCAGCAAGGCGATCGAGACCGCCCAGAAGAAGGTCGAGGCGCGCAACTACGACATTCGCAAGCAGGTCGTCGAATATGACGACGTCATGAACGACCAGCGCAAGGTGATCTACGAACAGCGCGCTGACATCATGGACGCCGAGACGGTGGACGACGTCGTCACCGACATGAGGCGTGAAACCGTCAACGATCTGGTCGGCGCATCGTGCCCGCCGGGCACCTATCCCGAGCAATGGGATATGGAACGCCTGAAGATCCGGACGGCCGAGATATTGAACCTCGAACCCGATTTCGACGCATGGCTGGCCGAGGATCATGTCGATCCGGAGATGATCGAGGAGCGGCTGGTCGCGCTGGCCGACGGCGCCGTGGCCGAGAAGGTCAAGGAACTCGACCCCGAAAACTGGCACATGATCGAGAAGTCGATCCTGCTTCAGAGCCTGGACCATCACTGGAAGGAGCATCTGTCGACGCTCGATGCGCTCCGTCAGGTCGTGCATTTGCGCGCCTATGCGCAAAAGACGCCGATCAACGAATATAAACAGGAAGCTTTCGCCCTGTTCGAGCGGATGCTGGGCAATATCCGGGAGGATGTGACCGGGTCGATCGCGCGCGTTCAGTTCCGGATGGAGGAACCGCTTCCTGAATTCGACCTGCCGGTGCTGCCCGACTTCATCACCACGCACATCGACCCTTTCTCGGGCGAGGATAACAGCGCGGATATCGACGGCAGCCAACTTGGCATCACCACCACCATTCCGCGACCGCCGGTTGGAAATGCGCAGCCGGGCGAGTTCGCCAATCTGGATATCAGCCGCAACGCGCTTTGCCCCTGCGGTTCGGGCCAGAAATATAAGCACTGCCACGGCGCGCTCAGCTAAGCGCGCCGTCTTTACCCGGTCATGCGGGCCCGTCTATTCGGGGGGGCGGCCGTCGTGAAGCTGCGCCCATAGGCGGGCGGTCCCGGCTTCCTGCGCCTTGTTCACATATTGCGCGGCGATCAGCCATCCTTTGATCGGCCTGAGCGGCAGCACTGCCGTCAGGATCAGCACGGGGATTCCGACGGCCAGATGCACCCAAAGGCCGGGCCGGACCAGAATTTCCAGCATCACAATGAAAATCACTCCCGGCACGCAGGCAAAGAGCTGAACGAAAACCGCCGGCCCGTCGGCAGGATCAGCGAAATCGTAACTGAGACCGCAGACTTCGCAATGGTCCCTGACTGTCAGGAAACCCCGGAAAATATGCCCCTCGCCGCAGCGCGGGCAGCGTCCAAAAGGACCCGTCTCCAGAGGCGATCGCTGCGGCCAGCGCTGTGCGTCGTCCGCCGCCATCAAATCAGCGCTCATATTGCTGTCGTCCATCTTTCTGCTGTCCTGCTTTGCGCGAGATGTCATGATGCAGAGGCGCGTTTCAATTGGGCTTTTTGCCCTATCAGGCAGCTTTGTTCGAGTTTACGCTACTCTGTTCGAGTTTACGCTACGGAAAGCTGGAGACCCTATCGTCGGATAGATTGCCAGAAAATCCGCCTCCAGCCAGGGAGACGGTGATTTGAATGCCCGACAACAGGCAAGCAGCGCTCCTGGCCGTCTGTCCAGAAGCGTTTTTTTCCATCTCAATCAAATATGCGGGAAAAAGTTGTGCCGACGCTCAATGCCGGGTCTTGCCCAGATGGGCGTCCGCAGCACCCTGATCCCGTTCCATGGCATCATGCAGAACCTGCTCGGGACAGGAAATGGACAATGCCCTCACCTTGTATCGCAGCGCCAATTCCCGATGAGCCGCGATTTCCTGCGGCGATCCTTTACGCCTGGCGGCGGCATCGGCTTTTGCAGCTTCTTCCCTGGCTCGACGAAACAAATAACGGGCATCGGTATCGACAGACATCACCACCTCCGATGATCAGACTGCGACCCTAGCACGGCGCGTAAGCATAAGCTTTAATGAAGATCAATTTTCCACCGGCAGGAAATGGCGGAGGATGCGGGACCCCAATCCGAAGTTCTCTCACATCGGAACCCTTGGTTTTCCTGGGGTATCATTAAATTTCTAATATTGGCTTCGCCCATTCCGTGCCTGTCTCGATATCGCCATTTAATAGCGATGGTATTCCGATGGAGAGGATGCGGTAATAGGGGGCATGGATACAGCCGATTCAGACCTGCCGGATGCTGCTGTTGAACACATCAGCCAGATGCTGACGCTGGCCAAGTGCAAGCATCAAGAGGCCATGGCGTTGCTCGGCACGCCTGATCCGAACGCCCTGCCACGCCTGCGTGAAGTGCTTCGGCTCTTGGAAGAGGTCGAGCTGTTGGCCGATGACGCGACAAGCTATGTCGAGGCAGACGTGATGAAGGCAGGGCACTGTCAAAGGGATTGCACCGCTAGCGGTGGAAGATCGCGGTGGTTAGAGTGCGGTCATGCCTCGCCCTCGCAAACCCGCTAATCCGTTCCGGTACTTTCACTCCTCGCCGGAGGTCATCCGGTTGGTGGTAATGCTGTATGTCAGGTTTCCGCTGAGCTTGCGGAACGTGGAAGATCTCCTGTTCGAGCGTGGGATCGATATCTGCCATGAAACGGTGCGGCTCTGGTGGAACCGGTTCGGGCCGCTGTTCGCGGCAGACATCAGGCGCCAGCGGGTCAGCCGCATGCGGGGCTTCCGCCACTGGCGGTGGCACCTCGATGAGGTCTACGTAAAGATCAACGGCGAGATGCACTACCTGTGGCGCGCAGTGGATCACGAAGGCGAGGTGCTGGAAAGCTATGTCACCAAAACCCGCGATAAAGCGGCGGCTTTGCGCTTCATGCGCAAGGCTTTGAAACGCCATGGCCAGGCCGAGGCTATCGTCACCGATGGCCTCAAATCCTATCCTGCCGCGATGCGCGAACTGGGCAACGAGGCACGCCGCGAAGTCGGTCGACACGCGAACAACAGAGTGGAAAACTCACACCTGCCATTCCGCCGACGAGAACGGACGATGCAGCGATTCCGCCAGATGAAGTCGCTCCAAAAATTCGCCTCGGTACATGGCTCAATCTACAACCACTTTAACCAGGAACGTCATCTCGTCGACCGACAGACCTACAAGCTTCGCCGCTCGGCCGCACTGGCCGAGTGGCAAAACCTCATGGCCTAAGATGCAGCGCGGGTAAGGGGGCGTCAGACCAACGGAGAGCGTTTCGCATCAGACTGACACCTCCCAACCGGCGCACCATCAACGGCAAAATCCGGCTGCTTGCCCAACTCGGCGCTGCCTTGCTCGCCGCCAAGATATCAGGTGGCGATATCGGCGCTGCGGTCGAGGCAGCGATCGGATGGAATGATCTCGGCCGCGAGGTCGATGAAGCCCGCAAGCTGATCCGCCCCGATTCGGTCGATCCCGTCGCGGTCGCCGCGACCAATTACCCCGTCCTCCGACAGGTCGGTCCCTCGTTCATCGCCTCGTTCACATTCGGGGCGGTGCCAGCCTGCCATGCGCTCGCGCGAGCGGTCGCGATCATGCGCGACCTTCATTTTGGTCATCTGCGCAAATTGCCTGCAGGCACGCCAGTCGGCTTCATCCGGCAAGCTTGGCGTCGGGCGATCGGCACCGGCATTCCCGATCGCAGGATCTATGAATTGTGCGTGCTGGTCGAGCTTCGCGACCGGCTTCGCGCCGGCGACATGTGGGTCGAGGGAAGCCGACGCTATCGTGCTGTCGAGCAGCAACTCATTCCTGCCCCCGTATTCGCCAACATGCGCGCGGCCGGCCCCTTGCCG
>NZ_JBHIWJ010000083.1:0-17888 GCF_041987595.1 Sphingobium sp. | reverse complement strand
TGGGTCAGCACCGATTTCGGCAGGCTCACGCCGGAGCAGGCGCTGACCACATTGGCATGGGCGGTCATGCTCTGGCCTGCCCCGGCCATGAGCGCGGCCATCGTCACCCATCGCATGGCGGGCAATGACCGCCCGCCCCTCCACTGTCCCGCAGCAATTCCTCTGACTCTGTCTCGCGATGCTTCGTCCAGCATGACGTGGCCTCGTTGAAGGAATGTCCACTCGCGCCTTCCCCGGCAAGCCGCGCGATCCGGACATTCCGTATCCCCGCACTGAGAATGCTGGTCGCGCACCTAAAAGGGCGCGAAGTCGCGCAGAGACGATTTTACGCAAAATACATATTTCCCGGGCGACGGGAGCGGGTCCAGGTCGGGGAAAAATCCTTTGATCTTTCGTGCTTTTGAGAGATCTTTCTGCGGACGCCGGGTCGACATCGGATTATCGTTACGATAACGTTTCAGTAAAGCCGGAGTAGGCAGATGTAATTTACGAACTTCGAAACGGGCCAGGCAGGAGAGAAGGAGCGCAGGACATTGGATGACATTCCGTCAGGCCAGATCGTTACCGCAACAGCTCTGATTCGGCATTTTGCCGCGCACTCACGCCATGCGCTGAGTGAACCTGTTCACATCATGAACCATGGCCATATCAACCTCTCGCTCATTTCGACGGAACTGTTTCTTCGGCTATCCAATGGTCAGCAACCCGCTGACAAGATCAGTCATCCCGCCGCGCGGTTCGATATCCTGCTCGACATGATCGCAACGCAGGTGATCCTGATCGACCGGCAGCTTAATCTGCTGCGTCTCAATCTTGCAGCGCGCAAAAAAATGGAGGTCAGCGAGCAGGATGTGCGCGGCGCGCCATTATCGCATCTTCTGGCTGGCCAGGATTATCATTTTGTCCTGCGCGCCGTGGAGCGGGTGCGTGACACCGGGGTTGCGGAAGAGTTTGAGCTGAATCTTCCCGGACAGCGCCAAGCGATCCTTCGCTTTCAGATCACGCCTTTCCCGGGCGGTTTTGCCCTGCTGGCCGATGAGATCAGCGACCGGGTAACGTTGCGCGATCAGGATGCGCGGACCGCCGCCTATGAAGCTCTTATCGACGGCTTGCCCGGCCTCGCCCGCGGCGCCTTCAATATCAGGGGCAGCGTGACCCATGCCTCGCCCGCGCTGGCGCAACTGATCGGCACCGATGAAAGCCGCATCATCGGCGTCAGGTTCGCAACCCTGTTCGACGCCTCGAACCGGGGAAAGATCAGCGATGCCATGGAGAGCCTGCTGACATCGGGAACGCCGTTCGGCATGGCGGCCGGCCTTGTGGGAGGCGAAGCAGGGAGCCGGGCGATCCGGGTCCACGCCGCGCCGCTCCGTTCGGCCGACGGGCAGGCAGGAGGCATTTTCCTGCTCGGCTCGGCGGCAGACGATCAAGCCTGCATCCTTCAATAAGTGATGGTGACGATCACGCTGTCGGCATAGGGACCGGCCTTCACCCATTGTCCCGCCGGGATCCGGCCATAGACGGAGACGGTCTGGCTGAACGACAGAAGGCCGGTCAGCGTGGCGCTGACGGTGCTGGTGCCCGCGGCCCCCGTGCCCCAAATGGTTGTGCGACTGCCGTTCGTATAAAGATTATAGAGCAGGCTGGCCGCGCCCTGCGACATCTGGCGGGAGAGCGCATTGCCCGAACCGCCCGGACTCATGGCGATCTCTATCGTTCCTGCCAGCGAAACCAGCCCCGTGCAGCTGAGCGTGACGCTCCCCGAGCCATCCTTGGGACTGGAGGAGCCAGGGTCGTAGCCGCCAAAGCCGATGCCTGTCGTCGAGGCCGAACAACTGCATAGCGTGCAGGCCCAACCCGGCGTCGCAACCGTCATGCATGCCAGAGCAGCCAGCCCGTATCCGATGCCCTTCATCTTTTCCCTTCCTGCAACGGCCCACAGAGGACAGGCGCTATCCTTGTCATGGAAGGACCGGCTGGCAGGGCCGGAACCACCAGACGGCATGCCCTCGCCGGGCCGGTCAGCACCACCTCCTGCCCCTCATGCGCCTCGGTCAGGAAGACCGCACCGTCGAAACCCGTGACGCCCGATGCAGCGCCAGCAGTCGTGACGGTCAGGCCCTGCGCGACCGGTCGGCCGCTCGTATCAATCGCATGCAACGTAACAGGATGGGTCGAGGGACCACCGAAGCTGACCCGAACGGCCTGCCTGTAACCCGGAACCACGTTTTGCTCTGCGGATGTGACCATCGCATCGATGGGCAGATCGTCCAGATCCACGGCGATCCGATTGGCCGAATAGGGTTGCAGGCCGGTAATGACGGCTCGCCGGCCTTCCCCCGCCTTGCGCGCGACCGGACGGTTTTCGAACAGGACAGTGACGTTCTGATCTGCGACCACGTCCACGACGGCAAAAGCATAGTCCAGCTGAGGCACAGCTACGATCTTTCCGTCCACCCTTAACAGTGCACCGCGCGCCTGCAGGCGCACGGCTTGCACGTCGCCCATGCGGCTCGCCGACAGGTCGACATCGCCGCCCGCCGTGCGCCAGGTGAACCCACCTTCCATCAGCGAGGCGCCCTCCGCCTCCCGCGCGGCGAGCAGGCGGTAACCCCAGCCCTTGTCCGGGGGCGGGGTCTGGCTGGCGCTGATTGCGACGCGCTTTCCATCGACGAACAGCCCCGCACTGGCGCGCGCGCCGAACGGCAAGGTGAGTGATCCGAACAGGCTGTTGTTGCGTTGTTCCGCCATACGCGTCTGCCGCGCCCCCAGCGACAGCCATGCTGAACCGATGTTCGTCGCGTAGGAAACCGAACCGATGGAAAAGCGATGGTCTCGTCCCCAGGCACTTTCCAGATAGTTGACGTTCATGCTGCCCGATCGGCCGAGGGCCAGGCTGCCTGCCACGATGAGTTCCCGACGGCTTTCCGGCAGGGGATTGTGTTCGCCGACCTGAACAAAGGCCGCATCCTCCTCCTGATAACTGGCGGTTACGGAATAGCCCGCGGTGATCCGCTGTAATTGCGCGCGCCACATGAGACCATTGCCGAAACGGCTTTGTGATCCCGCCGCAGACAGTGCGACTTCCCCCCAGGATGACAGAACAAGGCCGAATCCCATCCCGACCATTTGCACGGTCTCGCTAGCCTCCGCCCGTCCCCCGACGGTCAGCCACCCGCCAAGGCCATGCCGCCAGAAACCGGCAGCGAAGGACTCGCCATAGGAAAAGCTCCGTTCGCCAAAAGCCTTGCGCAAAAACCCGGCCTCCAGCGAAAAATCGTCCAACCCTTCGCGCAGCAGACGCGGGCTGGTGTAGAAACTCTGCGTTACGGTGCGCGCCGTGCCACTGGCATCGCGGATGGTCATCGTCACCTCTCCCCCGCCGGTGAAGACCGGCTGATAATCGATGGCAAAATCGCCCGGCTGTATGGCGATACTCTGGCGGCTGCTCGCGGCCGCCAGTTCCACCACCGACGGCAAAATGGACGACCCGGAAAGCCGGGGCAGAGCATAGGTGATGTCATCGGGCGCCAGCGAGAAATCACTGCCCAACCGGACGCCCGCAAAACGGACCGGCCGGTTCCAGTCGCCGCCGCGTGTCACCCCATCGCCCAGCATCAGCCGGATGCGCCGGTCGGGGAAATCACGGATGAAATTGCTGTCGAGCCGGGCTGCGCCCCTGCTGCCTGCGCCCGCCTGCACCAGCGCCGTCGTGCCAAGAACGCCCCAGTCGCCCGACATCCCCGCATCCAGCACGGCAGAAGCCGCCCACTGCCCGTCCCAACGCGACATGGAAAGATCATAGCCGACATATTGGACGGGTGCGGCCTCCATGACAGGCAGGCTGCGCTGCGATCCGCCGACATGCGTGGCCGAAAACAGTGAAGGCGCCGCATCGATCAGCAACGTGGTTCCCATGTTGTCCAGCTTCGCCGATAGGCCGGGCAGGTCATCCAGCGCGGCAAATTCCTCGCCGTCCACGCTGATCTGCGGCCGCCCCGAAGGCAATCGCAGGCCCCACTGGTCCGGCATATCCCGCCTTATGAACAGCTGCCCCTCATTTATCACGATCAGACAGGGTTCGCTGACCGGACTTCCGTTGATGATCACGCCGACCGGAATGGCCCGCATCCTCAACTCAAGCTTCGAAGTGATGGAGGCCGCCAGGGCCGTGGGAAGGTCGGGTGCATCAGCAGCGATGGCACGCAGGGGCAGCGCCGTGAACGACAGCGCAGCCAGAACAGATGCCCCCCGGCTGGCGCGTCGCCATGATGGGACGGCTGCCATCGAACGGGTGCCTCACCGCGCGCTGCTGGCGCGGGAAGCGATGAGCTTCCCTTCGGTGGTTTCCACTTCCACTCCGGCAACATCGCGGCCTTCCAACGGTCCTAGGGGCAACTGAATGCGCCCATCGGCCAGCAGATAGAATCCCCGCTCCAGCTTCAAGGCCTGGCTCAATCCGTTCGCGAAACGCAGCGTCACGGCCAACGCCTGAATATGGCGACCGCCCCGATTGGCGAGAAGAAGCGCAGGCCCTTCCGCCCCCCTTCCTATCGACCAGTCGAGCAGCGGAGAAGTGCCCGACGGCCCACGGAACAGGGGAATACTGACCCGCAGCAGCGTCCGCACCGTACCGGCTGCGGCCGTCCCCGTCGGCAGTTCGTCGACGATCAACCGATAGCTCTCCTCGTGCGGCCCGGACCTGGCAGGCAGGCTGCAGCGGATCAGGCGGCTCTCTCCGCCAGCTATGCTGACGATCGAGGGATTGAGCATCGGGCCGGCATCGGGATCCAGCTGGTCATTGCCCGCTTCATCCTTGCGCCAGCCAAAGCCCCTGATCTGCACCGTGGTCGCATTCGCATCGTCATTGGCGACGGTGAAAGCGCAGAATTGCTTTTCCGCGGCCATTTCGATCCGCACCGGCAGGATGCGCAGCGAAGCCGCATCTGCCGACGCCGTGCCTGCGGTCAGCAGCGCGCATAATCCCGCCCTGGCCAGACCTCGGCCGGGCCTGGCGCCATGTGATTTTCCGGTCATGAATGGCTTCTCTTCAGTAGCTCACCGTAACGGTGACGGTGTCCGTGTAACTGCCGGCGCCCACATCCTGCTGCGGAGAAATGCGGCCGTAGACGGTGAAGGATATTGGCAGGATCGTCGACGCCGTCTGCGCCACCGTGTCCGTTCCCGGCGTATTGCCCCAATTGGTGCTGCGCCCCGCATTGCTGTAGAGCGCATAGCCGAGAGGGGTCGCGCCGTTCAGCATCTGGCGGGTGGAAACCGTGGCTCCGCCCGTACTGCCGGCATTCAAACCGACGTTGAACGACGTGCCGGGCGTGCAGGTGACATTGATCGTGCTGGTCGCGTCGGTCGGCGTCGAAGATGTGGGATTATAGCTTCCAAAAGCCATATTGGTTGCTGTTACCAGACAAGCATTCAGCACTGTAGCCGATACACCCATCGTCGTCGTGGAATCTGTCGCCCACGCTGTATTCGGCACGACAACTATAGTCAGTATAATGAATGATCTGTACACGACGCCCCCCCTCAACTCAAAGTTGATACGCCTCAATCAAGATCATGATATGCCGGAAAATGATTATGGAATGGTTAGTGATAAATTTCCACTTGTTAAGATCATGGAAGCGACCCTGATAACCAATTCGGATCAAGAGTTCAGAAAATTCGTATTTTGAAAGATGATCGCGCGCCATTAGAGCCGGATTCGAACTGTTCCCTTATTTGACCGGTCCTTGCCGCGCGCCGGATGAAACGTCCGCTGCCCGTCGAAGGATGGACCGCGGGAGGCGTCAACGGAAAGACGTCACGCCAACGACGAGTTTCTGCTGTTCTGGAGCAAGGACAGTCCGGGCGCGCGTGCACGCGCAGGGAAATATGTGCCCTGCGTGGAAGATTTCATGCTGCACAGGTACGCAGTTCGGTGAGGGCGATGCAGGCAGCGGCACGCATTTCACGCCTCCGCCGAGGCGGGGCGGCCTCACGACGGCTTCGGGCGTTGGTTCTTCCGGGCAAAAAAACGTCACCGGGCGGGACTGAGTTGCCCCAGTTCTCCGGTCGCTCTCGCCTGCCTGCCATAGAATATCTCGAACAGCGGCCCTGCCATCATCGTCGTCACCACCGCCATCAGAACCAGCATCGAAAATAGCGCGGGTTCGATAATTCCCTTCTGTATGCCGATATTGATGATGATAAGTTCCATGAGGCCGCGTGAATTCATCAAAGCGCCAATGCCAAGCGCCGTCCGGTTATCCTCGCCTGCGAGCCGCGCGGCCGCATAGCAGGCCCCGAATTTGGCGATGATCGAAGCGGCGAGCAGACCGATGGCAATCAACAGGAACTGCAGGGAACCGACCATGTCGAGCCGCGTATTCAGCCCGGAATAGGTGAAGAACATCGGCAGCAGGACGACCACGGCGATCGGCTCGATCTTTTTCTTCAGTTCTTGTGCGAACAGACCCCGCGGCATGAACACGCCCAGGATGAAGCCGCCGAATATGCCGTGGATACCGATCGCGTCCATGAAGAAGGCGGACAGGCAGAAAAGGGCGAGGGTGATCGCCAGCACTGTGGTGGTCATTTCACCCCGGCGCTCGACGGCATGTCCCAGCGGCGCGAGGAGCCGCTGTCCGAACAGCAGCAGGAAACCGACGTAAAGGAACGCACCGACAATCGCCACGACCGCAACCCCGCTGCCGCCGCCGAAGAGAGCCAGCACCAAAGCCAGCACGCACCAGGAAGCCGCATCATCAAAGGCGCCCGCCGTCAGCGAAAGCGTGCCGAGCGGACTGTCCGCAAGACCACGTTCATTGATGATACGCGCCAGCATAGGAAAGGCCGTGAGAGCGATGCACGCACCCATGAACAGCGTCGCGCTGCCCTTTCCTATCCCTTCGGCAAACAGGCCAGGGACGGCAAGCAGCCAAGGCGTTATCAGCACAGCGATGAGGAAGGGCGCGAACAGTCCTGCTGCAGACACCATGGCAGCGTTGCGGACCTTTGACTGAAAATGGTCCAGTCGAAGGGTCAGGCCGACGAGGAACATGTATAGGGCGACGCCGAATTGCGCACCGGCATAGAGTACGCTGTTCGTTTCCTTGGGAAAGACCATGGCCTGAAGATCGGGTGCCATCAACCCGAACAGGGAGGGACCGAGCACCACGCCCGCTATCATCTCTCCCACGACCTGCGGCTGTCCCAGGAATTTTCGGCACAACCAGCCCACGCCCCGGCAAGTGACGATAATGAGGGCAAGCTGGAGGAAAAAGTGGATGCTATAGTCGCCGGGAGCGTAGCTTTGCAGCTTCGCGCCCACCGAAGGGCCATGCGGCGCCAACATGTTTGCAAGCGCAGAAAAAACATCCTCTGCCATCCAGCCCTCCCGAATTTTATTTGGGAGCGCTACCACATCCGTTGAAAACGTAAAAGCCCTTCCCGCTTCTACGGGCCAGCCGGTTTCATCGGCCTGACGCCGCTGGCATCGATGATCCGCCGCGCCGCGGCAGGCCAATCGCTGCCAGTCACGGCCTGATTATCCTCCAGCCGGTTGTTCAGATAGGCGCTCCACTCGCCGTTCAGACGCCCGCTATTATACCAGTTGCCGACAGCGACATTGTCCAGTGCCGTGCGCCGGGGAGAGATGTGGGATTGGGAGTTCACGTTGAGCCAGACCCCGCCAACATTGTCGACGACATTGTTTCGGACCGTCACGTAGCGCGAACCCTCGTCCAGATAGATGGCGATCCCGCCCGACCCGGCGACGTCGGATATGTAATTCTCCGCGATCAGCGCCCCAGGATCGGCGGACAGGTGGTAGATCGCGCCGCCGTCGGGGAACCATTGCTTGACCCGTGACACCCGGTTGCCCATGATCACCGTATCGCGCAGAGTGGTGGGGGTATCATAGACGATATTGCCCGGCTGATCATAATAGCCGCGCTGCTGCCGCCAATATTCCGCGCTGCCGCCCGGATCGTTCGCGCCCCATCCCCATCCCACGTCGATGCCGTCATAGGGCGTGTCGGAAACGTCATTGTTCATGATGATCGCCCCGGACGCATAGGTAACAAGGATGGCTGACTGTTCCTTATAGTCTTGGGAGACGTTGCTGATGCGATTGTTGCGGATGAAGATGTCGCGGAGCCCCATTTCCGGTCTGGACGGATGATGCGCATCCGGGGTTACGCCGCCCACCATGATGGCGCCTCCGGCAAGGTCGGTGAACTCGCTGTTCTTCACCTCGATCGCCGCGGCACCCAGTCCCACGCCGCTTTCATTCGCATCGGCGTTATTGCCGATGCCCAGCCCCACCTGGCCCAGCTGGGCAAAGCGATCGTCGTCGAAGACAATCCGGCGCGCCGCCGCCACCTGCACGGCGGAAGGCTGCTGATGCCAGCGGTTGCGCATTCGTTCGAACGACCAGCAGCCCCAACTGCAATCCCGGATGGGATCTGCGGGATAATCCGCCAGCTCGCCCCGAAGATAGGCGCCGCTCTGCTGACTGGCATAGCCTTCCGGCCCGGACGGCGCGCGCCAGCTCGTGTGACTGAACTGGAGGCGACGGAACTGGAGATCGCGGACCGGATCGGCATAGCTGCCGGCGATCGAGAGCAGATGCTCCAGACGCGGCAGCACGACCTCGACCTGGGCCATGTCCTCGCCCGGCCGGGGCTTATAATAGAGCATGCCCGCCTTGGGATCGACGAACCATTGGCCGGGATCGCGCAGGAATGCGAGCGCGTTCACAAGGAACATGCGCGCCACTTCCGCCGAAACGGGCCGCGCAAACGTGTCATAGCCGACCAGATTGTTGTGCCAGCCCGGCTGCTGCATCACGATCCGATCGCCCTCGACATGATCGACCATCGCATGACGGTGGGTGAACCAGCTCATACCCTCCACCTCGATGCGGTCCTGATCCGTCAGCCCGGACAGAAAGCGCCAGGCCGGATCTGTGATCTCCAGCCCCCAGGGATGGAAAGTCACGGCCGAGCGCGGTATTTCCACGGCGGCCCGCGGCGCGAGGCGGCCTGCGACGATCAGCTGCCGTGGATCTGCGCCGGCCGGCACCCTGGCCGCCCAGATGTCGCGCTGGCTGTCCACCTGCCGCCAGCCGACGACCGGCGTGCCGCCGGACAGAATCGGGCGCTCTCCCGGTGCGCCTTCCCAACGAACCGTGAAGCCGTTCTGTCCCCCGTCGCGGGCCGTGAAGCGGAGCGGCGCCTTCAGCCGGTAGACGCCACCCGCGACGGAGACGGTGACGTCATGGTCATGATTGAGCGCGCGGACGGCCCGCTGCGCGCGTTCGAAGGTCGCGAACGGGCGCCCTATTGAACCATCACCACGATCCGACCCTCGCGGCGAGAGGTGAAGCACGAGCGGAACCGGGTCGGGGCGGTTGGGGATGACGACGCGGAAATGATCATCCGCCGAACGAACGGGCGCCGCTATCCGGGGAATGCCGGGGGACGCCGGCAGCTGGGCGAAGGCCGGGCAAACCCAGAGCAGGATCGCCGCCACCGACAAGGGAAGCGGCCTTTTACCCCGCATCATGAAGCGTTGCCCCAAGGAACCGAAGAAGGGGGAGAGGCGATCGGCAACACGACCGGAAGGATGATGGCCGCTAGCCGCGGGCGCCATTGTCACGCAGTCCTCTCCCCAGTTTACGAGCTCGGCCGATAGGGGCAAGGTGCCCCCGTCAGGCGCGATCACAGGCTAGAAGCGGAAGCGGACACCCGCGCGATACATCCGCCCGACCACATCATAGAGCGCCGGATTGACGAAGAATGGCGATTTGGCCGGATCGCGGTCGAACACGTTGTCGACCTTGAAATAGGCCGTCACCTGCTTCGTGATGTTATAGGTGCCGCCAATATCCATGTAAAAGGCCCCCGGCATGAAATTCTGATCGATCGTCGGGGCGATCTGGGTCGAGGCCGGGCAGCTCCCCGGCTCGCAGACAACATATTGGTGACCCAGCACCCCGTCGCTGAACCAGCGTTCCTGAAGCATCAGCGAGAAGCGGTCATTTTCATAGCTCTGGATGGCCAGCCACTTCCAGTCCGGCGTATTGCCCGTATTGACGCCGGCGCTATCGACGCCGGTGGTGCCTGGCAGACCGCTGGTGGTCACGAACTTCTCGACATGGGTCGCCAGCATCCGGAAAGTAAGACTGCCCGGCAATCCGAGCGGCTGCTGCCAGCGATAGCTGGCCTCGATATCGAAGCCGCTGGTGTCGATCGACGCCAGATTGAAGGCCTGGACGTTGATGAAGTTCGGCCCGGACTGATTGTTGAGGTTGAAGGCGCTGCAGGTTTCCGGGACGAGATTCTGGTAGCACAGATTGACGATGTCGCCCGCGCCGATGCTGGAGATGACGTCCTTGATCTTGATCTTGTAATAGTCGAACGAAAGGCTGAGCCCCGGCAGCCAGGAGGCGCCGGAAAGCGCGATGCCGGCGGTCGTGTTGCGGGCGGTTTCGGGCCGCAAATTCGGATTGCCGATCGAATTCTGGATCGCCAGCACGTTCACGCCCCGGAACGGATCGAAGAAGTTCGGCAAGGTGGTCGTGACCGGGGCGGCGAACAGTTCGGACAGGTTGGGCGCACGGACATCCTTCGACGTCACGCCGCGCAGGCGTAGACCGTCGACCGGCAGATTCCACGTACCGCCGACCTTCCAGGCCCAGATGGTGCCTGACGTGCTGTAATCGGTCACGCGCACCGCGCCATTGACGTTGGCGCGACCCAGCGCATCGCTGTTGATGACCGGCAAATCCGCCTCGAAAAAGGCTTCCTTGACGCCATAGGCGCCCGTCCCGTTCTTGTAATTGCCCGCATACCAGTTGTTGCCGTCGGGAAGGAGAACCGGGTCGTTCGGATAGTCGCCGCCAGCCGGACTGAACGCGAAGCCGGCGCCATAGGGGTCCGCGCGGACGCGATAGAATTCATGACGATATTCGGCGCCAAACGCGATCGAAAGCGGCCCGGCCCAAAGATCAACGGGCGATCCGGAAATGTTGATGCTGACTACGTCCTGCGTCTGACGGGTCCGCTGGAACGGGCCGTTTTCCGGCATGATATAGCTTAGCGCCGCCTGCGATGGATTGCCGCCGAAGATGTTGAGCGGCTGACAGCCATTCGCGCGCGCCACCGGGTCCGCGCATACGATTGCGCCGTTCAGCGTCGTGGCGTTGATGGCCTGATTGAAGCGGTTGGAGAGCAGGATGTTCGATACGTCGATATCGGTATAGTTCGTGCCCCGCTCATAATAATTGTCGTAGCTCCATTCCGTGCCGAGCAGATCGAACTGGCCCTTTGCTCCGATGACCATGCGATATTGACGGCGATCCGTATTGACCTGGGTATTGCCGAGCGCGGCATTGCTCGTGCCATAGCCGAAGCTGGTGATGCCAGCGGTGGCGCAGGCAGCCTTGATCGAAGCGGGAACGAACGGGTTGGCGCACTGGATCGTCAGGCCGGGCCGGTTCATGCCGCCGACCGGCTGGTTCTGGGTCTTCACCTGACCGAAATTGACGCTGAGATAGAGTTCGTCATTGTCGGCGAAATCGACGCCGACCCGGCCATAGCCGATTACCCGCTTGATCGCGGACTGGAGCGAGCGCCCCGCATCGACATTGCCCGACAGATCGCCGCCTATGCAGAAGCCGGGGTAGCAGTTCCGTACGGTCGTGGTCCCGTCTCGCGCCGGCACTCCACCTGAACCATATTGGAACTGGAACGGGTTACCGGAAGCATCGAATGCCGTTCCCTGAAGCGGCCCGGAGGTGATCAATCCATATTTGGTGTAATTATAGGCCTGCGCATAATCACGCAGGACATAACGCGGCGAGCCGTCGTTGACGACGCCTCTGTCGATCAGGCTGGTCTGTTTGAACCAGTCGCGTCCTCCGGCGAGGCCCAGGCCGAACTCGCCGCCGCCCACGCCGTCTTCATCGGCATATTCGCCGCTGATGACCAGATGCACCCTGTCGTCGGCGAAACTCGTGCCTGCCGCCAGCTGTACCAACATCTGTTCATTGTCGCCATAACGGCTGATGCCGCCCTGGACATTGCCCTTGATCCCCTTGAAACGGGTATCGGTGACGAAATTGACGACGCCGCCGACCGCATCCGACCCGTAGGAAGCGGACGCGCCGCCGTTCACGACGTCGACGCGCTGGATCAGCAACTGGGGGAAGAGGCTGATATCGGGAACGCCGGTGACATTGGCTCCGACCACCCGCTGACCATCGAGCAGCGTCAGGGTGCGAATGGCCCCCACGCCGCGCAGGGAGAAGGAGCTGAGCCCCTGCTGACCGCTCGATGTGCTGAAGGTGTTGACGGTGGTGCCGCTGGAACCCTGCAACGACGGCAGTTGCGCGATGGTGTTGAAGATATTGGGCTGCGCGTTGCTGGCGATCTGCTGCTCGCCAATCACGGTGGTCGGCGTGGGCGCGTTGAAGCCGCTGCTGGTGATGCGCGAACCCGTCACCACGATGTCGGCGTTGGAGGACCGCTGCCCGGTTTCCTGCGGCGTATTCCCCGCCTGTTGCGCGAAGGACGGCGCCGTGACCAGACAAGCCGACAGAGCAGTCAGGCTGGCCGTGACAAAGCGCGCGCGCATCGAGCCGCAGTGGACATGGAAACCTCGCATTCTTCTCTCCCTGTGATTCATGTTTTTTTACGTGCAATGCGGGACATGGCGTCCCAAAGGCTATGTCATTTTCGTGACCCGCAGATGGGAGTCGAAGCCATGACGTTAGCGCTAACCATGGTTATTGCTATTTCTTCAGATAGTTGTCAATACTCCGACAATATGGTGCAGAGAGAGGAAGCGGCGCTACCATGAACAAGTCTAAAGGCGTTGAAATAAGATGATAAATTCAAGGAAGCCCGCGGATTCGCAGGAGAGTGTGGCGATGCGGCAAATTGATAACGCTAACGTAATCTCCGCATGAAAGGCCTGAAACGGATCCCCCTGCGCTGGATGATCATCAGCCTGTTTGTGGGCGCCATGGTCATCAACTATCTTGCGCGGTCCATCATGGGCGTAGCGGCGCCCACGATCCTCGCCGAACAGGGAATCAGCAGCGCCCAATATGGCTGGATCACCGGCGCGTTCCAGCTGGGAGTGCTGCTCCAGCCGGTTGCCGGCTATTTTCTCGACAGTGTCGGCCTGCGGATCGGTTTCACCTTCTGCGTCATCGCCTGGTCGATGATCACGCTCTGCCACGCGCTGGTCAACGGCTGGGCCGGATTCGCGGCGCTACGCGGCCTGCTGGGACTGGCGGAGGGTTCTGCCCAACCCGCGGGCCAGAAACTGGTGGCTGAGTGGTTTCCCTCCCGGGAACGGGGTCTGGCAGGCGGCATCTATAATATCGGCGCGTCATTCGGCGCGGTCTTCGCGCCACCGCTCGTCGCCTGGGCGGTCATGACGCATAGCTGGCGGCTGGCGTTCGTCGTCGCCGGCGGCGTTGGCCTGATCTGGGCGATACTCTGGTATCTCCATTATGACACTCCCGCCCGCCACCGTCGACTCGGAGCGGCCGAACGGGACCATATTGCGGCCGGTCAGGAAGACCGGCTGTCCGCGCGCGCGGAGCGCCCGTCGATCAGCGCGCTGATCCGCCGCCGCGATCTCTGGGGCATCGCACTTCCCCGCCTGCTGGCCGACCCTGTTTGGGGCATGCTGTCTTTCTGGATGCCCCTCTATCTGGCACGGGTGCGCGGTTTCGATCTCGGCCAGATCGCCCTCTTCGCATGGCTTCCCTTTCTCGCCGCAGATCTGGGATGCCTGTTCGGGCCGGCTGTCGTCGCTTTCCTGCAGCGCCGCCAGGTCGATCTGATCGACGCGAGACGGTGGGCCTTCACGCTCGGCGCGCTGATGATGACCGGCATGGCGTTTGTGGGCCTGGCCACCAACCCCTACGGTGCCATCGCCCTTCTGTGCCTTGGCGGCTTTGCCCATCAGACGCTTTCCGTCTCGGTGATCACCATGGCATCCGACCTTTTCGCCAGAAACGAAGTCGCGACGGCCGCCGGCATGGCGGGACTGGCAGGGAATCTGGGGGTTCTCGTCTTCTCGCTGCTGCTGGGCCAGATGGTCGATCAGGTCGGCTACGGGCCTTTCTTCATTCTTCTCGGGCTGCTCGATCTTCTGGGCGCCGTCATCCTTTGGACACTGGTACGCAAGCCGCAATGAACACTTTCATCAATCCCATCCTTCGAGGTTTCAATCCCGATCCGTCGATCGTTCGCGTGGGCGATGATTTCTTCATCGCCACTTCCACCTTCGAGTGGTTTCCCGGCGTGCAGATCCATCACAGCCGGGACCTTGTGCACTGGCGGCTCGCCGCGCGCCCGCTTTCGCGGCCAGCCCAGCTCGACATGCGCGGCAACCCCGATTCCTGCGGCGTCTGGGCACCCGATCTGAGCTTCGTCGATGGCCGCTTCCTGCTCGTCTTCACTGACGTCAAGCGCTATGGCAGTACGACCGTAAACGGTGCCAAAGGCGTTTCGCTGCGCGACTTCCCCAATTATCTGGTGACGTGCGACCGGATCGACGGCCAATGGTCCGATCCGGTACACCTAAACAGCAGCGGTTTCGATCCCGCACTGTTCCACGACGACGACGGCCGCAGCTGGATGCTCAACATGTTGTGGGATCATCGCCCAGGCCGCGGACGCTTCGCCGGAATCCAGATTCAGGAGCTGGATCGCGCCACGCTCAGGCTGGTGGGGGAACCCGCGCTCATCTTCGAGGGGACGGAGCGCGGCTTCACCGAAGGCCCGCACCTCTACAAGCGCGACGGCTTTTATCATCTGCTCGTGGCGGAGGGAGGAACCGGCTGGAACCATGCCGTCGTCATGGCGCGCTCTCCGCACCTCCTTGGTCCTTACACGGTGCATCCGGATGGCGCTGTGCTGACGTCGGCTGGCTGCATGGACGCGCCTCTTACGCGGACGGGGCATGGCGATCTGGTCGAACTGGCTGACGGCACGCCATGGCTTGCCTATCTTTGCGGCCGCCCGATCCGCGATCGCGGGCGGTGCATCATGGGCCGCGAGACCGCGATCCAGCCGATGCGGTGGGACAGGGACGGATGGTTGCGGACGCTGGAGCGCGACGCCCGCCCAATGCCGGCGCCGCCCGCCCCGGACCTCACACCGTCGCCCTGGCCCCGCGATGAGTGGGATGGACGCTTCGATGGCGCGGCCCTGCCCGACGTTTTCCAATGGCTTCGCACACCCATGCCCGATCGCCTGTTCAGTATGACGGCACGGCCCGGATATCTGCGGCTCTTCGGGCGGGAGACGGTCGGCAGCCTGTTCGAACAGGCCCTTGTCGCGCGCCGTCAGGAACATTTCCGGTTCACCGCCTCTACCTGCCTGACATTTGCGCCCCGCGGGTTCCAACAGGCTGCGGGACTGATCTTCTACTATAACAGCAGCAAATTCTATTATCTGTGCGTCAGCGCGGATGATGGCGACCGACAGCTTCAGCTCATGTGCGGCTCGCCCGAACTGGAAGAAGGCATCTCTCTGGAGATTATCGGCTCTTTGCCCGACGGCCCGATCGAACTGCGCGCGCGGGTCGAGCATGACCGGCTGAACTTTGCCTGGCGCGAAGAAGGCGCGGAGGCTTGGCGATCGCTTCAGCGCACGCTGGACGCCAGCATGTTGGCGGACGAAGTGACCTATCCGGGCCTGCCCAATTTCACCGGCGCTTTCATCGGCATGGCATGTCAGGATCTTTCCGGCGCGGGCGCGCCGGCCGACTTCGCCTATTTCCTTTACGAGGGCGAGGAGGAAGAGGAGGAGGGATTGACTTCGCCGGTGGACTGACGCTCGATGATCTGATGACTTAAAATCCGTTCCCGGGGCACGTTGGATTTGCTGCCCCTGGCCCTGATCTCGGCGATGAGCAGGCTGAGCGCCTCGGCAGCCAGTTCCCTCACCGGCTGCCGCACGGTCGTCAGGGGCGGCCAGAGCGTCACGGCGGCCGTGGTGTCGTCGAAGCCAGCGACCGTCAATTCATTCGGCACGTCAAGATGCCGGCGATGGGCCACCGATATGACCGCCGCCGCCATATCGTCATTGCTGGCGAATATCGCCGTGGGAGGGTTGGGCGACCCCAGCAACTGCTCCCCTGCGGCCAGCCCGGACATGTAGGTGAAGTCACCTTGCACAACCTGCACATCGACGCCGCCGGTTTCACGCACGGCGGCATAAAAACCCGCCATGCGCTCTGCGCTTGCGGCCTGATCGGGATTGCCCAGAATGAAACCGATCCGGCGATGACCAAGGTCGAGGAGCAGCCGCGTCATCTGATAGGAGGCCGCGCGGTCGTTAACCCGGACGCAGATCGTTTCCGGCGATTGGTAAGCGCCGACGGCGGCCATCGCGCATCCCGCGTCGCGCAGGATGCGCAGTACGTCGGGGGCTTCGCCAAGGGGGGGCGCCAACAGGAAGCCGCTGATATTCGAAGCTGCCAGTTCCTCCAGCGCCACGCTGGACGGCGGCCTGCCGTTATCGCCTTTCAGAAGCACCAGATGGGCGCCACGCGCCGACGCCTCCTCGAATACGCCGGTCAGGAAATCGCTCATGAAGGCCGCGCCCGCATTGGAGTAGATCACCCCGATGCGCAGTTCGGTGGCGGACGCAAGGCTGCGCGCGGCGGGATTGGGCGTGTAGGAAAGCGCCCTGATCGCTTCTTCCACAAGCACGCGGGTTTCCGCGCCTACCCCCGTGCGTCCGTTGATGACGCGTGATACGGTCATGGGCGAAACACCTGCCCGCGCCGCTACGTCGACGATGGTTGCGCCACGCGGCGACCGTTCCGATCTCGCCATTCAATCCTCTGCTTCCCGTTCGCCCGGCAGCAGCCGACCTAAGCCATCGACGCGCCGCGGCAAAGAGGAAATCCGTGGACGGCCATCGGGCGCTTCATTGCATATTCCTGGTCTGCAACGTCATTCGCGGATCACGGCAAAATCCGCAGGCCTGCCCCCGGAACCGGGCAGCGCCTTCTTTCCTGCCCTTGAGCTGCCAGTCGAGCCACGCCGTCACAACCTCCGCTGCTACACCGCCATGCGGCTGCATGTAAGTGCCCCCATGCCCAACCGGAATGTCCACCAGCGCGGCAGGCACATGGCGAATCCGGCGGAAATCGTCCGTGCCGTTGCGCCAGGCGATATCCTCCGGGCCGCCAAGCACATAAAGGACCGGCCCATGCAGGGTGGCCAGCAGCCGCTTGTCGGAAACCACGCCAGCGATCGGGCTGCCGCCATCGTTGAAGAAACCGCTGTTCATGATGATCGCGGTTTTGACGCGCGGCTGCCGGGCGATGGAAAGGGCCTGCAATCCCCCGCAACTCCAGCCCGACACCGCAATCCGATCCGCCGCGATGCGACCGCGAAAGGCGCTGTCCGGCCTCTCATTTTCGCGTTGCGCCCAATCGATCGCCACGCTGAGTGCGCTCGTCTGCGTCTGCGCAACGAGCCTTCCGTCCGGCTGCGGGCCGGCCCTTTCCTCTCGGGCATCGGCGTCGGGGATGTGGCCGGGCGCGATAACGAGATAACCGTGCGAAGCGATTTCCAGCAGATGGTTTCGCGACGCCGTGCCGTCATCGCTGCAACCGCCATTGCCAAAGACGTAGATCGGGAGCTTCTCCCCGCGCAGCAGCGCGAGCGATCTGGGCCGATAGACCACATGATCGGGCAAGTCCGGCCGCACTTCATAGAGCGCGGGATAGGGACCGCTTCCCTGTTCGGGAGGCGACAGAGCGGCGGCTCCCATCAACATCAGGCAACTCAGCGCCGCAACGACGAACCTGCGCATTACCCCTCCCCCCCTCACGACAGTCATGGAAAT
>NZ_JBHIWJ010000082.1:0-18147 GCF_041987595.1 Sphingobium sp. | reverse complement strand
GAAACTTCATGACTGCACCAAGGAAGTCCTCCACGTATTCCAATTGAGCCTTGTCGCGTCGCTGAGCGTCAGCGGCCTTTTTTCCGGCGTAGCGACGGCAGCCAAGGCGATGAAGCCGGACATCAAAATCTACGGCGTGCAGGCGGAGCTCTATCCGTCCATGTATGACTATATCAAGGGCGCGAACCTGCCCTGCGACGGCGATACTCTGGCCGAGGGCATTGCAGTCAAGCAGCCCGGCGAGCTCACCCGCCGCTTCGTCGAACGCCTGGCGGACGATGTCATGCTGGTCAGCGAACGCCATCTGGAGGAAGCGGTCAGTCTGCTGCTTCAGATCGAAAAGACGGTGGTGGAAGGCGCTGGCGCCGCAGGTCTCGCAGCCCTGCTGACGCATAAGGAAGAGTTTGCCGGACGCAATGTCGGCCTGATTCTGACCGGCGGCAATATAGACACGCGCCTGCTGGCAAACGTGCTGTTGCGCGACCTGGCACGGTCGGGCCGCCTCGCCCGGCTGCGCATCATCCTTCAGGACCGGCCGGGCGCGCTGTTCCATGTCGCCCGCATCTTCGATCAGGAAGCGGTCAACATCCTGGAACTGTCGCACCAGCGGATTTTTACCAATCTGCCGGCCAAGGGCCTCAGCCTAGACGTCGAGTGCGAGACGCGGGACGGCGCCCATCTGGAGCGGTTGATCGCGGCGCTGCGAGAGGTGGGGTATGAGGTTGCGCCGATCGAGGTGGCCTGATCGATGCGGCCTCTGCCGCTTAACCAATTTTCGTGGTAAATAAACTTTTCACAGCCGCCCGCCAACGGCATAGTCGATTCATGAATCAGGGGTCGGGCAGCGCTGTGGGGGAGATGCGGTTGTGAGTGCGCCTTTCCGCTTTCCGCGTTTCTTCGTCACCAATCCCAGCCCGTGCCCTTATCTTCCGGGCAGGAGCGAGCGGAAAGTTTTCACCGAACTCAGTGGGGAGAATGCGTCGGAACTGAACGACGCGCTCGGCCGCATCGGTTTTCGCCGCAGCCAGAATGTCGCCTACCGGCCAAGCTGCGCGGACTGTTCCGCCTGCGTTTCGGTGCGCGTGGTTGCGGGCGAGTTCGAACCCAATGCCACCCAGCGCAAATTGCTGCGGAAGAATGGTGACCTTGTCGTCACCGCCTGTAAGCCATGGTCGACCGAGGAGCAGTTCGCGCTGCTTCAGCGCTATCTGCGCGCACGCCATCCCGGCGGCGGCATGACTGAAATGGATGAGATGGATTTTGCCGATATGGTCGAACAGACCCCGGTGGAAAGCCATGTCGTGGAATATCGCGAACCGGGTGAGGACGGCCGCCCCGGCAAGCTGATCGGCGCCTGTCTTACCGATCGGCAGGGCGATGGTCTGTCGATGATCTACAGTTTCTTTGATACGGCACTGGAGCATCGCAAGGGACTGGGCAATTTCATCATCATGGATCACATCCTGCGCGCTGCGAAGGCCGGGCTGCCCTACGTCTATCTGGGCTATTGGGTCGAAGGGTCGCAGCGGATGCAGTATAAGATCCGCTATCGTCCGCTCGAACGGTTGAGCCGCAACGGTTGGACCCGCTTTGATCCGGATGAGCAGGCCCAGGCGGTGCAGCAGGCAGAACCGCGCGACGAGCCTGCCTTGCCCCGTGAACTGGCGGCAATTTTCCGCAAATAATCGCCAATGAAGGGCCGTCCTGACGCCTGTCTGACGGTCGCATTGGTGCCCGCTGGCGCATCTTGTGCCGTTATGGACCGATTTCTCTGTACCGCATTGGAAAGCTTATTTAACTTTTTCCGTTAGTGCATCCTCATGGTGCGCGGAAAGAAGCATGGATCAGGACCGGCCGATGGACCGTTTTGCTGATCGCCGATTTGGAGAATTTGGGCCGGAACCCAGCCAGCGAAAGCTGGATTGGGGCCTGTTGCACTACCGTAACGAATTGTTGTTTTCCCCGATTTTTCATCAGGTTTCTCCTCCTGCGATTCGTTGGATCGCTGACGGGCGTGGGCGCATCCTTTCGCGGGAAATCATGTCGGATCTGTTCGCGCGGCATTTTTCCTGCGACATGATGGGCCATGGCTGGCGCGGAGTGCTGGACCGGCGCGACCGGCAGGCGCTGGCCAATGCGGCACGATCATCGGCCACGCCCGATCCCGTCCCCGTACGGATGCGCGCCCTTTCGGGGGACAAAAGATGGGGCCTTGTCCGCATGACTCTGGTCGTGCAGCCGGATGGAGCGCCGCTATGGTACGGCACTATCGAGGATGTCGACGACCGGCATGACCGGGACCGGAGAGCCTTGGCCGAAGCGCTGGCGGAAAGCCGACAACATTATCGCTGGTCGGTCGAACTCAGTCCGCAAGTGCCCTGGACGGCCGCGCCCGACGGTGCGATCGAGGAAGTTGGTCCGCGCTGGCACGAACTCACCGGAATGCCGCCGGAACAGGCGCAAGGCAGGGGATGGATAGCATCCCTGCATCCCGATGATCTTGACCGGACGCTGATGGCCTGGGGAGAAAAGCTGGCTTCCGGCGACCCGGTGGACGTCGATTACCGTCTGCGTCTGGCCGATGGCAGTTATCGCTGGATGCGGGCGCGAGCTTCCGCGCGCAAGGATGCGCAAGGCCGGATCGTCCGATGGTATGGAACGCTGGAGGACATTCACGCGCAAAAGATCGCCCAGCGCGAACTGGCGGAGAGCGAGGAGCGTTTTCGACTGGCGGTGCAGTCGGCGCGGCTCGGCATCTGGGATTTCGACGCGACGGTTGGGACGCGTACCTGGTCGCGCGAGTTCCGGCAGATGCTCGGCCTCTCAGCCGCCGAACCGGCGACCAGTGAACTGGCGCTGAGCCTTGTGCACCCGGAGGACCGTCCCCAACTGGCCGAAATGCTGGATGCGGTCGCGCAGGGAGAAATGCCGCCGCATTTCGAAGCCACCTTGCGGATACGTCGCGCCGACAATGGTGCGCTGCGCTGGATCAAGAGCGCGGGCTGGAGCAGCTTTTGCGAAGCGGGTCGGCCGCTGCGCGTGATCGTCACCTTTCAGGACGTGACCGAGGAACGGAATAGCGAGGATCGCATCCGGTGGGCGGCCACCCATGATCCGATGACGCGTATGCCGAACCGGGCGCTCTGGCAGGAAACGCTGGAGGAGATGACCGAACAGGCGCGCAGGGATGGCGAGAGCTTCGGTCTGGTGCTGGTCGATATCGACGAGCTCAAACGGACCAACGACATGTTGGGTCATGATGCCGGGGATGCGCTGCTTTGCGGCTTTGCGCAGCGATTTGCCGTCAGCGCACCCGCCGACGCGATGATCGGGCGGCTTGGCGGCGACGAATTTGGCATGATTGCGCCGTCGCTTGCCAACAGCGCGGCTCTGGCTGCCTGGAGCGCCGAACTGTTGGGTGGCGTGCGCGGCCCCTATGTCCATAATGGCCGTTCGCTGGATTGCAGCGTCAGCATCGGCGGCGCTGTGTTCGGCGAGCATGGCGACGATGCGACCGAATTGCTGAAGGCAGCGGATCTGGCGCTCTATGCATCGAAATCCGCAGGCAGGGGCCGGTTGACGCTGTTCCATTCGCCGTTGCGGGCCGAGGCGCAGCAGCGCAGTTCCATGATCCACATGGCGCGGCAGGCGATCGCCGACGATCTGGTCGTGCCCTTTTATCAGCCGAAGGTCGATTTGAAGACCGGACGCGTCCTGGGTTATGAAGCGTTGCTTCGCTGGCAGCATCCGCGCACTGGGGTTCATGCGCCCGACACGATCGCGGCTGCCTTCGACAATGCGGAAATTGCCGTTGAACTGACCGAAAAGATGCTGGCCAATGTCGTGCGCGATGTGCGCCGCTGGCTACGCGCTGGCTATGATCCGGGTCGGGTAGCCATCAACGCTTCGGCGGCGGACTTCATGCAGCATGACTTTGCCGGCTATGTCCTTGCCCATCTGGCGCGCTGTGGCGTTCCGCCCCGGCATTTCGAGGTTGAGGTGACCGAGACGGTGTTCCTTGGCCGTGGCGCCGAACAGGTGGAACAGGCGCTTCACCGCCTGTCGGCGGCGGGGGTGCAGATCGCTCTCGACGATTTTGGCACCGGCTATGCTTCGCTCAGTCATTTGAAGCAATATCCGGTCGACATATTGAAGATCGACCGCAGTTTTGTGCGCAATATCGAACAGGATGCGGGGGACGCCGTCATCGTTGACGCCATCGGCAAGCTGGGTAGCAGCCTGGGCATGGAGGTGGTTGCCGAAGGGGTGGAGACGGCGGGGCAGGTCGAGCTGTTGCTCGCGCGCGGTTGCTCGATCGGTCAAGGCTATCTGTTCGGACGGCCGCAGCCCTGGGCCATGGTGAAGTCCCAAGCGGCCTGAACGGCTGCGCTATTTGGAGCGAGTCCTCCTGCGGACCACCCGCTCGGTCACATAGGTACGGGTGGTCGTGACCGCAGGCTGGATCACGACGGTCGTGGTGGTGACGCCGGGATAATAATAGCCATTTGCAAAATAGCCGGGGGCCTGCGTCGTGGTGACGACTGGCTGGCCCGGCGCGGGTGCGGGCGGGGGGCTGGTCCAGTGCGGCGCGGCTGTATAGGGCGGAGCGTCATAATCGACGCCGGGACCGCCGCGAACCTCGCCTTCGAAACGGCCTTCATAGTCGCCGTTATAGGCTCTGCCGTCCCTGTCGCGCCAGGTCCCGCTCCAGCGTCCCCGATATTCATGGAGCGGAGCGGCCTGCGGCGGAGGCGGTGGTCCATCATGCGCGGTTACGTCATCGTCATAGCCCATGCCGCGCGGGGGTTGATCCGCCCATGCGGCATCCGACGCCAGCACGGGCGCAATTGTAGCCATCGTCAGGACGATGCTCCAGATCCGCATGCTTGAACTCCCTGTTTCCGCTGATTTGTTAACGGCTTGTTTAGCATGCTAGGGCGTCCCGATCCACGCCAGGGCGGCTCGTGACCTGTCCCGAAACGGGGCAAGGCCTGTTCAGGCGAGGCGCGCTCCGATTCGCGCGATCAGCGCCTCCAGGCCCGCCCTGTCGGCTTCATTGAAGCGGGCAGGGGAGGGGCTGTCGAGGTCGAGAACGGCCACCACCTGGCCGTCCTTCATGACGGGCACGACGATTTCCGATGCGCTGGCGGCGTCGCAGGCGATATGGCCGGGGAAGGCATGCACATCCTCGACCAGCTGCGTTTCCGCGCTGGCCGCCGCCGCGCCGCAGACGCCCTTCCCCAATGCGATGCGGATGCAGGCGGTCTTGCCTTGAAACGGACCAAGCACCAGTTCGCCGTCGATCATGCGGTAAAAGCCCGCCCAGTTGAGATCGGGCAGAAATTGCCAGATGAGCGCGGAGATGTTGGCCATGTTGGCGACGGCATCTCTCTCTCCGGCGGTCAGCGCGTCGGCGGCGGAAAGAAGGTCGTCATAAAGAGTGGCTTTGTCGGCATCCGCCGTGGGGGCAAAATCGAACATGGCGGCGATATAGGATGTGCGGGCGGCGGCGGCCAGTCTTCGGTGACGGGAAGCGGCCATTGGCGGACATATTTCCACCCGTTCCAGCGCGTCAGTCGAACTTCACCTTGCCCCGCCCAGCCTTCACCGAACTGCGGGCTTTCTTGGCGTCGACGCGGCGCGCCTTGGCGGCTTTGCCCGGCTTGGTGGCCTTGCGGGCCTTTGGCACGAAGGTCGCCTCGCGGATCAGGTCGATCAGGCGGGCCAGCACTTCCTGCCGGTTCATGAGCTGGGAACGCGAGCCTTCGGAACGCAGGATCAGCACCCCTTCCGCCGTCATCCGCCGCCCTGCGATCGCTGCCAGCCTCGCCTTCACCGCGTCGGGCAGGGACGGGCTGTTCGCCACGTCGAAACGCAACTGCACCGCGCTGTCGGTCGTGTTCACATGCTGGCCCCCCGCGCCGGTCGAACGGACGAAGCTCTCCGACAGTTCGTCGCTGTCGATGGCGATTGACCGGGTGACGGGGATCAGCGGCAAGAGATTACAGCCCAGCCTGTTCCAGCAGCTCCGCCCCAAAACCGGCCGCCGCAAAGGTTTCGGGCAGCGGAGCGGTCGCTTCCGCAGGCGGCTTTTCGCCGCGTGGGATACTGAGGAACCGGCTATGCAGCAGCATGGGGCCATCACCCGATCCATAGACAGGATCGCCGACGATGCCGAAGCCCAGCCCGTGCAGCGCATGGGTGCGGATCTGGTGGGTGCGGCCGGTGCGGGGCGTGAAGACGATCAGCGCGCGGCCATCCTTCTCCGCGATCCGGCGCCATTCCGTGATCGCCGCCTTGCCTGCTTTCGCCGGGATCATCCGCCAGCCCTGCGCGGGCGTGCTGATCTTCTTGAGCGAGAGTTCGATGATGCCGCTCTCTTCCTCGGGCACGCCGTCCACCACCGCGACATAGCGTTTGGCGACGGTTCCGGCCTCAAAGGCGGCGGCGAAGCGCTTGTGCGCCTTGGGATTGCGCGCCAGCAGCAGGCAGCCGCTGGTGTCCCGATCAAGCCGGTGCACCGGCAGCGGCCAGCGCTGAAAGCCGAAGGTCAGCGAGGAAAGATGGTTCTCAAGGGCCAGCGATCCGTCACGCGGCGCGTCGACCGGCAGGCCCGCGGGCTTGTCGAGGATGATGGCCTCGCCATCGATGAACAGCACTCGGTCGTGAAGCAGGGTCAAGGGGCAGCATCCGTAAACAGGGGAAAGGGCGATTGACGCGCGCCCGGCTTCCTATAGGGCGACATCTCTATGGAGAACAGGGGGCATGAGGCCCGACCCACGGGCGGGGGACGGCTGGAATGGATCGATGTCGCGCGCGGCATCGGCATCATCGCCGTGGTCGTCGGCCATGTATGGACGCGGGGCGGCCTGCGCGATGCGATGTACAGCTTCCACATGCCGCTGTTTTTCCTGCTTTCCGGCCTCCTTTCGCACCCGCAGCCGGTGGCGCGTTTCACGCTCCGCCAGTTGGGGTCGCAGACGCGGCCCTATGCCGCTTTCCTGTTGCTGCTCGTCGTCGCAGACCAGATCATCGAAACGATGAAGGGCGGGCGACCGATCTTTCACGACTGGCCGCGAGATGCGCTACCGATCCTGCTCGGTGGCTCCTGGCTGCGGGGCCCGTTCACCATCTTCTGGTTCGTCCCCTGCCTGATGATGGCGCGCATTCTCTTCAACATGGCGCTGGCGTGGTGGTCCGACCCATTGGACAGGCGCTGGGCGTGGCTGATGCTGCCCTGTCTGCTTGCCGCCTATGAAGCAGCACGGTTTACCAGCCTGTCGCCACTCGGCCTGCTCACCGTGCCGATGGCGCTGGTGTTGCTGTGGGTGGGCGCCGCGTGGCAGCGGGTGTCATGGCGAAGCTGGATGCTGGCGCCGCTGGCCTTGTCGTCGCTGGCGGGGCTGTCGGCGTTGCTGCCGACGCTCAACATGAAGGCGGCGGATTATGGCTGGCCCTTGCTTTCGCTCGGCTCTGCGATCGCGACGAGCGTGCTGCTGTTCCGCCTTTCGGTGCGGATCGCGCCCTTTGGCGGCTGGATCGCCGCCATTGGCCGGGCGTCGCTGGTCATCATGTATCTGCATGTCGCCGTGATCCACTATCTCTCGCCCTATCTCGGCAAGCCGTGGCTGCTGATGCAGGCCCTGATCCTGCCGCTTGCCGCTTATTATCTGATCCGGAACGTGCCGGCGCTGCGCCGCATTTTCCTCTGACGCTAATGGAGATGCCGCAACTTGTCGGGGTTGCGCATCACATAGATGCCGGTGATGCGGCCATCCTCTATATCCAGCGCCGTCGTCTGGAACTCGCCATCCGCCTCGCGGGTGACGAAGCCGGGCAAGCCGTTGATCAGCCCCATGCGCACCAGCGTCGAACCATATTTGCCGAACAGCACCGCCAGCGCCTTATGCACCTGCATGACCTGCCGCAGGCCGAGTATCGGATGGACCGCCGCAGGCCGCTTGCCGCCGCCGTCGCTGTGCAGGCTGACATCCTGCGCCAGCATCGCGCCTAGCGCAGTCATGTCGCCGCTGCGCGAGGCCGTGAAAAAGGCGCTGGCGATCTCCAGCCCGCGCTGCTTTTCCAGCTTGTAGCGCGGTCGGGCCTGCTGAACATGCGCCCGCGCCCGCGCAGCCAGTTGTCGACAGGCGGCCTGATCGCGATCGACGGTCGCCGCAATCTCCTCGAAGCCGACGCCGAACAGGTCATGCAGCAGAAACGCCGCCCGCTCCAGAGGCGACAGCCGTTCCAGTGCCAGCATCAGCGGCAGCGTCACATCGTCCTCCGTCTCGGCATCCTCGACCACCGGGTCGGGCAGCCAAGGACCGATATAGACTTCCCGACTGTGCCGCGCGGATTTCAGTTGATCGAGGCAAAGCCGCGTCACCGTCCGCCGCAGGAAGGCTTCCGGTTCGCGCACCGTTTCGCGGTCCACACCCATCCAGCGTATGAAGGCGTCCTGCACCACGTCCTCGGCATCGGCGACCGATCCCAGCATGCGATAGGCGACGCGCAAAAGGCGGGGACGCAGCGGATCGAAGCTGTCCGCCGGGTCCAGATGCATCCCCTGCGCCATCAGGCGGCCGCCTTGGTTGGGGTGTCGTACCAGAGGCCGAAACCCACCGCGATGCGGTTCCAGCCATTGATGACGTTAATCATCAGGGTCAACTTCACCTGTTCCTCCTTCGAGAATTCGGCGTCCAGCGCTTCGTGGGCTGAGACATGGCTGTGCCCTTCGGAAAGACGCGTCAAGGCTTCCGTCCACGCCAGCGCTGCCCGTTCGCGTGCCGTATAGCACGGCGCCTCGCGCCAGGCCGACAGCAGATATATGCGCTGTTCCGTCTCCTCCAGCGCGCGGGCGTCGGCCGTGTGCATGTTGATGCAGTTGGCGCACTGGTTAATCTGGGAAGCGCGTATCTTCACCAGTTCCACGAGGCTGGGCTCCAGGCTGTCATTGACGGCAGTGGAAAGCGCGAACCAGCTTTTCATTAACTGGGGGGCGACGGCAAAGGGATCGAGCTTGGCAGTCATGGTCAGCACCTTTCATCATGGGTTGTGCTGACATGACGAGCCAGGAATGGCCGGTGTGACATGAGACGCAAAAAACATGGCCTCCAGTCAAAAAGAAGGGGGCCGACGCGCAGTCCGATGCGCCGGCCCCCACCGATGTTGACCCTTGCGACCCAAGGCTCAACAACTGTGCCGTGCCACCCACCGGGTAGACGGCGCAGCAATCTGTTATCCGTGCAATTTCATCGCCGTCTCCGCGATCCGGCGGCCCTGATAGCGCGCACCGTCCAGTTCTTCCTCGCTTGGCTGGCGGCTGCCGTCGCCGTCCGCGAGCGTGGTCGCGCCATAGGGCGCGCCGCCGCGAACCTTGTCGACGCCCATCTGCCCGGCAAAGCCATAGTCCAGGCCGACGATCACCATGCCGAAATGCAGCAGGTTGGTGATGATCGAGAAAAGGGTGGTCTCCTGCCCGCCATGCTGGCTGGCGGTCGAGGTGAAAGCGCCGCCGACCTTCCCGTTCAGCGCGCCGCGCGCCCACAGGCCGCCCGCCTGATCGAGAAAGGCCGCCATCTGGCTCGACATGCGACCAAAGCGCGTGCCGGTGCCGATGATGATCGCGTCATAGTCGGCAAGTTCGGCGACGGTCGCGACTGGCGCTTCCTGATCCAGCTTGAAATGAGCGGCCTGCGCCACTTCCAGCGGCGCCGTTTCCGGCACGCGCCTGATATCGACATGTGCGCCAGCGGTGGCTGCGCCTTCCGCTACGGCCTTCGCCATCGTTTCGATGTGACCGTACGAAGAGTAATAGAGAACCAGAACCTTGGCCATGAATATCTCCAATCTCGTTAATGCGTTGATCGTAAAAAGGTTTCAAAAAATCGGCCGCCCGCGAGGGGGGAGTTGCGGGCGGCCTTCGGCCCATCCGAAGGGAGAGGAAAGGATGGGCCTATTCGCTGTCGACAAGGACGATTTCCGCGTCCTCGATGGCCGTGACGGTGATGGGTTCGCCACCGATGATCGCAACGCCGTCCCGCGCTTCGAAAATCTGTCCGTCAATCTCTATCCGCCCCGTCGCAGGAACCAGATAAAGATGGCGGCCGTCCCCGCTGTCGTAGGTTACGCTGTCCCCGGCCTTGATCGTGCCGCCCAAAAGACGGGCGTCGGCGCGGATGCGCAGCGCTTCCCTGTCTTCGTCATGGCCGCTCGCCAGCACCTCCAGCTTGCCTGAGCGGTCACCCTTGGGAAAGGGCTTGGCGCCCCAGCTCGGCTGGCCGCCCCTTGCGCGGGGAATGATCCAGATCTGGAAGAGCGTCGTCGTCTCGTCTTCCAGATTATATTCGGCGTGGCGTATGCCGGTGCCTGCGCTCATCACCTGGACGTCGCCCGCTTCGGTGCGGCCCCTGTTGCCCAGGCTGTCCTGATGCGTGATCGCACCCTTGCGGACATAGGTGATGATTTCCATGTCCGCATGGGGGTGCGGCGGAAAGCCCGAGCGCGGGCCGATCTCATCGTCATTCCACACTCGGATCGCGCCCCAGCTCATGCGGGCGGGATCATGATAGTCCGCGAAGGAAAAATGGTGGCGCGCGTTCAGCCAGCCATGGTCGGCATGGCCCAGCGACGCGAAGGGGCGGCGTTCGATGCGGCTCCCTGTTGTCGTGTTCATATGCTCGTGCCTTTCATTGCGCTACCGGATGGTTCCGACTTGCTTTCCGTCAATCTAGCGATCAGGATCGTTTCTTGAATAGGCAGGATTGAAACGGATTGTTTCCTTATGCGGCTTCCTGATTTTGAGGCATGGGCCATGTTCGCGGCCGTGGTCGAGCATCGCAGCTTCACCGACGCAGCCAAGGCCCTGAGCGTGTCCAAGGCAACCATATCCAAGGCGGTGACGCGGCTGGAGGAACATCTGGACACCAGCCTGTTCAATCGCACCAGCCGTCGCCTCGCGCTGACCGAAAGCGGCAAGCGGCTGGCGGATCATGCCGCGCGCATCCTGTCGGAAGGGCAGGCGGCGGAAGAAGCGGCGCGGGACGAAACGGCCGAACTGTCCGGGACGGTGCGTCTGGGCGCGCCGATGACCTTCGGCCTGCTCCGCGTCGCGCCCCTGGTCGCCGAGTTCACGAAGCAGAACCCGCAGGTAGATGTCGATCTGCATCTGTCGGATGCGCGCATCGACCTTGTGGAAATGGGTCTCGATGCCACCATCCGTATCGCGGACATGCCCGACAGCTCGCTGCGCGCCCGACGGCTGGCGGACGTCAACATGCATGTGGTCGCGTCGCCGGGCTATCTGGAAGAACGGGGGCGCCCGGCGCACCCCTCCGACCTCGGCAGCCACGACTGCCTTTGCTATTCCAACGTCGCCACACCTGATGTCTGGCGCTTTTCCGGTCCCGGCCAGCAGAATGTGGCGGTGCAGGTACGCGCCCGTATCACAGTCAATAGCGGGGAGGCGATGCTGCCTGCCCTCCGCGCCGGGGTCGGTATTGCCCGCCTGCCTGATTTCATCGTCGGCGAAGCAATGTCGTCGGGCGACCTGGAGGAGATTCTCGTCGACTGGCGGCCGCCTGCCTTTGGTCTCCACCTGGTCACGCCGCCGTCGCGTTTGCGGCCTGCCCGCGTGGAGGCGCTGCTCGATTTCCTCAGCAGACATCATAGCTGTTGAAGGCTCGTTTCGAAGTCGAATCCATATTGACTCGCCTGAATCATTTCGCGGCTAAAACATTACAAACAGATTCAAAATCGCACGACTCATTGGAATCCCTGAGTTATCTAAAAATTAACCTTTGTCCTTCAGAAGTTTTTTGGTTAATGAATTGGAGCGGCTGCCGTTCTCTGGGGGTGAACGGGACTGCTACGCAAAGGGGCTTCACATGCGCGTGCTGCTAATCGAAGACGAACCGACTACGGCCAAGGCGATCGAGCTGATGCTCACGACCGAGGGGTTTAATGTCTACACGACCGACCTCGGGGAAGAGGGCCTCGACCTCGGCAAGCTCTACGATTACGATATCATCTGCCTCGACCTGAACCTGCCGGATATGCACGGTTATGACGTGCTCAAGAAGCTCCGCGCGGCGAAGGTGCAGACGCCGGTGCTGATTCTTTCGGGCATTGCCGAAATGGACAGCAAGGTCCGTTCCTTCGGTTTCGGTGCCGACGATTATGTGACCAAGCCGTTCCACCGCGAGGAGCTGATCGCCCGCATCCATGCCGTGGT
The DNA here is from genome assembly GCF_041987595.1 of Sphingobium sp. Taxonomy (GTDB): domain Bacteria; phylum Pseudomonadota; class Alphaproteobacteria; order Sphingomonadales; family Sphingomonadaceae; genus Sphingobium. The sequence goes on along the minus strand of NZ_JBHIWJ010000082.1, from coordinate 5,915 downwards.
ACGCCGGTCGAAGGGGCATTCGCAGTCGGTTATCAGGACTGGCAAGCTGGCGGTTAACCTTGACGCCAAGACCGTGGAAGTGGACGGCAATCGTGTTCACCTGACCGGCAAGGAATATGCGATGCTGGAGCTGCTTTCGCTCCGCAAGGGCACGACGCTGACCAAGGAAATGTTCCTCAACCACCTGTATGGCGGCATGGACGAGCCCGAGCTCAAGATCATCGACGTTTTCATCTGCAAGCTGCGCAAGAAACTGGCGCTCGCCTGCGGAGGCGAAAATTATATCGAGACGGTGTGGGGCCGCGGCTATGTGCTGCGCGATCCGGACGAGGCCGAAGAACTGGCGACCAGGGTCGCCTGACCGATCCGATACACAGTCCAGGGGGTGGAAGACCGGCGATCCGCAAGGATTCTCCGGTCTTTTTCCTTTTCGGTCGTCAGGTGCCGTTCAACGCCGCTTTGTGTCTGGGGCGGGAGAACGGGTCCGAAAGCCCGGCCTCTTGATATCGATCGACGCGCGGAAGGCGGTCGGCACCTGATAGGGAGCGGTTGTCGGCTTCTCGCTAGGTGGGGGGCTTTTGACTGTCGCGGGATTGATGGGGGTCTCCAGAAGTACGCCGAAACCCTGGCCTTTGCGCCAGGCGATCTTTCCTTCCACCGGCGCGCAGTCGGGAAGGCCGATCACCACATTTTCACCTACCGCAATGTCGAGATCGCACCGACCGCCCAAGCCTCGCTCGGAAACATCGCGCACCAATATGTCGATTTCGCCATGGCGCGGATGGCGCATGCGCGCCTTTAGCAGCCGTCGCTGACGCTCATGGAGACGCTTGGACATGAAATCGAGGTGGGAATTGGACATGGACTGTCCCGCGACCCTTCATAGTTGGCGCTGTTCGCACCTATGGCGACCGGTATTCCGTGCAGATCGCGCCTGCCGGAGTTCTTTATATCGGTGTTTTAGATGGGCTGACGGAAAATGGGAAGGTCAATGATCCTAACATGCTTATAGCAGGCGTTTTTTTCCTACGAAAAAGGCCGGTAATCCACGGGGATTACCGGCCTGGGGATCAGGCGGCGGGGCGGGGGCGTGATGGCTGAAAGCCGACTGCGGGGGCCGCCCCGTCGGGGGGATTATTGGGCCGCCTGATCCGAAGAGGATGAGCTGGAACCGGAGGCCTGGCCGCTGCCCGAAAGCTGACCGCCTGCGTCGATCGAGGCCGCGCCGTTCGCCGCACTCGCGGCGCCGCTGGCGGCACCCACAGCGCTGCCGGCAGCAGTGCCCGCGACCGAGCGTGCCCGGCCTGCCGTGTTCGCGGCGCGATCACGGGTGGCGTTGGCCGCTGCGCCAGCCCGGCCACGAGCGTCGGCGGCGGCGCTGACCGCCCGGTCCCGCGCGGCCCCTGCGGTGCTGCCAATCTGATCGCGGGCGCCGCCCACGGCGTTACGGACATCGCTGGTGCCCGGCGTGTCGGCGGTCAGGCTACCGCTGGCCGAACCCGAAGCGCTGCCGCTGTGGCTCTTGCCGTGACGGCCGACCGAACCACTGGCGGAACCGCTGCCGCTTCCGTGGCCCGACCCGCCGGCGCCGACGCGGCCATTTTCCAGATCCACGCTGCGGTCGATGCCGATGCCGCCGGAACCGCCGAGCGTGCCGCCCAGGGAACCGCCAAGTGAACCGCCGCCGCCGCCGAGCGCACCACCCAGGCCGCCGCCCAGCATCCCGCCGCCGCCGCCGAGCAACTGAGCCGAAGCCGGGGCGGCCGTCAGAGCGGCAAGGGCGGCAGTAGCAAGAAAGAACTTCACTTTCATCGATCGTCTCCTTGTTCGTTGTTCGATCCGATGAAAGGACAACGGGAGGGCTGGTCGAATTCATCCCGGCGCACCGAAAAAATTTAACAAAATGCTGAAATTCAATCCATATTTCTGCAAGATCCGCAGACGATCCCCTTGCCGAACGCCTTGCCGCCAGCCTTCGCTTCGCCCTGAAGAGCGCCCATGCTGCCGGTCGCGAACAGGCGCCCCGCCACCAGCGGCGCGGCAAAGCTGGTGCCGCGCACCCGTCCCTTGCCGCCATCGGTGCGCGCCGCGTTCATGTCGGCCCCCGGCGCCGCGAAATCGATATGCTGCGCTCTCCCTGCCTCCGGCAACAGCCTTCCGCGGCCATCGATTCCCGTCACCGCGACGACATTGGGATAGGAGGCAGGATAGGCCGGGGGTGCCGCTGGCCCGTCATTGCCGACCGCCGCCACCACCATGACGCCCTTGTCCCGCGCCAGCCGGATCGCGCCCGCCAGCAGCGGATTGTCCGGCCCCACCAGACTGACCGTGACAACGCTCGCGCCCCGTGCTGCCATCCAGCCCAAGGCCCGCGCAATCGCAAAGGCGCCGCCGCCAGCCGGATCGTCGCCATAGACGTCGGCCACCAGCAGGGGCGCGCCCGGCGCAGCCCCCCGCACGCTGCCTGTGCCGCTGATGAGCGAGGCCACCGCAGTCCCGTGGGCGCTCGCCCGGGGCGCGCCGCGGGCGAAGCCCTGCTGCTCGACCGGCCCGCTTAGCGCAGGATGACGCGCCACGCCGCCATCGATCAGCCCGGCGGCCTTGCCCCGCACGCTTCCGCTCTCCGCCAGCGCCGTCGCGGTGAGGGCGATGGCCGAACCGCTCGGAAAATAGAGATTGTCCGCACTTGTCTGCGCTTCGGGTGCAATCGAACGGACTTTCTTCAAGGCCCGCGACAGGCTCTGCCCCTGCGGCACCGTAAGCCGCGTGATGCTGAGGTCCAGTCCCTCGACCAATTGCCTCTCGACACCATAGCCCGCCGATCGCAGCGTCTCGATGCTTTTCGCCGTGGCGCCTGTCAGCAGGATCACGCCGCGCCGCGCCGGTTCGCGCCGGTCGTCCAGTTCGACCGAGTCCCCATGTCGCCGCACCAGATCCCCGATCCGCGCCGCTCGCGCCGCCGCCAGCCGGTCGGCCAGCCGGGCCGGAGAAAGCCCGTCCAGCCCCGCCTGGTCGAGGGCGCCTTCGGCCCGGTCCAGCACGGTGGGCACCACTCCGCCGACCTGTCCCAGCCCGGGCGCGGACAGCAGTTGCGCTTCCGCGCCGGGCGCGGTCAGAAGAAGACCGGCAACAATCCATGAACGGGCGAACTTCATCTCGACCTCTTTACCACCGACCCCTTTTTCGGTCCTTTCGCATTCAAAATGAGTCATCGCGAAAAAATTTCCGATACATGATCTTCCGTCAGGGATGAAACGTCGGGGCACGGTCGTTTCATCCCTGACAGACATGAATGGAGACCGGATGTCGTTCGAAAGCGATCTGTTGGCGATCCTGCCCCGGCTGCGACGCTTTGCCGCCAGCCTCTCGCGGGATCGCGCCGATGGAGACGATCTGTGTCAGGCGGCGCTGGAAAGGGCGCTCAAGGCGCGCGACCAATGGCAGCCGGGGACAAGACTGGATAGCTGGATGTATCGGATCATGCGCAATCTCTGGATCGACGAGGCCCGTTTGCGGCAGCGCGCCGCCCGGACCTTCGCGCCGGAAGAGGCGGGCGAGCATGTCGGCCATGCGGGCGACCGCGATGTGGAGGCGCATGTGATGCTGTCCGATGTGGATCGCGCCATGCACGCCTTGCCTGACGAACAGCGCGAAGCCATTGCGCTCGTGCTGGTAGAAGGACTCTCCTACAAAGAGGCGGCCGAGGTACTGGACGTGCCGATGGGCACGCTGACCTCGCGGCTGGTGCGGGGGCGCGGTGCGCTGATCGAAATGCTGGGGGAAGCGGCATGACCGACATTGACGAAGCCCTGTTGATCGCCTGGGTCGACGGCGAACTGGATGAAGTGACGCGGCGCCGCGTGGACCGCGCCATGGCGGAAGACCCTGCCCTTGCCGAACGGCTGGAAACGCACCGCCGCCTGCGGGAGCGCCTGTCGGGCCATTATGCGCCGATCGAAGCGGAGCCGGTGCCGCCTGCCTTACGGGCCTTGCTGGAGGAGAGCGCGAAAGTCGTTCCGCTGGCCCGTCCTGCAACCCCGCGCTGGCGCAACTGGGGCATAGGCGGCGCCATTGCCGCGAGCCTCGTGCTGGGCCTTGGCATCGGCCATCTGTCCGGCGGCTCCTCCGGCCCCGTTGGGGTCAGCAATGGCGTGATGGTCGCGCAGGGGGAACTGGCGTCCGCTCTCGATACCCAACTGGCCTCCGCTCAGCAGGGCGCGGCGATCCGCATCGGCCTCAGCTTTCAGCGCAAGGGCGGCGGCTGGTGCCGCAGCTTCGAGGGGCAGGCCGTCTCCGGCGTCGCCTGTCGCGAGGGACAGGGGTGGCAGGTCCAGCAACTGGTGCCGGGGGCGGGGCAGGGGACGGACTATCGTCAGGCCTCTTCCGGCGATGCGCGGATCATGACGACGGTCGATGCGCTGATCGAAGGCGCTCCGGCCGATGCGGCGCAGGAGAAAGCGGCGCTGGCCAAGGGCTGGCGCGAAGGTGAATGACGGGTAGGGATGGTTAGCGGAAGTTCGAATTCAGAAACTTCCGTTCGTCCTGAGCCTGTCGAAGGGCTGCACTTCTTCTTCAGGCTCAGAGTGCCTTCACGACCTCACCCGATCGCTTCTCAAACATGCGCCACGGCATGCCCCGCGCAACAGGCCGCCCGGCTCGATTCCACATATTCCGCCTCGTGCCACCAGAAATGCTGGTGCGCATGCGCGAGCGGCGGCAGCACCGGGGTTACCCGCGCCTGAGGCCTTGCCGCGATAAATGGCGCGATCAATTCCTCCGGCGTGCGCACCACGCCGTTGGCAATGACTTTCTTCACCCGCGCCACCGCGTTCACGTCCTTCAGCGGATCGCCTTCCACCAAAATCATGTCCGCCAGCATTCCGCGTTCGATCCGCCCGATCGGCTCGCCCAGAAACTCTCCCGACCATCGCGTCGTCATCATCAGCGCGTCATGCGGGGAAATCCCGAAGCGCACCATCCCGCGCAGGTTGAGATGCAAACTCACCGCCGTCAGATCGATCGGCGCGTCCGTCCCCGAAATGGGATGCCAGCCCGCCGCGAGCATCAGCTTGATCTGCTCCACCTGCCGCTCAAGCGAGGCCAGCATCGGCTTGCCGCCATCGCCCGCCATCGCCTTCATCCGGCCCAGCAGCTTGTCATATTCCCAACTGGGATAAAGCGTCCTGATCCGCGCATCCTTCGCGAACTCGTCATCCTCGCCCAGCAACGCCGTCGCTGCGAACAGGGTCGGGGTCCGTCCGGCCCTGGCAGCCGCGAACAGATCGGTGACGTCATGATAGCCGCCGCCCAGCGAGGTGACCGTCCGCGAATAGCCATAGCGGTTTGTGGCGCCGGTATGCTCCATGCAGTCCATGCCGCTATGGAGGGCGGGATAGTGATAGTGGGACGACAGGTGCATCCCCATGCGATGCGCTTCGCCGACGACCTGCTTCTGCACGTCGTGGCGAAGCCGCACATAGGTCTTCACCATGTCGTAATCCAGCGCCCGCGCCCGTTCCAGTTCCAGCGCCATCTGCCCCGGTTCGGTTACGGGCCGCATGAAATTGTAGAAGATGCGCCCGCCATCGATCGCCTCGCCCGTGGCATAATGCCGCGCCGCGATCCGCTTGCCGCTCTGGATCGCTTCGCGGTCCTCGACCATATGATAGGCCGGGCATCCGGGCGAGCGGGTCGCGGTGATCCCCATCGCCAGCCATAGCCGTCCCATCCGGTCGCCATAGCCATAGCCCGCCATCTGCCGATGGGTGTGCATGTCGATCAGCCCCGGCATCAGCGTCTGGCGCGCCGCCAGCTTCGGTCCATTTGCGGAAGATGCCAGCGCAGCGCACGTGGGCATTTTGAATGTAGTAAACCGGATTTTTATCTGAGCGTTCCAAAGCCAGGTTGAGATCGAA
>NZ_JBHIWJ010000081.1:0-18262 GCF_041987595.1 Sphingobium sp. | reverse complement strand
AGCGCATGCCGATCAAGGTGACGCGCGCGTTGCTCAACGCTGCGCTTGATGGCAGCCTCAACAACGCTGAATTCCGGACCGATCCCAATTTCGGTTTCCAGGTTCCCGTCGCCGTGCCGGGGGTGGATTCCGCCATGCTCGATCCGCGCGCGACCTGGCCCGACAAGGCTGCTTATGACGAAACGGCAGGCAAGCTGGTGAAGCAGTTCGTCGACAATTTCGCCCAATTTGTGGATCATGTCGATGAATCGGTGCGCGGCGCGGCGCTGACGGCCGCCTGATCCGCGAAACCGGCTGCCGGTTTATCAGCAGGGGTCGGGAGACGGCGTCTCCCGGCCTCTTTTTCTTTCTGTCCGAGAGATGGAGTGCTATTCTGCGGTGAATTTTCAGCGGGATCTGTCTTATGGCTATGTTTGATGATCTTATGAGCAGCATGGGCGGGCTGGAGGCGGTGGCCGCCAGGATAGGTCTGCAACCGGAGCAGATGCAGGCGTTGATGAGCGAAATCGGCAGCAAGATCGCATCGGGCGAGACAGATGTCGCGGCGCTGGCGACGACGGCCGCCGAACATGGTGTATCTGCGGACAAATTGCAGGAACTTTTTGCCCATTTTGGCAGCCCCGAAGCGATCATGGCAAAGATCGGGGGGCTGTTTGATCGCGACGGTGACGGAAATCCTCTCAATGAGTTGGGGAGTCTCGCCAAGGGTCTCTTTGGATAAGCATATTTTTACAGTCGAACAAAAGTCGCTTTGGGCCCTTTTGTTGAACCATCCTTTAACATACCCATCCTGGGGTATGTCTTTTGTTGGATAAATGACTAGGGCCCTGCCTTGGGGGCGAACGCTCTTGCGTTCGCAAGCGAGGGAATATGGCCATGATCGGAAGCATGCTGCGGAGCAGTGCGGTCATTGCAGCACTATGGGGCAGCAATGCGCAGGCGCAGGACCATTTGGGGGGAGACAGGTGGCAGGACGGATCACGCGCCCATGATGAAGGGACCGCCGCCATGCGGCAGCGCACTGAGCTTCCTTGGTGCGTTCCGTCCCGGCGAGCCGCTCCCAGAACATGTCCTCGCGCCTGGAGCGCGCTGCCTTAAATCAGCAGGCTGCACGCGCTAAGCTTTGGTTGCCGCGTCGTTTCAAGCGGAAACGCAGTTCAGCGCAGCTAAAACCGGCTCCCACTTTTCCGCACGATGTTCTGGGGGCGGACCCCGGTTGATAGCCAGCTTTCGCGCCGACAAGTTTTTTTCGCCTTGCCTTAAAGCGGCCCAGGGGGCATTCGCCCTGCATAGCTTATTGCGAAGCCCACGCAACTGGCGCTTATTGAAGCGCCGGTCGCCCCGGATTTGGCAAAGGAAAAGGTTTTGAACGACGTGACCATCGAAAAGCCGGTGCTGGAACCGACCGGCGCGCTCTCCGTGGAAACCGTGCTGTCGGTGAGGCACTGGAACGAGCATCTGTTCAGCTTCCGCATCACGCGGCCCGCCAGCTTCCGTTTCCGGTCGGGCGAGTTCGTCATGATCGGCTTGCAGGGCGACAATGGCAAGCCGCTGCTGCGCGCCTATTCCGTGGCCAGCCCCGCTTGGGACGAGGAACTGGAGTTCCTGTCGATCAAGGTGCAGGACGGCCCGTTGACATCCAAGCTCCAGCTGATCCAGCCGGGCGACCATATCTATCTGGGGCGCAAGCCCACCGGCACGCTGGTCACTGACGCGCTGCTTCCGGGCAAGCGGCTGTTCATGCTGTCGACCGGCACAGGCCTTGCGCCCTTCCTCAGCCTGGCCCGCGATCCGGACGTCTATGAATTTTACGAGCAGGTCGTGGTGGTCCACTCGGTCCGCCGAGTCAGCGATCTGGCGTTCCATGACGAGTTGACGGGCAAGCTGGCGGAGGACCCGCTAGTCTCGGAGCAGGCGGCTGCGCAGTTCCACTATGTCCCCACTGTCACGCGAGAGCCGTTCCGGAACAATGTACGGATCGACAAGCTGATGGAAACGGGTGCCTTGTTCGAGGGCATTCCGGGCGAGCAGAAGTTCAACCCGGAAACCGACCGGATCATGATGTGCGGCAGCATGGAGATGATCAAGCAGTTCGGCGCCTATTTCGAGGAGCAGGGCTTTGCCGAAGGCTCCAATGCCGCGCCCGGCGCCTATGTGATCGAGCGTGCCTTCGTCGGCTGATCGGTTGTCCGAGCGACGAAACAGCAAGGGCCGGCAGAAATGCCGGCCCTTTCGCTTTGGAGCTTCTGTGGCTTTGGGCATGGCGGAGGAGGCCCGGAGCCGGCTCGTTGTGACCAAGCCGGGCTTTCAGCGCAGCGAATCCCGCTTCCCGTCGTTTGCGAGGGGGGCGGGGTAGGGAATGTTCGGGAGGAAGACATCTGCCTTCCACCCAAAACCTCCATCATATTCCGGCCAGTTCCACCTTCAGAACCGAGGCTTCCGCGCCGGTCACCCGGACGCGCGTGCCGACGGGAGCGTCCGGGCCACGGCAGGACCATACGCTGTCGCCCACCTTCACACGGCCGCGGCCATTGTCGATCGCCTCGACGACGGTCACGACCTCGCCCACCAGTCGGGCCGTGCGGTCATTGAGCAGGGGGTCCTGCGAATCCACCGGATTGGACACATACCAGCGGCGGCCGCCCCATACCGAAAAGAGGCAGAGTGCGGCAAACAGCAGCAATTGCAGCGGCAGCGAGATCGGCAGGAGCAGGGCGACGAGGCCGGTCACCGCCGCCGCCAGCGCCACCCAGATCAGGAAAACGCCCGGTATCAGCACCTCGGCCATGCCGAGCAGGGCGGCGAAGACCAGCCAGCCCCAATGATCCTCCAGCATGGAGAGCCAGGCCATCATCCCTGTGCCTGCCCAAATGGCCCGCGCCGGGGCGGGGCGGGGGGTGCCGGCGGCGTTTCACCGCCCAGGGCCTCCTTCGCCAGCGCGCCGATGCCGCCCAGCGTGCCGATCAGCTGGGTCGCCTCGACCGGGAAGAGGATGGTCTTGGCGTTGGGTGAGGTCGCGAACTGGCTCACCGCTTCCACATATTTCTGCGCGATGAAATAGTTGATCGCCTGCGCATTGCCCGATGCGATGGCTTCCGAAACCATCTGGGTCGCCTTGGCTTCGGCCTCGGCCTCGCGTTCGCGGGCTTCAGCATCGCGGAAGGCGGCTTCGCGGCGGCCCTCGGCTTCCAGAATCTGGCTCTGCTTCTGGCCCTCGGCCTTCAGGATTTCCGATGCGCGCAGGCCTTCCGATTCCAGAATGAGGGCGCGTTTTTCGCGCTCGGCCTTCATCTGGCGGCCCATGGCGTTGACGATGTCGGCGGGCGGCCGGATGTCCTTCAGCTCGACGCGGGTGATCTTGATGCCCCAGGCGTTGGTCGCATGATCGACCACGGAAAGCAGTCGGGCATTGATCTCGTCACGCTTGGAAAGGGTTTCGTCGAGGTCCATCGACCCCATGACCGTGCGCAGGTTGGTGGTCGCCAGTTGCATGATCGCGACATAAAGTTCCGACACTTCATAGGCGGCCTTGGCCGCATCCAGCACCTGGAAGAACACCACGCCGTCAACCGACACCATGGCATTGTCCTTGGTGATGATCTCCTGCCCCGGAATGTCGACCACCTGTTCCATCATGTTGATCTTCCGCCCCACGGCATAGAAGAAGGCGGGGTAGAAATTGAGGCCGGGGCGGGCGACCTCGGTGAAGCGGCCGAAGCGCTCTATCGTATATTGATAGCCCTGGCGCACCACCTTGACGCTTACCGCCAGATAGAACAGCACCAGAAATGTGACTGTCAGCGCAAATGTCGTCAGCATTTCATTCCCTCCCCGAAATCCCCTTGGACTATGCCGGGAAATCATTAACGGGAAAAGGGAAAGAGAGGAGTTTCATCATGCTGTTGCGCCACGCCCGCTCACTGCTGTTTCTGCCGGCCTCGAACGCGCGGGCGATCGCCAAGGCGCGGACCCTGCCTTGCGACATGGTGATACTTGATCTGGAGGACGCAGTGCCGGACGACCGCAAGGAAGAGGCGCTGGCCGGAGCTGTCAAGGCTTCGGCGGAGGGCTTTGGCAGGCGGCTTTCGGCGGTGCGCATCAATGTCGAGGGCAAACCCACGCATGGCCGGGAAATGGTCGCGCTCAAGACCGCCGCCGCCGATTATGTGGTGCTGCCCAAGGTCGAAAATCCCAGGCAGGTGAAGGATGTGTTGAGCGTCTGCCAAAAGCCGGTGATCGCCATGATAGAGAGTGCGGTGGGGGTGACGGCGGCGCAGGCGATCGCGGCGGCGGAAGGCTGCGCGGGCCTGTTCATGGGGAATAACGATCTGCGGCAGGATCTGGGGATACCGCCGTCCGTCGGGCGGGAAGGGCTGTCCTTTTCGCTTCAGGCGGTCATTCTCGCGGCGAGGGCAGCCCGGATCGCCGTGTTCGATGGGGTGTTCAACCGGCTGGATGACGAGACCGGTTTCGAGACTGAATGCGCAATGGGCCACGCGCTGGGTTTCGACGGCAAGACATTGATCCATCCCAGCCAGGTGCCGGTCGCCAATCAGGTGTTTGGTCCCGATCCGCAGGCCGTGGCGGATGCGCGCCGTCTGATCGAGGCGGCGACCGGTGGTGCGGAGCGTTTCGAGGGCCGGATGATCGAAAGCATGCATGTCGAGGAGGCAAGGACGCTGATCGCCCGGGCCGAGGCGGTAGGGGAGTAGGTCGACTTTCCCAGGAGGCATGGGTGGCGCGATCGAGGGACGGAAAATCATGGCCTTCAGGAAATTTCCAGTTCCCTTCCAGAGGGGGAGCGGCGGTATCCTTTGACGCTCCGCGCGCGCCGACGGGCCGGGACCTCAGCCGGCAATTTTGAGTTATACCCATGCTTTGGGCTGATAGCTCCCGCTTTTCCGCGATCGTTTCGGCTGCGCCTTTTATGCAACTGTCAAGTTAATAAACATGGCAATTTCGTGGCAAAATGTTAATATTTCCTTAGCGGGGTCTGGGTGAGTCTGCGAGGTCCATCATGTCTAGGTTGTGGATGGCGGCCGGTGCCGCCTGCTGTTTTGGCGCGCTCTTTTTCGGCGGGGTTGCGGCGGCGGGGGAGGCGCAGTGCTGGCAATCCCATGAAATAGAGGCGGCGAGGGTCAGGGATTTGCAGGTCATGTTAATGCTTGGATCTCTCAAATGTCGGGCGACCCATAGCGAAATTACCGGAAAATATGACAAATTCTACGAGAAGACAGGACAACTGGACAAATACAACAATGCGCTGAAGCTGCATTTCATGCGCGAAAATGGCATTTCCGGTGGTCAGAATGCCTATAATGACTTCATCACGAGACTGGCCAACAGCCATTCCATTGGCATGCAGTCGGCAGGATTTTGTCAGATGGCGGACACGCTGCTGACCCTGGCGATCAATGCGGGCGAGGGTGACATTCCGATTCTGGCACGAAATTTTTCGGAAAGGCCTGCAGGCGTCGGTGATATGTGTGAAGTTATCGCCGCTCCAGCTCCGGTGCCGGCCCCAGCCCTAGCCCCAGCCGTATCCGTCGACCCCGGGGTCGCTCCGTCGGTCATGCCGGTCGCAGCGGCGGAAGCCGCTCCGGCAGCAGTGCCCGCGGCACAGGTGACGCCGCAATCGGCCGCTGCGGCGCTGGAAGCGGCGCCTGTCGCACTGCAAAACGCTGCTGCATCGCTCAAGACGCAGCCGACGGCGCCAGCCGACGGAGCGGCTGTGGGCAAGCCGACTTTGGTGGCTGATTCCAAGCCGGTTAGCTAAGGCGATTTCCAGGATATCGGCATCAACGCAGGTTAAGAAGTCGCCGCTCCGGAGCATCGTGCGGAACAGTGGACACCGATTTTCCGCAAACGACGATGCGACAGCAAAAGCTGGAACGAGCGATCCCGCGCCTGATGTGACGTAGCGTGATCCAGGGGTTGCCGGCGGGGCTGAGCGCCGCGCTTAGGGGGAGCGCGGCGTTTCAGCGCTTTTCGTATTTCCAGTTCCGCCCCTTGCCTTGCGCAATCCATTCGACGGCCTGTGCGATGCGCTTGTCGCGTGTGACTTCGCTTTTGGCGTCGCCCACCCATTCGCAATAGTCACGAATCTTGCCCGGCGGAAAGACGGCCCAGACCGCGGCGGCGGCGGGATCGGCTTCGATCGCGGCGGCCAAGGCCGGGTGGAGCGACAGCGGCGCGCGGGCTTCCTTCGCGCCCGATCGCGGTTTGTCGCCCGCCTCGATCAGTGCCATGGCTTTGACGATCAGCGCCTTGATTTCCGCATCGGCGGGGAGGGCGGCCAGGCTGGTGATGCGGCCGAACTGATCCATGGCGTCTTGGCCGGCGTCCTCCCGCGCGACCTTGTCGTGCCAGAAGCCGAAGGCGACATGACCCTTGAAACCGGCCATGCTGCAGAGATTTTGGCCCTTATAGGTGAAGAAGGGCATGCCCCATTTGATCGTCTCCCCAATCTCCGGCGAGGCGGTATGGATGGTTTTGCGCAAATGGGTGAGAATCGGCTGAGCGAAGGCGGCCCGTGCAGCGATATACGCATCCACCGTCGGTTCGTGCGCCATGCTCCTATCCCTGTCGGCGGCGGGCGGTCAGCAGATAGTTGATTGCCTTGTTGGACGAAAGGGTGAAGCCGTAGCGTGGATCGAAGCTGATCCCGGTGACGTCCGTTATTTCCATCCCGGCATCCTCCAGCAGCTTTGCCAGTTCTGCAGGCTGGAGGAATTTATGCCAGTCATGCGTGCCCTTCGGGATGCCGCCAATGCTTTCACCGACGGTGATCATGGCGAGGCGGGAGAGGGGCGTGCGATTGGGGGTCGACATGATGAGCAGGCCGTCGGGCGCGAGTTTCGCCACCAGCGCGGCGGCGAAGGCAGCGGGGTCGGCGACATGTTCGATCACTTCCATCGAGGTGACCAGATCGAACCCGCTGGCGTCCAGTTGCTCGACCGGCGTGGCGCGATAGTCGATGGCAAGGCCCTGACGGTCCGCATGGGCGCGGGCGACGGCGATATTTTCTTCCGCGGCGTCAAGCGCGGTTACGGCGGCGCCCATGCGGGCCAGCGGCTCGGCCAGCAGGCCCGCGCCGCAGCCGACATCGATGGCGCGCTTGCCCGCAAGGGGCCGGAATCCGCCGCTTCCCTGCGGCCAGTGATGGTCGATCGCATTCCGGATATAGTGCAGGCGGACCGGGTTCAGCTTGTGCAGCATGGCGCTCGACCCATGCGGGTCCCACCAGTCGGCGGCCATCGTCCCGAAATGCGCGGCTTCGCGAGGGTCGATGGTCGTTGTGGGCTTACTTGCCATATTTATATCCGCTGCTAATAGGGGCGCCGTTTTCTGGACTGCCCGGCATTTCGCTCATGCGGGCCTGCAAAGCGCGATTTTCTGTGCTTCGGTGCTCACGGACATCAAGTCCGCTGCGCTCCGATGCTCGAAAATCCCACTTTTCGGCTCCACCTGAACGAAATGCCGGGCAGTCCAGGGTTTCCTTTCTTACAACCAGCAAGGCTCGACAAGCAAATGGCGCGCATCGTGATGAAATTCGGCGGCACCTCCATGGCGGGGATGGAGCGAATTCGCAACGTGGCCGCGCGAGTCAAACATGTCGTCGAGCAGGGCCATGAAGTCGCCGTCGTCGTGTCCGCCATGGCGGGCGAGACCGACCGGCTGGTCGGTTTCTGCAAGGAAGCCTCGCCGCTTTACGATCCGGCGGAATATGACGTCGTCGTCGCGTCCGGCGAGCAGGTGACGAGCGGCCTGCTGGCCATGACACTGAAGGCCATGGGCGTGGATGCGCGCAGTTGGCTCGGCTGGCAGTTGCCGATCCGCACCAATGAGGCCCATGCCAAGGCGCGCATCGGCGATATCGACACGATCGACCTCCTGTCGTCGATGCGATCGGGCACCGTGGCGGTGATCCCTGGCTTCCAGGGCATGATGGAAGATGGTCGCATCTCGACGCTGGGCCGGGGCGGTTCGGACACTTCGGCGGTTGCGGTTGCGGCGGCGCTGAAAGCGGATCGCTGCGACATCTATACCGACGTCGACGGCGTCTACACCACCGATCCCCGCATCGTGGCGCGCGCGCGCAAGCTCGACCTCGTCACCTATGAGGAAATGCTGGAACTGGCCTCGGTCGGCGCCAAGGTGCTCCAGACCCGCTCGGTCGGCCTCGCCATGAAGGAAGGCGTGGTCGTGCAGGTGCTTTCCTCCTTCGATGATCCCACCCAGACCGACCTCCCCGGCACGCTGATCGTCAGCGAAGAGGAACTGGAAGCCAAGCTCAAGGAAGACAAGATGGAACGTCAGCTCATCACCGGCATCGCCCATGACAAGAATGAGGCGAAGATCACCCTGACCCGCGTGCCGGATCGTCCGGGCGCCGTGGCGCACATCTTCGGCCCGCTGGCCGATGCGGCGATCAACGTCGACATGATTATCCAGAATGTCGGCCGCGACAAGGGCGAGACGGATGTCACTTTCACCGTGCCTGGAGCGGATCTGGCGCGGGCGCTGGACGTGCTGGAAAGCCAGAAGGAAGCGATCGGTTTCAACCGCGTGATCCCCGATACGAAGGTCGCGAAGATCAGCGTCGTGGGCGTCGGCATGAAGAGCCATGCGGGCGTTGCTTCGACTATGTTCCAGTCGCTCGCCGATCGCGGGATCAATATCCTCGCCATCTCGACCAGTGAGATCAAGGTTTCGGTGCTGATCGACGAGGACGAGACGGAACTGGCAGTGCGCGTGCTGCATACGGCATATGGACTGGATGCGCCGGTCGCTTGACCTTCTTTCTCCCCTCCCTTTTAAGGGGGGCGACAGAGGCGCGTGGCTCTGTTCGAGGGTGGTTGCGAGCGAAGGCGAGCCTCTGCCTAACCGATAGCTGGGAACGGCGTTGGCGCGCCGACCCACCCCAACCCCTCCCGCCTGCGGGAGGGGCTATTTGATTCTAGAGGCTTGCACATGACGAATGCCAAACTCACCTCCCTGATGGCTCGCGGCACCGAATTTCTGGGCTGCGACGTCGCGATCATGTGCGGGGCGATGAGCTGGGTTTCGGAGCGGAATCTGGTGGCGGCCATCTCCAATGCGGGTGGCTTTGGCGTGATCGCCTGCGGCGCCATGACGCCGGAACTGCTCGACAGGGAAATTGCCGCGACCAGGGAACTGACGTCGAAGCCCTTTGGCGTCAACCTTATCACCATGCACCCGCAGCTGTTCGAGCTGATCGATGTCTGCGCGAAGCATAATGTCGGCCATGTCGTGCTGGCTGGCGGCTTGCCGCCCAAGGGTAGCATCGAGGCGATCAAGGAAAAGGGCGCGAAGCTGATCTGTTTCGCCCCCGCGCTGGCGCTGGCGAAGAAGCTCGCGCGTTCGGGCGTCGACGCGCTGGTGATCGAGGGCATGGAAGCGGGCGGCCACATCGGGCCGGTATCGACCAGCGTTCTGGCGCAGGAAATCCTGCCTGAAATTGCCTCGCAGCTTCCGGTGTTCGTCGCGGGCGGCATCGGCCGTGGGGAGTTGATCGCGGGTTATCTCGAAATGGGGGCGGCGGGCGTGCAGCTTGGCACCCGCTTTGCCTGCGCGAGCGAGAGCATCGCGCATCCGAATTTCAAAAAGGCCTTCTTCCGCGCCTCGGCTCGCGATGCCATCGCCAGTGTGCAGATCGATCCGCGCCTGCCGGTCATTCCGGTGCGTGCTCTCAAGAACGCCGGGACAGAGGCCTTTACCGTCAAGCAGCGCGAAGTCGCCAATTTGCTCGACAGCGGGGCGGTCGACATGGGCGAAGCGCAGCTTCAGATTGAGCATTATTGGGCTGGTGCGCTGCGCCGCGCAGTGATCGACGGCGATGTCGAAGGCGGCTCGCTTATGGCCGGGCAGTCGGTCGGCATGGTTGCCAGGGAAGAGCCGGTGGCCGACATCATCGCCCAGTTGCTGGCGGAAGCGGCCGAGGCACTGGAGCGGCGCGCCTGAACGGGACGAACCGAATCCTCCGCCGGATGAACCGAGCGTTGGCTTGGTCGTCAGGAACCCATGGTTTTGCCATGAGTTTGTCCCTGTCCGGATGATGTTCTGAGAGGTTGCAAGGGTGCAATCGCGTGCCGCTGTTCGATGTTTTTCGAGGATCGCTCCTGTTGCGGCGCTCGCGCTGATCGCGGGCTGTTCGACGCCCGAGAAAAAGGCGCCGCCGACGCCTCCGCCTCCGGTCGTGCCTACCGTCAAGCCGCTGCCGCCCATGGGGGCTGTCGAGGACATGAGCATTCCGCAGGTGGCGGACGACGGCAGTTATCTGACCCCCAATCGCGGGGTGACGGCCAATACCGCGCTCTGGCATGTGCGGATGGCGCTGAACGTGGCGGCCCTGTCATGCCATGGCGCCTATGAACCCGCGCGCATCCAGTATAATCGGATGTTGCATGTGCATGAGGCGGCACTGCGCGAGGCCAATGCTGCGGTAGACCGCAATTATCTGGCCGCCTACGGGACAGGTGGGCTCAAGGCGCGGAGCTGCTGAATACGGTCGTCTATAATTTCTTTGCCCTGCCGCCGGTGACGAAGAGCTTTTGTCCGGTCGCGATCGAGGTGGGCGCGAAGATGCTCGCCATGCCGTCGAACCAGTTGCTGGCTTATGCACCCGAAGCGCTGACTGCGCTCGAAAAGCCGTTCCAGGACTTTTATGCCGCCTATGCCGATTATCTGCGGCGGCTGGCGGAGTGGCAGTCGCGCTTTGGCGGGACGGTGACGGTGGTGGTGTCGCCGACGCCACTGCCGCCTCCGCCGACGCCGCCCAGAGAAGTGGCGGGCTTCGTCGCCCATGCCGTTGCCCCTGTGCGGGGTGCGCCTGTGCAGGTTCAGGTGCCGACTTTCCCCTTGGCGCCGATGCGCGAGACGTTCGTGCCGGTGCAGTAGCTACGCTGGTGGCGCCACCGTCGAGGGCGCTTTGGGCGGCAAGGGGAAGAGGCGGGCGAAGCACTCGGCCACGGTCCGGTCTCCCTCGACCTTGAGTGCTTCCTCGACATCATCGAATGACACGCCGCCATAGAGGACCGCGACCAGTGCGTTATGGTCGCCGGTCAGGATCACATCCGCGCCTGCTGCCTCGCCCCGGCCCGCAATGAAGTCACCGTCCTTCAGCATCAGGCGGAACTCTTCCTCCCCGAAGCGCAGTCCGATGATCGCGTCCATGTTGCCGATGCGGCCACGGTCGATCATCGTGCGCATGGACAGGATCACCGACACATGGCTCATCGGCATGCCTGGTTCCATCGTGGGCGAGCGGCAGGCCCAGCGGCCCAGAACCTGGAACAATATTTCCGACTCGCGGCCCCAATCGGTCAGCTCGTAAATCTGGCTTGCGGCGGGCGGGGGCAGGCGGCGGCGGATGAGGATGCTGGCGGCCTCCAACTCCTCAAGCCTCTGGGTCAGCACATTGGCGCTGATTCCGGGCAGGCTGCCGCGCAGGTCGGTGAAGCGCTTGGGGCCAAGCATCAATTCGCGCATGATCGGCATGGCCCAGCGATCCCCGATCAGATCCAGCGCATGGGCGACCGCGCAGCCATCCCGATAGGCCCGTTTTTTCACCTGTATGAGTCCTTGGTTATTTTTTATAACTTAATAGTTGTGGAAGATAATATGTCGGTTCATAAAGTTCAAGTCGGCGAGTCGCAGCATTGCCGCCGGACCAGATAAATTCCTTAGGAGATGCGTGATGTCGAATGCCCCCGCTCCGAAGATGATTTTCGTCAATCTGCCGGTTAAGGATCTGCCCGCCGCGATTGCCTTTTACGAGGCAGTGGGCGCTGTGAGGAACAGGGATTTCGCCGATGACAGCGCGCAGATGCTCAGCTTTTCGGAGGCTATTCATGTCATGCTGCTGACGCATGACCGGTTTAGCAGTTTTACGCCACGCAAGATTCCCGATGCTCACGAAACCGCGCAGGTTCTCCTGGCGTTGAGCGAGGCGAGCCGCCAGGATGTCGACGCGACCGTGGACAAGGCGCTGGAAGCAGGCGGGACCGAACCCAATCCCAGTCAGGATCATGGCTTCATGTACGGCCGCAGCTTTGCCGATCTGGACGGCCATATCTGGGAAGTGACGTGGATGGATGTGGAAGCGGCGCTGGCGGCCAACAGGGAAGGCGCTGCCTGATCTGACGAGCATAGGAGAGTAGTCATGGCCTATATGGACGGTTTCGTGATTCCGGTGCCCAAGGGCAATAAGGCGAAATATAGGGAGATGGCGGCTTATGCCGCACCCATCTTCATGGAACATGGCGCGCTGCGCGTGGTCGAATGCTGGGCGGACGACATCAAGCCCGGCAAGGTCAACGATTTCCGCACCGCCGTCATTGCCGAGGAGGGCGAGGATGTCGTCTTTTCCTGGATCGAATGGCCTGACAAGGCGACGCGTGACGCAGGTGCGGAAAAGGTGATGAACGACCCGCGGATGCAGCCCAAGGAGGGGGAAGATATGCCCTTTGCCGGTGCGCGGCTGATCTATGGCGGGTTCGAGGTGTTGCTCGACGAAAAGGCTTGAAGGAGACAGGCCATGACCGATCTGAACGGCAAATTCTTCTGGTATGAACTGATGACCAGCGATCCTGTCGCGGCCATCGCCTTTTATGCCGATGTCGTCGGCTGGACGGCGCAGGCCTTTGGCGGCGGCCATGATTATCAGGTGATTTCCGGCAGCGCCGGGCCGACCGGGGGCATCATGGCGATCCCGGCCGAAGCGAAGGATTGCGGCATGACGCCCTGGTGGGGCGGCTATGTGGGTTCATCCGATGTCGATGCCGACGCCAAGCGGCTGGCAGAGGCGGGTGCCGCCGTGAAGAGGCCGCCTGAGGATATTCCGGGCGTCGGGCGCTTCGCGGTGCTGAGCGATCCGGGCGGCGCGGTGTTCATGCTGCTCAAGGGGTCCAGCCCTGAGGGGATGGACGCGCCGCCGCCGATGGCGAACGGGCATGTCGGCTGGCATGAGCTGTACAGCGGCAATTTCGATGCTGATCTTGTCTTCTACACATCCCAGTTCGGATGGGGAAAGGGCGAGGCCATGGATATGGGCGAGATGGGCAGCTACCAGCTGTTCTCCCAAAGCGGGGCGACCGATTTCCAGAGCATGAGCGGCGGCATCATGGCGCTGCCCCAGGAAATGCATCAGCCTTTGTGGCTCTTCTATTTCGCAGTGCCCGACATCGATGTCGCGACCGACAGGGTTAGGGCTGGCGGGGGCACCGTGCTGAACGGGCCGGTCGAGGTGCCGGGCGGGGCGTGGATCATTCAGGCCACCGATCCGCAGGGGGCGATGTTCGCCCTGGTCGGCATGCGCGCGCCTGAACTTACATAAGAGGAGAGGAAGCATGTCGAAAATTTCGCCCTGCCTGTGGTTCAACGGGCAGGCCGAGGAGGCTGCGCATTATTATGCGTCGATCTTCGGTGGATCGGTCGACCATGTCAGCTATTATCCGGAGGAGAATCCCTCGCCGTCGCCGCTCGCTGGCGGCAGCGTGCTGCTGGTCGAATTCACCCTGTTCGGCCAAAGCTATCAGGCGTTGAACGGCGGTCCCCAGTTCACCTTTGACGAGGCGGTGTCCCTGTCGGTCGGCTGCGAGGATCAGGCCGAACTGGATCGCTATTATGATGCGTTGACCGCCGACGGAGGCAAGCCGGGACCGTGCGGCTGGGTGACGGACAAATATGGCCTGTCCTGGCAATTGGTCACGCGTCGGATCATGGAAAATTATCATAGCGGCGACAAGGCTGGCATCGCCCGCATGATGCAGAGGATGATGACCATGCAGAAGCTGGATACTGCCGCTATGCAGGCGGCCTTTGACGGAGAAAGTGCATGAGCGCCGCTGAGTTCGAGCTGTCGGTGAGCTGTCACATCGCGGCGCCGCGGGCGATTGCGTGGAAGGTGTGGACCGATCTGAAGGACGAATGGTTCTGCCCCAAGCCCTGGCGCGCCGAAGTGATAGAGGAGGATCTGCGGCCCGGCGGGCGCAGCGCCGTGCGCATGTTCGGTCCCGACGGCGAGGATACCGGGCCGATGGAGGGCGTGTTTCTGGAAGTCGTGCCGCAGGAGAAGGTGGTGACCACCGACGCCTATGCCTCCGGCTGGGTGCCGCAGACGCCTTTCATGACGGCGATCTGGCATTTCGCCGATGAGGGGGAGGGGACCCGCTTCACCGCGACGGCGCGGCATTGGGACATGGAAACGCTGGAGAAGCACAGGGCGATGGGCTTCCATCCGGGCTGGGACCAGATGGCGGAGCAGTTCAAGGCGCTTTGCGAAACGTCGGCGGCGAGCGCCTGACGTCCCACGGCAGAAAGGGCGCCCGGACCTTGCCGGACGCCCTTCCTGGGGCCTGTTGGGAGGGGTTCAGGCCTTGGTGACTTTCTCCACGGCGGAGCGGAACTTCGCCATGTCGTCCGCCGAGCCGACGGTGACGCGCGACACGGTGGGCCAGATGGGCCAGTTGCGGCCGATTTGCACCTTTTCCGGCGTGGCGAGCAGAGCGGTCTGCATCTCCTTGGCGGGCTTTTTCCAGTCCATCATGAACATGTTGGCCTGGCTGCCCGGCTGGACGGGGATGCCCTTTTTGGTGAGCCAGGCGATGGTTTCCTCGCGGTTGGCGATCATCTCGCTGCGGCGGGCCTTGATCAGCCCGGCTTCGGGATAGACCGCGTTGCCGCAGGCCATGGCAGTGATTGACAGGCCGCCAGCGGTCGGGCCGAACAGGCTGATCCGCTTCTGCACTTCCGGGTCCGCGAAGGTGAGGCCCAGCCGCACCCCCGCCATGCCGAACAGCTTGGAGAAGGTCCGCATGACGATCAGGTCCTTGCGGCCCGCGACCAGTTTCGCCGCGCTCGGCGCTTCGGAGAAGTGGATATAGGCTTCGTCGACCAGCAGGATCGCGTCCTTGGGCTTGTTGGCCAGCAGCCATTCGATATCGGCCAGCGGTGTCACGGTGCCGGTCGGATTGTTGGGGGTGCAGATATAGTAAAGCCCGGCATTGGGATTGGCGGCCAGCATCGCCTTCACATCATGACCCTTGCCGATGGGCTGCGCCGCCTTCGCGATGGGCGCCCCCATATAGTCGGCGGTGCGCCAGGCGGATTCGAAGGTCGGATCTGCGGTGACGAGGCCCTTGGAGGGCGAGCAAAAGGCCGCCACCGTGCTGACCAGCGGGCCGCCCGAACCCGGCCAGAGCATGACATGCGATTCCGGAATGCCCTCGACCCTGGCGACGGTGGCGATCAGGTCGCCCTTGTAATTGTCGGGATCATACCAGTTGCCGAGCGAGGCGGCCTTGGCGGCGGCCTGCACGCCGGGTTCGAACGGGCCGGTCCAACATTCGTTCGAGCCGATGCGCACCGCGCCCTTGATGCCGCGCGCCGCCTGCTGCTGCGCAAAGGCGGGCTGGATCAGCAGGCTGTTGGCGGCGGCGCCGGCGGCCATCAGGGCGGAAAGCTTGCCGATCGTGCGGCGGGAATAGCCGCGCTCGAGCAGGTCTTCGCGGGCATGTTTTTCCAACATCATGGTCATGTCGTTATTTCCCCTTGTTGTTCCATCAACTGCGCATATTCCAAGGGGGGAAACGAAAAAGGCGGCGCATTTCCACAATGCGCCGCCTCTTCATTCTGACATTTTATGCGGTTTGTCTTCTCAGGCTTTCCAGACCTTGTCGATGGCGTTGCAGAACGCCTTCATTTCTTCTGCCGAGCCGACCGAAACGCGCGAGATATTGGGCCAGATCGGCCAGTTGCGGCCGATCTGCACCTTTTCGGCGAGGATTGCCGCCTGCATGTCCTTGGCGGGTTTGCCCCAGTCGACCATGAACATGTTCGCCTGGCTGCCGGGGATGACCTTGATGCCTTTCTTCTTGAGGTGCGCGATGGCCATTTCGCGGTTCGCGACCATTTCGGCGCGGCGTGCCTTGATGAGATCGGCCTGCGCGACCGACACCGTGCCGCATGCCACGGCTGTCATCGGCAGCATCGCCGTCACCTGTCCGCCATCATAGCGCATCATCTTTTCCATGATGACGGGGCTGGCGAAAGTAAGGCCAAGGCGCATCCCCGCCATGCCGAACAGCTTGGAGAAGGTGCGCAGGATAAGGACGTCGTCGCGGGTTGCCGCCATTTTCGCGGCGTTGGGACCGTCATACCAGTGGATATAGGCTTCATCGACAACCAGGATCGCGTCCTTTGGCTTGTTGTCGGCCAGCCACTGGATGTCGGCCAGCGGCGTCATCGTGCCGGTCGGATTGTTGGGCGAGCAGATATAATAGACGCCGGCACTGGGATCGGCCGCCAGCATAGCCTTCACGTCATGGGCATAATCCTTGGTGAGCGGCACTTTCGTCACCTTGGCGCCCAGCCAGGCGCCCGTCCGCCAGATCGCTTCATAGGCGGGATTGCCCGTCACGATGCCCCGCGTCGGCGAGGCATAGGCGACGGCCACGCGGCTCAGCGGATCGCTGGAGCCGGGCCAGGCGGTGATGCGGTCGGCGGGGATGCCCTCCACCGCGGCGACGGCGGCGAACAGCTTGGCATGTTCATTGTCCGGCTCGTAGCGATTGCCTTCCTGCACCAGTTTGAAGGCGGCTTCGGCCGCAACCGGGAAGGGGCCGGTCCAACATTCGTTGGCGCCGATGCGAACCGCGCCCTCCACCGGCTTGGCGGCCTGCTGCGCCGCGGCGCTGACGGCGCGCATCGCGACGGCCCCTGCGCCCAGCAGGGCGGCTGCCTTGCCCATCTGGCGGCGGGAATAGCCCCGTTCGATAAGGTCCTGTTCGAAAGCCTTGCTGTCCATGTCTGCCATATGCTCGTCTCCCTGACTCGCTGACGGTTCGCATTTTACGGTTGTAAACGAAATGGCGCGTGGTTTCCGCCATGGGCGCTGGCGGAAAATACGCCGTTCCCGCGCATATTCGCCTTGGAAAGCAGCGGCGCGATCTGTTAGCGCTTCCTTATGCCCAGCACGCCCGCCGCCGCCGCCCGCCAGATCCTCATCCGCTTGCAGGAAGTCATGGCCGCGCGCACCAGTGCGCAGGCAAAGCTGAACAAGGTGGTCGAGATCATCGGCGAGTCCCTGTCGAGCGAGGTATGCTCCATCTATCTGGTTCGCGAGGGGCTGCTTGAACTGTTCGCGACCCGCGGCTTGAAGCAGGAAGCTGTCCACGTTACCCGCATGGCGATGGGCGAGGGTCTGGTCGGCATGATCGCCAACAATGTCGAGACGCTGAACCTCGACGAAGCGGCGGCGCATCCCGACTACAGCTATCGCCCCGAAACCGGCGAAGAATTGTTCCACAGTTTCGCGGGCGTTCCGATCGTGCGGCGCGAGCGGGCGATTGGCGTCCTGTGCGTGCAGCATGTGGAGCCCCGCCGCTATGAGGAAGTCGAGATCGAGGCGCTTCAGACCGTGGCGATGGTGATGTCGGAACTGATCGCGAATGCCGAACTGGCCGATGACGGCCCGCTGGACAGCCGGGTGCAGGATACCGGATCGTCGGTGCTGCACGGGCTGCAACTGGTGATGGGCATGGCGCGCGGCCATGTCGTCTTCCACCAGCCGCGCGTGCATATCGAGCATACGGTGGCCGAGGATACCGAGGCCGAGCGGCAGCGCGTCATTTCCGCTTTCGCCAAGATGCGCGAGCAGATCGACCGGATGACCGGCACGGCGGAGTTCGGCACCGAGGGCGAGCATCAGGAGGTGCTCGAAACCTATAAGATGTTCGCCTATGACGAGGGGTGGATCAGGCGGATCAACGAGGCGATCGACAGCGGCCTGACCGCCGAGGCTGCGATCGAGCGCGTGCAGCAGCGCACCCGTATGCGGATGCGGCAGATCGACGATCCGCTGCTCCAGGACCGGATGCACGATCTGGAGGATATGGCGAACCGGCTGTTGCGCATCGTTTCGGGGCAGCTGGGGACGGCGGCGCAATTGGGTCTGCGGCAGGATGCCGTTCTCGTTGCGCGCAATCTGGGACCGGCCGAGCTGCTGGAATATGACCGGCGGCGGCTGAAAGGTGTAATCCTTGAGGAAGGATCGCTGACGGCGCACGTCACGATAGTCGCCCGCGCCATGGGCGTCCCGGTGCTGGGCCGCGTGCGCGACATTCGCCATCAGGTGAATGAGGGCGACCTGATCCTGATGGACGTCGCCGACAATACACTCATCATCCGTCGGGCCGGGCGCGGGTCGCAGCGGCAGGCGGACGCGGCGGCAGGATCGGAG
>NZ_JBHIWJ010000080.1:0-18297 GCF_041987595.1 Sphingobium sp. | reverse complement strand
GATACCGACGACCTGACCGGGGCGCTGGACCCCACGCAGATGCAGGTAGCCGTGAAGGCCGCTGCCAAGTCCGCGGGCAAGGCGGTTTCGGACGCCGATGCGGTCAGCGCCGCGGACGACGCCATCCGCGCCCAGATGCTGATCCGCACCTATCGCGTGCGTGGGCATCTGGCTGCCAATCTCGATCCGCTGGGCCTGACCCAACGTGATCTGCCGGCGGATCTGACGCCGGAATATCACGGCCTCACGGACCTCGACAAGAAGATCTATCTCGGCGGCACGCTGGGCCTGCAATATGGCACCGTGCGCGAGATCGTGGCGATTTTGCGCGCCAATTACTGCGGCAATGTCGGCCTTGAATATATGCACATCGCCGATGTGGAGGAGCGCCGCTTCCTTCAGGACCGGATGGAAGGCAAGGACAAGGAAATCCACTTCACCAATGAGGGGAAGCGGGCGATCCTGTCGAAGGTCATCCAGGCCGAGCAATATGAGAAGTTCCTGGGCCGCAAATATGTCGGCACCAAGCGCTTCGGCCTCGACGGCGGCGAATCCATGATCCCCGCGCTCGAAGCCGTCATCAAATATGGCGGCCTGTCGGGCGTGCGCGAGATCGTGTTCGGCATGGCCCATCGCGGCCGCCTGAACGTGCTGGCCAATGTGATGGCCAAGGGTTTCCGGGTCATCTTCCACGAATTTTCGGGCGGCACCGCCAATCCCGAGGATGTCGGCGGCTCGGGCGACGTCAAATATCACCTTGGGACCTCGACCGACCGCGAGTTTGACGGCGTCAAGGTCCACATGTCGCTGGTTCCCAACCCCTCGCACCTTGAGACCGTCGATCCGGTCGTGCTGGGCAAGGTC
Source organism: Sphingobium sp. (assembly GCF_041987595.1). Lineage (GTDB taxonomy): Bacteria > Pseudomonadota > Alphaproteobacteria > Sphingomonadales > Sphingomonadaceae > Sphingobium. The sequence goes on along the minus strand of NZ_JBHIWJ010000080.1, from coordinate 17,433 downwards.
CGCGCGCAGCAGGTGTTCCGCGACGATCTCGAAAAGCATGAGCAGGTGCTGCCCGTGCTGATCCACGGCGACGCCGCTTTCGCCGGTCAGGGCATCGTCTGGGAGTGCTTCGGCTTTTCCGGCGTTCCCGGCTACAATACCGGCGGCTGCGTTCACTTCATCGTCAACAACCAGATCGGCTTCACCACCAGCCCGCAATTTTCGCGCGGCTCGCCCTATCCGAGCGATGTGGCGAAGGGGGTTCAGGCGCCGATTCTGCACGTCAATGGCGATGATCCGGAGGCGGTGACCTTCGCCTGCAAGCTGGCGATGGAATATCGCCAGACCTTCCACCGCGACATCGTGATCGACATGTGGTGCTATCGCCGCTTCGGCCATAATGAAGGCGACGAGCCGTCATTCACCCAGCCGCAAATGTATGCGAAGATCCGCCAGCATCCGCCGGTCAGCGACGTCTATTCGGCTCGCCTGAAGGCCGAAGGCGTGGTCGATGATGATTTCGTCAACAAGACCACGGGCGATTTCGTCAATCATCTGGAGGACGAGTTCGAGGCGGCGAAGAGTTACAAGGCCAACAAGGCAGACTGGTTCGCCGGTCGCTGGTCGGGGCTGCACAAGCCCGCCGATGCCGAAACAGCGCGCCAGAGCGTCGATTCCGCCATCAGCCAGAAGCTGTTCGACAGCCTCGGCAAGACGCTGACGACGATTCCGGAAGGTCTTGCCGTCCACAAGACGCTCAACCGCGTGATCGAAGCCAAGGCCGAGATGTTCAGGTCCGGCGAGAATTTCGACTGGGCGACGGGCGAGGCGCTGGCCTTCGGTTCGCTGCTGTCGGAAGGCTATGGCGTCCGCCTGTCGGGTCAGGACTCGGGGCGCGGCACCTTCAGCCAGCGCCATGCCGTCTGGACGGACCAGAATACGGAGAACAAATATATCCCGCTCTCGACCGTGCCGCATGGCCGTTTCGAGGTGCTGGACTCGCCGCTCTCCGAATATGGCGTGCTGGGCTTCGAATATGGCTACGCGCTTGCCGACCCCAAGAGTCTGGTGCTCTGGGAAGCGCAGTTCGGCGACTTCGCCAACGGCGCGCAGATCATCTTCGACCAGTATATCAGCTCGTCGGAAACCAAGTGGCTGCGTTCCAACGGTCTGGTCTGCCTGCTGCCGCACGGCTATGAAGGGCAGGGTCCGGAACATAGCTCGGCCCGTCTGGAACGCTACCTTCAGCTTTGCGCCGAGGGAAATATCCAGGTCGCGAACATCACGACCCCGGCCAACTATTTCCACGTCCTGCGTCGTCAGATGCTGCGGCCTTTCCGCAAGCCGCTCATCATCATGGCGCCCAAGTCGCTGCTGCGTCACAAGATGGCGGTCAGCAAGGCCGAGGACTTCCTGGGCGAAACGCACTTCAAGCGCATCCTGTCGGATCCCAATGCGGCGCCCGACAAGGACACCAGGCGCCTGATCCTTTGCTCCGGCAAGGTCTTCTACGACCTGATGGAAGCCCGCGACGCTGCCGGCGACACGGACGTGCAGATCGTTCGCATCGAACAGATCTACCCGTTCGCGACCGAGGCCCTCGCCACGCGCATTGCGCGCATGACGAACCTCCAGGATGTCGTCTGGTGTCAGGAAGAACCGCGCAACAACGGCGCCTGGTTCTTCGTGGAGCCTTATATCGAGGAAGCGCTGGCGCAAGCCGGCAAGGCGCCGATGCGCGCCCGCTATGCCGGTCGCAAGGCATCGGCGTCGCCCGCAACGGGCCTCGCCAAGCGCCATGTCGCCGAACAGGGCGCCCTCGTCGCCGATGCGCTGGGTCACAGCGTCCGTGAAGAAATCCGTCGCCAGAAGAAAGGCTGATCAAGCTCATGGCAACCGAAGTCAAAGTCCCCACGCTGGGCGAATCCGTTACCGAAGCAACCGTTGGTCAGTGGCTCAAGAAGCCCGGCGAAGCCGTGAAGGCCGACGAGCCTATCGTGTCCCTTGAAACCGACAAGGTCGCGGTCGATGTGCCCGCGCCGGTTGCGGGCGTGCTGGGCGATATCGTCGCGAAGGAAGGCGATACGGTCGAGGTCGGCGCCCTGCTCGCCTATGTGAACGAAGGCGCGGCCGCTGCGGCTGCTCCTGCCGCTGCGCCCGCCGCCAAGGCGGAAGCCGCTGCCCCCGCCCCCGCCGCTTCGGCGCCTGCCGACGAGGATGAAGGCGGCAGCCTGACGCTTTCGCCGGCGGTCCGCCGTCTGGTGCTCGAGCATGGTCTGGACCCGAGCAAGATCAAGGGCACCGGCAAGGATGGTCGCCTGACGAAGGACGACGTCATGGCCGCCGTCGCTGCGGGCACCGCCAAGGCCGCAGCCGCAGCGCCCGCCGCAGCGCCTGCCGCTGCAGCGCCCGCCGCAGGCCCCAGCCGTGCGCAGGAACGCGTCAAGATGACCCGTCTGCGCCAGACGGTCGCCAAGCGTTTGAAGGAAGCGCAGAACAACGCCGCCCTGCTCACCACCTATAATGACGTCGACATGACCAACGTCATCGAGGCGCGCGCCAAGTATAAGGACCTGTTCGAGAAGAAGCATGGTGTCCGTCTGGGCTTCATGGGCTTCTTCACCAAGGCCGTCTGCATGGCGCTGCGCGACATTCCGGGCGTCAACGCGCAGATCGAGGGCGACGAGATCGTCTATAATGACTTCGCCGATATTTCGGTCGCCGTATCGGCGCCGAACGGTCTGGTCGTGCCTGTCATCCGCAACGCGGAATCGCTGAGCGTGGCCGAGATCGAAAAGACCATCGGCGGCTTCGGCAAGAAGGCCAAGGAAGGCACGCTCACCATGGAAGATATGAAGGGCGGCACCTTCACCATCTCCAATGGCGGCGTCTTCGGCTCGCTGCTGTCCAGCCCGATCATCAACCCGCCGCAGTCGGCTGTGCTGGGTCTGCACCGCATCGAGGACCGCCCGGTCGTCCGTGACGGTCAGATCGTCATCCGTCCGATGATGTATCTGGCTCTCAGCTATGACCATCGCCTGATCGACGGTCGCGAAGCGGTGACCTTCCTCGTCGCGGTGAAGAACGCGATCGAGGATCCGACCCGCCTGCTGATCGACCTGTAAGAAGGTCAAGCCGACCCATTCCGTTCGGGCTGAGCCTGTCGAAGCCCCGTCCCGGTCCTGGGGACAAAAGAAGAAGTAATGCCCTTCGACAGGCTCGGGGCGAACGGAGATTGTTATGGCAGACTTCGATTATGACGTTCTGGTAATTGGCGCCGGTCCCGGCGGCTATGTCGCCGCGATCCGCGCAGCGCAGCTGGGCCTCAAGACCGCCTGCGCCGAAAGCCGCGAGACGCTGGGCGGCACCTGCCTCAATGTCGGCTGCATTCCGTCCAAGGCGCTGCTGCACGCTTCGGAGCTGTATGAGGAAGCGGCGACCGGCGCGCTCGCCAAGCTGGGCGTGAAGATCGACAAGATGAGCCTGGACCTCGACACCATGCAGGGCCAGCGCAAGGATGCGGTGAAGGGCCTGACCGGCGGCATCGAATTCCTGTTCAAGAAGAACAAGGTCGACTGGCTGAAGGGCCTTGCGACCTTCACCGGCGCCAACACCGTTGACGTCGCGGGCAAGAAGGTGACGGCGAAGAATATCGTCATCGCCACCGGTTCGTCGGTCACGCCCCTTCCGGGTGTTCAGGTCGACAATGCGGGCGGCAGGATCGTCGATTCGACCGGCGCGCTGGAACTGGACAAGGTTCCGGGCCATCTGGTCGTCGTCGGCGGCGGCGTTATCGGCCTGGAACTGGGATCGGTTTGGCGTCGCGTTGGCGCCAAGGTCACCGTGGTCGAGTTTCTCGATCAGATCCTGCCCGGCATGGACGGCGAAGTCCGCAAGGAAGCTAACAAGATCTTCAGGAAGCAGGGCTTTGAATATAAGCTCGGCACGAAGGTCACGGGCGCCGAGGTCGGCAAGAAGGGCGTTACCCTGACCGTCGAACCGGCTGCCGGTGGCGATGCCGAGAAGATCGAGGCGGATGTCGTGCTGGTGTCGATCGGCCGCCGGCCGAACACCGAAGGTCTGGGCCTCGACAAGATCGGTCTGGAGCTGAACGCGCGTGGTCAGATCGAAACCGATCATGATTTCGCGACCAAGGTTCCGGGCGTCTGGGCGATCGGCGACGTCATCCCCGGTCCGATGCTTGCGCACAAGGCCGAGGATGAAGGCATCGCCGTTGCCGAAAATATCGCGGGCCTGACCGGCATCGTGAACCATGACGTGATCCCGTCGGTCGTTTACACCAAGCCGGAGATTGCGGGCGTGGGCCTGACCGAAGAAGCGGCCAAGGAAAAGGGCGCGGTCAAGGTCGGCAAATTCCCGATGATGGCAAACAGCCGGGCCAAGACCAATCATGAGCCGGACGGTTTCGTGAAGGTGATCGCCGATGCCGAAACCGACAAGGTGCTGGGTGTCTGGATCATCGCTTCGGTCGCGGGCACGATGATCGCACAGGCGGCGCAGGCGATGGAATTCGGCGCGTCGAGCGAGGATATCGCCTACACCTGCCATGCCCATCCGACGCACAGCGAAGCGATCAAGGAAGCGGCCATGGCTGTGACGGGCAAGCCGATCCATATGTGATCGGCGCCCGCTTCGGGATTGTGAGGAGGCCGCCCTTCGGGGCGGCCTTTTCAATGTGGGAAGGGCTTTTTCAGCCGTGGCAGGCGCGGGAGGGAGAGTCCGCTGCGGGCGCGCCCGGCGTCGACAGAGCACGCCTGACGCAGACGCGGTTGCGGCCACGCGCCTTGGCTTCGTAGAGCGCCGCGTCGGCCCGTGCAATCGCCTCATGGATCGACATGTCGCCTCGCTGGAGCGTCGCAAGTCCGAAGCTGGCGGTCAGGGGCTGCGGCAGGCCAAGCCGGTCAGCAACCTCCCGCGCCAGGCTTTCACGGATATCATTGGCGATCCCGGCCGCCTGGGCTGCATTCATGTCTGGCAGGAAGAGTACGAACTCCTCGCCCCCGAAGCGCGCGGTAACGGCGCTGGGAGGGGCGAACTGCGCCAGGATGCGGGCCAGCGATACGATCACCCGATCACCCAGCGCATGGCCGTGCGCGTCGTTGACCGCCTTGAAATGATCGATGTCGCAAACGATCAGGCTGCCGTCCGCTGTTCCCTTGCGCATAAGTCGCGCAAGCGTTTCGTCGAAACCCCGGCGGTTGAGCAGGCCGGACAGGGGATCGTGCAGCGCATCGCGCTGATAGCGCGCCAGAAGATCCAGCATGGTGGCCGCCAACGCCGCCAGAGCGAGGAAAAGGCCGAAGACGCATGCAATTGCCTGCATGAAGAAGGCATAGGCGCTGTCCTGAAAATCGCCGCCCGACAGGGTGAGCGGAACAGTGCTGCCGCGGATCAGATTGTCGGCCGCCGTCAGCGTGACGGCGCCGAACAGGATGCGGTCAGCCCAATTGTCCAACCTGTCCTTACCCGCGACCAGGGGCAAGCCGACCAGCAGGAAGCAGCCGAAATCGGACGAAACCAATTCTAGGGGCAGGTGATCGAGCGCGATGGCAATAGCGCAAAGAAGCAGGGACAGCCCCCAGATCGCAATGCGGACCGGCAGCATCCATGAGGGCCGCCAGCGTTCCAGCAACGCCTGACTGAACAGAAGGAACCCGCTGGCGAACAGCATGTCCGCGACAAAACCCCAGATCGAGCTGGGCAAGGCCGCGAAGGCTGCCGGAACGGCGAAACCGCCCGCGATGCAGAAGAAGGCTCCGCTCCAGAAGCCGGCGGCCCGCACGCGCCAGCTCCAGACGACGCCGAACAGCACGCCGAAGCTGGCCATCATGATGGGCAGGAAGAAGGCGAAATTTTCCCCCACGCTGCTTTGCCTGTTCCTTCACTGGCTCAAAACGATGCCGGATCGCGCATCATCGGCGCCAAAACCGGGTATCGGCCTATCCTTAATAAACTTTTCCGGATCGGATGAGATGTTGATCCGAAATGGATGCACTCTGCCGCGGAAGGGCCGCCTGCTAAAAGGCAGGCGGTCTCTTCTCGCGAAATGCTCGCACCCCTTCCTGAAAATCGGGGAGGGTGAAGGCATCGCGGAACTGGCCGAGCGTGATCGCGTCATCATCCGTCTGACCATCGAGAATGCGTCGGATGATCGCCTTGGACGATCGGATCGAATGTTGGGCGTTCGTCGCCATTACCTTCGCCATCGCCCTTGCGGCCTCTGCCGGGTCCGCAGCGATTTCATCGATCAGACCGATGGCGAGCGCTTCGTCTGCGTCATGGAGAGCGCCGGTGAACAGGATGCGTTTGGCGCGGGCCGGGCCGACCAGATCAACCAGCAGCCTGGTATCGAACAGCGAATAGACGATGCCGAGCTTGGCCGGGGTGACGCCGAGGCGTGCTCTGGACGATGCGATCCGCAGGTCGCAGGCGATGGCGAGGCCGCATCCGCCGCCGATTGCGTCGCCATCGATCGCGGCGATGACCGGCTTTTCGGCATGGGCGAGCGCATATTGGGTGGCGCGGATCGCGGCCTGATTGGCGACGCGCCAGTCCTCCTCGCCCGCATGGCCCGCAAATTCGTGGATGTCGGCGCCCGCGCAGAACAGGCCGGGCGTGGCCGATGTCAGGATCAGGACGCGCACCGCCTCATCGGCCATGGCCTCCGCGACCAGTTGGGGCAGCAGTTCCCACATGGCCTGGGACATGGCGTTATGCCGAACGGCGCGGTCGATCAGCAGCGTGGCGATCGCGCCGTTCCGCTCCAGCCTCAATCCGGGGGAGCGCGTCATGCAGGCCAGCGCTCCAGCAGCGGCACCAACTCCTCGAAATGGTGGATGATGGCGTCGGCCTCCAGCTCTTCGACCGGGCCGTCAAGGAAGCCGAAGCTGACCGCGATATTCGGGATACCCGCATTGCGCGCGCCGGCGATGTCGTTGATCGTGTCGCCGAGGAAAATCGTGCGGCCGCCGCCTGCGCGCTCGATCATGGCGTGGATCGGCGCGGGGTCGGGCTTGGCGATGCCGACCGTGTCGCCGCCGATGATGCTGGCGAAGCGCTCCGACAGGCCGATCTGGTGCAGCAGCGGAATGGTGAAGCGTTCCGCCTTGTTGGTGCAGATGGCAAGCTTCACCCCCGCCGCTTCCAGCGCGTCCATCGCGGCGATCAGGCCGGGGTAGGGGAGGGAGTGGATCGCCAGATTCTGCTCGTAATAATCGAGCAGGATCGGGAGCATCCGGGCCAGCATCGCCTGGTCATAACCGCCCGAGGCATCAAGCGCCCGCTCCAGCATGACCTTCGCGCCCTTGCCGACGAAGGGATGGATCGCCTCGACCGGGAAGGGCGGGCGGCCATCCGTGGCGATGGCGTAGTTGACAGCGGCGGCGAGATCGCCGCTGGTGTCGAGGAGGGTGCCGTCAAGGTCGAAGCCGACAATGTCGAAGGGGATCGATGCCATGCCCGGCTCATGCCGCCTCCGCGGTGGCAAAGGCAAGCCAAACGTGGCAGAGAGCGCTCAGATTCTTGGCCCCTTTTGTGAAGGATGCCCCCCTCGTGACTGCCAGCCGTCCTCTCGCCGTGATCATCCTTGCCGCCGGGCAGGGCACGCGCATGAAATCCGCCAAGCACAAGGTGCTGCATCCCGTCGCCGGTCGGCCGATGCTGCTGCATCTGCTCGCCAGCGTGGCGGAATTGCAGCCCGAACGGCAGGTCGTGGTCGTCGGCGCCGGTCGCGATCAGGTCGAAAAGGCGGTCGAGGGCAGCGGCGCGGTCATCGCCGTGCAGGAACAGCAGCATGGCACGGGCCATGCCGTGGCGCAGGCGCATGACGCGCTGGCCGGCTTCGCGGGCGATATATTGATCCTCTACGGCGATGTACCGCTGGTGCGGACGGAAACCATGCGGGGGATGCTGGAGCGGCTGAACTGGGGCGACGAGCCGCGCGCCGTGGTGCTTGGATTCCGGCCGGAGGATGCCGCGGCCTATGGGCGGATCATCTCCGACGGCAATGGCGTGATCGGGAAGATGGTCGAATATAAGGACGCCGACGCGGAGGAGCGGGCGGTGACGCTCTGCAATTCCGGACTGATGGCGGTGCGCTCGACCGATCTGTTCGTGTTGCTTGACCAGATCGGCAACAACAATGCGGCAGGCGAATATTATCTGCCCGATATCGTCATGTTGCCCGGCGCCCAGAGCGCGGTGATCGAAGCGGAAGCGTGGGAAGTGGCGGGCGTCAACAGCCGCGCCGAACTGGCCGGGGTGGAGGCCGTCTGGCAGGACCGCCGCCGCGCCGAGGCGATGCGCGACGGCGCGACGCTGATCGCGCCCGAAACGGTGTTCTTTGCCCATGATACGGTGCTCGGCCGCGATGTGGTGATCGAACCCAATGTCGTTTTCGGTCCGGGCGTGAGCGTGGCGGATGATGTGACGATCCACGCCTTCTCCCATCTGGAGGGCGCGACCATCGGCTCCGGCGCGGAGATCGGACCCTATGCCCGGTTGCGTCCTGGCGCGAAGATCGGCGTCAAGGCCAAGGTCGGCAATTTCGTCGAGGTCAAGAAGGCCGAACTGGGCGAGGGCGCGAAGGCCAATCACCTCTCCTATATTGGCGACGCCAGCGTGGGGGCGGGGGCCAATATCGGGGCCGGCACGATCACCTGCAATTATGACGGCTTCTTCAAATACAGGACGGAGATCGGCGCGGGGGCGTTTATCGGCTCCAACAGCGCACTGGTCGCCCCGTTGAAGATCGGCGATGGCGCGATCGTCGCGGCGGGCAGCGTGGTGACGCGGGAGGTGGAGGCCGACGCGCTCTGCCTCGTGCGGCCCCCGCAGGAGGGGAAGCCCGGCTGGGCCGCTCGTTTCCGGGCCAGAATGCAGGCGCGCAAAGCCGCCAAATGAAGCTGTTTTTCCGCGGGCGGCGCTGGCTGACAGCGCTGCTGACCGTTTTCCTGCTGCTGTCGGGCGGGATCGTCTGGCTGATTTCCAATGCGCGGGCGATGCCGGTCGTCCGCCGCATGGAAATTGCCTTGCCCTTTCCGGCGGGTGCGTCCTCCCGTCCGGTGACGGTCGCACTGCTGACCGACAGCCATTTGTCGGGCCCGGACAACAGCCCGGACCGGATGACGCGGATCGTTACGCTGGTGAACGGGCTGAAGCCTGATCTGATCGCCTTGGGCGGCGACTATATCGGCGACGACAAGGGCGGGGCGACCTATGATCCGGCGCAAAGCATCGCCCCGTTCGCGGCCCTGCGGGCGCCGCTCGGCGTGGTCGCGGTGCTCGGCAATCACGATGCCCGTAAACATGCGCTGATCGGACGCAAGCAATGGCGTGAACTGTTCGCGCGCATCGGGATAGAATTGCTCGACAATCAGGCGGTGCGGCGCGGGCCGCTTGCGGTGGGCGGCCTGCGCGACATCTATACGGCCAGACCCGACATTCCCAAGACGCTGAGGGCCATGGGTGCGCTGGGCGGCGCGCCGTTGATGTTGGCCCACGGACCGGATGTGTTTCCGCTATTGCCGGATCGGCCGATATTGACGCTGGTGGGGCACACCCATTGCGGGCAGGTGGCGCTGCCGATCGCCGGAATCGTCTATGCGCCGTCCCGCTACGGCACACGTTATGCCTGCGGCATCTATCGCGAGCATGCAAAAACCCTGGTGGTTTCTGGGGGACTTGGCACCAGCGGTCTGCCGATCCGGATGCTCGCTCCGCCGGTTGTCTGGCTGATTACAATTCGTCCACGCTAAGGCTTGCGCTTGTCGCCGGCGGCGCGAACATGGCATAGGCGTCGTCATTATTGATTTTCATGGCTTTGAGGCTCGACATCCATGTGCGGTATCATCGGAATCATCGGTAAGGACGATGTGGCGGAGCGGCTGGTCGACGGGCTGAAGCGCCTCGAATATCGCGGCTATGACAGCGCTGGTGTCGCGACGGTTCATGACGGCGCGATCGACCGCCGCCGGGCGGAAGGCAAGCTGGTCAATCTGGTGAAGGAACTGGCCGTCGCGCCGCTGCCCGGCACCATCGGCATCGCCCACACCCGCTGGGCCACCCATGGCGCGCCGACGACCAACAATGCGCATCCCCACGCGACGAAGGAAGTCGCGCTCGTTCACAACGGCATCATCGAGAATTTCAAGCCCCTGCGCGAGGAATTGCAGGCGCGAGGCCGCGTGTTCGACAGCCAGACCGACACCGAAGTCGTCGCCCATCTGGTGAGCGAGCTGGTGGAGCAGGGAGCCAGCCCCAAGGAAGCCGTCCGGCAGGTCCTGCCGCGTCTGCACGGGGCCTTCGCACTGGCGATCCTGTTCCGCAGCCATCCCGACATGCTGATCGGCGCGCGTTTGGGTTCACCGCTGGTGGTGGGCTATGGCGAGGGTGAGACCTATCTGGGGTCGGATGCACTGGCGCTGGCGCCGCTGACCCAGCGCATCGCCTATCTGGAGGAAGGCGACTGGGTCGTCATCACCCGCGACGGCGCGGAGATTTTCGACCGGGACAATAACCCCGTCGAGCGCCCCGTCACCATTTCGGGCGTGACTGGCGAGCTGATCTCCAAGGGCAATCATCGCCATTATATGCTCAAGGAGATTTACGAGCAGCCGGTGGTGGTGGCGCAGACGTTGCGATCCTATCTCCGCCGGATGGAGGATCAGGTGTCGTTGCCGATCCCCGATTTCGACCTGGGCACCATCCGCCGCGTGACGATCGTCGCGTGCGGCACCAGCTATTATGCAGGCATGGTCGCCAAATATTGGTTCGAACAGTTCGCCCGCGTCCCTGTCGATATCGATGTGGCGAGCGAGTTTCGCTACCGCGCGCCCGTGATGGAGGATGGCGGGCTGATGATCGTCATCAGCCAGTCGGGCGAAACCGCAGATACGCTGGCCGCGCTGCGCCATGCCCGTGCGGAGGGGCAGAAGATCGCTGCGGTCGTCAATGTACCCACCAGCACCATGGCGCGGGAGGCCGACCTGCTGCTGCCCACGCTCGCCGGACCGGAAATCGGCGTGGCATCGACCAAGGCCTTCACCTGCCAGCTGGCCGTCCTCGCTGCCTTTGCCGCCAATCTGGCGCGGGCCAAGGGGCGGCTTGATGCCAAGGCGGAGAAGGAACTGGTGCGGCATCTGGCCGAAGCGCCTGCCGCGCTAAACGGGGCGCTGGCCTATGACGAGTCGATCGAGGCGATGGCTCATCTGATCGCGGGCGCCCGCGACGTCCTCTATCTGGGACGCGGGCCGGATTATCCGCTGGCGCTGGAAGGCGCGCTGAAACTCAAGGAAATCAGCTATATCCATGCGGAGGGCTATGCCGCGGGCGAGATGAAGCATGGCCCGATCGCGCTGATTGACGACAAGGTGCCGGTGATCGTGCTGGCGCCCAGTGGGCCGCTGTTCGAGAAGACCGTCAGCAACATGCAGGAAGTGCAGGCGCGCGGCGGCAAGGTGGTGCTGATCTCCGACTATGACGGAGTGCAGGCAGCCGGTGAGGGCTGCATGGCGACGATCACCATGCCCAAGGTGCATCCGCTGATCGCGCCCATGGTCTATGCCGTGCCCGTGCAGCTGCTCGCCTATCATGTCGCGGTCGCCAAGGGCACCGACGTCGATCAGCCCCGCAACCTCGCCAAATCCGTTACTGTCGAGTGAAGGGGTAGCGATCGCGGATGCGGCGGTTGAAGAAACTGCCCTTGGAGGGCGCGCGCCGCATCGCCGCGACCAGCTGTTCAGGGACATCGAAATAGCTGTAGCATTTGCCGCTGACGAACTGCACGTCCAGCCTGTGAGCCGCGGCGTCATAGTCGAAATGGCGGATGACCGTTGACGGCATGGAGTTGTAACGGTCAAGGACGAAAGACGTTTCGTGGTGCGGAAACGTGAGTTTCGAAGGGCCATTTTCCGTCATTCCCGCCGACGCTGCAATCGCAGGGGAGGGCGCGCAAAGCGGCCTGAAGCCCCTGCCTGATTGGGGGATGGTTATTGGCGGTATCGCAGGAGATTTCCCGGAAACGGCATTATCCACCGCCCGGCGCATTATGCCCGCCTGCCGGCACCGGGCCGCCGCTCTGGGCGTGGGCGTGATCGGGATTGCTGTCCCAGTCGATATGGTAGAGGTCGAACCGCCGGTCGCGCAGGTTGCGCACGGTGCCCTCTGCCCGCGCCCAGCTCAGGTCCGCGAGGTTGACGTCCGCCATGGTCAGCGTTTCGACATTTTCCGTCGACTCCGCCGCAATGCCGTCCCGCGCGAAGGGAAGGTCGCAGGGGGTCAGGATCGCGCTCTGGGCATATTGAATGTCCATATTGTCGACGTTCGGCAGATTGCCGACATTGCCCGACATGACGACATAGCACTGGTTCTCTATCGCACGGGCCTGCGCGCAATAGCGCACCCGCATATAGCCAAGCCGCGAGTCGGTGCAGAAGGGCACGAAGATGATCCGGGCACCCTGATCCACCAGCCGCCGCGCCAGCTCAGGAAATTCGCTGTCATAGCAGATGAGGACGCCGATCGGTCCGCAATCGGTCTGGATGACGTCGAGTGCGTCCCCCCCCTTGATGTTCCACCAGAAGGCTTCGTTGGGCGTCGGGTGAATCTTCTCCTGCGTATGGACCGATCCGTCGCGGAGCGCGACATAGGCGATATTCTGGATGTCCCCATCATCGGCGCGGGTAGGGTGGGATCCGCCGATGATGTTGATATTATATTCCAGCGCCATCCGCGTCAGCTCTTTCGTGAGGCGCGGGGTGTAGCCGGTGAGCCGGTCGATCGCCTCGATGGGCGACAGCTTCTTCGTCTCGAACGAAAGCAGGGGAAGCGTGAACAGTTCCGGGAAGACGATGAAATCGGAACGGTAATCCGCGGCGACATCGACGAAATATTCGATGTTGCGGACGAATTCGTCGAAATCCTTCACCGCGCGGGCCTGAAGCTGGCAGGTGGCGAGACGGACGCTTTCGACGCCGCGCGGCACCCGCATCTCGGGCGCCTCGTCGGGATCGACATAGGGATTGCGCCAGACCAGATGGGCGGCATGTCCATCGGACTGCCTGTCTTCGGGCAGGTAATTTTCCAGCACGCCCAGCGGTTCGAACTGGTTCTTGAGCTGGAAGCTGATCACCTGATCGCGAATCTTGCCGTGGACGACCTTGTCGAGATAATCCGTCGGGCCGTTGACGCGCCGTTTCGAGCGCGCATAGCCCGGCATCCGCCCGGCGATGACGATGCCGTGCAGGTCCAGCTCCTCGGCCAGTTCCTTGCGTTCATCGTAAAGGCGCTGCCCGATGCGAAGTCCGCGCAGTTTGGGATCGACCGCCATTTCGTAGCCGTAGAGCCATTCGCCCGCCGCACTGTGGCGCGTGCCGAAGCCGTTGGCGGTGATTTCCTCCCAGTCATGCGCGGAAAAGGCCATGCTCTTGCTGACCCGCATGGTCGCGCAATAGCCGACGATCTTGCCGTCATAAAGCGCGACGAAGCAGCCGGTCGGGAAATTGTTGATCTGGCCGCGCAGGGTGGCGAGCGAATAATTGGGCAGGCCCGGATAGACGCGGGCGATCAGCCGCTGGATGCCGCGCACGTCGGACGGGACCGCGGCGCGGACCTCCAGGCGTTTCTTGGCGGTGGTGGTCACGCTTCAGTCTCCCGTTCGATTTGGCGCAAAGGAAAAGGCGGCGCCGGGATACGGCGCCGCCTCGTTCCGTTAGCGTATTGAACCTTGCAGGAGGCGATCAGTTCCGCCTCTCAGTTCAGGCTCAGTTCCACTTGCCCATTTCGGCTTCGAGGTTGACACGGATCTGTTCGAAGAACTGCTCCGTGGTCATCCAGGCCTGATCCGGGCCGATCAGCAGGGCGAGGTCCTTGGTCATCGCGCCGCTTTCGACGGTCTGGATGCAGACCTTCTCCAGCGTTTCGGCGAAACGGACGACGTCCGGCGTCTCGTCGAACTTGCCGCGGAACTTGAGACCGCCGGTCCAGGCGAAGATCGAGGCGATCGGGTTGGTCGAGGTCGCCTTGCCCTGCTGGTGCTGGCGATAGTGACGGGTGACGGTGCCGTGCGCCGCTTCCGCTTCGACGGTCTTGCCGTCGGGCGAGAGCAGGACCGAGGTCATGAGTCCGAGCGAGCCGAAGCCCTGCGCGACCTGATCCGACTGAACGTCGCCGTCATAATTCTTGCACGCCCAGACGAACTCGCCGCTCCACTTGAGCGCCGAAGCGACCATGTCGTCGATCAGACGGTGCTCATAGACGATGCCGGCATCCTTGAACTTCTCCGCGAAGCCTTCGGTTTCGAACACTTCCTGGAACAGGTCCTTGAAGCGGCCGTCATAGGCCTTGAGGATGGTGTTCTTGGTCGAGAGATAGACCGGCCACTTCAGGTTCAGGCCATAGTTGAACGATGCGCGGGCGAAATCGCGGATCGAGTCGTCCAGATTGTACATCGCCATGGCGACGCCCGAACCGGGGAAATTGAACACTTCGCGGTCGATCGTCTCGCCATTCTCGCCTTCGAAGACGAGGCGCAGCTTGCCGGCGCCGGGCACCTTGAAGTCGGTTGCGCGATACTGGTCGCCGAAAGCGTGACGGCCCACGACGATCGGCTTGGTCCAGCCGGGGATCAGGCGCGGCACGTTGGAGATGACGATCGGTTCGCGGAACACCACGCCGCCCAGGATGTTGCGGATCGTGCCGTTGGGCGACTTCCACATTTCCTTGAGGTTGAACTCTTCGACGCGGGCTTCGTCGGGGGTGATGGTGGCGCACTTCACGCCGACGCCATACTGCTTGATCGCATTGGCGGAATCGATGGTGATCTGGTCGTTTGTCTCGTCGCGCTTCTCGACGGAGAGGTCATAATATTTGAGGTCGATGTCGAGATAGGGGAGAATGAGGCGCTCGCGAATCCATTCCCAGATGATCCGGGTCATTTCGTCGCCGTCGATCTCCACGACGGGGTTTTTCACCTTGATCTTTGCCATAGCGCCTATTCGCCTTCTTCGTTCGGGTGGAATTTGGCATCGCCCTAGGGAAAGCGGCGGCACTATTCAACCTGTCAATGGCGTTTGCGAGGCAGGATCATTTCATGGGTCTTCCGATGCCATCGGACGTTGTCACTCTAACAGACTGTCCCTAAAGACCATGAGCATGGAAAATGACGAACTGACCGTCGCGCTGGGCGGCAATGTGAAATGGCGCTTCCCCTCCGTTCACCCGGAAGGGATGAAATTCGGTCTGATCGCGGTGGCGATCACCGCCGTGCTGTTTCTGGTCGGCTGGGAAATTCCCGGCTGGCTGATGGTGATGGTGTCGATCTGGGTCTTTGCCTTTTTCCGCGATCCGGTGCGCGCCGTGCCCCAGGACGAGCGGGCCATCGTCGCGCCCGCCGACGGGCTGGTGACGCTGATCCAGCGCGTTCCGCCGCCGCGGGAGATGGCGGGACCGGATGGTCTGGGCGATCAGCCGATGATCCGCGTTTCGATATTCATGAGCGTGTTCGACGTGCATATCAACCGCACCCCGATCGGCGGCACGGTGAAGTCGGTCGTCTATATATCGGGCAAGTTCCTCAACGCCGATCTCGACAAGGCGAGCGAGGACAATGAGCGCCAGCACATATTGGTCGAGCGCCATGACGGCGTTCGCATCGGCTTTACCCAGATTGCAGGCCTTGTGGCGCGGCGGATCGTGCCCTTCGTGAAGCCGGGCGACATGGTTGCGGCAGGGCAGCGCATCGGTCTGATCCGCTTCGGCAGCCGGGTGGACGTCTATCTGCCCGCCGGGACCGCGCCGCGCGTGGTGCTCGGCCAGCGCACGGTCGCGGGCGAGACGATCCTTGGTCAGATGGGTGACATGCGCGTGATTTCGGGCATTCAGCAGTGAGGCAGCGGCGCGCCATTCCGCGAGGCCTGCGCCGGGGGATCACCCTGCGGATGGTGGCGCCCAATGCCGTGACGGCCATGGCGCTGTGCTGTGGTCTGACGGGAGTGCGCTATGCCATTGCCGGGCGATGGGAATGGGCGGTGACGCTCATCATCATCGCGGGCATATTGGACGGGCTGGACGGCCGGATTGCGCGATTGCTGCGTGGTGAAAGCCGGTTCGGGGCCGAACTCGACTCCCTGTCCGATTCCATTGCCTTTGGTGTGGCGCCCGCTCTGATCCTCTATTTATGGTCGCTGCATGCCATGCCGAAATTCGGCTGGATCTTCGCGCTTGCCCATGCCCTGTCGTGCGCGTTGCGCCTGGCGCGTTTCAACGCGAACATCGACGCCGATATCCAGCCGCATAAATCCGCCGGATTCCTGACGGGCGTGCCTGCGCCGGCGGGGGCAGGCCTCGCCTTTGTGCCGCTCTATCTGTGGCTGGTGACGGGCGAGGAACTGTTCCGTCAATGGTATGTGGTCGCACCCTGGACTGCCTTTACGGCGTTCCTGATGATATCCAACATTGCGACTTACAGTTGGTCGGCGCTGCGGCTGCGCAAGCGGATCAGGCTGGAGGCAATTGCCTTTGCAGGGTTGCTGGCTGCCTTGCTTATCACCGATCCCTGGCTGACGCTGCTATTCATCTGCGCCGTCTATCTGGTGACCATTCCCTTTGGCATAATATCCTATCTCAAGGTGCGCCGGCAGCGGTCTGACCCGCAAGCCTGACGATCAGGCGGCGAGGGGCGCCGCCCTGAAGGCCGGTTCGGCCTTTTTCGTCGCAGGAGCAGCGCGGCGTCTGCTGACGCGCAGGCGATAGACAGGCGCCTCCCGTGGAATTGGTTCGAAGGTCAGGGCTGCTGCCATCTTGTCATGATAGGCCAGGAGCATCCCGATGATGGTTCCTGCGGCGAGCAGAAACGACCCAATGAAAACCAGTGCTGCGATCAGTGCGAACATGAGACATTCACTTTCTGTCTTGCCATTTGCACGGCTTGGTCCACTATAGGCAGGCAAACGGCGGAAAACCGTCATTTGTTCCCGATGTTCTCTTTATGTTCCATCCGGAATGGAGAGTCAACCCCTTGCATTGACATTCCGACGGGGCTAAAGGCGCGCCCATTCCACATGGGAATCGACATATCCGGTGCTGCGGCGCGACGCTTCAGTTCCTGATTCCCAGAGGTGTAACCGGAAGGAGAATGATTATGGCGGCACCTGTCGTCACCATGCACCAATTGATCGAGGCCGGCGCCCACTTCGGCCACCAGACCCACCGCTGGAACCCGCGCATGAAGCCGTACATCTTCGGCGAGCGCAACGGCATCCACATCCTGGACCTGTCGCAGACCGTGCCGCTGTTCGGCCGCGCGCTCGACTTCGTGTCGGCGACCGTCGCCGCCGGCGGCAAGGTGCTGTTCGTCGGCACCAAGCGCCAGGCGCAGGATCCGATCGCTGAAGCTGCCCGCAAGTCGGGCCAGCACTTCGTCAACCACCGCTGGCT
>NZ_JBHIWJ010000079.1:11521-18508 GCF_041987595.1 Sphingobium sp. | reverse complement strand
GTTTCAGGGGCCGTCACCCGATCGAGAATATGGGCGACGTCGCCGCCCTGTTCCGCCATTATGAAACGGCGATCGGCGTGCCGCTCGATTTTGACGCGATCGCCTATCATACCGTGTCCTTCCTGGCCGAAGCCATTTACGGTCCACTGTTCGGGATGTACGAAAAGGGGCGCGGCGGCGACTGGGTCGAGGCAGCGGTACAGGTGTCGATGATCGGGCGGCGATGCGTGGAAGCGTTGGCCGAGATATTGGATGTGGCGCTCGACCCCATTGCGCTTCCGCCGCCTGCTGCCGTCGACCAGAATGATCTGGCACTTGATAAATTGCAGGCGGAGATCGAACGCCTGCCCGAAAGCGGCTCGCTACAGAACTGGCAACGCAATATCCTTGCCTCGATCCCTCACTATCTCCGCAACCAGTTGCGCTACCGCGATTGGCTGCGAGAAGAGGATGGCAAGGATATCGAGGCGCTACTGGGTACGGGCTATGCCGATGCAGCCGAGGGGGAGGCCGCATTAATGCGCTTCATCGAAAAGAACGCGTCTGCCGATGACGCTGCCCTGACGCGCTTTTTCCATCGACGGATGCTGCGGCAGTGCCTGGTGATCGCGGGTCCCGATGCGCCTGTCGATCATCTTGTTCTGGTGCCGATGGAGCCTTTGCTACGGGGATAAAAGCGTGGCCCCCCGGATTAGGATGCCTATCCAACGATATGTGTTTTCCCCGCATGAAACGATAAAATTGGCAAGTAGAAATGCCCGGAAACTGTAAAGCAGGAGGGTGTTTAATATGCTGCCTGATATCGTTATGATCTAGTAATTAAGATCATATTTGCGGTATTGGTTGAGAAATATATCGTGTATATATAGTATTTCTTCTATTAAATTTGTAAACAAAAATAATATCGGAAATTATAATAACAAAAGCAAATTCCGTTATTTAATAATATTAATAGTGGAGGGGATGGCATGATCAAAATATTTCGCGCAATCTTGCTGGCTGGCACGGCATTGGGTGTCGGTGGCGCAAGCCATGCGGCAGAAGCAGTCGAGCAAAGTGCGAGCAGTGATGACAATAGCGGTGTTCGCGATATCATCGTGACGGCTCGCCGCACGTCGGAAAACCTTCAGACTGTACCCGTGGCGGTCACGGCGCTCGATCCGACCGCGCTGCTTGAACGGCAGATTGTCGAAGTGGCGGATGTGGGCCGCGCGGCGCCGGGTTTGTCGGTGCAATCCGGCGGTACCGGCAACGCATCGCTCATATATCTCGCCATCCGCGGCAATGCGCAAAATAGCCCCAATTCATTCTCCGATCCTGCCGTCGGCATTTATGTCGATGGCGTCTACTATGGGCGACCCATCGCCGGAAATCTCGGGCTCCTCGATCTGGCTTCGGTCGAGGTCTTGCGCGGAACCCAGGGAACCTTGTTCGGACGCAATACGACGGGTGGCGCTCTGAACATGACGACCGTGCAGCCAGACGGCAATTTCGGCGGCTATGTCACGGGTCGTATCGGCAACTATGAAAGCTGGTCGATCGAATCCTCGCTGACCCTGCCGATTTCGGGCGACGAATTGTCCCTGCGCTTGGCGGGGCGCTATGGCGAGAGGGGCAAGGGCTTTGGCGACAACCCCATAAGAGGGGTTGATGCGGCTCGTATCGATCACGACATCGCGGCCCGTGGCACGCTGAACTGGGAGCCGTCGGCGATCCCGATGACCATATCCCTGTCGGCCGACTATGCCAACATCAAGGATACGTACAATAATGTCGCCCTACGCGGCATCAACCCGACAGGACCGGCATTGGCACTCTATTCCGGCCAATTCGACATTGCCAGCTTCCTCCAGAGTAAGAGCCGCTTCTATAGAACTTATAATGATCCCAACACGGGCAATGCCAACATCGATACGCCCTATAATTATAACAAGACATGGGGCGTCCGTGCGACGATCGAATATGATCTGGGCGATGTTAAGATCAAATCGATAACGGCCTATCGCGAGGCGGACACCGGGGATGGTACCGATCTTGACGGCACGCCTGCCAAGATCGCATCCTATGCGAGCGACTATTCACAAAAGCAGCGTAGCGAGGAACTGCAATTCTCCGGCAATCTCGGGAAATTGGAATTCATTTTCGGCGGTTTCTATTTCAAGGAAACAGGCGATGAGCAGTCCCAGTCGCTCGTATTCCAAGATACCGATTTCGGCTTCAACCTTGCCCCGGCCAATACCAACCTGGCCACGTACAAGTCGGAATCGAAGGCTTTGTTCGCGCAGGTCAACTACAGCCTGACCGAACGGCTGCGCGCGACCGGCGGATTCCGCTATACCTGGGACAAGCGCTCGATCAACCGCATGGGTTATATCGGCGGAATTCCTGGCTTTTCTGGTTCGTTTCTCTCCAACGGCCAGTTGGTCACACTGCCCGCTACGGGACTATGCGCCGTGGGGGCCAATGCGAATTTGGTCGCCCCCGGTCCCGATTGCGTTGATCCCGTCACTGCTAAATTTGATTATCCCGCCTGGCTCGCCAGCATCGACTATGAGTTGGGCGACGGCAAGCTCATCTATGCAAAGACGGGTGGCGCAGCACTGGCTGGCGGTCTCAATTCGCGCCCGACCCCGCCCGACGCGAGTTCCTTTGCGCCGGAAAAGGTGAAGGACGCCGAGATCGGCTTCAAGGGCGACTTCTTCGATCGTCATCTGCGGACCAATTTCGCGGGCTTCTATATTTGGCGAAACGGCGCCCAGAATGTCGTCAATGCGCTGGTTGGCGCCAATCTGACCCAGTTCGTTCAGAATGCAGGCGATGTGAAGGCTTATGGTGTCGAGTTTGAAGGCACGCTCATTCCGTGGCAGGGCATGGAATTAAGTGGCGCCTTGTCCTGGCTGAAAGCGAAATATGCTGCGGGATCATTCACCGCGGCGGGCCTGGGCGGCACGGTGGATCGGAGCGGCGAGATCGTTCCGCGCGCGCCGCGATGGACATGGAATATCGGCGCAACGCAGCGCTTCCCGGTCAAAGGGGGCGAAATCGCGCTACATGCCGACTATGCCTACACATCTGCCGTCTACCAGGACTATGCCACCGCGGATTTGACGACGCCAGCGCTCAACGACGGCGTCAACGACCCGGCGGAACGTGCGGCGGCGATCAGCTTCATCGATACGCAGAACAGCTTCAGTCGGCTCAAGGCCTATGGTGTGTTGAACGGAAGCGTGAATTTCAAGCTCGACAGCGGAATGGAGTTCACCCTTTGGGGCCGCAACCTGACACAGGAGAAATATTACAACGCCATATTCAATGGGTATGGCACCTTCGGCACCGCGATCGGCTTTACCGCAGCGCCGCGCACATGGGGCGCAACGGTTTCCTATCGCTTCTGACACAGGGGGATGGGTGAGGTGGCGTCGTCCACTTCACCCATGGGCCTGACCCGGCCTGTTTGAACGATCCTATCTTTCGTCAGGGGTTGCGTCGCTGATTTGCTGCATAACTGCCTAGTCGAGAGACGGGCAGTTATGCCGTATTTCAAGGTCCAGGATCGAAAAATGGATATCAGTCAATCGGTAGAGAGCGGCGACAAGGCTTTGATCATATTGCAGAGCCTGGTCTGCTATTTGCGTGAAAAGAACATTCTTTCACGATGCGATATCGAGGAATTGTGCGAGCGCGTCGAGGCGCGTGAAAAGGAATTTCCCTGCGAGCAACACTTGGCTGCAGCTGCGGCGAAGGATATGCGCGATCTGGGCGAATATTGCGGGAAGCGATATGGCGGGAAACGGCGTCGCTGCCTGTAAGATGCCGATCGACTGGATCATGATGCGGTCCTGCGTGGCGCGACTTTGCCAAGCGGCGGCCCGCAGATCGACATGGCGGGCGCGCGGACTGCGATCATCGTAAATCCCCCCTTTGCCTGTGTTTTGCGCACTATCCGGGAAATCGACGGGGAGCCATATGGGAAGGAATATGTCTCCGGTGCGACATCTGTCGTCCCGGCGATAGTCGTGGCGGAGGCATAGGGTGCGGTGTTGGCATAGCCTTCGTCACAGTCGACAAGAATGAAATAGGATGAGTGATGCACAATCCGTCAATAGTGGATGCAGGTCCGCAACCGATGCCGGACGACGCATCGCTTTCCGCCGACGGGCGATCACTGTTATCGTGGGCGATTGTCGCGCTATTTCTGCTCAACTGCCTCAACTATATTGATCGACTGCTCTTCTCGGTCGCCCAGGAAATGATCAAGGTCGATCTCCATCTCAGCGATTTTCAGCTGGGCCTGATTGGCGGACCCGCATTCGCCATACTCTACACGGTCTTCAGTTTCCCGATCGCGCGCGCGGCGGACCGCGGTCGCCGGGTGGGGATCATCGCCATTTCGCTGACATTGTGGAGCGCCATGACGGCCTTTTGCGGAATTGCAGCCAATTTCGTCCAGATGCTCGTCGGGCGAGCCGCCGTCAGCATTGGCGAAGCAGGATGCACGCCGGCCTCGCATTCGCTCATCTCCGACGCATTCCCCGCGCAACGTCGAACGACCGCCATCGCCATCTTCGCCGTCGCCGGCCCCTTCGGCGCCATCGTCGCAGCGGTGGGCGGGGGCGCTTTGATAGCCGCTTATGGTTGGCGCACGGCTTTCCTCATCTGCGGAATGGCCGGCATCGTCATGGCTCTGCTGTTCCGCGCCACCGTAACGGAACCGCCGCGCAGCCAGCCCCGATCGCATCATGCCGCGTCTTTCATCGACACAGTCCGCCAGTTGCTGGCCCGGCGCAGCTTTGCTCTGGTGGCCGTCGCGGGGGGCGTCGCCGGGATAGGCAGCTATGCCAATCAACAATATATGGTGTCCTTCCTCATGCGCGGGCACGGCCTGTCCCTGGCCAATGCGTCGGCGCTGATGGGGCTTGTGATCGGTGGCGTCGGCATCGTCTTCACGCTGTTGGGCGGCCCGATGATGGACCTGGGTGCGCGTCGCTACCCGCGAATCAAGGCATGGCTGCCCTCCTTCGGCTTGCTCTGGTGCGGCGCGCTATATGCCGCCGCTTTTCAAATTCCTACGGTTGGTCTTGCGGTGGCGTTGATGGTGCTCGGATCCATGGGGCAGCATTTCTACATGCCCGCCATGTATGCGCACGGACAGGATGTGGCGCCGCCGCATATGCGCGCCATGGCCTCCGCCGTGATTATCGCTACCAGTTCCATATTGGGCTATGGATTGGGCCCGCCGCTGATCGGCCTTGCCAGCGATATATTGGGGGAAAGTGCGCGGGTGTCGGCAGGCCTCAGCCTGGCCGAATGCGCCAAGCAGGCTGTCGCGGCCTGCGAGGCGGCAAGCGCACAGGGGCTGCGCCTGTCGCTCAGCCTGGGATCCTGCTTCTTCATCCTGGCCGCCGGCCTGTTTGCATTGGCAAGCCGATGGGTGGTCGCCGATGTGCATGATCATGATCGGCACTGACTTGCCATTCGCGATCTACAGGGAAATAATGGTCCTGCGCTTTAGGATCGAGCCAAGATTCGATCGATGGCGAGGAGGTTGAGGATGCGACATGAAGCCGACCTTGGTCTGCCGCTCTGTGCCCCGCACACTGCGTCGCATTTCCATGTCGAACGGCGGTTCCATACGAACGGCATTTTCGCTGATATCCGTCACTTCGGATGGACCCAGAGCAGCCGATCGGTTTTTCAACCTGATTCCTACTATCTGGATTTTTCCATCGGCCCGCGCTGCCCCACTGCTCGTTTCTTCAACAACGAACGCCAACTGGCAGATCCGCCAGGCGATGTCGTCTTCCGGCCCAAGGGTGGTGCATTTGCGACCCTAAGCGAACCGGGCGAACACAGCCTGCTGTGTCTGACATTTGAAAACGACCGGGCGATGCAACTGTTCGAGGATGACAGCGTCGCCGATCTGGCTGCATGTCATGATGTTCAGATCGGTCGGGTGCGTCAGGGGCTTGCCCGTTTGGTGGAGGAATTGCGCAATCCAGGCTTTGGACAGGATATATTGCTCGAAAGCATGGCGTTGATGCTCGTCGTCGAACTGTGCCGGCATTTTCGCCAAGCCCAATATGATGACCGCAGCGCACATGGACAGATGCCCGGCTGGCGCTTGCGTCGCATCAAGGATAAAATAGAGGCCGATCTGGCCGAAATGCTTTCGGTGGCCGATCTGGCCGCCGAAATCCGCACCAGCCCGCGTCACTTGATCCGGACTTTCCGGGCCACCACTGGCATCACTTTGACCGACTATATCGCCAGCCGCCGGATCGCGCGTGCGCAAGACCTGCTTATCCGTGACGAGGCGATGATCAAGGTGATCGCCGGCAAATGCGGCTTCCAAAGCGCTGCCGCTTTCTCGGCGGCGTTCCGGAAGGCGACCGGCATGACCCCCCGCGAATTTCGCGAAGAGCGTGGCGCATTGCGCTGAACCAGTTCTGCGTTGGATCGCCGATCCGATATGATGTGAAGCATCGCGCTTCATGTCCGCCTGACGATGTTTGGGCGTTCCGGCTGTAGGCATCGGCATTGCGGCGAACGCCTCGCCCCCGCCACAATCCGTCCCATCAAGAAGGACGGATTTTCTTATGAGCAGCTATCTCGATCGACTGATCGCCGATCCCACCAGCTTTCACGATGCGCCCTATGCGCAAGCCTTCACGCTCAGTCGCGAGGAGATCGACCGGCTGCATCTGGACGGCGCTCGCAAGCGCTTTGCCGAATTGCGGCCCGGCCTGTCAGTGCTGGACAAGCTGGCGCGCGAGCAGGGCATCGACGCGATCGAAACGATCGACGATCTGGCGCCGCTTCTGTTTCCGCACACCGTCTACAAATCCTATCCGATCAGCTATCTGGAACGGAGCCGTTTCGACAAGCTGACCAAATGGCTCGCGGGCCTGACGACCAGCGACATTTCCCACGTCGATGCCAGCGGTATCGAGACGATCGACGACTGGATCGACCTGCTCGACGCGCAAA
>NZ_JBHIWJ010000079.1:0-11122 GCF_041987595.1 Sphingobium sp. | reverse complement strand
GCCGCCGGCCCGACGACCTCAAGCATTTCTTCAGCGAGGCGCAGCGGCGCTTCGGCGGGCGCGACGTCTATGTGACGGCGATGTGGGCCATCCTCTACGACTGGGCGGAGGAGGGGCTGAAGCGCGGACTCAAGAATGTCTTCGGCAAGGGCAGCGTGCTGCTGACCGGCGGTGGCAAGAAGGGCAAGGAACTGCCCGACGACTGGCGCGAGCGCGTACTCGAGTTTCTGGGTTTCGATACCATCTATGAAATGTACGCCACGTCCGAACAGATGGGTCTGTCGATGATGTGCGAGCATGGCCATTATCACATCCCGCCGATCCAGATCCCGTTCCTGCTCGACCCAGCGACCGGCAAGCCTTTGCCGCGCAAGGACGGCCTGACCGGCCGCTTCGCCTCGTTCGACCTGATGCCCAACACCTATTGGGCCGGGCTGGTGACGGGGGATGAGATCACGCTGGCGGGCTGGGAAAAACCCTGCGCCTGTGGCCGCACCGGGCCGCACGTCATTCCGCCGGTTCGCCGCTACAGCGAGAAGGAAGGCGGCGATGATCGCATCGTCTGCGCCGGCGCCCCCGAAGCGCATGATCGCGCCCTCGAATTTCTTGCCGAACTGTCGATGTGAGTAGAGCCATGACTGATCAATTCCGCGTTCCTCTGATCATCCGGGGGCAGATTATCGATGATGCTGAAGTCGATTATGGCGGCCGCCGGGGTGGCGTCAGCTTCTCGGCGCCCGACATCGCCAAGCATGTCGCGCGCCTGCCCCTGCGCACCCCCTCGGCCATGGCCGACCTTTATTCGCTCAGCTTCGATGAGATACTGGATTTCCTCGTCGCCCTGGGGGAGCGGCTGGATTTCGGGCAGAACCGGCATTTGCAGGAAGCGTTTCGCCTGTCCTGCCTGACCTCCGGCCTGTCGGAGAGCATATTGCGCGTCCACTTCCAGCATATCGGCGCCGCCTTCGATCGCACCGAAATGCGGCGGATGATGGAGCGCTCCTGCGGCGTCGACTATCTGGAAGGTTGGGTGGATCAGGGGGCTGGCAGATTTCCGGGCCTGACCGCCCGCACGCGCGCTTTCGGTGCGCGGACCGTGCATGTCATTGCCGGCAATGCGCCCATCGTGTCGATCCTGACGGTGATCCGCAATGCGCTGACCCGATCGGACGCGATCATCAAGCTGCCGTCCAACGATCCGCTGACGGCGGCCGCGCTGGTGCGAACCATGGTCGAGATGGACCCTGACCATCCGCTGTCGAAACATGTCTCCGTCGCCTATTGGAAGGGCGGCGACGATCAGGTGGAATCGGCGATTTATGATCCGCGTGGCATCGAAAAGATCGTCGCCTGGGGTGGGTTCGATTCGGTCAAGCATATCACCCGCTATCTGCAACCGGGCATCGACCTCATCACCCAGGACCCCAAGCTGTCGGGAACGATCATCGGTCGCGAAGCCTTCGCCGATGAAGCGACGCTGGGTCAGGTGGCGCGCCGTCTGGCGCTCGACATCGGCGCGCAGAATCAGGAAGGCTGCGTGTCCGCGCGCGTCATCTATGTCGAATGCGGCACGGACGAAGCCGGGCTGGAGCGCGCCAATCGGCTGGGGCAGATGACCTTCGATGCACTCCAGCGTCTGCCCGATCATCTGAGCACGCCGCACAAGGCATTCGACGGCGCGCTCAAGGCCGAGATCGACGGCATCCGCCTCAATGACGAAGATTATCGCATCTTCGGCGGTCGGACCAACGAGGGCGCGGTGATCGTCAGCCAGGAGGATTATCCGGTCGACTTTTCCCGCACGCTCGCCTGCCGGGTGGGCAATATCGTGCCCATCGACAGCAGGGAAACGGCCGTCAGCGCAGTCAACGCCTATACCCAGACGATCGGCATCTTTCCCGAAAGCCTCAAGGATGAGCTGCGCGACCGCCTCGCTTTCCAGGGCGCGCAGCGGATCGTGTCGCTGGGCGGAGCGGCGACGATGCAGCATAATATGGAAAGGCAGGATGCGATCGAGCCGGTGCGCCGCATGCTGAAGTGGGTGACCGAAGAACAGGCATCCGGCGAGATGCTGGCCGCGCTGGCAGGCTGAGGGGAGCCAAGGACATGGTGGAAGCTGATCTGGTGATCCGGGGCGGAACGATCGTCGACGGGCAAGGCGGCGATCCGTTCGAGGCGGACATCGCCATTGCCGACGGCCGTATAGCGGCGATCGGTGCTGATGTCGGTCAAGGCCGCGAGGAGATCGATGCCCGTGGCCTCCTTGTCACGCCCGGCTTCGTCGATGTTCATACCCATTATGACGGGCAGGTCACCTGGTCGGACAGTCTGGTGCCTTCCGCCGAACATGGCGTCACCACCGTCGTCATCGGCAATTGCGGCGTCGGTTTCGCGCCGTGCCGGCCGGAGGACCGCGAGGCGCTGGTCAATGTCATGGAGGGCGTGGAGGACATTCCCGAAGCGGTGATGGCGAAGGGCCTGCCCTGGAATTGGGAGAGCTTCCCGGATTATCTGCGATCGCTCGAGGCGCGCGCCTGGGACGCGGATGTGGGTGCCTATATTCCCCATTCGCCCCTGCGGGTCTATGCGATGGGCCAGCGCGGGCTGGACCGCGAGCCGGCGACCGCGGCGGATGTCGCGCGGATGGCGCAGCTCGTGGCGGAGGGGATGGCGGCCGGCGCGCTTGGTTTCGCGACATCGCGTTCGCTGGTGCATCGGCGCGGCGATGGCGCTTTCATCCCGTCCTTTCAGGCGGAAAGCGATGAACTGGTGGCGATCGCCCGATCGGTGGGTGATGCGGGGCGCGGCGTGCTTCAGATGATCCCGAATCTCGATACCGCCGACTGGGCCAGCGATCTCGACCTGATGAAGCGCATGACCAGCGCCTCGGGGCGTCCGCTGACCTATTCGCTCGCCCAATGGTCGACCGATCCGCAGGGCTGGCGGCGCACCATGGATGCGCTGGCCGAGCATAATCGCACCAGCGCGGCGCCGGTGCTGGCGCAGGTTTTTCCCCGGCCGATGGGTGCGATGTGCGGCCTGTCGACGTCTGCCAACGCGTTCAGCCATTGTGCAAGCTATCGTGCGATTGCGGACCGACCGCTGGCTGAAAAGGTCGCCATCATGCGCGATCCCGCCTTCCGCGCGCGACTGATCGCGGAGGAGCCGGATGAGACGCCGACGCCGCTGCATCGCTTGCTGCGCACATGGGACAATATCTATCCGCTCGGAGCCGAGCCGGACTATGAACCTTCACCGGACCGGAGCATCGCCGCGCTGGCCGCAAAGCGCGGCGTCGGTCCTGTCGAACTGGTCTATGATCTGATGCTGGAGCAGGAGGGCCATGCGCTGATCCTGATGCCCTTTTCCAATTATGCGGAAAAGTCGCTGGACCCTGCGCTCGCAATGATGCGCGATCCCTACAGCATCGTCGGACTGGGTGATGGCGGCGCGCATTATGGCATCATCTGCGATGCCAGCTATCCGACGACGATGCTGTCCTACTGGACCCGCGATCGGGCCGGCGAGCAACTGACGATCCCTGCGGCAGTCAAGGCGCTGAGCGCGAACAACGCCGATTTCCTGGGGCTGCGGGACAGGGGGCGGCTGAAGCCGGGGATGAAGGCCGACATCAACCTGATCGATCATGGCGCGCTGAGGTTGCATGCCCCCCATGTCGTCCATGACCTGCCCGGCGGTGGGCGCCGTCTGGCGCAGCAGGCCACCGGCTATCGCGCCACGATGGTCAGCGGCGTGATCACCCGGCGGGACGGCGCCGATACTGGCGCGCGTCCCGGAAGGCTGATCCGCGCTGCCTGATCAGGCGCGTGGCTGGATGGTCGTGCCGCCCGTCAGTCCATGGCGGATGAAGGGTGAGGCGAGGAAATCATGCGGAAAACCGAGCGGCGTGCGGCTCAACGCATCCAAGCGTTCCAATTGCGCGGACTCCAGCGTGACGCCAAGCGCGGCGACATTATCCTCATATTGCCGCATCGTCCGTGCGCCCACCAGGGGCGAGACGACCGCCGGATTGGCGAGGGTCCAGGCGATCGCCACCTGAGCCGAGGTGACGCCCATCTCGTCGGCGATGCCCTTCACCGCGTCGGCGATGGTGACCACGCGTGCGTCAACACGGCCTGCCGCTTCGAGCAGGGCACCGCGACCGCCGGCCTCGCCGGCATGGGCGCTGCCGCCGGTCGCATATTTGCCGGACAGCATGCCGCTCGCCAGCGGCGACCAGGGCATGACGCCGATACCCAGCGCCTTGGCGGCGGGGATGAGTTCGCGTTCCGCCGTGCGCTCGACCAGATTATATTCGACCTGCAAGGCCGACAACTGGGACCATCCCCGCAATTCCGCCACGGTTTGCAGCCGGGCCATCTGCCAGGCAGGCGTATCCGACAGGCCCAGATACAGGATCTTGCCCTGCGTCACGAGGTCGTCGAACGCGCGCATGATCTCATCCGCAGGCGTCGTATCGTCCCAGGCGTGCAGGAAGAGCAGATCGATCCGGTCCGTGCGCAGGCGTTTGAGGCTGGTTTCGACCGTCTGCATCATGTTCCGGCGGCTGTTGCCTGCGGCATTGGGATCGCCGACCGATCGGGTCAGCGAATATTTGGTCGACAGGACCAGCCGTTCGCGCTTGGCTTCCGCGAACTTGCCGGTCAGTATTTCTGATGCGCCGTCGGCATAATAGCCCGCCGTGTCGATGAAATTGCCGCCCTGGTCGACATAGCTGTCGAAAATCCGGCGGGATTCCTGCTCGTCCGCGCCCCATTCCTCGCCAAAGGTCATGGTACCGAGCGCCAGCGGGGAAACCCGCAGGCCCGAGCGGCCGAGCAGGCGATAGCTGTCGAGTGACAGCGTCTGAATGTTCGTCTGTGTCATGGTCGTTTTCAATCTTTCGCTGCTTCGGTGACGACCCAGTGCATCATCTTGTGCACCGGCCATCCCCCATCGTGCGGCAGGCCGCCGAATTTTCCGTTGTTGATGTTGCCGAGACCGACGATACGCTGGGCGCCCGCCGAGGAAAGCCCATCGCGCACCTCGGCAATGCGGGAGGGGGGATAGACGCCGACCGACTGGGTGGCGACGGTGACATGCTGGATCGCGTCGGCAAGCCGGTCGACCGCGACGACATTGACGAGCTTGCCGCCCGGATTGAACGACACCGGTTCGCTGGAGCGGATGACCATGCCCCGGCCGTCGGGACGTCCGAAAAGGCGGTAGACCGGTTCCAGATTGCCCAGCATGTCCAGTTCGTCGATCAGCATGGCGGGCGGCAGCGGGCCGTCGGGTCCCGCGCCATAGCGGATATCCCTGCCCATCGCCTCCACCAGCGCTTCGCAATAGCGGTCGACCTGCTCGCCCGATCCTTCAACAAACTGGAAACGGGCGCAGCTGCACGCATCCTGATTGAAGGCGATGATGTCGGCCGCGCTCCGTTCGGCAATGGTCGCGAGGGGGACGTCGTCAAAGGCTTCGCCGCCGATCAGCGAAATCGAGACCTTGGGATCGAAGGACATGATCTCGAAGCCCGGCGCGGCATATTGCATGGCGTGGCGTACCGCCGCCTCGCCACCCCAGACGGCGAGCTTGTCGAAATATTGCGAGCGCAGGATGTGATTTTCGATGTTGGCATCGCCGCCGCGCCAATAGGCTGCCGAGAAGGAGCGCGTCACCGGATGGTTGGGGCCGACATCCGCCATCGTCCGCAGCAGGGCGGTCGCCGTGAACATGTCGTTGGACGGCATTTTGAGCAGGTGGACGCCCTTGCTGATCGCCCCTCGGACAATCGTGACCGGCGGCACGATCGGGGCGTTGCCGGCCAGAACATGCACCATGCGCGGCGGGAAGGCGCGGATGTCGAAGGCCGTGCCCTGAATGTCGCGCCGCGCCCACCCATCCAGCACGTCGAGCGATCCCAGCGACTGTTCGGCTTCCGCCTCGACCGCCTCGCGGGTGAAGAACCAGGCGATATCGCGGTAGCAATTCTCCAGGATGCGCGCGCCAAGAGTGTTGCAGCGCAGATTATAGGCCGCGGCTTCCTGGAGATAGATGTTCCGGTCGAAATCGAGCGCCTTGCCGACTTCGACGAGGAAATCCACGATCTCCGCAAGCGGCGTGTCGAAGGCGGGGCCGGGCTGGCTTCGCGGCCAGATCAACGAGTCCAGATCGATCGAAGGGGTCATGACCGTCGTGCCGCTGGCCCGCGAACGGTGCTCGACGGCGGCGTCGAGCTGGACCACGCCCTTGATCACATGGGGAACGAGCAGCCGGTCATTATCGGCGATGATTTCATGCAGCATGTCTGCCTCCTGTCGTTCAGGCCGCGACCGGCTGGGGTGCGGTAATCGATCCGCGCACATAGGAATCGATCGATCCGGCGCAGCTGAGCTTGTCCTCACCCTCCTCCAGATCGGCGTAACGGGCGATCGCGTGAACCACCGGTGTTTTTACGCCCTCCAGGCCGGAGCCGAACTCCACCTGCACCTTGTCGCCGGAAATGATGCCGCCCCAGCGGCCGTCCGCCAATATGTCGAAAAACGCCATGCGCCCCTCGATCCGGCCAATATCCTTCGTCGTGCCCAGCAGCTTTTCGCCCGGCTTGTCGAGGATGAGCGGGATGATCCATGGCGGCACCGCATAGGATTCGGTCGGCTGGATCTTGGCGCAGAAGCCGCTCATTTCGACCATCGCATAGGAACTGGTGATGCGGTCCGGCGTGACGCCGAAAAAGCCCATAATTTGTTCCTTATAGTCGGCCGGGACAGCCGCTCCCTTGGTACCGCCGCCAAAGCTCATCAGCGTGTCGGGATGGAAATCGCCATCCTTGATTCCGCGCGCGCGCAGGGCCTGCACCATCTGCCAGGCGACGCCATACATGACGCCGATATAGAGCGGGCGATCCCGGCGGCTGACAAGCAGGTCCATCCATGCGTCGAACTCGCCTGCCCGCGTCTGCTGGCGGGCCTCGACTTCCGCCTCATAGGCGGCGATCTCGCCGGGACCGACCTTGCCGGCAGCCAGCAGGCGGCGCAGCTGCGCGGGGCGCATGGCGTCGAAGGCGCGCATCGGATAGTCGCTCAGGCGATGAAATTCGCCGGGCGCAGCCCAGCGCGGGAAATGGACATTGCAGAATTCGATCATCTTGTGGGTGCCGCGCGGCGGCATCATGGTGAAGACCGAGCGGCCGTGATCGGGCACATAGGCCGGTGTCGACAGGTCGGCCGCCGCCAGACAGGCGGCGAGCGACAGGTCGCGGTCCTGCGTCGACTGGTTGAGGAAGGAGGATTTGCCCGACGTCCCGCTCGACGCGAAGACATGGTGGCCCGCCGCCTTGGCGCGGTCCAGCCATTCGTCAATGTCGCGCACATCCGCAACGTCGATATTGTCCGTCGGATAGCTGCTCAGCGTGCCGAGCCACATGTTCATATGCTTCCACTGGCCATTGTCGACAAAAGCCTCAGGATAGCTTTTATAATTGGTGTGGGCGAACAGGAGCGGGACGAGGTCGGCCAGGCTGTCGATGCTGTCGATACCGGCTTCTTTCGCCCGCTTGTCGAGCACCCTGATCTGCTGGCGCCGCTCCGCGAAGCGCTCGCGAGCCGCTTCCAGTTGCAGTTCGGCCAGATTGTCCGGGGCATTCCGGAACGGATCGGGTGATCGGGCAAGGGCGATCAATTCGTCAACGGCGCTCATCAGTGAAAACTCCTCTCAGCTTTGCCGGGAAGTATAGGCGACGCCCGATATTTGGCCGCTCGATTCACTGTTATGGGGAGGACATACTATTCTCAGCATGACCTTTCCGACCGATGGTGTGCCGATCCCCCTGCCAAAACAAGGCTGCTATCTTTCGGCAGGGCAGAAGGCGGACTCCCCGCGCCATGATGCCGGCGCAACACAGGAGCAGGGGGTGACATGCCCGGTCCACTGGACGAAGTATTGGCGTTTTTTCGGGAAAGCAGCGGCTCGCGCGAAGACATGCTGTCCGCCATGGAGCGCCGGTTTACGGCGGATACGCGCTGGGAAAATGTCGGCGTGGCGACAACCGTCGGGGTCGATCAGGCGAGGCAGTTCGTCGACGGCTTTCTGGGCCGGATTCCGTTCGAACGCTGCGCGGTCATGGTCCATCATGCGGCGGCGGCAGGCAATGTCGTTCTGACCGAGCGCAGCGATATTTTCTATGGGCCGGATGGGCAGGAAATGCTCTCGCTGCGGCTGATGGGCGCCCTGGAAATGGACGGCCCCCATATCGTCGCCTGGCGCGACTATTTCGACACAAGCGGCTTTTGAAGGGGGATGCTATGACCGATCGCAAGGCTGTCTGGGCGCAGATCGTCCCGATGCCGGGGGCCAATCTGTCGGCGCTGGCACAGAGTTATGAAGCGGCGGGCGTGGAAGGGGTCTGGGCGCCGCAAATGTTCGGCGCGCCCTTCACGACGCTGGCCGCCGTCGCGCCCGCCACGCAGCGCATCAAGCTGGGGACCGGCATCGCGCTGGCGTTCGTGCGCAGTCCGCTGGAAACCGCGTGCAGCGCCATCGACCTAGACCTCATCAGCAACGGCCGGATGGTGCTGGGGCTGGGGTCGAGCGCGCAGAGCCAGATCGAGGGATCATTCGGCAGCGCCTATGGCAAGCCGCTCGCCCATATGCGCGAGATCGTGGGCATGATCCGCGCTGTCGTGGCCCGCGGGCATACAGGCGAGCTGACCGAACTGGCGGGAGACTATCACCGTCTCGACCTTTCGCACTTCCGCCTGCTGCACAAGCCGGTGCGCAGCGACATTCCCATCGTCCTGCCGGCGGTGTTTCAGAAGGCCTGCGCGCAGGCGGCGGAAATTGCCGACGGGCTGCTCGGGCACCCGCTGTGGAACGATGCCTGGATCGAGCGGGAAGTGGCAGCCCAGATCAAGGCCGGGCTGGATCGGGCCGGTCGGGCGCGCAAGGGCTTCTCGCTCAATATTTCGATATTCACGGCGATTTCCGACGACAGGCGCGAGGCGATTGAGGATTGCCGAGGGACCGTGGCCTATTACAGCCAGTCACCCCAATATCTGCGCTATTTCGAGGAAATCGGTTTCGGCCGCGAGGCATCGGCGATCCAGGCCGCCTTCGCGCAGGGCGACATGGCGGGTATGGCGGCGGCCTGCTCCGACGAAATGGTGGAAAGCATCGCCGTGGTTGGAACGGTTGATGAGGTGCGCAGCCGGGTCGCGCGGCGCGCCGCCCTGGCCGACGCGATTACGCCGGTGATCCCCCATTATGGCCTGTCGCCCGAAAAAAGCGCGATCTACACGCAGCGCATCGCGGAGACATTCTATGGCTGATCCCGCCGCTGTCGCGGCCATGGCGGGGGACGGGCTCTACAACCGCCATTCGGGTCTGCAACAGGCCAATCTGCAATCCGCGCTTCCCCTGCTGGAGGCGGCGGCGCGGGCCATTGGGGACGGTTCTGTCGGTCCCGTAACCATTGTCGATTATGGCGCGTCGCAAGGACGCAATTCGATGGCGCCGATGGCGACAGCTATCGATCTGGTTCGCGCGCACGACGCGCGGAGGCCGGTGCAGGTCGTGCATACGGATCTGCCATCGAACGATTTCACCTCGCTGTTCGGCCTGTTGGACCGGGATCCGGCCAGCTATCTGAACGGCCGACAGGGCGTCTTTCCATCCGCGATCGGCCGATCCTATTTCGATGCGATATTGCCGCCCGGCAGCGTCGATCTGGGCTGGTCCTCCAACGCGCTGCACTGGATGAGCCGCAATCCGGTCGACGTCGCGGATCATGGCTGGGCGATTTTCAGTCGGTCCGCGCAGGCGCGTGCTGCCGTCGAGGCCGTGCTGGCGGAGGATTGGCTGGCCTTCCTGAAGGCGCGCGCTGTCGAATTGCGGCCGGGAGGACGCCTGATCTGTCAGTTCATGGGCAGGGGGCCCGACAGCCACGGCTTCGAATGGATGGCCGGAAATTTCTGGCAATCGATCGTCGACATGGAGGGTGAAGGACTGCTCAGCGCCGATGAGACGCTAAGGATGACGGCGCCCTCCGCGGGGCGTTCGCCCGATCAGATACAAGCGCCTTTCGATGCCGGCTTGGTGCCCGAACTGGAACTGGAGCATCTCGCCGCGATCCCGTCCCCTGATCCCTATTGGGATGCTTATCAGCGATCCGGCGATGCGGCCGAACTGGGGCGGCTGTGGGCAGCCATGATGGGTGCGGCCAACGGCCCCAACTTCCTGGCGCGGGTCGATGCGTCCCGTGATCGGGACGCACTGATGGCCAGTCTGGTGCAGCGGGTCGCGGCCCGTGTCGAGGCCGATCCCCAGCGCAGCCGTGCCTACCTACTGATTCTGTCCATCAGGAAGTATGATCTGCGCTGATACCAACGTGCAGCCGCCGCCGGTTATGAATTAAAAAGCGAGAGGAAGCAGAATGACCCGCCTTGCCAACAAGATTTGCATCATCACCGGCAGCGGGAGCGGCATCGGACGCGCCAGCGCGCTGATGTTCGCGCGGGAAGGCGCGACGGTGATCGTAGCGGATATTCGCGCCGAAGCTGCCGAGATGACCGCGCAGGCCGTTGTCGACGCCGGCGGATCGGCGCGTGCGATGACCGTCGATGTCGGCGAACAGGCCGATCTGGAGAAGATGGTCAGCCAGACGATCGCCGACTTCGGCCGCATCGACGTGCTGTTCAACAATGCGCTATACGTCAATCAGGACCACGCCATGCGCGACATGGATTTCCTGGCCTTCGATCCCGACATCTTCCTCGCCAATCTGAGAGTGAATGTATTGGGCGCCGTTCTGGCGAGCAAGCTCGCCATTCCGCACATGCTGGAGCGCGGCGCAGGGTCGATCATCTCCACCTCATCGGGCAGTTCCATGGGCGGGGATATCACAGCCTATAGCTATGGATCGTCCAAAGCTGCGCTCAACTGGTTCGTGCAGGCGATCGCCGCCACCTATGGCAAGCGGGGCATCCGCAGCAATGCGATCTTACCCGGTCCAACGCAGACGCCGGCAAAGATGCAATGGTCCACGCCCGAGATGGATCGGCTGTTTCTGGAGGTGCTCAACACGCCATTTATTGGCGAGCCGGAAGACATTGCCGCCATGGCG